>PKXZ01000103.1:0-203 GCA_003132525.1 Candidatus Dormiibacterota bacterium | reverse complement strand
CGGCGCGCCGGGCTGACGTTGAAGCGTGCCAGCTGGTCGGGCGCCGGGCTCTGTGCGCTCATATGCCCGTCGCTCCCGCGATCGACATCGGGCCACCCTCGGCGCGGTCTTTGGCAGTCGTCTCGGGTCGGTTCGCATGCGAAGCCCGCTGCACGAGCAGGCGCGCCACGCCGTTGACGAGCAGTGTCAGCACGAACAGGACG
>PKXZ01000039.1 GCA_003132525.1 Candidatus Dormiibacterota bacterium | reverse complement strand
CCTTCGAGCACCTTGCCCTCGGTATCGACGATCGCCGGCCTGATCCCGAAGAAGGGCAGCGTCACCGAGCCGGGCTTGGTCGCGATGGCGCCCGGCAGCGGCGTGATCATGATGCCGCCGGTCTCGGTCTGCCACCAGGTATCGACGATCGGCACGCGGCCGCCGCCCACCACGCGATGATACCAGAGCCAGGCCTCGGGGTTGATCGGCTCGCCGACGGTGCCGAGCAGGCGGAGGCTCGAGAGGTCGTGCTGCCGCGGGAACTCGGGTCCCCACTTCATGAACGTGCGGATTGCCGTTGGTGCGCAGTAGAGGACTGTGACCTTGTACTTCTCGATGATCGACCACCAGCGGTCCTTGGCCGGGAAGTCGGGAGTGCCCTCGTACATCACCGAGGTCACGCCGTTGCCGAGCGGTCCGTAGACGATGTACGAGTGGCCGGTGACCCAGCCGACGTCGGCCGCGCACCAGTAGATGGTGTCGGGCTGGATGTCGAACACCAGGTCGTGGGTGAACATCGCGTAGAGCAGATAGCCCGCGGTGGTGTGCTTGATCCCCTTTGGCTTCGCCGTCGTGCCCGACGTGTAAAGCGTGAAGAGGAGGTCTTCCGACTCCATGTGCTCGGGCTCGCAGGTGTCGGCTTGCTTCTCGACGAGGTCGTGGTACCAGTGGTCACGGCCCTCGGTCATGGGCACCTCGTTGCCGGTGCGGCGGACCACCACCACGTTTGTGACGGTCGGCGAGCCCTCGCAGGCCTCGTCGACGCTTCGCTTAAGCGGCACGAGGCCGCCGCGCCGCCAGCCCTCGTCGGCAGTGATGATCGCCACGGCACCCGCATCGTTCATACGGTCGCGCACGGCCTCAGCGCTGAACCCGCCGAAAACCACCGAGTGCGCCGCCCCGATGCGCGCGCAGGCCAGCATCGCCATCGGCAGCTCCGGGATCATCGGCATGTAGATCCCGACCCGGTCGCCGCGCTTCACACCGAGGCTCTTCAAAGCGTTGGCGAACCGGCAGACCCGGGAGAGCATCTCGGCGTACGTGATCGTCTGCGTATCGCCCTTCTCACCCTCGAAGTGGTACGCGACCTTCTCGCCCCGGCCGGCTTCGACGTGGCGGTCCAAACAGTTGTACGAGATATTGAGCTCGCCCCCCACGAACCACTTGGCGAATGGGAGGTTCCACTCGAGCACCGTCTCGAAGGGCTTGTACCAGCTGATGTACTTTTTGGCCTGCTCCGCCCAGAACGCTTCGGGGTCCGCGGCGGCCGCTTCGAAGAGGCTCTGGTCGGTGACCCTGGCCTTGGAGAGGAATTCCGGGCTCGGAGCGAACGTACGCCGCTCGTCGAGCAGGGTGTCGATGGTCTTGGCCCTCTCGCTCATCGCGACCTCCTGGACGGCATCTGACGGAATTAATTGCCGCGCATTAATTGCACTAGTGCGGCAGCTTAGGCAAGCACTTCCGGGAATTTGCCCAGGTTCCCTACAAAATGGCCTCGCTCGGCGCCCCGGTTGGGTGACCGACCAGGGCGGCAGGTGGCCGTGCGAGGCGTTATCGGAGTTCCGTCACGGTTTGCAACCAACTCTTCACACATTGCAATCGGGTGCAGGCCGAGATCGCGTCGATACTGGCATTCGGGGTGGACAGGTCGGTGTCACAAGGCACCACCGCTCTGGAGGATCCAACCATTTCCACGCATGTGAGGCGACTGCGCAGGCGCCGGTCTTCGGGCCAGGGGCTGGTTGAGTTCGCCATCGTCGGGGGCCTGCTCTTCTTCCTGATCTTCTCAGTGATGAACGCGGGTTTCTACCTCTACGGAGCCAACGCCATGCAGTACGCGGCGGACATCGGGGTTGCCACCATCGCCGCCGAGGGCAACTACGACAACACCGGGATCCCGCAGCCGAACAACGCCGACACCATCGCCATCTCGCGGATGGACAGCGACGGGCTCAACAGCACACCGCTGGTCACCGTGACCGAGGTCGACGTCTACAAGGAGACGGTCACCGCCGGCGTCTTCGCCGACGCGACCGGTTGCGCCGCCGGCGTGTGCGAGAACCGCTACACCGCTTCGGGAGCGACCATCGGGACGATCCAGTGGATTCCCGCCGTGCGCAACGTCGGCCCCACGCCTGACTACGCGAAATTGGTCATCCACTTCTCGTACACGTTGCTGATCGGGACGCTGACCTTCAACAGCACGACGGTCAACCTCTTCCGCCTGGAGCCACAGCAGTGATGCGCGTACGCGACACCAGGAGCGGCCAGGCCATGGTCGAGATGGCCCTCTTGCTCCCGGTCCTGCTGCTCCTCTTCCTCGGCTCGTGGACCGCGGCGAATCTCATCGACGACAACAACGCGGCCGCGCAGGCCACGCGAGCCGGCGCCCGCATCGCCGCCGAGCTGGGCAACGGCGGATACCCGAACGAGACCCTGGCAGCCTGCCAGGCGACCACGGCGGACCCGTGTCAGATCGACCAGGACATCATCGATCAGGTCCTGCCGATCGTGTCACCGCAGCTCACCAACGCCAAGGTGATCGAGATCGACATCTACCAGCCGAATGGCTGTACCGGCATCACGCCGTTTGCGAGCGGCACCTGCCCACCGAACAACGGTGCCTACTGCACGAGCACGCTCCAGAACTCGTATACCCCGGTATGCGCAGGCGTTACCGAATTGATCGACAAGTACACCGTGGTCGGAACCACCGCAACGCTCAGCGGCACCGCCTCCTACACCCTCGCTCTCCGCGATCAGACACATCCAAATGAGTCGGAGCTGGGCGTACGTCTCGTCTTCACGTACACGTCCCCGGCGTTGCGACTCTTCACTCAGACCGACACTCAATACACCGTTATGCGGCTTGCGCCGACAGCATGAGGATGACCATGAGACCACAACCGAACCGGCCCGCCCGGCGCTCCGCGAAGGGTCAGGCGATGGCGATCTTCGCACTCGTCTCGGTCCTGTTGTTCGTCGTCGCCGGCCTTGCCGTTGACGCGGGCTCGAGCTATCTCACCAGCAACAAGCTCGAGCGTGCCGCCGCCGCTGCGGCGCTCGCCGGCGTCGCCTATCTTCCCGGCGACTTCCCCGACGCGAACAATGCCGCGCTGGTTGAGGCTGCTCGTGACGGGTTTCCCAACGCCGGCTCGAATGGGGCCTCGTGTGCGGCGAACCAGTTCCCGTGCGTGCTCACGTCGCAGCCGAAGACCAACGAGTTGAAAGTCCAGATCTCAACCTCGGTCTCGACGATCTTCCTCCGACTCGTCGGCTTCGGCGCGCACACCGTGGTTCGATCGGAGACGGCCCAGTACCTTCCCCCGATCTCGCTGGGGCAGCCTGGTTCCCAGCAGGGGGCTGATCTTTCCAGCCTCGGCGTCACCGGGTATTTCGAGCGCCAGGAAGGCTGGGGAAACCCACGGTCCGAGGGCGACGCATTCACACCGACGCCCGATCAGAACAGCAACGCGTGTGGTCCATCGGGAACCGACTCGTGCAATGCGTCGTCCGCACCGGATTACCACGCGATCAGCGCAGCCGACCAGACCGCGACGCCCGACGCGACGCTCGAATACCAGGGTGGCAACAACTACCTGATCGACCTCCCACCGGGTGCGTCGGCGGACCTGCAGGTCTACAACCCCGCTTTCGCAGCTGACACCTGCGATGGCAGCCAGACCTCGGCCCCGTACTGCTACCACGAGGACGACTCGAGCTTCGGGGGCACGGGTGCGGTGTGCACCGAGTACTCCGCGATGGAGTACACGTTGTTCTCAGTCTCGACGCTGTCATCGCGGCTCTCGGACTCGAAGGTCGGCCAGGAGGTGTTCTACCCGTACAACGCGTCGAGCAGCCCCACCAGCTACTTCTATTACAAGCCCGGCGCGAACGGCGGGAGCTGTCCAAGTCAGACGACGGTCAGCGGCACCAACCCGACGTATCACCAGTGGATTTCAGTATTGACCTATAACGCAACGAACGCGACGGATCCGGAGAACCACAACGCGGCATCCGGCGGTGCGCCGGCCGCAGACTCCAACCGGTTCAACGGGACCATCAGTAATCCTGCGGGAGCGACCGTCGATAAGTACTACCGTCTCGAGGTGGACTCGCTGCAATGGAACGGCTGGCCCACGTGCCCGGGGACCTCCGCCGGCCCATGCGCGCTGCCGGACTCCACTGTCGCGAACGGGGGGAACGGATACTCGGACGCGCACAAGGGCTATGCGGTGCGGCTGGTCAGTCCAGGCACATCGGTCTGCACGAGCTGCGGCACCGTCTCCGCGATGGACGACATGACCGTGTTCACCCCGGTGAACGGCGCGTCCAATCCCCAGTTCGCGATTCCCCTCTTCAGCATCGACCCGACCGCATACGCGGGTGAGACGATCAACGTGGACCTGTTCGACGTCGGTGACGTCGGAGGAGGCGCGGCATACGTCGGATTGCGGGAGCCCGACGGTGTGACCTGGGCGACGGCAAACAGCATGACCGACCTCGGCGCCGACTTAGCAGGGTCGTCACCGCCGAGCGGAAACCCCAACGTCTCGACATTGGGGACCTGGCCCGCAGGCGGTAGCTGCGACGCGTGCTACCAAACGGCCAACGGGGGAGGCGGCGCCATCTACCAGGGACAATGGGTGCAGATCCAGATCCAGATCCCGGCATCGTTCACGGGCCCCGGAGGCGTGGCGTGCACAACGACTGGAACCTCCAACTGCTACTGGAGCCTCGTCTATGACGTGGCCTCGAACGCGACCGCCGGTGACACGTTCAGCGTGGAAGTCGGCTTCAGCGGTAGCCCGGACCACCTCCTGCCATAGTCCACACGCTCACAGCGAACTCTGAGCTTTCGCTCAGATCGCCGTGAGCCGCGGGCGGCACAGTCAGGTCATGGCTTCCCGCCCGTTCTTCGACGATCCGCCGCCGGCATTGCCGGCTGCGCCTCCGGCGCCGCCTCGCATCCGGGGTGGCGCCGGGATCGTGGCCCCCGTGCGCTGGGTCAGGTTGCTCGTTCGCGGCCGTCAGGAGGACGCCGCGTGGGTACGCCCCTCGCTGCTCGGCCTGCTCGGCATCGCGGCCCTCCTCTATCTCTGGGATCTCGGCGCTTCGGGGTGGGCGAACGCCTTCTATTCAGCGGCGGTTCAGGCAGGATCCACCAGCTGGAAGGCGTTCTTCTTCGGATCGTTCGACGCATCGAACTTCATCACGGTTGACAAATCACCTGCCGCGCTGTGGGTGATGGACCTCTCCGCTCGCCTGTTCGGCGTCAATGCGTGGAGCATCCTCGTGCCCCAGGCGCTCGAGGGTGTGGCCACGGTGGGTTTCACCTATCTGACTGTCCGGAGATGGTTCTCACCCGCCGCGGCATTGATCGCCGGGGCAACCGTTGCGCTCACGCCGGTGGCGGCGCTCATGTTCCGCTTCGACAACCCCGACGCCCTGCTCGTGCTCCTGCTCACCATCGCAACCTACGCAACGGTGCGGGCGATCGAGGCGGGCAAGACCAGGTGGCTCGTGCTCGCCGCGACACTGGTGGGATTCGCGTTTCTCACGAAAATGCTCCAGGCGTTCCTCGTTGTTCCTGCGTTCGGGCTCGTCTACCTCGTGGTGGCTCCGGTCTCGCTGAGACGCCGCATCGCGCAACTCGCGATTGCCGCATTGACGATGGTCGCAGCATCGGGTTGGTGGGTCGCGATCGTGCAACTCACGCCCGCTGCGGACCGCCCCTACATCGGCGGATCGCAGAACAACAGCATCCTCAACCTCATCTTTGGCTACAACGGATTCGGCAGGCTGACTGGCAACGAGACGGGAAGCGTCGGCGGCACGGGCGCTGCCGGCTCGATGTGGGGACCCACCGGTCTCGACCGCTTGTTCAACCCCAGCTTCGGCGGACAGATCTCCTGGCTCCTCCCCGCGGCGTTGATCCTGCTTGTCGCGGGACTGGTGTTCACGCTCACACGCGGGCGCACCGATCGTACCCGTGCCGCGCTGCTGCTCTGGGGCGGTTCACTGATCGTCACCGCGCTGGTCTTCAGTCTCGCCGCGGGGATCATTCATCCGTACTACACGGTCGCACTTGCCCCGGCGATCGGCGCGCTCGTGGGGATCGGGAGCGTGCTGTTCTGGCATGAGCGCACACGGATGTGGGCGCGTCTCCTGCTCGCGGCCACCGTGGCCGCGACCAGCATCTGGTCGGTGGTCCTGCTCGAGCGCAGCCCCGGGTTCGCTCCCGGACTCGCCACGGCGGTCGGCGTCCTTGGTGTCGCCGCGGCGATCGCGATCGGCGGGATTCCGCTGCTGCATCGGGCGGTTGTGGCGGCAGTGCTCACCGTTGGCATGCTCGCGGCGTTTGCCGGACCTGCTGCTTACACCATCAACACGATGCTGACGGCGCACTCCGGTGCCATCCCCTCCGCAGGGCCGGCCGTCACGGCCGCGAACACCGGCGGAGTTCCGGGCGGGTTTGGTGGCGGCTTTGCGGGCCGCGGAGGCTCGCGAGGACTCCCGGGCGGGTTCGGCGGCGGCGGTTTCGGGGGCGGCTTTCCTGGCGCCGGTTTCGGCAACCCCGGCGGATTCGGTGGCGGAGGCTTCGGCATCCCGCGCGGCGCGGGCGGCGGTGGCTTCGGAGGCGGCGCGGGATCGTTCCTGAACGCGAGCACTCCAGGAGCGGCGCTGGTGAAGCTGCTCGAGACCGACGCGGGCCACTACAGCTGGGTTGGAGCCACAATCGACGCTAACTCAGCGGCCGGATATCAGCTCGCGACCGATGACCCGATCATGGCGATCGGCGGCTTCAACGGCACTGATCCCACTCCGACGCTCGCGCAATTCGAGCAGTACGTCGCGCAGGGCCGCATCCACTACTTCCTCGGATCCGGCGGATTCGGTGGCGGCAGCGGCACGTCGAGCGAGATCGCGCGGTGGGTCGAGCAGCACTTCACCGCCGCCACCGTCGATGGTGTGACCGTCTACGACCTGACCCAGCCCGCCTCCTGATCGGTCACCGGCTCGACCACGCGGCTGCGGACGTCGCATCAAGGTCGACGCTCGAGTCGCTGACCCGTCGAGCCGTGCCGGGATGCACACCACCCGCGTCGGCGATGTACCAGAGCCCGAAGTTGCCGTCCGGGTTCGACGCATTCATATAGAGGAGGTCGTCCCCGGTCGACGACCATGACGGCGAGTTGCAGAGGCAGTTCGCGACCACCACATGCAGCGGCCCGAGTGTGTTGCCCTGGAGAGTCGCGATCTCGAGGTTGGCGGTCTGCCCCGCGTTGGTGCACACCATCGCTACGGTCACCCCGTCGGCCGCGACCGCCGGTGCGCCACAGTCCTGTTGCGGGGTCGTCAGCGCCTTCATCGGGCTCGTCGGGCCCGTCTGCAGGCCGAGCACGGTCACCACGGTTCCCTTGCCCGTGTTCGCGTAGCTCGAGTAGAGAACGCCGCCGTCGGGGAGCGGCACCGGTTCGATGTCACCGCCGGTGTAGAGGTCGGGCACCGACCAGCGTGTCCCACCACTCACTCCGGTGTCACCGATGGTGAACGGTGTGCTCAGCGGCGATGACCAGAGCGAGAAATCCACCTCGTAGCTCTTGTTGGGTGCCGGCTTGGGCGAGTCCGTCGCGAAATAGACGGTGGTGCCATCCGGGCCGATCGCCGGCCAGAGGATCCAGTGGTCCAGCTGGAGCGTCGCGTTGCCCGTCGCCTGGTCGTCGGACGTCATCTGCGCGAGGATGTGACCTGAAGCGCTGACGTGATACAGGTCCGAGTACTGATCGAACCTGCGGATCACGAGCAGCGATCCGTCCGCAAGCACGCGCGGCTGCGTCCAGACGCCCCCCGACGGCAGCGCAAGCCTGCGGACCTTTGCACCGGAGATGGCGTAGATCGAACCCTCCTGGCTCACGTAGATCGTCCCCGGGAGCTTCACCTGCGGGCTCGTCGTGGTGATGATCGATGCGGCGGTCGTATGCGTTTGCAGCACCGCGAGGGTCCGGTTGGCAGCCAGGCCGCTCGCCAGCATCAGACAGATGAGCAGCGCCGCTCGTCTCAACTCAGGACGCCACGGGGAAGTATTTGGCGACCTCCGGCCGGATCAACGCCCAGTTGGGCATGAGCGCGTCCTGTCCGCCGACGTACACGCTGCTCGTGTACGGCGGCAGCAGCACCACCTGCGCGATCGCGCTGAGCGGTACCGATCCCGCGATCGGGAGCAGGCCACTCACCTGGCCGATGCTCATGTCGGTCTGGAAGTTCGCTCCCAGCGACGTCGCCAGTGTCGGAATGTCCGCGATGGACACGTACTTCGTCTTGGCACGCAAGGCGATCAGGATCTGCTGCTGGCGCTGGGAGCGCGCGAAGTCGCCGTAGGCGTCATCGTGGCGTGCGCGAACGTACTCGAGCGCCAGCGTCCCGCTCATGTGCTGCGCACCCGGAAGCACCAGGATTCGCTCGTAGTCGTACGGATTGCCGCCCGAGAGATCCGCCGGGTAGTAGTCGTCCATCACCGGGTTATTGGCGATGACGTTGACGCCACCCAGCTCGTTCAGGACCGAGACGAGGCCCTGGAGACCGATCCACGCGTAGTAGTCGATGTGGACGTTGAGATCACGCTCGACGGTCTGGATTGCGCACTGGGCTCCGCCGTGCAGGAAGGCCTGGTCGATCTTGCCGTTGGCGCCGGTGCAGAGGCGGACCCAGAGGTCGCGTGGGATCGACAGCATGGTCACGTGCTTGGTGGCCGGGTCGACCCGGGTAAGGATCATCGACTGGGTCAGGTAATCGCCGTTGAACTTGGAATCGCTGTCCGAGCCCAGGAGCAGGAGCGTGAACGGCGACGTCGTCGAGAGGTTCTCGCTCGCCGAGACCGGCTTGAGCTGGGCGCTTCCACCCAGGGATGTGTTGACCTGGCCGGTGTCGCGGAGCGCAACCTGGAGCGCTGGTAGGAAGTACAGCAGCACGCCGGTCAGGATCGAGATCAGAAAACCGGCCGCCACCAGCGATCCCCGGGTGATCCGCTGGCGGCCGGACTTCAAGGACGCGCGGCGCCGGCGGACGCGGCGGCGGCCTGAAAGGTCGTACGTACGAGACAACCTCGAACCTCAGTGAGACGTGGAGGAGAACGCGAGTTCAAGGACGGGCTGCGGCGTCGATCGCTGCGGCCGTCAGATGGTACCCCGAGGTCGCGTGTCGCGACCGCGAAGTGCATGTACGCTCTCCGCGGAGATGAGCAAGGCGCGCCTGGAGGCTTTCAGCGACGGGGTCATCGCTGTCGCAATCACCCTGCTGGCGCTCGACCTCACCATCCCCGAACCCGGGCACGGAGAGCTGTTCACCCAGCTCGGCAACCACTGGCCGCAGTTCGCCGCCTACGCGGTGAGCTTCTTCAGCATCGGGATCATCTGGGTCAACCACCACGCGCGGGTCAGCCTCATCGTCGTGGTCGACCGGACGCTGCTCTTTCTCAATCTCGTGTTGCTGCTGTTCGTCGTGCTCATCCCGTTCGCCACGGCGACCATGGCCACGTACCTGACCAGCGGCAGCGAGGACTCGCACCTCTCCATGGCCGTCTACGCGGTGGTGCTCGAGGGCATGGCGCTGAGCTTCACCGCGATGTTCGAGTGGTCGCTCGGTGAAGGCCGCACCCGGGTGACAGTCCCACTCAATCAACGCGGCAGGGCACGCCTGCGCGCGTCGCTCGGAACAGTCGTCTACGCGGCCGTCTTTGCGATCGCGTTCATCAGCGCGCCGGTGGCGCTTGCGCTGGCCGGCATCACCGCCCTCTACTACGTCTTCGCGCCGCTGCCCCACAATGAGGTGGAGGAGTTGACGGCGGGGCCGTGAGCGACCTCGGTGACGCCCCGGGTCTCAGCAATGTCACAGGCAGGGCTCAGGCCGCGCTGAGCCTCCAGCGGCATGCTGATAAGCGTCACCAAACTGAAAACCTCGGAGCCGCATGATGACCAACGAGATGCAGGACTACCTCCCTCCCAATCCGCCGCCCCCACCCCCTGGCGAACCAGTGGGCGCCTCGTACAGCCCGTGGTCATTCGACCCCCAGTGGGGTCCCCCGACCTGGCCTTCCACTCCCCAGCGTCCGAGCGGAAGCTCCGGGCTTCGTCGCACCGCGCTCGCCGTCTTTGCGATTGCATGCGTCGGCGCCGGCGGCGGCACAGCGTGGGCGCTGACCACCACGTCCGCCTCCAACCCTTCGAGCGGATCGACGGTGCTTCCGGGAAACTCGAACGGCACGGGGAACATCCCGAGCTTCGTGAGCCCGAATCCGTCGACGGGTTCCATCTCGGCGGCGACCGTCGCGAAGATCGACTCGGCGTTGGTGGACATCACCGCCGATGAGGCCGCCGGCAATGGTGAGGTCGCCGGCACCGGGATGATCATCAGCTCCAACGGGCTGGTGCTGACCAACAACCACGTTATCGACGACACCATCAACATTCATGCCCAGATCGACGGCACCGGCACCAACTACACGGTGAAGGTGATCGGCTACGACGCGAAGGACGACGTCGCGCTCGTCCAGCTCCAGGGCGTCTCCAACCTCCCCACGGTGCCGATCGGCAACTCCTCGAATGTCACGGTCGGAGACGGGATCACCGTGCTCGGCAACGCGCTCGGCAAGGGCGGGACACCGGCACAGGTCAGCGGCACTGTCACGGGGATCGGCGCGCAGATCACAGCGAGCGATGACAGCGGCGACAACGAGACCCTGACCGGCATGCTGCAGGTCAGCGCCGCCATCGAGCCCGGTGATTCAGGCGGCGCGGAGGTCAATTCCTCCGGCCAGGTGATCGGCATGACCACCGCGGGTCAGACCTCGGGCAACCCCGGCCAGGAGACGGGTTCCACCACCGGGTTCGCCATCCCGATCAACAAGGCCATGTCGATCATCTCGGAGATCCGCGCCGGCAGTGGCACCAACATCCACATCGGCAACGCCGCGCTGCTCGGTGTCGCGGTCTCGGTGGACCAGCCCGGTCTCGACGGCAGCACTCCCAACTGCGCGACCTCTGAGGCCACCACCGGAGCGTGGGTGAGCGAGGTCACCGGGAACCCCGCCGCAGGTGCAGGCGTGACCGTCTGCGGACGGATCACCAGCATCGGCGGCACCACGATCGCGAACAACAACGATCTCCACAACGCCATGGAGTCATTCCAGGTCGGCCAGAGCGTGAGCCTCACCTGGATGGACGCCTCGGCGGTCAGCCACAGCGCCACGGTCACCCTCGGTCAGGCCGGCTTCCCGGACTGAGCTGCGCGGCGGCGCAACCTGGGCTTCCAGGCGGCGCCGCCCGGCCGATTCTGAGCGGTGCGGGGCGCGTATCCAATCGCCCGTAACATCCGCGATTCCGGGGCGTCATGACGCGTTTGAAGCGCCGAGGATATAACTCAGTCAGCCCCTGAGGGGGGCCCGCCCCGAGCCGGCGCCAGGCTCGCGCGGGAGATCGCGATGCACAGGACTGTGTGACGTGCCACGAGGTTTGGTGAAGACCAGGCAGCGTGCGGCTGATGCCAGGGCCGGCCCGGAGAACCGGCCCACGGCGAGCGGTCGAAGCGTGACGCCCATCTGGGTCCTGAACATGTGCATGTGCCTATTGGCGGCCCTGGTGTACGTCGTCGCCGTGGCGCCCCTGCGCCAGTCCGCCGGCCCGCCGATCCTGTGGATGGTCGCGGCGCTCGTGGTCGGATTCGCCGTCGGCGAGTGGTGGCGCGTCTTCATCCACTTCCGCAAGGAATCCCAGTCATTCTCGTTGAGCGAGATTCCCCTGGTCATCGGCGTGTTCATGCTCGCCGGCGACCCGGGCGAGCTCGTGCTCGCGCGCATCCTCGGCGCCGCCATCGGTCTCGGCCTGATCCGGCGGCAGGAGCCGATCAGGCTCATCTTCAACCTGGCGAGCTTCGCGATCGAGACCGAGACCTTCACGATCCTCGTCCACCGGATCTCCGGGACGAACCCGACCAGGCCCTCGACCTGGCTGTGGATGCTCCTCTTCATGTCGATCGCGTCACTGCTGGGATTGGCATTCACGGCACTCGCCATCTCGCTCGCGGAGGGACGGCAGTCACCCCGGCAATGGGTGCAGCCGATCGTGATCGTGCTCATCGGCGGCTTCGCGAACTGCAGCCTCGGATTGGTCGTCGTGGCGCTGTACAACATCGATGGTTCGGCGCTGCTGCTGCTGCTCACTCCGCTCGCGGCAATCGGCGCTTCGTACGTGCTGTACACGCGCGAGCATCAGAAGCATCAGCGACTCCAGTATCTGTACGAATCAAGTGACATGCTGCAGCGCGCCAGCTCCGACGGCGCGGCGATTCCCGAATTGCTCGATCAGCTCCGCAAGGTCTTCCGGGCTGATATCGCAACCGTGTCATTGCTGCCGGTGGCCACCGGCACGGTGTCGTGGCGCACGATCAGCACGTCTCGCGGCACGAGCGACAACGTTGACACCGTGCTGAGCGCAGAACATCTGGAATGCTTCGTCCCGCTGCTCGACGAGACCAAGCGCGGACTGATCGTCACGCCGTCGACGTCTGATCCCGTGCTCCGCGAATGGTTGCGCGCGCAGGGATTCACCGATGCGATGGCGACGCTGCTGCAAGGTGAGGGCATGCTGCTCGGGACGCTGATCGTCGCCAATCGTATGAACGGTGTCGGAACCTTCGACAACGACGATCTGCATCTGTTCGATGCCTTCGCGGCGCAGACGAGCGTGGCGGTGCAGAACACCCGCCTCGGTCACCGCCTCCGCCAGCAGGCGTTCCATGACACCATGACGGACCTCGCCAACCGTGCGCTCTTCATGGACCGCCTCGAGCATGCATTGACGCGCCGCGAGCGCCATGACGAGTCACTCGCCGTGATGTTCCTCGACCTCGATGATTTCAAGGAGATCAACGACAGCCTCGGCCACATGGCAGGCGACGAGTTGCTCGCGAGGGTTGCCGACCGCCTCAAGCTCGTGCTCCGCGCGTCGGACACGGCAGCGCGTTTCGGTGGCGACGAGTTCGCCATCCTCGTCGAGGAAACCGCGGATCCCGAGGACACCATCCGGGTCGCCGAGCGTGTGGTGTCGGTGTTCAAGCCCCGCTTCGTCGTCGCCGGGCGTGAGGTCACGATCAGCGCGTCGGTGGGCGTCGCGGTCACCGCGTCGCGCGACATCAGCGCGGAGGAGCTCGTCGGGCAGGCGGACGTGGCGATGTACCGCGCCAAGGTGAAGGGCAAGGACACCTACGAGATATTCCAGCCCGGCATGCAGGACGTTGTCGCGCGCCGGCTCGAGGTTCGCACCGACCTGGAGCGCGCCATCGATCGCCACGAGCTGGTCGTCCTCTACCAGCCGATCGTCGACATCACCACCAGCACTCCCGTCGGCGTGGAGGCACTGGTCCGCTGGAAGCACCCGCGCTGGGGCATGGTGGTGCCTGCCGAATTCATCGGCATCGCCGAGGAGACCGGCATGATCCGCGAGCTCGGCCTCCACGTGCTCGAGGAGGCGTGCCGGCAGTGGCAGGAGTGGCAGGTCGAGCTGATCGACGAGCCGGCATTCACGGTGAGCGTCAACGTCTCGCCCCGGCAGTTGCGCGACCCGAGTTTCGTGAGTGAGGTGTGGCGCATCCTCACCCGGGCCGGGCTGCCNNGTGAGCGCACGGGACCGCCTGCGCGAGCTCAAGGCGCTCGGCGTGCGCATCTCGATGGACGACTTCGGTACCGGCTACTCGTCGCTGGCGTCGCTCCAGGACCTGCCGCTGGACATCCTCAAGATCGACAAGCTGTTCGTCGACCATGTCGCCGAGGATCCCCGCCGGACCGCGTTCGCGCAGGCGATCATCCGGATGGGCAAGACGCTCGGGCTCGGCCTCATCGCCGAGGGCGTGGAGACGGCCGAACAGGCCGAGCGGCTCCAGAGCCTCGGCTGCCGGTTCGCCCAAGGCTTCTACTTCTCGCGACCGGTGCCCGCAGAGGAGATCCAGCGGATGCTGCACGCGTCGCACGCGATGCGTCTCGCCGGTGGACGCTGGTCGCAGGTGGAGGCCGGCGACCGGCCACGGCTGCGCGTGCTCGGGGAGACCGCCTAGGGCTTCGGGGCGCCACGGATCTGACTGTGGAGCGCTTTAAGGGTGGCGACGAAGATCTCCGAGAAGGTCGGGAAGGGCTGGATCGTGTCGCGCAGCACGTCGAGCGGCACACGGGCCCGGATGGCCAGCGTCGCTTGCTGCAGCCACTCGCCCGCCTCGGGGCCGAAGGCGTACGCGCCGACGAGCCGTTCACCGTCACTGAGGAGTGCCAGGAAGCCGGGGGATTCAGCGTACGCCCGGCTGTAGGTCTCGGCCTTGGCCACCTCCGAGAGCGGGGTGGTTGCAGTGAACCGCGCCTCACCGGCGCCGACCGCGGCGGCCTGCGGGTCGGTGTAGACGACGTCCGGAATGGCCTCGTAGTTGGCCTCCCGAGGGTCACCGAGGATATTGGCGGCGACAACCTCGCCCTGATACTTGCCAACGTGTGTGAGGAGCCGGATGCCGGTGACATCACCGATCGCCCAGAGACGCTCGCCGGCTCGCAGGTGGGCGTCGACGGGGATCCCGTGTCCAGGTCCAGTGGCGGTGACGCCGACGGTCTCGAGCCCAAGCCCCTCCACGCGCGGACGCCTGCCGGTGGCGACGAGCAACCGGTCGCCACGCAATTCGCTGGCGTCGTCCAGGGTCAGGACGTAGTCGTCGCCGTCACGGCCGGCAGCGGTGACCTTCCGGCTCAAGATCACCTCGACGCCGTCACGGTGGAGGACGGCGCTCAATGCCTCTCCAAGGGGCGCCGGCTCGTGCCCGAGCAGGCGCGGCGCTCCCTCGACGACGACCACCTCGCCGCCGAGGCGTCGAACCGCCTGAGCCATCTCGACGCCAACCGGGCCGCCGCCGAGCACGAGCAGGCGGCGAGGGATCGACTTCATCCCGGTCACTCCGCGGTTGGTCCAGACGCCCTCGAGATCGGGCAACCCGGATATCGGCGGAATGATGGGATCGGACCCCGTCGCCAGCACGATGTTCGTGGCGGTGTGCTGCACACCGTCCACCTCGAGGACGCCCACACCCGCAAGCCGGCCGGTGCCGCGCAGGAGGTCGATGCCCTTGCCCGCCAACCAGCGCTCCTGGCCGGCGTCGGAGTAGTCCGAAACCATGAAGTCACGCCAGGCCAGCGCCGCCTCGACGTCAATGTCAGCGTGCGCCTGCGCGTCACGCGCGGCATGGACGGCCTCACCAGGGCGCAGCAGCGTCTTGGACGGGATGCATGCCCAGTACGAGCACTCGCCGCCCACCAGCGCGCGCTCGACGAGGGCGACGTGCAAACCGCCATCGGCCAGCTCCCCGGCGCAGTGCTCTCCTGGCGACCCACCGCCCACGACGATGGCGTCGTACGCGGTCATGTGCTCGCTCCCTGGGCGCTCTGGTCGGAGTGCCCGCCCTGCTCGTCCACCATGTGCTGCGCGTACCAGTCCGGCCAGTTCTCGTCCGCGTGCCCGATCTCCGCTTCGTGACGGCCGTGCGCCGCCGCTGCACGGCGCAACGCGGCGGCCAGATCCGCGGCCGAGTCGTAGGTTGCTGCCATCGTCATACCTCCGAAGTCAAGACATTTTCGCCGCTGCTGGGCGGCATGGCGAGGAGCTCCTCGCTGTGCGCGCTCAGCGGCCCGGGCGGCTCGTGGTTACGTCCTGGATGTACCAGCGGTTTCCGTCCGGGTCGGTGAACGATACGAACGAGCCGTAGCTCTTGTGCTCCGGCGCCGGGCCGGGCGCGCGGTTCTTCTCGCCGGCGTGGTGGAAGACGCCGCCTGAGTCGTGAAACACGTCGCTCACGTCGACACCATGTCCGGTCAACTCGACTCGCGCCGCATCAATGTCGGTGACAACGAGTTGCAGGCCCTCGGCGGAGCCTGGGAGGGCATCGGTGACCCCGTCGCCGAAGATGAGCGAACACGCTGAGCCCGGAGGTGTGACTTGCACGATCCTGAAGCCGTCTGCGCCGGCGAAATCGGCGTCGAGCCGCCACCCCAGCGACTGATAGAAGCTTTTGGCGCGGTCCACGTCAGAGACGGGCACCACCGCGACCTCGAGCTTCATGTCCATCGTCGCCCCTCCGTAAGCGCCTGGTGAAGGCAACGAATCTTGGCATCTCTCGAGGGACGCGATGGCGTCATGAAAGGCGGGCCGTGCGTCCTGACATCGCGTCTGTGGGGTCTTTCCCAGGGTGCACGGAGAGATCACTCAGGAACCAGCCGTAAGCTCATCGCGATCTCCATGAAGTGCAACCGGTGGTGGGCTGCGGCTGTGGCGCTGGCGATCGTCACCGCGTGTGGCGGGACGAACAGCGCATCGCCTTCGCCCGCCGCGCTCGTGAGCATCGGTGACGGACTGCATGGACCGGCGGGATTGCACGCGTCGGTCTTCGCGCGCGGGTTGATCCACGCCGCAGCACTCGCATTCGATCCGCAGGGCCGGCTCTGGGTCGCCACCGCTGCGTACGACTACACCGGCGACGACGGGGTCTATGTCGTTGCGGACGCGGGGGCAACGCCTGTTGAGGTGATCACCGGTCTGCGCACGCCGCTCGGGTTGCTCTGGTACGCGGGCTCGCTGTACGTCGCGTCGACGAGCCGGGTCGACGCGTACAGCGACTTCAACGGGACGCGCTTCCTGGCCCACCGGACCGTGCTGATCCTTCCGGCCGGCTCTGGTGAGGTCAACGAGCTCGTGCTGGCGCCGGACGGCAGGATGCTTATGGGGATCACCGCTCCGTGCGATCACTGCACACCGGTGCTGGCCGTGTCGGGCTCGATCGTGTCCTTCCTGCCCGACGGATCCGGTCTCACCGAGTTCGCCACCAGGATCCGCGCGCCGGTGGGGCTCGAGTTCTACCCCGGGACCGACGACCTGTTCGTAACCATGAACCAGCGCGACGACCTCGGAGCGCGAACCCCGGGCGACTGGCTCGCCGTGGTGCGCGAGGGCCAGTCATGGGGATTCCCCGCCTGCTACGGGCAGGGCAGCAGCGTATGCGCCGGCGTCCCTGCTCCGGTCGCCGTGCTGGACAAGCACGCGGCGGTGAGCGGCGTCGCCATCGTCACCGGCCAGCTCGGTCCCGCTGTCGGAACCAAGGCGCTGGTGGCGGAGTGGGCAAAGGGTGTCGTCGACGCGGTGACCCTCACGCACGTGGGTACTGGATACACGGGAACCGTTGTCAAGTTCATCACCGGACTCAAGAGCCCGGTCCCGGTGATCCTCGGCCCCGACAACGCCATCTATGTCGGCGACTGGGGTGCAGGGATCGTCTACCGCGTCGCCGCGTCAGGCTGACGCTCAGAAGATCGCGTTGATGCGCCCGAGGACCTCGGGGGTGAGCTTGTCCAGCACATCGAGCGCGCCGAGATTCTCGCGGACCTGCTCGACGCGACTCGCGCCGGTGATCACCGTCGACACATGCGGGTTGGACGCGCACCAGGCGATGGAGAGTTGGGCGGGAGACACTCCAAGTTCGCTGGCGATCGCACTGAGCTCGCGCACCTTCCCGTTGGCGTCGGCGTCGGTGACGTCCGCCTTGAGCCATCCATACCCGGGGAGCGTGGCGCGGCTTCCGTCCGGGACACCGTCGACGTACTTACCCGTGAGCAGGCCGGACGCGAGCGGGCTCCAGGTGGTCAGGCCGAGCCCGATCTTGTCGTAGAGCGGAGCGAATTCACGCTCGACCTTGTCACGCTCGAACAGGTTGTACTGCGGCTGCTCCATCACCGGCTTGTGCAGGTGATGCCGATCAGCGATCTCCCACGCTTCGAGGATCGCGTCGGCGCTCCATTCGGATGTGCCCCAGTACAGGGCTCGACCGGAGCTGATGATGTCGTGCATCGCGCGGACGGTCTCCTCGATCGGCGTGTCGGGATCCGCGCGGTGGCAGAAGATCAGGTCGAGGAAATCCAGCCCAAGGCGGCGCAGCGACCCGTCGACGGCATGGAGCAGGTACTTGCGATTGAGGGTGTTGCGTGTGTTGACCGATTCCTCGATTCCCCAGTAGAACTTGCTGGAGATGACGTAGGTGTGCCGCGGCCAGCCGAGCTCCGCGATCGCCTCGCCCATGATTGATTCCGATCGTCCACCTGCGTAGACCTCGGCGTTGTCGAAGAAGTTGACTCCCGCCTCGTATGCGGCCGCGAGGCAGTCGCGAGCGCTGCTCCCCGCGAGCTGCGGCCCAAAGCTCACCCACGACCCAAAGGACAGAACGCTGACCTGGAGCCCCGAGCGGCCCAGGTGCCGATACTGCATCTCCATGACGCACGAGGATAGAGACCGGGCACCGAGTCGCGACTCACGCCATCTTCGATGAGTGCGATCGACACGCTCACGGGTTGGATCGCTGCAGGGCTCTTCGGCGTGGCCATCGCGTCATCGCTGGTGAACCGCTGGCGGCTCTCCGCGGGACGGAGCTTCTCCATGGGGTGGTTCCGAGCCCACAACTGGCTGGGCGCGGTGGCAACCGTCGCGGGCGCCGCCCACTGCCTCTCATCGGTGACCCGCACCGCGCTTCCGGCAGGCGAGGAGATCGGCATCTGGGCCGGCGCCGCGGCCGTGGGCCTGCTCGTCCTGACGGCGTTCGCGGGCAGCGGTCTGTCCGGCGCGAAGCGCGACGCTCGCCGCAGGATCCGGCGCAATCACGTCGCCACCATGTTCGCGGTGCTGGCCGTGGGCATCGTGCATACCGCGCTGAACGGGCCCCTTGCGGGGAGATAACCTGGTCTGATCTGCAGCCGCTGGGACAGGACCTGTCAGATCTGCCGCGCCCGTCGATCGGGACTCTGGCAAGATGGTCGTCCGCACTTGCGGGCATGTGATGACGGACCTGATGCGCGATCGTGGGAGGCACGCCTGAATGACCGAGACCACTGAGGCTGCTTCTCCGCCCGGCTCGGGGACGCAGCCCGCCACTCCTGCTCCGCCGGCGAGCGAACTCGATCCGCGCCGCTGGCTCGCCTTGGCGAGCGTGATGACGGGGCTGTTCATGGTGCTGCTCGACGTTTCCATCGTCAACGTGGCGATCCCTGCAATCCGCTCGAACCTCGCGGCCAACAACGCCGACATCCAGTTCGTCGTCGCCGGCTACGGCCTCGCCTACGCGGTGCTCCTCATCACCGGCGGTCGACTTGGTGACATCTTTGGCAGAAAGCGGCTGTTCATCATCGGGATGTCCGGCTTCGTGATCGCCTCCGCACTCTGCGGGCTTGCCCAGAGCGCAATCATGCTCGACCTCTCCCGGGTGCTCCAGGGTGCCATGGCGGCGATGATGTATCCGCAGGTGCTCTCGGTGATCCAGGTGACCTTCCCACCGCAGGAACGCGCTCGCGTCTTCGGCTTTGTCGGCGCGGTGATCGGGATCGCCACGATCACCGGCCCGCTCGTGGGCGGATTGATCATCCGCAACGACATCACCGGTGGATCATGGCGCTGGATCTTCCTGGTGAACCTCCCCATCGGGATCGCCGCGCTGATTGCCGCCACCCGCTTGATCACCGAGTCGCGCGCACCCAACGCCACGCGTCTCGACATGGGCGGCTTTGTGCTTTCCACGGCGGGCATCCTGCTGCTCGTCTACCCGCTCGTCGAGGGACAGGTCGCCG
The DNA here is from genome assembly GCA_003132525.1 of Candidatus Dormiibacterota bacterium. Lineage (GTDB taxonomy): Bacteria > Chloroflexota > Dormibacteria > Aeolococcales > Aeolococcaceae > Palsa-851. Next base: position 38,367 of record PKXZ01000039.1, on the reverse strand, counting down.
GCTGGCCTGCCTGGACCTTCATCTGCATGGCCATCAGCCCGTTGATGCTTGTGCTCTTCATCCTGTACGAGCGATCACTGCCGTCGACCCGGTTCCCGCTGGTGCAGCTCTCACTGTTCCGGATCCGATCGTTCAGCGTCGGCGTGGCCATCTCCGCAATCTTCATCGCCGGGATTCCCGCGTTCTTCTTCACCTTCAGCCTGATGCTCCAGGTCGGCCTGGGATTCAGCGCGCTCAACGCCGGCCTGACCACGATCCCGTGGAGCCTCGCATCCGCTGTCGCTTCCGCGATGTCGACGCGGGTCGCCCCGCGCCTCGGAAAGTACACGATCGCGATCGGCTCGGTACTGCTGGTGGTCGGCATGCTGGGCATCATCGCGACCCTGCATCTCGCAGGGACAGGCGTCACCGGCTGGGTCCTCATCCCTGCATTCGTGGTCAGCGGACTGGGGCTCGGGACAGTCATCGCGCCGCTGCTCAACATCATCCTGGCGGGCGTCCCAGGAAGGGATGCCGGGTCGGCGTCCGGCGTGCTCACGACCTTCCAGCAGCTCGGTGGTGCCATCGGCGTCGCGGTGGTGGGCGTGGTGTTTTTCGGTCTCCTGTCGAGCCGCGCACCGGCCGCCATCAACACCGTGACTCCGCAGTTGCAGACCCAGCTTGCGGCCGCCAACGTTGCGCCGCCCGAAGCGCAGGGCGACATTTCGCACTTCACCGTGTGCTTCAAGAAGGAGGCATCGGCGAGTGACCCCACGGCACCGATCCCCGGGTGCACGCAGAAAGAGTCAGGTCCGGTGGGGACCGCCTTCGCGAGTGCCGCGCAGTCGGCCCTGGGCCGCGACTTCGTGACCTCGGTCGAGCGGATCCTGTTCTTCAACGTCGGCTTCTGGGCGCTGACCGGCATCCTGTCGATGCTGCTGCCACGCGCGCGTCCCAAGCCCGTCGCCGGAGCTGTGCACGCCGCCTGACATGACGGCGGGCTGCCAGGCCTTGTCCGGTCCGGCAGCCCGCGGGCGAGACTAGTTGGGGGACTAGTTGGGGATTAGCTCGACAGGCCGTGGCTCACGTTGGAGAAGACGTTATTCACGGTCTTGCCCAGCGTGGTAAGGATGACGATGACGACGATCGAGATGAGGACGAGGATCAGCGCGTATTCGACCATGCCCTGGCCGTCCTCGTTGTTCTGGAGCCTCTCTCCCAGCTCTCGGATCCGTTCTCCGACCTCCAAAACCCTGTTGCCCATTGCATCTCTCCGAATAATTGCGGTCCCCCGACATGGCGAGGCGATACATTCAGAGTGAGCACGCATCTCAAACCCTTCCGGAAAGCCTGGTAACAGGAAGTCGCACAACGATTCGCGTTCCACCGACGTATTCGTCATCGAGTGTGATGGTGCCTTTGTGGGCGGAGACGATCGCGGCACAGATGGCGAGCCCGAGTCCGGCGCCGCCCGTCTTGCGGGATCGCGACGCATCCCCTCGTGAGAACCGCTCAAAGATCACGGGACGCACCGAATCAGGAACCCCGCACCCGGTATCGGTGATGGTGATGACGCACGAAGCGGGCGGAGCCGGCGCCAGCGCGATCGTTACACTCCCACCCTTCGGCGTGTAGCCGAGCGCGTTTTCGATGAGATTGTCAAAAAGACGCCCGAGCAGCAGCGAGTCACCCTCAACCACGCCTTCGCAGTCCAGCGCCTCGGTCATCTCGACGCCCAGCGCCGTTGCATGCCCTTCCCAGCGAGCGAACGCCTCCTCGAGCACGTCACTGATGTCGACCCGCGCGATCGAGGTCATGAGGCCTCCGGCGTCGCCCCGCGACAGGGTTAGGAGGGACTCGGAGATCTTCACGAGCCGTTGGGTGTTCTTGAGGGCAAGGCGCACGGTGGCGGTGAGCTCGTCGGGCGTCCGCGGCTGCAGCAGCGTGATCTCGAGGTCGCTCTGGAGCGCGGAGAGCGGGTTGCGCAACTCGTGGGCGGCATCCGCGGTGAACCTGCGCAGCTGGTCGGCGGTCGCCATCTGGGCTTGGTCTCGGGCCATCAGCGACCGGACGGTCAGCTCACTGAGGCACGCGGTCACCACCACTGCGACGAACTGGAACTTGGCGGTGAGCGGGTCAATCACTCCGGTGAGCGCCGTGATCAGCGTGATGCCGACGGCGGCGGCGGTGATGGCCGCGGCATACGGGGTGGGCAACAGCCACGTGGCAAACAGCACCGCGAGGAGCAGGATGCCGCCGAGGGTCGGGTTGTTCGGAACCGCGATCTCGACGACCAGCACCAGGGCGAGCATTGCCACGCAGCCGAGGAAGACCGTGACCACGCCGACCAGCGGAGCCGGCTGGCGCGGGCTGAAAGAGTCGCGGCGCCTGACGACAGTACCCATTACAGCGCTGCGGCCTCGCCACTGATCAGCCGGTAACCGATACCACGGCACGTCTCGATGAGCACCGAGGCGCGAGCGTCATGCAGCTTGCGGCGAACCTTCCCGGCGTAGACCTCAACCAGACCTGATTCGACCGTCTGGGCGTCGCCCCAGACCGCGTCATGGATCTGCTCCTTGCTCAGCACCTGAGCGGGGTGGCGCAGGAAGAGTTCGAGGATCTCGTACTCACGGCGTGTGGTTGGCACGACGTCGCCGTCCACCATCACCTGGCGGGCAGCGCTGTCCATGCTGAGGTTGCCCGCCGAGAGGACCTCGAGCTGGGGCGCGATCCGCCGGCGGCTCAAGGCTCGCACGCGGGCGAGGACCTCCTCGAAGTGGAACGGCTTGGCCAGGTAGTCGTCGGCGCCCGCGTCGAAGCCGGCCAGGCGGTCCTTGACGTCGTCACGGGCGGTGAGCATGAGGATGGCCGTCGGCGCTCCCTGGATGCGGAGATGGCGGCAGAGACCGATGCCGTCGAGATCGCCGCCAAGCATCACGTCGAGCACGGCCACGTCGTAGGCGAGCCCGGATCGGAGGGTTTCGAGGCCTTCCTCGCCGCTCAGGGCGACGTCGACCGAGATGCCGGCCTCCGCCAGGCCGCGTGCGAGGCTTCCGGCGACTTCCGGCTCGTCCTCGACAACCAGTACGCGCATACCCGGGATCGTATGCAGCGGTCACGCCCCGCACCCGCTTCGCGAGTGACTCGATACTTGCTCGGATGAAGGACGTCATCGCCTCCGACGCGGACCTGGTGGTCCGGCGGCTGCGAGATCAGCCCGAGGAGTACAGCCGCATCGTTACCTGGCGGAACAGTCCGTACGTCAGGGAGTGGTGGGACCCGGACGACCCGCCGCTCACCCTCGAGGCCGCCATCGAGGAGCTCGGACCGGGCGAAGACGGGGACGGGCAGGCCACCTTCTGCATCATCGAGCTTGCCGGGGACCCAGTCGGGTTCATCCAGTTCTATCCCTGGGATACCGAGGCGGCATACCTGGCCGAGATCGGGCTGCGCCTGCCGAAGGGATCCTGGGGTCTCGACATCTTCATCGGCGACAGTGGCCTCGCGGGCCGGCGGATCGGGTCGCGAGCGGTCCGGCTGCTCTCCGACCATCTCTTCGCCGAGGAGTCGGCGACGGCCGTGGCGCTCATCACCGAGGCAACCAACGCGCGCTCCCACGCCGCATACCGCCGCGCCGGCATGCGCGCCTCCGGCGAGCCGTTCCTCGACACCGACCTCCGCGACGGTCAGCGGGTTGAGTCGATCCTCATGATCCGCGACCGGCCCGGCGGAACAGTTGACGCGCGATGATCTCGCGCTGCACCTCAGAAGCCCCTTCGTAGATACGGGTCCCGCGCACGTCGCGGTAGAGGTGCTCGAGGAGGTGTCCGCGTTCGAGAGCGCGTGCGCCGTGCACCTGGATCGCCACGTCGATGGCGAACATCGCGCTCTCGGTGGCGAAGAGCTTCGCCATTGCCGCAGCCTCGGTGTTCGGGGTGATACCGGCGTCATGCGCGGCCGCCGCCGAATGGACCAGGAGCCGCGAGGCCTGGACGCGGGTCGCCACGTCTGCAAGCGGATGGGTCACGCCCTGCAGCGCTGAGAGCGGCTTGCCGAATGCCTGGCGTTCGGCTGCGTGGGCTACCGCTGCGTCGAGCGCAGCCTGGGCCATCCCCACGGCGCACGCGCCGACGCTGGGACGGAACAGGTCGAGAGTTCGCATCGCGACCCCGAACCCGTGGTCGACCTCGCCGATCACGTTCTCGGCGGGCAGGGCAACGCCGTCGAAGTGGAGCCGTCCGATCGGGTGGTCGGCGACAAACGGGATCGCTTCACCGGAGAGCCCCGGACTGTCCCGAGGAACCGCGAACGCCGTGATGCCCCTGGCGCCCGCTCCCGGCGTGGTGCGCGCAAAGACCGTGTAGATGTCCGCGTCCGGCGCATTGGAGATGAACACCTTCTCGCCGGTGAGGCGGAAGCCGTCGCCGTCGCGCTCGGCGGACAGCGTCAGGGCGGCAACGTCTGACCCCGCGTCCGGCTCGGTGAGGGCGAAGGCGGCGACGGCTTCACCCGAGGCGACCCTGGGGATCCAGCGGTCGACCACCTCCGGGCGACCGGCCACCAGGATCGGATGGGCGCCGAGTCCCTGCAGGGCAAAGGCGGTCTCCGCTGCGGTCGAATACCGCGCCAGGCCCTCGCGAACCAGGCAGAGGGTCAGCGCAGGGACCTCGCGGCCGCGTTCGAGCACCTCGGGAACGAGGCCGTGCGTGGAGAGGGCGGCGACCAGGTCGCGGTTGACCCGGCCGGGGTCACCGGCGTGCGCGATCGGCGCCAGCACATTTCGAGCCAGGGTCTCGCTCCGGGCAAGCAGGTCGCGATGGGCTGCGGTCAGGTGCGCGTAGGTCGCGCTCACGGGATCACGGCGACACCGACGAGCTCGACCATGGCGGTCGGGTCGAAGAGCTCCGCGACCCCGATCGCTGCCATGGCGGGGTAGCGGCGCCTGAAATGGGTGCGCCAGACACTTCCCAGCTCTTTCATCGAAGCGCGGTATGCCGCGATGTCGGTCACGAAGATCTGCAGCGAGACGAGGTCGTCCGGCTGTCCCCCGGCCGCCTGGAGCGCGGCAACGAGGTTGCGCGCGGCAAGGTCGAACTGCTCGACGATGGTCGTGCCGAAGATCGCTCCGTCTGCGGCCTGAGCGGTCTGACCACCGAGGTAGACGGTCCGGCCGGGCGCGGCGATCACCGCGTGCGCGTAGCCGATCGGGGCCGGGAGATCGGCCGCGGTGACGATCTCGTGCTCGGCGTGGCTCATCGGCCCTCCCAGACGGGGGCCCGCCCCTCGGTCCAGGCGCGGTGGTATTCAGCATGGTCGTGGCTGCCCATGAGCAGCGCCTGGGTCATGGCGTCCAGCTCGAGCGAGCCGCTCAAGCCCATGTCGAGCTCTCGGGTGAGCAGCACCTTGGTCGTGGAGTAGGCGAGCGCCGGCCCGTCGGCAAGCCGCCGAGCCATGGTCATCGCAGCCTCCGGGAGCTCGTCGTCGTCCACGACGGCGGTCGCCAGCCCGATCTCGAGGGCGCGGTCGGCACCGACGGTGTCTCCGAGCAGGAGCAGCTCGCTGGCGCGTCCGAAGCCGATCACCCGCGGCAACAGGTATGCGGAGCCCATGTCCGCGCCCGCCAGGCCGACCTTGGTGAACAGGAAGGCGAAGCGCGCGGATCGCGCCAGGAGACGGATGTCCGCGGCGAGCGCGATCACCGCACCGGCGCCTGCGGCGATGCCGTTGACCGCGGCGATCACCGGGAGCGGGCACTCGCGAAGCGCCCGGACGACCGATCCGGTCATGCGCGTGAACTCGAGCAGGTCAGCGGCCTGCATCGACTGCAGGGCGCCGATGATCTCGACGACGTCACCGCCCGAGCAGAACCCCCGGCCGGATCCGGTGATCACCACGACCCGGGCGTCGCCACGGTGAGGCAGTTCGGTGAGCAGGTCGCGGAGGTCCGCGTAGACGTCGAAGGTCAGGGCACCGAGCTTCTCGGGACGCGCCAGCCTGACCGTGGCCACGCCGTCGGCGATGCCGAAGTCGAAGTGCTGCCAGCTTTCGGTGAACCCGGCGGATGCCCGGAATCGAGTCAACCCTGACCGCCTCCGATCTCGCCAGCGGGCGCGAGCCCGCGCAGGGCGCTGCGATCGACCTTGCCCGAGCCGGTACGGGGGAGCCCGGCGACGACGCGCACCTCGCGCGGGACCTTGTGCGGCGAGAGACGCTCGCGCACGAAAGCCCGCAACTCCTCAGGAGTGACCGCCGAGCTTGCCGACAACACCACCCAGGCCAGGCCGAACGTGAGCCCGTCGCGCTCGGCCGCGACCACCGCGCACTCGACCACGCCTGGATGGCCCGCGAGGCAGCGCTCGATCTCCGCGGGCGCCACCCAGATGCCACCGACCTTGAGCAGGTCGTCAGCTCGTCCGCGGTATGCGAAGAAACCGGTTGCATCGCGCTCCACGAGGTCGCCGCTCATCACGAGCCCATCGGCGAAGGTGCCCGCCGATGCCTCGGCGTCCTCCCAGTACATCAGCGCTGCGCTCTCCCCACGAATCCAGAGCCGGCCGGTCTCCCCGTCGGGGAGTGGACGGCCATCATCGTCGACCACCAGGCCCTCGTACCCGGGAACGACCTCTCCGATGCTTCCCGGGCGGACGCGACCGGGCCGGTTGGAGATGTAGATGTGGTACGCCTCCGAGGATCCGATGCCGTCGAGCACCTCGACGCCGAACGCATCGTCCCAGCGGTGATGGAGCGGCTCGGGGAGTGCCTCGCCGGCGGACGTGCAGAGGCGGAGGCAGCTCAGGTCCTGGGTCGCGGCGCTCGGGTGATCGAGCATCGCCTGCATCATCGTGGGCACGTTGACGAGGATCGACGGCCGGTGCGTCGCGATCAGCTCGAAGAGCAGCTCGGGCGTGGTGCGCTCCGCGAAGATCACCCCGGTGGCGCCGACGCCGAAGGGAAACATCGCGGCGAGATCGCGCGCATACCCGAAGAACAGCTTGGGCACAGGGAGCACGACGTCGCCGGCACGGATGTCGAGCACACCGCGCGCGTAGGCCTCATAGCTGAAGAGCGGGCTCCGAGCCGTGTGCACACAGGCCTTCGGCTTGCCCGTGCTGCCGGTGGTGAACTTCCAGATCGCGATGTCGCCCGGCGTCGCGGGCGCAGCCTCGAGAACTGCCGGCTGGCGCGAGACCACGGCATCGAATGCGACCTCGCCATCGCGCAGCTCCGCGTCGCGAGCGCCGACGATCAACAGAGTCGGTCGTGCACGGCTTCCAAGCCATGCCTCCCGCACGCGCTCGAGCGTGACCCCGTCCACGACGACGACCGTCGCGGCCGTGTAGTCGAGGTAGTAGGCGTAGTCCTTCGGCTGGAGGAACGTGTACACCTCGGCGGTCACGGCCCCGATCTTCTGGACCGCGTACCAGGTGGCAACGAACTCGATGGAATCGGTGAGAGCAAGGAGCACCCGCTCCTGCGGCCTGACGCCGAGCTCGAGGAGCGCGTTGCCGATCCGGTTGCTGAGATCGGCGAGCTCGGCGTAGGTGCAACTGCCCGCGGGACCGGTGAGCGCGGTTCGCTGTCCCCGCCCCTCGGCAACGTTGCGGTCAAGGAACGCGGTGGCCAGGTTCAGCCTCGACCGCTCACCGACGGCGCTCACGTCCGGATCGTGGCCTGGACCCGCTCGCGGATGAGGTCCACCAGGAGGCGGCTCAGCGTCGCCAGTGTCTCCTCACCCTCGGCGGCGGTCGCCTCGGCCGGCGCGCCGCAGTAGGCGCGGTCCATGCCCATGGCGAGGAAATCCGTCTGCCCGGCCGCCATCGCGGCTGGCATGTCCAGCTCATAGGCGGGCAGGCGACGCATGGTCTCCGCCTCCACCAGCTCGGGGCGGCTCGAGAGCACCAGGGAGGTCTCATAACGCCCCGCGTGGGCAGCCCCCCGCTGGAACTCCGCGGTCAGCTGCTCGGCAACTGCCCGTCGGGTGACGTCGAGGAATCCCACCCCCGCGTCCTCGGCAGCCTTTCGCAGCGTGGCGACGTGGGCCGGCTCGAAGTGACTGTTGACGATCACCAGGTGACCGAAGCCCTGGGCGCGCAGCGACGCGCAGACCTCGACGACCATCGCGTGCAGCGTGCCCTCGCTGATCGTGATCGCGCCGGTGAACGCCGCCGAATACCTGGTGACGCCGTAGGCGATCTCGGGAAGCACGAATGCACGCACGGTGGGGTCGTCGCCGAGCGACAAGGCCGCGTGTTTGCAGATCGCAGCGGAGATGACCGAGTCGGTGCCCAGCGGCGCGTGCGGACCGTGCGGCTCCACCGCGCCGACGGGCAGGAGCAGCACCGGCACCGGGCCGCTGTCGAGCAGCGCCCTCGCGCGCGGCGAGGTCAGATCGGCGAAGTAGATCGATGCAGGCATGCTGAGGACGCCACATTCACGACGTTCCACACTTTACAGTTGCGCCCAGACTCACATGCGAATTGCGGTTGTCGGGGGCGGGCCGGGCGGACTGTACTTCGCGGCGCTCACCAAACAGCTCGATCCAGGGCACGAGATCACGGTCTGGGAACGCAACTCGGACGACGACACCTTCGGCTTTGGCGTCGTCTTCTCCGACGAGACGCTCGGGGGCATCGAGCACGCCGACCCGGCGATCCATGAGGCGATGTCGCGTGAGTTCGCCAGGTGGGATGACATCGATATCCATTACCGAGGACGGGTGATCACATCGGGTGGTCACGGTTTCGCCGCGATGAGCCGTAAACGCCTGCTCCAGATCCTGCAGGGCCGCTGTCTCGAGCTCGGGGTAACGCTGCGATTCAACACCGAGGCTCCCGACGCCGGCGCGCTTGCTCAGACGCACGACCTCGTGGTGGGCGCCGATGGCGTCAACTCGACGATACGGAGCCGGTACGCGGAGACGTTTCGCCCGAGCCTCGATGTGCGCCGCTGCAAGTTCATGTGGCTCGGGACCGACCTCGTGTTCGACGCCTTCAAGTTCTACATCGTCGAGACGCCGCAGGGGATCATGCAGATCCACGGATACCCGTATGACGCCGCGGGGAGCACGTTCATCGTGGAGATGAACGACGAGGTCTGGCGCAACGCCGGGTTCGAAGCGCTTGATCACCGCGGACTCGCTCCCGGCGAGAGCGATGTCGCGAGCATCGCCGAGATCCGCACGCTGTTCGCTCCGATCCTCGGTGATCACGCGATATATGCGAACAACTCGAACTGGATCAGCTTCACCACGGTGCGCAACGAGTGCTGGCATCACGGCAACGTCGTGATCCTCGGTGACGCCGCGCACACCGCGCATTTCTCGATCGGGTCCGGCACGAAGCTCGCCATGGAGGACGCACTTGCGCTTGCCGCGTGCCTGCACGAGAACCAGAGCGTCGCCGTCGCGCTCGATGCGTACGAGGCGGAGCGGAAACCCATTGTGGTGTCGACACAACGCGCTGCCCAGGCGAGCCTCGAATGGTTCGAGAATCTCGGCCAGTACGTCCACCAGGAACCGATGCAGTTCGCGTTCAACATCCTGACCCGGAGCCGCCGGGTCACATATGACAACCTGCGTCTCCGCGACCCGGAATTCGTGCGTGACGTCGATGCCTGGTTCGCGAGCCAGGTCGACGCACTCCAGCCACGCGACGCCGAAACGGTGACACCACCGATGTTCGAGCCCTTCCGGCTGCGTGACCTCGAGCTGAAGAACCGGGTCATCGTGTCGGCGATGGACATGTACTCGGCAGTCGATGGCATGCCCAACGATTTTCATCTCGTGAACACCGGGAGCAAGGCACTCGGCGGAGCGGCGCTGGTGATGACCGAGATGGTCTGCGTCTCCGAGACAGGTAGGATCACGCCGGGCTGCGCCGGGATGTACGCACCCGAGCACGAGTCCGGCTGGAGGCGAATCGTTGACTTCGTGCACGACCGAACCAGCGCGCGCGTCGGGCTCCAGCTCGGGCACTCCGGGCGCAAGGGGTCGACGCGGCTGATGTGGGAGGGCACGGACGAGCCGCTGCCGGAGGACAACTGGGAGGTCGTGGCGCCCTCACCGATTCGATATTCACCCGCCAACCAGGTCCCGCACGAGCTTACCGGCAACGAGATGGCGCAGATCCGCGAGGAGTTCGTCCGTGCGGCGGAGGCCGGTGAGCGCGCCGGGTTCGATCTCCTCGAGCTGCACTGCGCACACGGGTATCTCCTCTCGAGCTTCATCTCGCCGATCTCGAATCAACGATCCGACGCGTACGGCGGTTCGCTCGACAACCGCATGCGTTTCCCACTCGAGGTCTTTGACGCGGCGCGCGCGGTGTGGCCGGCGCACAAGCCGATGACGGTGCGCATCTCCGCCACCGACTGGTACCCCGGCGGCAACGATGGCGACGATGCCGTTGCGATCGCCCGCGCGTTTGCGGAGCACGGCGCCGATGCCATCGACGTGTCGACGGGCCAGGTGACCAAGGATGAGCAGCCGGCGTTCGGCCGTTCGTACCAGACGCCGTACGCGGATCGCATTCGCAACGAGGTCCGCATCGCGACCATCGCGGTGGGCGTGATCTCGTCGTACGACGACGTGAACTCACTGGTCCTCGCGGGCCGGGCCGACCTCTGCGCGCTCGCTCGCGCGCACCTCTACGATCCGCAGTGGACGCTGCACGCAGCGGCCGACCAGGGCTACTTCGGACCTGGTGCCGAATGGCCTGATCCATTCAAGGCCGGCAGCCGCAAGCCCCAGGGCGGTCGCACCGACGGTCCGAAACCCAGGCTCCAGCTCATCCGCGAGGGTGCGGCGCGGACACGCCACAGCCGCTGGCGGCCGGGCTGAGCCCGATCAGTCCGCCTGCATCGCGGTGGTCACGCTGTCGAAGAACCACTTGCGCTCGCGCATGAAGAAGAGGTGCCCGCGGCTGAATGTCACCAGGGTCGATCCGGTGATCTCCCGCCGCATCCGCTCGGCCTCACGCAGCGGGGCAATCTTGTCTCTGCGTCCGTGCAGGATGGTCGTCGGGACGCGGATCTCACTCAGGCGCTCCACACAATCGTAGGACCGCGACGCTTCACGCTGCCGCTCGAACGCGTAGCGGGGCTGCGGATGCTTGCCTCGGAATATCAGGTTTGACAAGGCGCCGAGCATCTCCATGCGCGTCATGGACGTGAGCGGTCTCGCCGACGCCATGGTGCTCACGAGGATGAGTCGCGCGACGCGATTCGGGTGCTCGAGCGCGAGGTCCAGAGCCACCCGGCCACCCATCGAGATGCCAAGGATCGTTGCGTGTGACATGCCGACCGTCTCCATGAGCCCATCGGTGTCGTTGGCCATCATCGGGATCGTGTACGGGGCATCCGGCTTGTCGGTGCGGCCCGCGCCGCGGTTGTCGAAAGCGAGCACGTGGTGCGTCTGGGCACACCAGTCCGTGATCGAGGCCCATCGCGAGATGTCACTGCCCAGTCCGCCGATCAACACGAGCGGTTCACCGGCCCCGTGCAGCTCGTAGTACATGTCGATGCCGCCGACGTGCGTGACAGGCATGGTCAGGTCCCCAGGTATGCGCTGCTCAGCGCGACCCGCTCGCGCTGTGACTCAGATCCTCCTCGATCCCACGTGCGGCGGCAAGCAGGTGCGGCAGGAACTCGCCACGCACCAAGTCGGCGCTCCCACGGCTCACCGGTGACGAGACGTTGACCGCGGCGATCACCCGTCCCGACGAGTCATTGATCGGTGCGGCGATGGCCCGCAGCCCCTCCTCCAGCTCCTCGTCGACGAACGCCCACCCCTGGTCGCGCACCAGGAGGAGCTCCGCGCGCAACGCCGGGACGTCGGTGACAGTACGGGCGGTAAGCCGCCGCAGCTCGACTGTCGCGAAATACCCGTCGAGCCAGTCATCACTCTGACCGGCAAGGAGGACACGCCCCATCGATGTCGCATATGCCGGGAACCGGGTGCCGACGCTGATGGTGATCGTCATGATCCTGCGTGTGGGCACGCGGGCGACGTAGACGACGTCATCGGCATCGAGCACCGAGATCGACGACGATTCTCGAAGGATGCCCACGAGCCGTTCGAGATGCGGCTGGGCCACCTCGTGCAGGCTGAGACTGGAGAGGTACGCATAGCCGAGCTCCAGCACGCGCGGACGCAGCGCGAAGAGCCGTCCATTGCTGCGCACGTAGCCGAGTTCGGACAGCGTGCGCAGGAATCGCCGAGCCGATGCGCGTGTCAACCCCGCCGCGCGCGCGACCTCACTGAGCGTGAGCTCCGGGTGTTCCGCGTCGAAGGCACGGATGACCGCGAGCCCGCGCTCCAGCGACTGCACGAAGTCGGTGCCGATGCCGCGATCGACGCGCGCGACCGGCGGTTGATCGATGTCGGTCACGTCGGTTCCGTGGTCGACTCGGGCTCGGACAGCACGTCTCGAGCGATGCTGAACGCGCGGTTTGCCCGCGGGACACCCGCGTACGCCGCAACCTGAAGCAGGACTTCCTTGATCTCGTCGACGCTGATACCGTTGCGCCGCGCGGCACGCAGGTGGAGCGCGAGCTCGTGCTCCATGCCCTGAGCGGCCAGCATGGCGATGGTGATGCAGCTGCGCGTGCGCCGGTCGAGCCCTGGGCGCGACCAGATCTCCCCCCAGACGGAGCGCGTGATGAACTCCTGAAAGTCGGTGGTGAACGCGTCGGCACCCGTCATGGCGCGGTCCACGTGCTCGTCGCCGAGAACCTCGCGCCGAGTGGTCATCCCCTGCTCTCGAATGTCGTCGCTCACACCACTCCTCCATCGGGTTCTTCGAGATGCTGGAGCACCAGTCGATTGACGATCTCCGGCTGCTCGACGTTCATCAGGTGCGCCGCATCGGGAACCACCGCCACGCTCCCATCGCGGAGCGACGCGCCGAACATGATCGCGCTCGCGGCTGGGACGACCGGATCGTCAGCGCCGGCGATGATCAGCGTTCGCGCATGGATCTTGCGTATATGAGTGCGCAGGTCACAGGTCGCGATCGCCTCGCAGCAACTCGCGTAGCCTTCGGCGCTCATGCCCGCCAGCGCATCCGTGAATCGCCGCAGCGTCGACGGATGCTCCTGGGCGAAGTGCGGCGTGAACCAGCGGGCAGCAACGCCTGACGCAACCGGCTCGATGCCGTCCGCTCGGACTGCGGCAGCGCGCTCGACATATCGATCCGCCGGCTGAAGGCGTGAGAGCGAGGCCATCGCGATGAGCGTGCTGATGCGCGACGGATGATGTGCCGCGAGCCAGAGTCCCACCAGCCCCCCCAGCGAGAGTCCGCAGAAAGCCACCGACGTGAGACCGAGCTTGTCGAGCAGGGCAATGACGTCCGAGCCGAGCTCGGCGACGCTGTACGGCCCTGGTGGTGCAGGCGATTCGCCCAGACCGCGATGGTCGTACAGCAGCAGCGAGTACTGGTCGCCGAGCGAATGCTGGCTGTCCCACACCGCGCGCGACGTGCCGAGCGCGCTGCTCATCACCAGCACCGGCCTCTCACGATCTCCGATCCACGAAAACGCGACCTCGACGCTCATCGCTGCACACCGGCGTCGCTGTGCGCCTCTGCCGCGCGGCGGATGAGCTCATCGATCGACCCGAGATAGCCGGCAGGATCGAGCGCCGCGGTGAGCTGCTCGTCGGAGAGGTGCTTACGCACCTCGGCATCGTCGCGGACGACCTCTGCAAAACGAATATGACGCTCGATGGACTCCTCGCTGCAGCGGCGCACGATGTCGCGTGCTGTGGCGCGTTCCACGCGTCGCGAGAGCTCAAGCGCGAGATGCTCCGCCATCGCCAGGCCGCCGTCAGCATCGAGGTTCTCAGCCATGCGTGCCGGCTCGACCTGCAGCGAGCTCAGCAACGCCGCCGCGTGATGACTTGCGCCGCCCGTGATGCGGAGCAGGTCGCGGATGGCATCCCACTCCGCGTGCCACGCTCCCGTGGCGCGCTCGTGCTCCTGCACCATTGTGCTGAACAGCGTCCCGACCAGCCCGGGTGCGCGCGCCGCCGCCGCCAGGATGAGCACGGCCCGTACCGGGTTTCGCTTCTGTGGCAACGTCGACGACGTCCCCGGCTCCGATTCTTCCGCCTCGGCAACTTCGGATTGGGCGAGCAGAGTGACGTCGCGGGCGAACTTGCCGAGGACGCCAACGGCGGTTCCGAGCGCGGCCGCGAGCTCGGCGATGCGGGTGCGATCCGTGTGCCACGGGAGCGCGGGATCTCCGAGCCCGAGGCGCGTGGCGAGACGTCGCGCGACGTCGACGCCTGCACCCTTCAGTGACGCGAGCGTTCCCGCCGCGCCGCCGAACTGCACCGCCAGACGTTCGAAGCGCACACGTCGCAACAGCACGCGTGCCTCGTCGACGCTGACCATCCAGCCGGCGGCTTTGTAGCCCAGCGTCGTCGGGACCGCCGGCTGCAGCAGCGTCCGCGCGGTCATGAGCGTGTGCGCGTGCGTCTCCATCAGGTCCCCGCAGGCAGACGACACCTGGGACAGGTCATCGAGGATCACGTCGAGCGCTCGCCGCGCCATCAACGACAGCGCTGTGTCGATGACGTCCTGACTGGTGGCACCCAGATGGACGTACTCCCGCGCCGCCGGGGAGACGGCGTTCATCAACACTCGCACGAGCGGCGCCGCGGGATTGCCGGAGCCGACAGCACGACGTCCGATCTCCGCCATGTCAAAGGATTCCGCGCGGCATGCGGCGGCAATCTCCGCCGCAAGCGGTGCCGGAACGAGCCCGGCTTCCGCTTCCGACTCGGCCAGCGCCGCTTCGAAGTCGAGCATCGCCTGGAGCCAGGCCTCATCGCTCACCGCGGCATCCACCGCGGCGCTGCCGAAGAGGGGATCGACGATGCCCTCAGCGGTCGAAGAAGACAGTCTCACGCGCGCCTTGGAGGTGGATGTCGAATCGAAGACCACCTTCCTCTCGCACCGCCACGAGCGTCGAGCACTCGTCGGGAGAGAGGGTTCGGAGCACCGGGTCCGCACCGTTCGCGGCGTGCTCGTCGGGAAAATACACGCGCGTCACAAGGCGCGTGAGCAGTCCCCGCGCGAAGACAGAAACATCGAGGTGCGGCGCGCCCGTCGCGCCGCCGTCCTGCGCCGGCTTGATGGTGACGATGGCGAAATGCCCCTCGTCGTCAGTTGCGCACCGCCCGGCGCCCTCCGGCTGCCACGTCTCGATGAGCGCGTCCGGCACGGGTTCACCGGCGCCGTCGAACACCTGGCCCGAGATGCGCACCGCCCCGGGCATTCCCTCATGGACGACGTGTGATCCGATGGTGGTCGAGAGCCCGATGCGAAAGAACGGCCCGACGGTCTGCGACGGCGTGAGCGGCAGCGTCATTCCGCCCCATCATCGTCGAGCGGCGTGGCATCACGCCCCGCCACCACGATGTCCCACGCATAGCCGAGCGACCACTCCGGTTCGGTGAGCTCGAGCGACCACCGCGCGACGAGTCGCTGTCGGGCATCCGGGTCCGGCACCGAGTTGAAGATCGGGTCCTGATCGAAGAGCGGGTCGCCCGGAAAGTACATCTGGGTGACCAGGCGCTGCGCGATTGCGGGCGTGAACACCGAGAAATGCACGTGCGCCGGCCGCCAAGCGTTGGGATGGTTGCGCCACGGGTACGCGCCCGGCTTGATGGTCACGAACCGGTACCCACCGTCAGCCTCGGTGAGACAGCGGCCGGCGCCGCTGAAGTTGGGATCGAGCGGTGCGGGGTGCTGATCCGACAGGTGCGCGTAGCGACCGGCGGCGTTCGCCTGCCAGACCTCGATGAGCGCGCCGGCGACGGGGTTCCTGTCCTGGTCAAAGACGCGCCCGCTGATGCTGATCCGCTCGCCGAGCGGGTCGGCGTCGTGCTGCCGGGTCAGGTCGTGGTCGAGAGCACCGATCGTCTCGCCGGCCAGCAATGGTGCGGTGAGCTCGCCAAGTCTCGCCGGGAGCACACGCAGTGGCTGTTTCGGCGCCCGAAGCGCTGTTGATCCGTACGCCGGATAGTCGTTGGGCGGATGGACGGATCGAGACGATGTCGTCATTCAGCCCTCAGCACCACGGCGAGCCCCTGGCCCACCCCGATGCAGATCGCGGCGAGACCGTAGCCGCCACCCCGCCGGTGCAACTCATGCGCGAGCGAACCGATGATCCGCGCTCCGGAGCACCCGATGGGATGACCGATCGCGATCGCGCCACCGTTCGGATTCACCTTCTCCGGGTCGAGGTCGGGCCAGTCGCGCAGGCAGGCAAGCGACTGCGCAGCAAATGCCTCGTTCAATTCGACGACAGCGAGATCCTTCCATGCGATGCCGGCGCGACGGAGCGCCGTGTTGGCCGCGGCGACCGGGCCGATCCCATAGAGCGGCGGCTCAACCGCGCTGACGGCACGGGCGACGATGCGCGCCAGCGGCTCGCGACCTGCCCGCCGCGCGGCCTCGGCATCGCCGATCAGCACCGCTGCGGCACCGTCGTTGAACGGTGATGCGTTTCCCGCGGTCACGGTGCCGTCCGGCCGGAATGCCGGACGCAGCTTGGCAAGCGCTTCGATCGTGCTGTCCGGGCGGATGCACTCGTCACGAGCGAGGTCGGTTCCCTCCACCGGCACCACCTCGGCGGCGTAGCGCCCTACGTCCCACGCGGCGGCGGCCTGCCGATGAC
Source organism: Candidatus Dormiibacterota bacterium (assembly GCA_003132525.1). GTDB lineage: Bacteria > Chloroflexota > Dormibacteria > Aeolococcales > Aeolococcaceae > Palsa-851. Next base: position 21,708 of record PKXZ01000039.1, on the reverse strand, counting down.
TGCGCACCGCGAACGCGTCCTGTTCCTCGCGGCTGATCGAGTACTTCGATGCCAGCAGCTCCGCGCCCTCGCCGAGCGAGATCGTCCAGTTCCCCGGCATGCGCGGATTGACCATGCGCCACCCGAGCGTCGTCGACCACATGGTCTCGTTGGTGCGCGGGTAACCGCGCTCCGGCTTGAGCATCACCCACGGCGCGCGGCTCATCGATTCGACTCCGCCGGCGATGCACACGGAGTGGTCACCCACGGCGATCGCACGGCTCGCGGTGATCACCGCCTCGAGGCCGGAGCCACAGAGGCGGTTAACCGTCGTCCCCGGCACACTCGGCGGAACGCCGGCGAGCAGCAGCGCCATGCGCGCGACGTTGCGGTTGTCCTCGCCCGAGCCGTTGTTGTCCCCGAAGACCACGTCACCGATTTCCGCGGGGTCGAGGTTCGGACTCCGCTGCACGAGCGCTCCGATCACCCCCGCCGCAAGATCGTCGGGGCGCACGCCCGCAAGAGCACCGCCGTGCCGACCGATCGGCGTGCGCACCGCATCCAGGATGAAGACGTCCTCGCTCACGCGCCCTGGGTCGCCTCGAGACGGCGGAGCACGGTGAGCTCCTCCTCCGTCGGCGGGTCCGTGGTCGCGAGGTCGGGCGATACCGCAAGTGGCCAGCCGGTCGCAGCCCGGGCGTCCTCGGCCGTCGACCCGTTGTGGACGCTCACCAGGGTGAGCTCGCAGGTTTCAGGGTCGGGAGTCAGGATGCCGAAGTCGGTGATGACCACACGTGGTCCAGAGCCGCTGAGACCGAGACGCTGGCGATCGCCGGGGCCCTGTCCGAAGCCGACTGACGTGATGAAGTCGACGCGATCGACGAACGTGCGCAGGGTCTGACGCAGCACCACGACCACCTCGCGGCAGGAGGCCGCAATCTCGGGAGCGCCTCCCGCACCCGGGAGCCGGACCTTGGGGTGGCGGTAGTCGGAGCCGATCACTGTGGTGTTGATATTGGCGTAGCGGTCGATCTGGGCCGCGCTGAGGAAGCCGACGTCGATCCGGCCCGGCTGCAGCCAGTAGTTGAAGACCTCGGGAACGCTCACGACCGCGTCCGCCGTCTCGGCGAGGATGCCGTCGCCGATCGACAGCGGCAGGCGCGCGGGCTTGGCGCCGAGCGTTCCCGACTCGTAGATCAGCACCACGTCGGGAGCGCTCGTCACACGCGCGAGGGTCGCCGCGGTGCTCGGCAGTCCGATGCCGACGAAGCAGACGGTGCCGTTGTGCAGCTGGCGCGCAGCGGCGACGGTCATCATCTCGTCGGAGGTGTATGCGGCGGTCACGCCGCCGGTGCCCGGCGCATAACGTTCTCGTCCATCCAGCGCAGGAAGGTGTCGCGGTCCTTGCTGATCGCGTCCCACTCTGTATAGAACGCGTTGTCGCGCAGGGAATATCCCTGCGCATACGACGGGTGCGCACCGCCCGGAGCCACGGCGACGTACGTGGTGGCGAAGGACGGAAGCACGACCTCCTGTGGCTGGGGATCGAGGCTATCGACGATCTCCTCGACGGTGATCAGGGATCGCTTCGCGGCGAGCACCGCTTCCTTCTGCACGCCGAGAATCCCCCACATCTGCACGTTGCCCTTTCGGTCCGCGCGCTGCGCGTGGATGATCGTGACGTCGGGTGACAGCGCCGGGACCGCGGTGAGCACTTCGCCGGTGAAGGGACACGTGATCGAGCGGATGGTGTCGGTCTGCGCCACGAGGTCCGTGCCGACATAGCCGCGAAGCACCGCGAAGGGAAGTCCGCTCGCCCCGGCGAGGTACCGGTTCGCCATGCCGGCGTGGCTGTGCTCCTCGAGGTCGATGGGCAGCGGCCAGGCGTTCTCCACTGCGTCGCGGAACCGGTGCAGTGATCCAACTCCCGGGTTGCCGCCCCACGAGAAGATCAGCTTGGACGCGCACCCCATGCCGATCAGTTGGTCGTAGATGAGATCGGGCGTCATCCGCACCAGGGTCAGGTCGCGACGTCCCTGGCGAATGATCTCGTGGCCGGCGGCGAAAGGGATGAGATGGGTGAATCCCTCCATCACCAGCGTGTCGCCATCGTGGACGACCGCGGCGATGCCGTCGGACAGCGAGACGATCTCAGCCATGCTCGCAGATCAACATGTTCGCGTAGCGCACACTCGTAGTCGCAACCATAGCGGTTTCGTGCGGCCCTCGGCGGTTTCGCGCACTTGCCTGCCCTCACAAAGATATGCTACGTTCATTCACAGAACGCGGGTTCGCTATGCGAACATTTTCTGCAACCGGGTAGTGCGGGGTGCTAGCCATGTCCCAGGAGGACGCCCTCGTCAAAGCAGGCGGCGTCAACTTCGTCGAACGCCTGGTCGCAGGCCACGAGCTGTCGCGTCGTGACGTCCTCAAGGCGATCGGCGCCGGAACCCTCACCCTCGCGGGCGGTGGCCTCATCGAGGCGTGCGGCTCGGCCCTCGGCACCACCGGCGGATCCTCCAGCGCGGGGACGATCAAGATCGGGTTCGTCAGCCCGCTGACCGGACCCGACGCCGGTTTCGGCGAGCCGGATCCCTACGTCATCTCACTGGCGAAGAAGGCGTTCGCGAGTGGGCTGACCATCGGCGGCAAGAAGTACAACGTCCAGATCATCGACGAGGACAGTCAGTCGGGAACCCGTGCGGCCCAGGCCGCGAGCGACCTCATCAACGCGCAGAACGTCGACCTGATCCTCACCACGTCCGCGCCGGAAACCGTGAACCCGGTCTCCGACGCGGCCGAAGCTGCGGGCGTGCCGTGCATCTCGACGGTGGTTCCGTGGGAAGCGTGGTATTTCGGGCGCCAGTCCAATCCGGCCGCACCCGTGCCGTTCAAATGGACGTTCCACTTCTCCTTCGGCGTCGCCCAGTTTGCCAACGCATACGAGCACCTCTGGCCGCAGATACCGACCAACAAGGTGGTTGGCGTGATGTGGCCCAACGACGCCGACGGCAACGCCATCCGCGCGGCGCTCGGACCCATGCTCAAGGCGGCCGGATACACCATCGTCGATCCCGGCGCGTACGCCGACGGCACCACTGAGTTCACCACGCAGATCAACGAGTTCAAGAGCAAGAACTGCGAGATCTTCAACACCTTCCCGATCCCGCCGGACTTCGTGACCTTCTGGGAGCAGGCGGCGCAGCAGGGATTTACGCCGAAGATCGCGCAGATCGCCAAGACCGGTCTCTTCCCATCGCAGGTGGAGGCGCTCGGGTCCCTCGGCAACGGCCTCGCGAGCGGTGTGTACTGGGGACCCACATGGCCGTACAGCTCCTCGCTCACCGGCGTCTCGTCGGCGAAGCTGGCGAGCGGCTACGAGGCAAGCTCCGGCAAGGAGTGGAACCAGCAGGCCGGCGCGAGCCTTGCGCTGTTCGACGTTGCCGCGGCGGCACTCAAAGCCAGTGGCGACCCCAAGAACAAGCAGGCGGTGGCGACGGCGATGAAGACGCTCGCGGTTGACACGCCGCTGGGGCATCTCGCCTGGGGGACCGGTCCGAATCCCAACGTCGTGCCGACCCCGATCATCGGCGGGCAGTGGGTTGCGACACCGGGATCGGCCTATCCGATCGACTTCGTGATCTGCGAAAACTCGAACGATGCCAACGTTCCTGTGGCGGCGAAGCTGACCGCGTACAGCTAACGGCGGGCGCGTATGGTCGTGCCGATGTCAACGTTGCTCGAGGCCAGCGGCATCGCCCAGCGGTTCGGTTCGCTCGTGGTTCTGGACGGCGTCGACTTCCAGCTGGCGCCCGGTGAGTCGGTCGGCGTGGTCGGCCCCAACGGCGCCGGCAAGACCACGCTGCTCAGCATCCTCGCGGGCTCCCTCCGGCCCACCTCTGGCCGCGTTCGCTACGAGGGCAACGACGTCACCGGTGTGCGCGCCGACCTCCGCTGCCGTCTCGGCATCGCGCGCACACACCAGATTCCCCGCCCCTTTGTCGGCATGAGCGTTTTCGAGAACGTGCTGGTCGGCGCGATGCTGGGCCGGAGGCAGGCCGGCTCACGCGCATATGAGCGCGCCCTCGATGTGCTGCAGACTTGCGGCCTCGTCGATGTCGCCAACCGGCGCGCCGCCGACCTCGGCCTCCTCGACCGCAAGCGTCTCGAGCTGGCACGCGCACTCGCCACCGACCCCAAGGTGCTGTTCCTCGACGAGATTGGCGGCGGCCTCACCGATGCGGAGGCGATCGAGCTCGTCGGCACCATCAAGGAGTTGCGCCGGCGCGGGATCGCCATCATCTGGATCGAGCACATCGTGCACATCCTCGTGCAGGCGATCGATCGACTCGTGTGCCTCGATGCCGGGCGGATCATCGCCGATGGGCTGCCCAAGGACGTGCTCGCCGATCAAGCCGTCATCGACGCGTATCTCGGCGCTTCGGTCACGTGAGCCTGCTCGAAGTCGGCGCCGTCGACGCGCAGTACGGATTGTTGAAGGCGGTGCGCGGCGTGTCGCTCAGCGTCGACGAAGGTGAGACGCGAGCCCTGGTCGGCGCCAACGGCGCCGGCAAGACGACGCTGCTTCGTGTGATCGCGGGAGCGCACCGCCCCGCTGCCGGCACCGTGTTCTTCGACGGCGTCGACATCACCCGGATTCCCGCGCACAAGCGCGTCGCCCTCGGGATCGCGCTGGTTCCGGAGGGCAGACGGCTGTTTCCCGGCCTCACCGTCGAGGAGAACCTCAGCATCGCCGGCGGCCATCGACCCGGCGGCGGCTGGACCGTGGAGCGGGTCCTGGCGATCTTCCCGATGCTGCAACAACGCCGGACCCAGCGAGCGGCAACGCTGTCGGGAGGCGAACAACAGGCGACCGCCATCGGGCGAGCCCTGATGTGCAACCCGCGCCTCATCCTTCTCGACGAGGTCTCGCTCGGCCTCGCGCCCAAGGCGGTGGCCGCGGTCTACGAGTCCCTGCGCGAGCTCATCGGCGGGGGAACCACGGTGGTGCTCGTCGAACAGGATCTCGGCCGGGCGCTCAGCGTGTCGACACGCGTGACCTGCATGCTCCACGGCGAGGTCGTGCTCGAGGGCGCATCGTCGGCGCTCTCGCGCGAGCAGATCACCGCCGCGTACTTCGGAGTGCGCGCATCCTCGGGTGTCGGAGCCGATACTTGACCTGGGTGAACGTCCTCGTCCAGGGAGTGCTCCTCGGCGGGTTCTACGCACTCCTCGCGTGCGGTCTGTCGCTGATGTTCGGAGTCATGCGCATCATCAACCTGGCCCACGGCGACATTGCCGTGATCGGCGCCTATCTCGTCTGGGTGCTCGTGAACCAGACCTCGATGCCACCGTGGCTCGCGGCACTCCTGGTGCTCCCGATTATGTGGGTCGCGGGATACGTGATGTACGTCCTGCTCCTCGAGCGCAGCCGGCGCGCGGGACAGTTGGTGCCACTGCTGACGACATTTGGGCTGGCCATCGTCATCGAGAACGTGCTCCTGCAGATCTTCTCGCCCGATGACCATTCGCTCCTGAGCAGCACCGGGACACTCGCGACCTCGAGCATCTCGTTCGGTGGGCTGACGATATCGATCTTCGGCATGCTCACCCTCGCCACCGCTGTCGTGGTCCTCATAGGGTTGCAGTTCTTTCTCTCGCGCACCACGTCAGGGCGGCAGATGCGTGCGACTGCTGAGGATCCCGATGTCGCCGAGCTGGTGGGGATCAACGCACGCGCCGTGTATGCCAAGGCAACTGCAATCGCGGTGGCGATCGCCGGGCTCGGCGGAATCTTCCTCGCCATCCGTCAGACGTTCAACCCGTCAACCGGGCCGACCCAGCTCATCTTCGCTTTCGAAGCGGTGGTGATCGGTGGGTTCGGTTCGCCGTGGGGAACCCTGCTCGGCGGCATCGTGCTCGGAGTGGCGCAAGTGATCGGTGCCCAGGTCAATCCACAGTATTTCGTGCTCTTCGGTCACCTGGTGTTTCTTGCCGTGCTCGCCTCGCCGCGCGGTGGCCTGCTGTCGCGGCGGGGGCGCACGGTGTGATTCGCGCGCGTGGCGGGCAACTCAGCGGCGGCTTCCGGGTGCAGCGCTGGACGCGGCTCTCCGTCGTGTCGGCGGCAGTGACTGTCGCCGTGATCGTCGTGCTCGCCGTCGTGCCATTCCTGTTCGGGGCCGACGTGACCGAACAGCTGACCTCGCTGCTCATCTTCGTGATCCTCGCCGTCATGTGGAATGCGCTCGCCGGCTACGGCGGTCTCATCTCAGTCGGCCAGCAGGCGTTCATCGGACTCGGCGCGTACGGCACGATCTTCCTGACGCAGCACGGGATCGCTCCCTACGAGGCGATGATCCTCGCCGGGCTCGGCGCCGGCGCGGTTGCGGTGCCGACCTCGCTGATCATGCTGCGCCTGCGCGGGGGACAGTTCGCCATCGGCATGTGGGTGGTCGCAGAAGTGTTCGGCATCCTGGTCACGCTCGACGCGGGGTTGGGCGGCGGTACGGGCATCTCGCTGAACGGTCTCGACGTGTTCGCTCCCGGCTACCGGCAGGCGTACACGTTCTGGGTGACGCTCGCGTGCACCACGGTGCTCCTCGGCCTGGTGTTCTTCCTGCTGCGACGCCGGATCGGAACCTCGCTCCAGGCGGTTCTCGACGACGAGGAGGCAGCGGCGTCGCTCGGCGTCAACGTGGTGCGCTCCAAGCGCGTGCTCTTCGTCGTCGCAGCCGTGGGTTGCGGCATCGCCGGCGCGCTCTACCTCGCCAACACGCTCTTCATCCAGACCACGTCGGTGTTCGGCGTGCAGTGGACCGCGTACATGCTCTTCATGGTGCTGGTCGGCGGGCTCGGCACCTTCGAAGGCCCCATCATCGGTGCGATCATCTTCTATCTCATCCAGGCGCAATTCGGTGACAGTGGCGCCTGGTATTTCGTCGGCCTCGGCGCCACCGCGATCGCGTTCGCGCTGTTTCTCCCCCACGGGATCTGGGGCGCCGTCGACCGTCGCCTGCAGTTGCGACTGCTCCCCGTCGGCTACACACTACGAAAGCTCGACACTCCGGCATCCGCCGGTGCCGATCCAGCGGCAACAGACACTTAGGTCCAGGAAAATTGGAGGATGGGGTCATGACCACGACTGTCAACGGCAACGTGCGCGAGTGCATGCAGTTCATCGGCGGTGAGTGGGTGGGCGCCACCGACGATCGCACCTACGACGACCTCGACCCCTTCACCGGCGACGTCGTCGCCCGGGTCGCCGCCGGCACCCGCGCCGACGCCCGGCGTGCCATCGATGCGGCTGCCGCCGCGTTTCCCGCGTGGTCGCAGACGCCCGCCGCCGAGCGTCAGCGCATCTTCCTCAAGGCAGCCGATCTGCTCGAGAGCCGGCAGGACGAGATCGTCGGCTGGCTCGCACGCGAGACCGGATGCAGCTTCGGCTTCGGGATGTTCCAGATGCACTTCGTGCCCGGTCTGTTCCGCCAGGCGGCCGGCGCAGCGTACGCACCAATCGGCCAGATCATCCCGTCCGACATGCCGGGTGCCGTCGCGATGGCGGTGCGCCGTCCGGTGGGTGTCGTCGGCGCGATCGCACCGTGGAACGCCGCCCTCATCCTCTCAGCGCGTTCGATCACAGCACCGCTCGTGTTCGGCAACACCGTGGTGCTCAAGCCGTCCGAGGAGTCGCCATTCAGCGGCGGCTTGGTATGGGGCCAGATCTTCGCCGAGGCTGGTCTCCCCGCCGGCGTGCTCAACATCGTCACCCATGCGCCCGGAGAGGCCGGACCGATCGGCGACGAGCTCGTGGAGCATCCCAGGGTTCGCCGCCTCAACTTCACCGGCTCGACCGCGACCGGACGGCGCCTCGCCGAGGCCGCGGGGCGCAACCTCAAGCGCGTTGTCCTCGAGCTCGGCGGTCAGAACCCGCTGATCGTGCTCTCCGATGCCGACCTCGACTACGCGGTTGACGCCGCGGCGTTCGGCGCCTTCCTCCACCAGGGGCAGATCTGCATGTCGGCACGCCGGATCATCGTCGAGCGTCCCATCGCAAATGCCTTCATCGATGCCCTGACCCGCAAGACCGCGGGTCTCAAAGTTGGCGATCCGAAGGAGATGGACACGATCATCGGCCCGCTCATCAACCCGGCGGCACTGGAGATGGTGCAAGGACGAGTCGCAGCTGCGATAGCGGCTGGCGCCCGCGTTCTCACCGGCGGTGCGGCGTCCGGCCCCTGCTACCAACCCACGCTCGTCAGCGATGTTCCGGTCGACTCCGACCTGGACCGCATGGAGACGTTCGGACCCGTTGCCACGGTCGAGATCGTTGACAACGAGGACGACGCGGTGGACCGCGCGAACGCGACCTCCTACGGGCTCGCGTCCGGGATCATCACCAGCGATCCCGATCGCGGTACGGCGCTTGCGGCGCGCATCGACGCGGGCATCGTGCACGTGAACGATCAGCCGGTCCACGACGAACCGCAGATGCCGTTCGGCGGCGTCAAGGACAGCGGCTGGGGACGCTTCGGTGGCACGTTCGCGATGGATGAGTTCACCGAGATGCGCTGGGTCACCGTGCAGCGCGGTCGCCGCCCCTTCCCCTTCTAGGCGGCAGTCGCAGCGTGCGCACCCAGGTGGCGATCGTCGGGGCGGGTCCCGCCGGGCTGATGCTCGCGCACCTGCTCAGCATCGAGGGCATCGAGTCGATCGTCATCGAGTCGCGGACGCGGTCGTACGTGGAGCACCGGGTTCGCGCCGGCGTGCTCGAGCACGGAAGTGCTGACCTGCTCGATGCCATCGGCGCGGGAGCGAGGATGCGCAGCGAGGGCCTGGTGCATCACGGCATTCGACTGCGCTTCGGTGGCGGCGATCACCGCATCGACTTCGGTCAGCTCACCGGCGGACGCGGGATCACGGTGTATGGCCAGCAGGAGATCGTCAAGGACCTGATCGCGCTTCGGCTCGCAGCCGGGCATCCGATCCTGTTCGAGGTGAGCGACGTACAACTCCACGACATGCAGTCCGATCGTCCATCGGTCAGCTTCGTCCTCGATGGAGCGAGCCAGTCCATCGAGTGCGACGTCATCGCCGGCTGCGACGGGTTCCACGGTGTCTCCCGGGAGAGCATCCCCGCCGGCGTGCTCACGACCGCCGAGCGCGAGTATCCGTTTGCGTGGCTAGGAATCCTGGCCAGCGTGGCGCCGTCGAGCGACGAACTGATCTACTGCTACAGCGAACGTGGTTTCGCGCTGCTCAGCATGCGATCTCCCAGCGTCAGCCGTCTGTACCTCCAGGTTCCCGCGGACGAGCACATCGAAGACTGGCCTGACCCACGCATCTGGGAGGAGCTGCAGACCCGGTTGGCGGCCGACGGCTGGTCGCTTGTCGAAGGTCCCGTGACCGAGAAGGGCATCTCGGCTCTGCGCAGCGTTGTGGTGGAACCCATGCAGTTCGGACGGCTGTTCCTCAGCGGCGACGCCGCCCACATCGTGCCGCCCACCGGCGCCAAGGGCATGAACCTGGCGCTGCGTGACGTGCATGTGCTCGCCCACGCTGTGGCCGCCTTTTACACGAGCGGCGACACCCAGTTGCTCGACGAGTATTCGGCACACTGCCTGCGCCGCGTCTGGAGAGCGCAGCACTTCTCGTGGTGGATGACCTCGATGCTGCATCGGTTCCCGGACAGCGACGCGTACCAGGAGCGATTGCAGCTGGCGCAGCTCGCGTATATGGTCGATTCGCGTGCGGCGTCGACGAGCCTTGCCGAGAACTACGTGGGGTACGAATGGACGACGTGACGGCCCCGGGAACAGCTGCACCTGATCTCACAGCGGAGGTGATCGGCAGGCTCGAGCGCTGTTCCGATCCGCGCTTGCGGGAACTGGTCACCGGCGTCATCCGCCATCTGCACGCGTTCGCGATTGAGGAGTCGCTGACCGAGGCCGAGTGGATGGCGGGCATTCGCTTCCTCACCGAGGTTGGCCAGATGTGCAGCGATCAGCGTCAGGAATTCGTGCTGCTGTCGGACACCCTTGGACTCTCGATGCTCGTGGACCAGATCAACCACGCGCGCGAGAATAGCGCGACGGAGTCCACCGTGCTCGGACCCTTCTACGTCGAAGGCTCTCCGTGGCGATCCAACGGCGACGCGATCACCGATGACCTCGGAGCCCAGCCGCTGCTGGTCAGTGGCCAGGTGCGTGATACCGCCGGCCGGCCGCTTGTGGAGGCCACCGTCGATGTGTGGCAGAACGCGACCAACCGTCTCTATGCGGTGCAGGACGGCGAGCAGTCACCGGAGAACCTACGCGGACGTTTTCGCACCGATGCCGCTGGCGCATTCAGCTTCCGCACCGTGCGGCCGGTGGATTACCCGATTCCTGACGGTGGCCCGGTCGGCAGGATGCTTGAGGCCACCGGTCGTCATCCATGGCGACCCGCGCACATCCACTTCAAGGTATCAGCGGACAGGTGCGTCCCAGTCACGACGCACGTGTTCGATTCAGAAAGCCCATACCTGGACTCTGATGCCGTCTTCGGCGTGAAGCAGTCGCTGGTTCGAAAGCTCGTCGCGCATGATCCGACGGTTGAAGCTGCACCGGTCGGGATCCAGGGATCCTGGTACACAGTCGATATCGACATCGTGCTGCAGCCCGACGCACCCGCGCTGCCGAGCTAGCAATCCGAGGTCTACACTCGAACTTGCGGCTCGACGTCTGTAGGGTGGCGACTTAGGCAATGCACTCAACGCAGTCTGTGCGTGCACGAGCTGTACGAAGATCGCGCCCAGGTAGTCGCGGACGATACGCGAGACCAGACGCAAGTCGCATGCGTTCGTCGGCACGCGCTCGCGCACGTTGTGTCCTCTCCAATGAAGGCTCACCGAGTGGCCGCTTGGTCAGGGAGGCGGCTCCACCACGGCAGCGCCATCAGCAATGTGGATGCGCCAACCCTGTTCGTGCACAGCGCGGTGATGACGCCGGCATAGCGAGACCAAGTTCTCAAGCTCGGTTGGACCGCCGTCCGACCAGTGGACAATGTGATGGCCATCGGTCCACCCCGGCGGGCGGTCGCACCCCGGGAAGCGGCAGCCCTGATCGCGGAGGTGCAGCGCGGTTCGTATGTGTGCCGGGATGGTGCGCGTGGCCCGTCCCACCGAAAGCGGCACCGCGGACGTGCTGGCCGTCCATACCGAAGCATCAGCTGGCGTCGCAACCGTCACCACGGTTCGCACCGCATCGCAGGCGATCCGGCGCGCGGTCTCGGGATGGATCGGACCCACGCCGTGCAACGTTGCCGGAGGTGCAGCGCCAGCGTGGATCGGAACCACGCCGCTCAACTCGGCTGGCGCTGCATGGACGTCAGAACGGCCCGAACGCAGCGTGTCCGCGCTCACCGTCACCGTCAGATGCGGCCGCTGCCCGTGCACATCGCGGTGGTCACCGCAGCGCAGCTGGGCGGCGGACATGTCGACCAGCGCGTCGGCACGGCGCTGCGACCCTGACCGCGTCTCGCCAGGACTCAAGCCATGTGCGAGCGCATCGATGGCGGCCTTGACTACCGCACCGCCTTCGGCATCAAGCTGACCGCGGAGGAACCACGCGCCGCCATAGCTCTGTTCGCACTCGAACCAGCGACGCTCGTGGGCGCGGTTGTCATCGTCGAGCACGCCGTCGGGATCGATCTGGAGCCGCGCTGCCTGGGTGAGGGTGCGCATCGCCGAGGGCTCGAGCGTCTCCGCCGCACCCACGAGGATATGCTCGAGCGGCGCCACCTGCTCCACGCCGACAGCATTGGCGAGCTGGGCGATCAGGGTCACGTTGCTGAGCGAGGCGCGCCCGGTCCGGGCGCTGTCGAGGGTGGCAGGCAGCTCACCGAGGGTGCGGGCCAGACGCACGCTGTACGCGCCCGCCTTCCAGGTCACGGCGCAGTGATCGCGCACCCAGGACGTTGTGCTGCCAGCCTCCTCGGCCAGTGCTCCATGCGCGCGATCAAAGCGGTGAAGGCGACGGAGGAACTCGGCCTGGAGACGATCCGCAGCCCGCTGGATTTCGATGAGATCTTCGCCNNAGCGCGTGTGTTGAGACGTGGTCGATGGACTCATTGACGAGCGCATCAACAACGTCATGCAGACGTTCTCGAACATCTGGGATGGCGAACGCTTCCATGACCGTATTGTACCAAACATCTGTTCGCCATGTGACGGACAATGTGCAAGTTTCAGTCATCTAAGGCAGTAACACTCCAGGCCTGCGCAAACGACGTCCCGGCCTCTCCAAGACGGAATAACACCCAGTCCAAGGGCTGGGCGACGGGACGCTCCTGGGAGCGGATTGGACGGTGACCGCGCCCCTCAGCGCTAATGGGCGCCCACATTGCCGGCCACTGCACCCGCTCACGCACGCGCTCGGCCTAATGGGCGCCCGCGCCCAGATTGCCGGCCTCCGGCCACCTCCCCACACAAGCGCTCGGCAGCCAAACGTATCCACCCCAGCCCTCCCGGTGGGGAGGCATCCTGCCACGATCTGGGTATCACCACTAGCATGCCGATCATGCCCAGAGCCCAGCGCTGCCGTGATCTCCTGCTCACGGTTGCGGTCAACGCCATCAGCGCGCCCCCAGCGACCTTCTTCTATGGCGGCCAGGCCGTCATAGAGGGCGTGCTCATGCGCGGGAAGGACCGCTATGCCGTCGCGGCGCGCCGGCCGAATGGCGAGATCGCTGTCTGCACCGACGTGCTGCGGTCGCGCGTGTACACCGCGAGCGTGTGGCGCCGCCCGTTCCTGCGTGGTGTCGCGGGTCTGTACGAGACCATCCACCTGGGCATGCGCGCGCTCCAGTGGTCGGCGCTCGTGCAGCTCGGCCAGGATGCCGAGATCGGAGAGGGAACACTGCGCGGCGCGATGATCGCGTCGCTGGTCTTCGCGCTCGCTCTCTTCATCGGAGCGCCGCTGCTGCTCGGCGGTCTGCTCCACCACGGCTCATCGGAGTCGATCAGCACGGTGCTCATCGAGGGCGTGATCCGTGCCGCAGTGCTCGTGGTCTACCTGGTGCTCATCAGCCTGATTCCCAACGTGCGCAGGCTTTTCCAGTATCACGGAGCCGAGCACATGGCGATCAACGCGCTCGAGTCGGGTGATGCCATCGACGTCGCACACGTGCGCATGCGCAGCCGCCTGCATCCGCGCTGCGGGACCGGGTTTCTTGTGGTGGTGGCGCTGGTGAGCATCGGCGTGTTCGCGCCACTGGGCCTCCTGCCCACCGCCGTGCGCCTGGTCTGTCAGATCGTGCTCGTCCCAGTTGTGGCCGCTGTGTCGTACGAGATCATTCGCGGGCTGGTGAAGATCCGCACCACGCTCATTGGCAGGATCGCGCTCGCGCCGGTGCTCGCCACGCAACTGCTCAGCACGCGGCGGCCGGCCGATGCGCAGATCGAGGTTGCCATCGCCGCGCTTGACGCCGCTCGCTCGGGCGATACCGTCGTCTTCGAAGCGTCCGGAGCACGTTGAGAGAATGGCGATGACCGAGATGAATGCGTTCGAACAGCGTCTCGCGGCGCTCGAGGCGCGCTACACGGAGCTGGGAACGCTGCTCAGCGCGCCGGACGCGTACCAGGACCTCGACCGCGTGCAGCAGCTCTCACGCGAACAGGCGAAGCTGCGCGAGGTGGTGGAGGCCGCGCGCCGCTGGCGCGAGGCGCGCGACGCCGCGCACGAAGCCGAGGAGATGATGCGTGCCGAGAGTGACCCAGAGATGGTCACGATGGCGGAGGAGGAGCATCACGCGCAGCTCGCTGCCGCAGACACGGAATACAACAAGCTTCGTGCGCTGCTGCTGACGGCGGACCCCAATGACGAGCGCGACGTCGTCGTCGAGATTCGCGCCGGAACGGGCGGTGATGAGGCCGCGCTGTTTGCTGCGGATCTGTTCCGCATGTACTCGCGCTACGCGGAGCGGCAGCGCTGGCGCATCGAGGTGCTCGACCAGAACGAGACCGCCGGCCATGGCTTCAAGGAGATCGTGTTCGAGGTGCACGGTCAGGGCGCGTACTCGCGACTCAAATTCGAGTCGGGCGTGCACCGCGTGCAGCGCGTGCCGGAGACTGAGGCGCAGGGACGGATTCACACTTCAGCCGCATCTGTTGTCGTGCTGCCCGAAGCGGACGACGTCGAGGTGGACATCAACGACAACGACCTCAAGATCGACGTCTACCGCAGCACCGGCCCCGGTGGTCAGAGCGTCAACACCACGGACTCCGCGGTGCGCATCACGCACCTGCCCACTGGCCTCGTGGTCACGTGCCAGGACGAGAAGTCGCAGATCAAGAACCGCGCCAAGGCGATGCGCGTGCTGCGGACGCGCTTGTACGACCTTGCGCAGGCGGAGCGCGACGCCGAGCTCAAGGCGACGCGCCGCTCGATGGTCGGCAGCGGCGACCGCAGCGAGAAGATCCGCACATACAACGTGCCGCAGTCGCGCGTGACGGACCACCGCATCGACATGACGCTGCATCAGCTGCAGCGCGTCCTCGACGGCGACCTCGACCTGCTTATCGAGCCGCTGTCCAACGAGGACCAGGCCCGGCGTCTGCTCGAGGACGACGATCCCGATGCCCCGACCGGACATGCTGCCTGAGGTGGCGTCCACCGCACCAACACTCATCGACGTGCTCCGGCTCAGCACCACCTACCTGGGAGACCATGGGAGCTCGTCGGCGCGCCTCGACTCCGAGCTGCTCTGTGCGCAGGCACTCGGCTTGCGGCGCATCGACCTGTACTTGCAGTTCGATCGTCCCCTCGACGAGCAGGAGCTGGCCTCGATCCGCGAGCTCATCCGGCGGCGTGGTAAGGGCGAGCCGGTGGCGTACATCACCGGGACGCGCGAGTTCTACGGGCGCCCGTTCGGCGTCACCCCCGATGTCCTGATACCGCGTCCCGACACCGAGACGCTGGTGCAGCGCGCGGTGGCGTACCTGCGCGACCGCCCCGGCGCTGAATTGCGAGTGGCCGACCTCGGTACCGGCAGCGGGTGCATCGCCATCACGCTCGGCGCCGAGGTGCCGGGCATGCGCATCGTCGCGACCGACGTCAGCACCGCCGCGCTCGACGTTGCCCGCGCGAACGCGACGGCGCTCGGTATCGACGTCGAGTTCGTCGAGTGCTCGTGGGTGGACGCGCTCGACGGGACCTTCGACCTGATCGTCAGCAATCCGCCATACGTGACCACCGACGAGCTCGCCGCCGTGGACCGCGACGTGCGCGACTTCGAGCCACGCGCGGCATTGCTCGGCGGTGACGACGGGCTCGACGCGTATCGCGCGCTGCTCGCCTCGATACGAGACCACGTCACCACGGTGCGGCTCATGCTCGAGGTCGACCCGCGCCATGCGGCCGCTGTCGCCGCCCAGGTCGGCGACACGTTCCCCGGCGCTATCACAGGAGAGGTGCCCGACCTCACCGGACGGACCCGCGTCCTCGACGTGGAGATGCCATGAGCCTCGATGCGGCGGTCCGGGCGATCAAGGCGGGCGGCGTGATCGCCATCCCCACCGACACGGTGTACGGCCTCGCCTGCGACCCTGCGAACGCGGCGGCGGTGAGCCGCATCTATGCCATCAAGCGCCGGCCCGACCGGCTCGAGCTGACGATCCTGGCGGCGTCGGCCGCCGACATCGAGGAGGACGTCGACCTGAACCCAGCGGCGCAAACGCTGGCGGCCGCCTGCTGGCCGGGACCGCTCTCGATCATCTGCGCCCTGCGCAGCCGACGCTGGGCGGTCCCGCGCGACGGCACCACATTGAGTGTTCGCGTGCCGGACCACCCGATCACACTCGAGCTCCTGCGGCGCACCGGGCCGCTGGCCACCACGAGCGCCAACCGCCACGGCGAGCCGCCTGCGGACACGGCCGCCGGGGTGGCGGCGGCGATCGGGAAGGAGGTGAATCTGGTCCTCGATGGTGGTCCCTCGGCCGGACTTGCCTCGACTATCATCGACTGCACGACAACGACCCCTCGCGTGCTGCGCGACGGCCCGATCAGCGCCACCGCGTTGCTCTCGCTTCTTGGGGGCTCTTCAGCAACCACCACGGAGGGGCTAGAACGCAAGTGACCGGCATTAATGTCGATACCCGTCCAAGCGTCCAGGCAGGCGCCGATTTCACCGCCAAGCCCGCCCTGCGCGCAACCGATCCCGACGTCGCGGCCCTCCTCGACGAGGAGTTGCTGCGCCAGGAGGAGACGCTCGAGCTGATCCCGTCCGAGAACATCGCCTCGGTCGCCGTGCTCGAGGCGCTTGGCTCCTGGCTCAACAACAAGTACGCCGAGGGAGTGCCCGGCAAGCGGTACTACGGTGGCTGCGAGGTCGTCGACAGGGTGGAGAACCTGGCCCGCGACCGTGCCAAAGCGCTGTTCGGCGCCGAGCACGCCAACGTCCAGCCCCACTCCGGCACCGAGGCGAACATGGCGGCGTATGCGAGCGTGCTCACCCCCGGCGACAAGGTGCTCGGCATGGCGCTCGACCAGGGCGGCCACCTGAGTCACGGGTCGCCGGTGAGCTTCAGCGGGAAGATCTATCACTTCGAGCCGTATTTCGTCGACGAGACCACCGGCATCCTCGACATGGATTCGGTGCGCGAGCGGGCGCTGGAGTTCCGCCCCAAGATGATCGTCGCGGGCTACAGCTCGTACCCGCGCATCCTCGACTTTGCGGCCTTCGCCGAGATCGCGCACGAGGTGGAGGCCTACCTCCTGGTGGACATGGCCCATTTCGCGGGGCTGGTGGCCGGCGGAGCGCACCCGAGCCCGGTGCCCCACGCCGACTTCGTCACCTTCACGACCCACAAGACCATGCGTGGACCGTGGGGCGGGGCGATCCTCTGCCGCGCCGAGCATGCCGACAAGGTCGACAAGGCCGTCTGCCCGAACGTCCAGGGCGGCCCGCAGATGCACGCCATCGCCGCCAAGGCGGTGATGTTCAAGCAGTGCGCCCAGCCGGAATTCCGGGACTACGCCCAGGCGGTGGTGACCAACGCCAAGGCGATGGCCGCCGGCCTGATGCGGCGCGGTCTCGAGCTGACCACCGGCGGCACCGACAACCACCTGATGGTCATCGACCTGCGGCCGACCGGTCTGCGCGGACGCGCGGTCCAGTCGGCCTTCGACGAGGTGGGCGTGACCGTGAACGCCAACGCCTTCCCCGGGCACGGCGGGACGCCGTTCAACCCCAACGGGATCAGGCTCGGGTCGCCGTCGGTGACCACGCGGGGGATGGGCGAGGCGGAGATGGACGAGATCGCCGGTCTCGTCGCCCGGATGCTCGGCGGCTTTGACGACCCGGCGGTCCGTGACGAGGTCCGCGAAAGCAGCCGTGCGCTGTGCCGTCGCTTCCCGCTCCCGTATCGAGGTGCATCCACCGCGTGATCGTTGCCGCCACCACTGGATCGCCCTGGCTGAACGCACTCCCACCGTTCCTCATCGCGAGCGCGGTCTGCATTGCGGCAGTGCCGGGGTCGATGTGGCTGGCGCGACGCACCGGAGCTGTGGCCCAACCCGACGGCGACCGCCACCTGCATGCGCGGCCGACACCGCGCCTCGGCGGCATCGCCCTGTTCATCGGGTTCGCGGTCGCCATCGCCATCTTCGGCTCGGGCATCACTGATCGCTGGCAGGTCGTCGCCGTCACCGGCGCGATCACGATCGCGATGGCCATCGACGACATCCTTGATCTCAACTGGCTGAGCAAGCTCGGCATCGAGGTGGGTGTGGGCGTCCTCGCCGTGGTGCTCGGCATCACGATCACGTCGATCGCGATTCCCGGTGCCCACACGTCGTTATGGGAACTCGGTCTGCTGACTGCCCCGGTCACGGTGGTCTGGCTCGTGGGGATGCAGGTCTCGGTGAACCTGCTCGACGGCGCCGACGGTGTCGCCGCCGGCGTCGTGGCAATCGTCGCCGGCGTCTGCTTGCTCGCCGCGATCAGCCGTCTCACTGGAAACGACCACGTGCAGGGCGGGGTCGTGATCCTCAGCGGGGCGGTGATGGGCTGCTGCCTCGGGTTCCTCGTCTTCAACCTCCCGCCCGCGCGCGTCTTCATGGGGGATTCGGGTTCGCACTTCCTCGGCATCGCGCTCGGGGTGATCACGATCCTCGGCGTCGCCAAGGTCGTCGTCGGCCTCTCGATCCTCGTCCCGTTGATCGCGCTCGGCCTGCCGATCGGCGACACGCTGTTCGCCATCGTGCGTCGCGCCCTCTCGGGCCGCAATCCGGCCGCGGCCGACGCGGGTCACCTGCATCACCGTCTCCGAGCGGTGGGGCTGAACCCGATCGAGACCGCGCTCACCTTCTATCTGGTCACCGGGATCCTCGGCTGCCTCGCCCTCACCATCTACGGGCACCGCCGGATCATCGATGTCGCGCTCGGGCTCCTCGTCGTCGCGCTGGCGGCGCTCATCTGGCGAAACCGGCGCCGAGCGCCGCGTCTCCCTTTCGTGGCGGCCATTGAGGAGAGCGAGGTGCAGGTCGATGGCCGCCGGGCCCTCCCATCGCACATCCACCACCGCGGCGAGGCCGATTGAGCAGCGCCCCGGCGCCGCGCAAGCCGACGGGCGCCGAGCTCGCCGGCATGGGCGTGTCGAGCGCGGTCGCCTTGATCGTGCCGCTCCTGATCGGGGTCGCAGTGGACCACTTCCTCAAGACCAGCCCGTTTGGCGTGCTGATCGGCCTGCTGGTCGGGATCACCGCCTCCTGCTACAGCGTATTCGCGCAGTTCAGACGCTACATCTGATATAGCGCTGGGCCGTCTCGCGACGCCCAATTGCTATCGTTGCCTTGGTTTGACAGTCCTAGATAGGCAGTGGTGGTCGAGGTGATCTCGGAAGGTACGTCCGCACGCCCAACGCCATCCGCAAATGCCCTGCGCCTGATCCGTAACGCGGCAATCGTCTGCGCCGGTGCCGCAGTCGTTGCCGCCGTGATCGGGATCGTCCTCGGGCATGCAGGACTCGGCGGTGCGCTTGCCACGGGGCTCGCGCTCGGATCGCTCAACGGCGCGCTCGCGGCCCGTCTGATCGCGCTGCCGGTGCCATTCCTGGCGACGAGCCTGCTCCGGATCGTCACCCTGAGCATGATCGGGATCGCGATCGGACTCGCATTCGGGATTGCCAACGTCTGGCTGGTGATCCTCGGCCTTGGCATCTCCCAGGTGGTGCTTGCCGCCGCGGCGCTGCGCGAGTCGATGCGGTTCAAATGATCATCGCGGCCGATGTTCCGCCGGGTACCCACCCGACCATCCAGATCTGCGGCAACGCGTTCCTCTGCACCTTCAATTACGACACGCTGATCTCCTCCGGCATTGCAATCGTGCTGACCCTCGGGCTCGGTCTCGGAGTCGCGTACCGGCTCAGCCATGGGCGACCCGGCAAGCTGCAGATGGTGCTGGAGCTGCTCCTCAGCTACATCCGCAACCTCACCAAGGAGATGGTGTCCGACGAAGGGGCAGGGTTCATCACACCCATCGCGGCCACCATCTTCATCTTCATCCTGCTCGCGAACTGGCTCGACTTCTTTCCGCTGACCAAACCGGTGGAACCGGCGGCTGCAGACATCAACCTCACACTCGCCATGGCAATCGTGGTCATCGTGATCGTGCAGTGGTACAGCATCCACGTCCTCGGTTTTCGTGGGTATCTGCGCCGCTTCACCAAGCCGTTCGAGCTGCCGCTGCTCGGCCGCATCTTCTTCACGCCGCTCAACATCATCGAAGAGATCGCCAAGCCACTCAGCCTCGCGCTTCGACTGTTCGGCAACATCTTCGGCGGCCTGGTCATGGTCTACCTGCTCACGCTGGGCTTCACCGCATTTGCCGGATCGTCGGTGCTTCAGACGGCACTCTCACCGATCTGGGTCATCCTGCTCGTTGCCTGGAAGCTCTTTGACGTCTTCCTCATCGGCACGATTCAGGCGTTCATCTTCATGCTTCTGACCATCATCTATTTCGGTATGGCCCGTGAAGGTCTCGAGGAAGAGCATCACGGGGCGACAGCACACGGCAACGAGTTGAGGAGAGAGACCACATGACCACCGCCCAAGCACTGCTCCAGATGGGAGCGCTGATCGCCGCAGGCCTTGCACTCGGCGGTGGCGCGATCGGCGCCGCCATCGGTGACGGCCTCGCGGGCAACGCAACCATCGCCGGCACCGCGCGCCAGCCCGAGGCGCAGGGACGTCTCCAGGTGACGATGTTCCTGATCATCGGACTCGTCGAAGGCATGTACTTCATCAACCTGGCGCTCGGCTTCTTCTTCATCTACGTCATCGCCAAATAGACGAGGCCGTGACACTGATGCTCGCCGACGCCGGACTGCTGACGCCGAATGGGACGTTCTTCGCGGAACTCATCGCGTTCATCGTGATGATCCTCATCCTCGGGAAGTACGCCTATCCGCGCATCATCAAGGCGGCCACCGAGCGTGACGCCAAGATTGAGGCTGGGCTCCGTGCGGCGCAGGAATCCGAGGAGCGCCTGGCCAAGGTGCAGGGGCAGGTCGAGCAGACGCTGGAGGAAGCGCGGACTCAGGCACGCGAGATCCTCAACCGCGCCCACCAGGAAGCGACCGGTGATGCGGCGGAAGTCCTTGCCAAGTCCCGGGTTGACGCGGAGTCGTTGATCGTGCGGGCTCGGACGGAGATTGAGGGTGAGCGTGACCGTGCCATCCAGGATCTGCGCGCCGAGGTGGCCAACATGGTCGTCTCCGCCAGCGAGCGCGTGCTGGGATCGGCGATCGATGCCAAGACGCACCAGCGGCTCATCGACGACGCGTTGACGAAGGTCGGAGATAACCCCGGCGCCAAGGCGGACAAGAACTGACGATGGAACGCGCGAGCATCATCGCCCGCCGCTATGCCGAGGCGTATTTCGCGCTCGCGCAGGACGCGAAGGACATCGCCGGCTGGCGTGATCAGCTTGCGGGCGTCGTCGAGGTGCTCGGCGACCCGGAGGTCAGCAGCGCCCTGGTGAATCCGAAGACGAGCCTTGCCGAACGCGTTCGCGAGGGGATGAAGCTGCTGAAAGGCACGTCGCCCGAGGCACGCAACCTCGCGCGCCTGCTCATCGAGCGGCGCCGCATCGGGATCGTCCGCGAGGTCCTCACGCATTACGACGCACTGGCCGACAAGGCTTCGGGCGTTGTGCGCGCGGAGGTCGTGACCGCAATCCCCATCGACAAGGCGCTCGAGAAGCACATTCGCGATTCGCTGCGCAAGCAGCTCGGGAGTGATGTCGAGACCACCGTGCGCACGGATCCAACCATCATCGGCGGGCTCGTGATCCGCATCGCTGACCGGGTCATCGATGACAGCCTGCGCACACACCTTCAACAGCTCCAGGCGGCACTTGCCTGAGATGAGAGAGAGGACGAATTAGCCTAATGGCCATACGCAGCGACGAGATCGGAGAGATCCTCAAGCAACGCATCGCGAGCTTTGAGGCACCAGTGGTCGACGCCAACGAGGGCGTGATCACCTCGGTGAGCGACGGCATAGCGCGCATCTATGGTCTCGAGCACGCCATGGCAGGCGAGCTGCTCGAGATGCCCGGCCCCGGTGGCACAGGCACCGTGCTCGCGCTCGCCCTCGACCTCCGCGAGGATGGAGTCGGCGCGGTCATCCTCGGCCCGTACGAACATCTCCAGGAGGGTGACGCTGTTCGCACCACCGGGCGCATCGCCGAAGT
>PKXZ01000090.1 GCA_003132525.1 Candidatus Dormiibacterota bacterium | reverse complement strand
TGCCGGACGAGCCACTGTCGCCCGCGCTTTCGACGACGACTACGCCCGCTGCCACCATGGCGTCGTTCGTCGGGGCGAGCAGGTCGTCGTTGGCACCCGGCAGCGCGCCGTAGCCGTACGACTCCGAAACGACGTTGACACCGTTGTCCACAGCCTGCTGCAGCCCGGCGATGACCTGCGACTCGGGAGCCACGATTTGACCCAGCGAGTCGGTGTCCGTGAAGACACCGGTGGTGAGAATCGAGGCACCTGTGGCGTCACCCACGATGCGAAAGGTGCAGTTCGGGGGGAAGTTCGCGTAGGGCAACTGAGACGCGTAGGTGTACGTGACAGTGCCCTGGGCGCCCATGGTGGAGACGTCTCCGTTGAACTCGTCGTCGTAGACGTTCTCACTCGGGTTCGTGGCATCGATGATCACGTGCTTCCCGTTCGGCCGGATCATGTTGGGGTTCCCGGCCAGCTCATCGGCGTTGACGTTCCCGATGATGACGCCGTGGCCCGTGGCGATTCTGGACGCTTCCTGCTGGTCGTTCGGGTTGTTGGATGCGTCGTGAATGCTGGTGAGGGCTTCCGGCTCCAGCAGCGGGTCGGCGGGAGATGCATTGCACAGTTGCTGCCCGCTCGCCGCGATTGCCGGGAGGCTCGACTGCTGCACCCGGGAGGCGGCCACTGTCTTCGTGTTCGACGCGCTGTCCCCCCCGATGATGATGGTGCCGTCAGGGACGACCGCTTTGACGCCCGCGGTGTGGCTCAGTGCCTGCGCTTCGGCCGCCGGCATGTTCGCCGCGACGGCGTTGAGGAGCGAAAGCGCCGTGATATGCGTGGCCCCGACCTGCTTCAGCTGCGCGAGGAGCGGAGCCTGCATGGACCCCGCTGTTGCTGCTCTGGCGTGCCGGTGGGCCAGGTTCGCCGGCAGGTTGGTGAGCTGATCGTTGAAAACGACCACCAGGGCCTCTCGCTTGCCGGCGGAGTTGGCTTTGACCTGGCTCGGGCTCAACGTGGCAAAGCTGGGCGTCACCCCACTGGCTTGAGCGGCTGAACCGGCTGCCCAGCCGGTGCCGGTCACGCCTGTGACGCCGAGCGCGGCCGCGCCAAACGACAAAGCAACCTTACGGAGCGTCAATGACATTCTGCTGCCTCCATTCCGCCTCTCGTGGGCGCCCTCGATGCCGGCGCCTATCAGGCCGCGCGGACAAGACAGCGAACCTACCTCAACCCGCCTTGATTATGCAAGTCACCTCATTTCCTGATACATGACACTTTGGCTAACAGTTTCGTCGTTGAACGTCTGTGAGCCTCGTGTCGCGCAAGGCCTCGCGGAACTCTCTTGAGCGGCGAGAGCGCCCGGTCGGGATTAGCGCGCTATCGGTCGGAGCGGTTGCCCCGTCAACTCCACGTCCGGCGCCCAGTGGCGACCACACTCGACACACTCGTAGCCGGAAACGACCGTCCGTGTCGTGGTGCCAAAGGCGGTGGCACTGGGCTTGTGCACGACCACTTCGTTTGACCTGCACTCCGGACATTCAAGGATTTCGCCATCGCCCATGATTGACCACCTCGTGCTGACGCGCTGTGGGTGCCGTCAAGCTACAGCGCAACCTTCCCTCTGATATTGCATCCGTGTGACGGATGCCCATGATCGATCGGCGTCATGGCTGTGCGGCCCCCCGTGAAGACGATCTTAGATGTTGGGGGCGTATGCCTGCCGCAGCCGGTCGATGGCGATACCACCGGAGTCAGACGGCCGGCTCTGGCACGAGGCTGCGCAACTGGTTCGCCGGTCCAGCGTGGGCGACGCGCCCTGCCAACCGCCGCCCGACCTCGCGGAGCGGGCGCTCGACAAATCGATGGGTGGTATGGGCGATGAACATCGAGGTGAGCAGCACGCACGCGAGCATCGCCAAGCCGTCGCCGAGATGGAACTGATAGAAGAAGATGACGGCCACAAACGGGTGCCAGAGATAGAGAGCGTATGAGCGCTGGCCGAGCCAGCGTGCCGGCGAGCTCGTCAGCGGCCAGAGCTCATGCTGCGAGAGGCCGGCGACGAGCAATCCCCCGAGCAACGTCGTTGCGGTCAGTTGACACGCCAGCGGCAGCGGGTGGAGAGCCAGCCCAAGGACCCCTGCCAAGGCGAGCATCGTCGTGAACTTGGGGAGGCGTGGGAGGAGCTTGCAGTGCGCCAGCAGCGCGACGCAGCACCCCGCCAGCAGCTGGCAGGCACGGGTGTCGGACCCCATGTAGAGCCTCACCACGGTGCTTCCGAGCAACCCGAGACCGAGGCATTCGGCGACGGCCAGGACCAAGCCGCAGGTGGCCACGATCAGCGCGGCCCGCTCTCCCTTCCACTTCCACGCCGCGATGAGGATGATCGGCCACACCACGTAGAACTGCTCCTCGACGGAGAGCGACCACGCTTGCGCAGCAGGGTCTCTGATCAGTCCGGCGCCGCCGACGCCCCCGACGGCAACGATGTGCCAGTTCTCGACATAGAGCAGGCTGCTGAGGACGGTGCTGTGCACGATTTGGATACCGGACGCCGGAGCAAAAAGCTGAGCCCAGACGAGCACCGCTGCAAGAAAGACGAAGAGTGCCGGGAACAGCCGAAAACTCCGCCGGATGTAGAACGCACGAAGTGAGACGTCGCCTCGCGTCGCCAGCTCGTCCACGACAAGACGGGTGATCAGAAACCCGGAGAGGACGAAAAAGATGTCGACGCCCAACGTGAATCCACCGGCGTTCGCAAGCGTATGCGCAAGCACGACGAGGACGGCGGCGGCCCCACGCAAGCCCTCGAGCGAGCGGTTGAACGGTCGCGACGCCACCGTGGAGTCCGTGCCAATCGCCCTCGACCCGGTGGCGTACAAGCTCTTCCCCCTCCTGCCGACCCCTGCAAATCCTCATGGCTCCGCAGCACCCCGCCCCGCGTACGCTCGATGTCAAGGCGTGCACGGTCCAACGCGAATACGATGCCCGGCGTCTTTGGCGCCTCCTGGAGACGCCTGACACCCCGATTGCTCGGCCCCCCGTCCGTCCCAACAGCATGGCAGGTCATGACGCGCTTGGCAAGTTCGGTGCGCTACCCGGATGCTCCCGGCGCCAGCTTCCGCGGGGCGGGACGCCCTCGTGGCTAGAATCCCGGCGTAACGGCGATCGGTGGCGCTCAGTCCTTCACGTCAGCATCACGGGGGAAGAGGAGGTTCAACGATGTCCCTGGATGGCAAGGGTGATCCCGTCAGTTACGCGGCTGACGTCAAGCCGCTCTTTCGTGAGAAGGACCGCACCTCGATGCTGCGCCACTTCGATCTTTGGTCGTTTCACGACGTCAGTGAGCACGCAGCCGCGATCCTCGCCGAACTCGAAAACGGCAAGATGCCGTGCGACGGCCCGTGGCCCGCGGATCGAGTCGCTGTCTTCCGGCGGTGGGTCGCGCAGGGAACTGCGGCGTAGCGACCTGCCCTCAGCCACCCGGGTGGCCGTCCTCCTAACCGGGGCGTGACGGCCCCCGCTCGTGGCTGTTCCCTCGCTCGCGCTTGCGACGATACATCGCACGGTCCGCCGCGCTCAGGAGACTGTGCACGTCCTTGCCGTCGGACGGGTACATTGCGACGCCGATCGTTGCGCCAACCGATACGCATTCACCGCCAAAACACAGCACCTGGCGCAGCCGCGCCTCGAGCTTTTGCGCCGTGTCGACAGCGCTGCGCGTTGTCATTCCGGCGAGGAGCACGGTGAATTCATCGCCGCCCTGGCGCGCCACGGTGTCGGACTCTCGTACCGAGCTGACCAGACGCTCGGCCATGTGCTGCAGGACGATGTCCCCGCCGTCGTGGCCGAGGCTGTCGTTGACAGCCTTGAAGCCGTCGAGATCGATCGCGAGGAGCGCAAACGTCCCTGCGTTTCGTCGGGCGGCGAGGACCGCTTGGTCGACTCGGTCGTACAACAGCACCCGGTTCGGTAACCCCGTCAGCGGGTCATGGAAAGCCTGGTGGAGGAGGGTCTCGCGCTCAGTTGCGAGCTCGCTGCTCAGTTCAGCCATTCGAGCATCGAACGCGCGCGCCACCTGCACGAGACTTGCGTCGCAGCTCATCCGTACGGCGCGCAGCGCATCGCCAACCACGTCGCGGGGCGTGTTGAGGCGCGCAGCTTCTTCACGAAGGATCTCACCGATGGTATCTCGCCAAATGAGGTAGGCCCGTGTGATGTTCACGATCGATTGCTGGAGCGAGGCGGCCAGATCTCCGCGCTCGGCGATGTAGAGCATCTCGTCGGCGGACACCGGAACGCCATATGCGATCCAGCGGGCGATCGCCACGGTGGCAAGCCAGTTGACGCCGCGCGACCGTTCCGTGTACGCGGGGTCGGGGGAACGACCTGCCCATACGTAGGCCGCGGCGCGCGTGTAGCAAAGATCGCAACACGCCTCCGCGCGCAGGCCGAGGGCGTGTCCCAAGGCTCGGCCGGGGCTCGACTCTTCCTGCGTGGACTTCCCATCGAGCGCTTCAGTCGACAACCGGTCGGTCTCCTGCAGCGGCTGCATCCCGGTTCCATCCTAGGTTGAGCGCGCAGCAGTTGATCCAGTCGTGCCGGACTGTGTGAACGACGTTACAGCGCCTCGCGGACCGTTGGATCGGGCCGGCGGCCGCGCAGGCCAGGCACCGAGGTGCCCGGCCTGCGCTCGGCGAAACAGTTGCCGTCAGGAGACAGCGATACCCTCGAGCCCGGAGTGCCCCGGGAGCTCAGGAGCGACTGAGCTTCCCGTGAAGGTGAGCGATCCGTCGTGACCGACACTGAAGGCGTCGACCACGTCTGCGCCACCCGTCTCAACATAGAGCGCGGAACCATCCGGAGTTGCGGCGAGGTCGATCGTGCCGGCATCGGTTGCGGTCTGGCTCACGATCGTCGGGGCGCCTGCTGCGCCGATGCTGTAGCCGGTGATGGTGGCGCTGCCGGCATTCGCGCCGAAGTAATGGTCTCCGGCCTTGGCTACCCAACAAAGCGCGGCCAAGCCGTTGGTGACCGAACCCATCTCAGTGACGGAGCCGTTGGCACGAATCGCGTAGGTGGTCAACGCGCTCGTGCCCGCCTCTGCCACAACGAGATCACCTGCGGGATTGAAGGTGAACCCAAACGGCACCGGTGTCGCCGACGGATTAACGGTAGGGGAGGCCGACAAAGCGCCGTCGGGCGAGACGGAGAACACGTCGATGTCGCTGCCGTTGGCCTTGGTTGTCACGATGAGATGGCTCCCATCAGGCGTGAGCCCGATCTGCCCCGGCGTATTCAGAAATTGCGGCGTCAGACCTGGAGCCAGATTCAGGTTGCGAGCAGTTCCGCGAATGGGGTGGAGGGTGTGGACGTAGAACCCTTGCACGGAGCCGGTTCCACCGGCGTTCAACACGTAAACCCGGTTTCCAATGACAGTGACGCTGACCGGCGTCGTACCTCCTGACGCAACCGATCGGGGATCGTCGAGCCGCGTACCGTCGACGTGGAATTCGGTAATTGAGTTGCTTCCTCCGTTGACGGCAATCAACGCGTGCTCGGTCGAGTCGTACGCAAGACTTCCCTGGGATGCGAGCTTGTCCACAACCGCGCCGGTGAGCGCCACCCCGAGGCCGCCGGTGTTGTAGCGCGCGGCAAAGCTGAGCTCGCCATGAGCACCGCGGCGATACACGACGATCTGGTTCCCGGAGGTGTCGTTGGTCTGGACAAACACGGCGTGAGCGTCGCTGCTCCCAAGTCCTGCGGCTCCCGCGGTAAGAGGGCTGAACAGCGTCGACAGCCCCAGGACTACGCCGGCACCCACGGACAGACGGGTCGATCTCCTCATTTGCGTCTCCTTGGCTTCCAGTGGACGTACTTCACAAACACCGTCTCTGGCCGGCCGGCAAGCGTTACACCGGTGTCCGGACGCGGCGGCGGCGCCTCCGCTGTAACGGTTCAGGCGCACCCGAGGACGGAAGTCACGTGTGCCTGCGCCGACCATACGAGCGAGCTGCCGAGGCAGCCATGGTGGAGGCACGCAGTCCGATCCGGGGACGTCGGGGCCTAGGCTTCGCGGCGTGGAGATCGATGTGGAACTGGTCGGGCGGCTCCGAGACGGTGACGAGGATGCCTTCGTAATGTTGGTCGCCCGCTACCATCAACCGATGTTGCGTCTCGCGCGGTCCATGGTCTCGAGCGAGGCAGTGGCTGAAGAGGCAGTCCAGGACACGTGGATCGGCGTGGTCCGCGGGATCGAGCGCTTCGAAGGGCGCGCCTCGTTCAAGACGTGGCTCTTCCGCATTCTGGTCAACCGCGTTCGTTCTGCCGCAACCCGCGAGCAACGCAATGCGCCCGCCGAGTCACCTCAGGCCGTCGATCCAGCTCGCTTCGACGCTCAAGGTCAGTGGGCCGATCCCGTGGAGCGCTGGCCGCAGCAATCCGATGACCGCTTCGAAGCCGCAATGTGGGCGCCGATCCTCAAAGCGGCTTTGGAGGATCTCCCGTCGCGCCAGCGTACCGTCGTCGTCCTTCGCGACGTGGAAGGCATGTCGAGCGAGGAGGTGTGCAGCGTCCTCGGTATCAGTGCCGGCAACCAGCGAATCCTGCTCCACCGCGGTCGAAGTCGTTTGCGCGAAATGCTTGACGCCGACTGGCGGAGGGGCTGACATGTTGCTCCTGCGTCCGAAAGACATCGCGTGCCGGCAGGCGGTCGAGCTGGTCACCGACTACCTCGAGGGGACTCTCTCGCGCGGCGATCGACGGCGCTTCGAGTTCCATATCCGAGGTTGTCCCAATTGCTCCGCCTACCTCGAGCAGATCCGGATGACCATCCAGGCCACCGGCACGGTCGGCGAAGACGACCTCACCCCCGAGGCGAGAGACGACCTCGTCAACCTCTACCGGCGTTGGAAGTCGAAATAGCGACTTCTGCAAAACGCGTAGGCTTCGAGGAAATGAGCAAGATCCGCGTGAGCTGATGTGTTTCTCGGCTGGCGCGGACCTCGTGACGGGAATCGTTGTTGGCGCCGTCGGTGTCGATGCGCTCTGCCATGTGCGTAAGCGCCATCAGATCCCGCTGGCCGCGACCCCGTTGCTCCTTGCCGTCCACGAGGTCGACGAGTCGTTCGTGTGGTGGGGACTCCATGGGCAAGTGTCACTACCCGTAGAGCACGCGGCGATTTATGTCTTTCTGGCGGTCGCGTTCGTGCTGCCATTCTGGGTGCCGTTCGCAATGCTCGGCGTTGAGACCAGGGTGCATCGACGCCAATGGATGAAGGGTTTCCTGGCAGTGGGCACGATCACTTCTGTTGCGCTCTTGGTGGCCGTGATCAGTGGCCCGGTCGGAGCGTCCGTTGACGGGTCGCACATCGCATACACGGCAAACATCAGCTACGCCGGCATTCTCATTGCGCTCTACATCGTCGCCACGTGCGGTTCCTGTCTGGCGGCGAGCAACCGTTGGCTCGTACTGCTGGGGCTTGCCAATCTGAGTGCCGTCATCGCACTGGGATGGATCACGTTCACTGGATTCACATCGCTGTGGTGCGCGTGGGCCGCGCTCACCTCAGTCGCGATCGCGATCTACCTGCGTCGATCCGGTCGAACCATCTCTCGCCGTGACACGGTGTCAGCGCCCGCCGGCGCGTAGCCCGTCGATGCGAACAGCTCATGCCGCTCTGCCCAGCGGGGAGGACCTACGACGAAGAGACCCTAGCCACTCGGCGCTTCTTGGGGCAGCCTACCTCGGTCGGACGCGTTTCCTCGACATGGGGGGTCTTTCCGGGCGGCATGATTATTTGCCCGCGTTGTGCGTCGAGACGCGTCGTCCTCCTCACGTTTCCCGAGGACGAACCCGTCCGGACCAAAAGCGCGCCGCAGCCGATCGCACGCTGTGCTGACTGCGGGCACCGGCTGACGCCCCAGGAGATTACGACGCAGGAGAAACCGTCCCTCAACTGAGCGACGGCGACGGGCCGTCCTGGCGAACGAGGCCCGTGTCGGACCGGGCTTGACGGCGGAAGGACCTCGGGGGTAGCGTCTTCGCCAAGTCAACCGTCGCCTCACACGAGGAGTGGACATGCTTCGGTTACGAGCGGCGAAACGCAGCCGGACTGCGATTGCCAAACTCACCGCCATCGCGTTGGGACTTGGATTCGCGGTGGTCGGGCTTGGCCCGTCCCAAGCACGCGCCGGCGGTCCCGAGACACTGACCGGAACCTTCGCCGACGGCGCCACCTACCTCATCCAGGTACCCGCCGACTGGAACGGGACGCTCGTTCTGTACAGCCACGGCTACGTCACCCCAGGAAGCGCGAACCCTGCGACGGACGTTGGCGATCCCGTCACCGGCCAATGGCTCCTGGACAACGGCTACGCGCTTGCCGGGTCGTCCTACGCCACGACAGGCTGGGCGGTCCAACAGGCGATCCCCGACCAGCTGGAAACCTTGAACACCTTTGACAGTCTCGTCGGCAAGCCTCACCGCACCATCGCCTGGGGACACTCGCTCGGCGGCATGATCACCGCGGGCCTCATTCAGGTTGCGCCTGATCTCTTTACCGCAGCACTCCCAATGTGCGGGGTCGTCGCGGGCGGTGTGCAAACCTGGAATCTGGCACTCGACTCCGCGCTCGCGGTACAGCAGCTCCTCGGTCCGACGTCGGGCCTCCAGATTGTGAACATCACTGATCCGACCGACAACTTGACCCTGAGTGAAGAACTCTTCGCTGCCGCACAGACGACCCCACAGGGGCAGGCACGCATCGCTCTGGCGAGTGCGCTCGGAGATATCCCCGGCTGGTTCGACCCTTCAAGCCCCGAGCCGGCGCCCACCGACTACGCCGCGCAGGAGGCGAACCAAGACCTCTGGGAGACCGAGATCGACGGTCCATTTGCGTTTGATCTGCGGGCCGAGCTCGAGGCGCGTGCCGGAGGCAATCCATCCTGGACCGGTGGCGTCGACTTCTGGCAGCAGTTGCAGGAATCCCCCGACTACAACGAGGTCAAGGCTCTGTACCATGCTGCCGGGCTCAGCCTCAGCGCCGACGTGGCCACGCTCAACGCCGCGCCGCGAATCACTCCCGACCCGAGCGCGGTCGCGTACCTCAAGCACTACATCGTCTTCAACGGCGACATCAGTCAGCCCGTGCTCACGCTGCACACCACCGGTGACGGGCTCGTCGTCAACGAGGACGAGGCTCAGTACAAGCTCACGGTGGACGCTGCGGGCAAGGGCTCACTCCTGCGCCAGGTCTTTGTCAGCCGTGCGGGTCACTGCACGTTCACCCCGGCCGAGACCATCGCGGCGTTCAAGGCACTGATCCACCGCGTCAACACCGGACACTGGGGAAATCTCAGTCCCGGCGCACTCAACGCGGTCGCGTCAGCGCTCGGTCCCGCGTACAACACGATGCCGGCGGCCTACGTGCGCTTCACGCCGCTTCGGTTCCAGCGCCCGGCCAACTGAATGTCGCGCACACGCTACTGAGCGACTCACGACGGAGCGGGCCGCTTTCCACCGGTCCGGGGCCGTGGCGAGTTGGAGCCGTGCGGCCGCGACAACCCAGCAGCCGTACGGCTCCAACCCGTAGCGCGCTTTCCCTAGCCGAAGGCTACCTCGAAAACTCGAGTCCCCCAGTTGCTCAACCGGTCTGGGGTCTGGCTCGAGAGCGGTGGAACGTACTCGGTCGCGAGCCATACGCTGGTATCGGATGGGTCGATGACGGCCCACGAGTAGTCACCCCACCGGGTCGAGGCGAGTGCGTACGGGCCGGTCCCATTTGCGGTGATGTGGATTGCGCCGAACGAGGATCCACCGGCGCCGAGAACCGCGTAGGCCGCGCTCGGGAAGTGGTCCGGGCCGGTCACCGTGAACACCATGGCCGCAT
Source organism: Candidatus Dormiibacterota bacterium (assembly GCA_003132525.1). Classification (GTDB taxonomy): domain Bacteria; phylum Chloroflexota; class Dormibacteria; order Aeolococcales; family Aeolococcaceae; genus Palsa-851. Next base: position 42,599 of record PKXZ01000090.1, on the reverse strand, counting down.
TGCCCGAAGGCAGCGCCTGCACTGCCGGATAGATCACGTTGTTCCCCGCAAGCACTTCGTATCCCTGGTGCTGTATCACCGAGGCGCCGATGTGGTTCCCGCTCAACGTGGGATGGACGCTGAACCAGGCGGCGCCGGCACGCACGGTCGGATCGTTGCCGACCGTGACTGATGTCGTGTTCTCGCCCCAGATCGTGCCCTGGATGTATTGCGTCTGCTGCATCCGATCGTCACCGGAGTCAATGGTGCTCGTTGCTCCTTTCTGGGCCGCGGGCGGCGGCTGTCCGTAGGTTTCCGAAGTGATCAACGTGCTGGACAGCACCGGCGAGTGCCCGTGCTGCAACGCAGTCCGATTGGTCATCGCCCACACGCCGATTTGCGAGCCGACACCACCGTTCGGGGCATCCTTATCGCCCGCCTGCGAGTCCTGGGTGCTGAGGAAAAACTCGGCGTTTGGTGTCCCCGTGGTGATCGCGGGCTGCACCGAGCTCGCGTGGGTCCCTCCGATCTGCAGATGGCTGAACCGGGCGAAGTGGGCCGGCACCCCGCCGACCAGATCCTTCTTGGAGAAGGCAAAAACCTGAGCACCATTGAACTGAGGGCCGAGGATCGAGAACTCATTGGTGGTGACGTAGAGATTGTCTTGATCGATGCCGAGCGTCGGCTGATCTCCGAAGCACGGGCAGCCGTTGCCTCCAACGTCGGTAGTGTTGACCTCGTACTGCGTCCAGATGTTCTCCGGATTCCCCGAGGAGTTCACAGCGATGTCGAGTTGTGACGACTTGCCATCGGGATTCTCGCCGCCGCTGAGGAAGAGGATCGTCGCGAACCACGTGTTGGTGGTCGGGTCGTAGTAGCAGCGCGGGTCGCTGGTGAACTGCGTTGCGCCCTGGTCGAAGAGATCGTTGACGTTGATGGGTCCGTCGAGGGTCTTGCCGTTGGTCTTGAAGATCCGGTAGGCCGAGTTCACCGGTTCCATCACGTAGCCGTTGCCGACGCACAGCCCTTGGTCCGGCGGCTCGAACTCTTGATTGAAGTTGGTCTTGCGGCTGTCGTTGCTACTGGTCCCGTTGAAGTTTTCCAGGACCGAGGAAGCCACGGTGGGCGCTGCGCCCGCGGCACCGTCCACAGCGGAGGCGGCGTGTGCATTGGCCGTGATGCCGGGCAACTCATGTGCGCCGCGCGGTGAGTGCGTCACCGTCTGGCCTGGTGCCGCGGCGGTCGGGCCGGTCGTCGGTGACACGACCCCGAGGGTCGCCGGCGCGTACACCGTCACCGTGGACGATGCGCCGGCGGTAAGCGGCGACACGGGTGCTGCGAGCACCATGCCGGACAGACCGATCGCCGAGCCGAAAAGAACTCGATAAATGCCTCGCACCCTCATTGCCAGCCTCCTCTGATTGCGCCCGACTCCCACGAGCGGGTCACACCGTCCCAATTCCGATTGATACGCATCGGGGTTACGCGTAAGAGCCCAATCGCCTCGCCTCCAGACGGGTGACCGATTCGTTCCCGCCGCTGGCGATCATGACTCGCGTGTGCCGCAGCCTGCCGGGCGGATCGCGGGGGTGACGCCGTCTTCGATCTGGTCGCGTCTTCCACAAACCTGATTTCCACGAGCGTCGACTAATCCGGCGCCCAGTTCCCCTGCCGCCAGGAGAATTCGAGACGGCCTGGCGGTTCCCAAATCGTAATTCGGCCAAGTTCGTGTTCGGCGTTCGCAGCTATCTCGAGAAACCGGCCGCCGAGCCAAGGCTCGAATCGATGTCCGAGAAGATCCATCCCGCCATAACGCTCGCCTCGGCGCCACCACCTGTCCACGTCGTGAGTGAAGAGCTCGAAGGCGCGAACCGGCGGCACGCGCACAAAGGTTCTGGCGTGAATCTCATTCATGGCAGCGCCTCGACGTAGCCGGCGAAATCATCGAGTCGTCGTTGCCAGAACTGGTCGAGCCATTGATGTATTTCGCCGAGCGGCTCGATCCGTAACCGATACAGACGGACGCGTGCATCTCCAGGCTGATCGACGGAGACGATCAAGCCGGCCTCCCGGAGGAGCCGTATGTGACGCGAGATCGCCGGCTGGCTGATCGGAAAGCGCACAGCCAGCTGGGTGGGTGAGCATGGACCCGCGGCGAAGGCAACGAGCAGTCCGCGCCGAACCGGGTCGCTGACGACGCCGAAGATATCCATAACCGTCATGTTATACAACTGAGGCTGGCGACTGTGGAGGGGTCCGAGGTACTAGGCTGGAAGGCAACGAAGACGCGTCGGACCAGTGACTGCACAAGGAGCTTCGGGATGGCAAAGACAGTCCGTGACGTGATGACCTTACAGCCGACGACTCTTCCGGCATCTTCGAAGGTGAGCGATGCCGCCGCCGTGATGGCAGATCGTGATATCGGTGCGGTGGTGATCACCAAGGGAGACACGCAGGTGATCGGGATACTCACCGATCGCGACATTGTGGTGCGTGGTATCGCGGCACGACGGGACCCCTGGACGACGCTCGTCGCCGAGATCCTGAGCGATGAGGATCTGGCCACGACCTCCCCGGACACGCCGGTGCACGAGGTCGTCGCCATCATGCAGTCGAAGGCTGTACGTCGCTTGCCGGTTGTCGAGCATGGCCGCCTGGTTGGAATCGTTTCACTGGGTGACCTCGCCATCGAAGCGGATCCGCAGTCGGTGCTGGCAGTTGTCAGCGGGGCGAGCGCCAATCGATAAGCGGCCCGTCGTTACGGGACGCATGGAGATCGACGCGATCGACCTGCTCCCGTTCTACGCGATCAGCGACGATGACGTGCGTCGCGCGGGCGAGGCTGATCGAGAGTCGCTCCGCAAACGTGCGGCGCACGCGGGACCGATCCGTGACGACACGGTCCTCTATCGAATCGAGTTCCACGTCGTCTGACATCACTGACGTCAGGCTCGTCGGCTCGACGGAGTCGCAAACGGACCGGCATTCGCGTGTACGAGCCGATCAGGAGCCGCTGACGACCTGTACGTCCGACATTGTCGGTAAGCCGGCTCCGTGCCAAGCCCAGAACCCACCTTCGAGATCAGTGGCGTTGGTTAAACCCAGATCTTGGAGAGCGGCGGCAGCCAGGCTCGACGTGTAGCCCTCCGAGCAGACGATGATCACGCGAACGTCATAGTCACGAGCCTCGGGGATGCGCCACGCAGAGGTGGGGTCAAGCCGCCACTCGAGCACGTTGCGCTCGACGACTCGCGCTCCGGGGATCGTCCCTTCACGACGACGTTGCTCGCTTGGACGGATATCGATCAGGAGCGCCCCTGCCTTTTGCTCCTCCGCGGCTTGACGCGGATCGACTCGATTGAGCCGCGCCCGGGCTGCGGCCAGCAACGCATCGACGGTCACGCGGGCGGACGCGGTCATGACGCTGGACCGGTCGAGCCGGCCGCGACAAGTTGGGTTTCTCCACTTCCATCGTAGACGCGCATCTGGAGCCCGGCAGGCGAGTAGGCATGGATGCTCGTCGCGTTGCGTGCTCCTTCGTTGGCGACACGATGGATGTGATTCGGCGAGAAATAGGCGCCCGAGCGCTCGTCGAGGATGTTTCGTCGCGGACGGGTGAGACCGAGGTCAGCGTGGGCCGTCTCGATCAGACGACCCGCTGCGATGGTGAGCGCGCCAGTCGCTCCTCCGTGGTCGTGCAGCGGCGTCGCCTGGCCCGGCGTCCAACCGATCAACCACAGCTCAAGCGCATCGGACAGGATCAGCGCTTCGTACCAGCGGGCCTCAGTCGTATGCCGGATGAGTGGCTGCCACAGCTCGGTCTGAGTGGCAACCTCCATGGTCAGGTCGAGCAACTCGTCGGCGCCGAACAGTTCTCGGCGCTTGGACAGCGTCCGAATCCGAGCGACGTCTTCAAGAGCAGCGTGGATGTGCAGTTTCGGTCCCCCAACGAAAGACATGTCCCCCTCCCTGATTCGCGTAATGACCCTCGGCTACTGGTGTGTGCACCAGCAAGACTGGGTACATACTAATTCCATCAAGTCCATAGATCAAGTAGACAAGCGAGCCTTCGGAGCCCCACGTGGAGCCCGCTTGACGAGCAACCAGCTGTAAGTCCATGCTTACCGTAAGTGATGGCTTACGAGCGAGGCTTTGCCGCTCTCGCAGACCCGACCCGCCGGGACATCTTTGAGCGTGTCGTCCAAGCGCCGGGTCCGGTCGGTGAGCTGGCCGCATCGTTTTCGGTGAGTCGCCCTGCCGTCTCCCAGCACCTCCGCGTTCTCGCCGACGCCGGCCTGGTGACGGTTCGCGTCGAGGGCGCCCGGCGTGTGTACTCAGCCGACCCTCGTGGCATCAGCGAGCTTCGCTCGTATGTGGAGCGCATGTGGTCTGGAGCACTCAGCGAATTCGAGAAGGCCGCCAGGACGCAGGCCCGAACCACCGCCGATCGTCGATCCACAACCGCATCAGAGGAGAGCAGATGAGTACAGCATCCGAACGCGGCGTCGAAGCAGGTCGCACGGACACAGAACCCGTGGTGCAAAGCGTCGAAGTCGAGCTGCCACTCGAGGAAGCCTTTGCACTCTTCACCACGGGCATGACCAGCTGGTGGCCGCTGGAAACGATGTCAATCGCCGCGGACACGTTCGAAGGTCGGCTCCAGGCAACCTCGGTCAGCTTTGAGGCTCGTCTTGGTGGACGTGTCCTTGAGAACTTGTCGGACGGAACAGCGTTGCCATGGGGCGAGGTGATCGCCTGGGAACCGCCGGTGCGGTTCGGCATGACGTGGAAGCCGAATCTCGAAGCCGGGCCGTCCACCGAGGTCGAGGTGCGCTTCTCGAGCACCGGCACCGGCGGCACCCTCGTCCATCTTGAACACAGGGCCTGGGATCGTCTTGGCGATGCCGGACCCGCAAAGAAGCCCGGATACCGCAACGGTTGGGGACGAATCCTCAGTATTTACCGTGACTCGGCGAGCGGCCAGCATCGTTGAAATCGGGGAGGCCATGGACTTCTCACTCGAGCTCGGCACGGAAGTGCTTCGTCGAACTCCAGACGTCCTGACAGCGATGCTCTCGGACCTCTCGGACGAGTGGATCAGCGCCGACGAAGGACCCGGCACATGGTCTCCATACCAGGTGGTCGGGCACATGACGTTCGTCGAGGAGAGCGACTGGATTGACCGGACGCAGTTGATTCTCAGACACAGCACCGAACGCGTCTTCGACCCGGTGGATCGAGAGGCCGGGTTTACTCGATTCAGAGGCTGGAGCCTCACAGATCTACTTAATCGATTCGAATCGGTGCGGACAGCGAATCTGAAGACACTGAAAGACTTGATCGAGCTCGAGGATCTGAGCCGGCGGGGTGTGCATCCCGACTTCGGAGAGGTGACGATCAGCCAGCTTCTCGCCACCTGGGTGGTCCACGATCTGAATCACCTTGGTCAGATCGTCAAGACGATGGCCAAGCAATACTCGGAAGCGATCGGTCCGTGGCGCGCGTTTCTTCCGATCGTCGACTCACCCTGAGCAGCGCCACCCCGCGACCGGACCCGAGGCGATGTAGGATCGACGGCGTGATCTCGGTGCTCTGGACGAACATCATCATTTTCGGCGTGATGCTTGCCGTGGTGATCGTCGCCTGCGTCCTCGCAGTGTCCTACGCCCGCCGCCACATCTAGCCTGCGCGAGCGCACACTCCCGATGCAGGTCTCGGGGCATGGCGACGCCCGGCCGAAGCCGGGCTCCGCGTTGCGCCTGTCGACAGGCGGTGAATTACGCGGCGACCACCGCGTCGACCGCGTGGACTGCATCCGGTCGGACGTCGATAGTCTCGCCGGTGTCAAACGCAGATGCCCTGAAGCCCTTGAATGTGAGCCAGATGGCCAGGTAGGCCTCCCAGACGAACTCCGGGATTGTCGCGATGCCCTGCCACGCGGAACCCGCCTTGAAGAGGCCGAGCAGGATCGCGATCCCAGAAGCGGCGAGGAGCGGCCCTCCGATGACCCCCAACAGCGCAACGCGACGTGACACCAGGCCCGACCGGTACATCAGCCATCCCAGCATCAGCCCAGTCCCGATTCCATCCATGAGGCCGGGCCCGAGCAGGAACGTCCAACTCTTGATGGCGATGAGCAACTTGCCAACCGTGACGAGCGAGCCGGGATCCGCGCCGGCAGCACCCTGACGCAAGGAGACGATCGCGAGGACGCTCAGGATGCCGACGAGAAGGAAGGTGCACTCAACGAGACGAGCGGTGACGTAGCCGAGCGCAATGGCTTCGTTCTGTCGCTTGAGGAGCGGGAACAACACGACGGCGCAGCCGATGTTGCTGATGATGAGAAGCAGATCGAGAAACGCACCGAAGAGGACACGGGTGTCGCTTCCCGTGCCGGTGATGTAGTGGGCGTCGGTCAGAACAGGTCCGTAAGCGAAGACGGCTGCAATCGACGTGACGAACGTGATGAAGAACAGCACGCCAACGATGAGTGCGGTGCTGCGTGGTGCGTTCACCGGGATTTCTCCTGCTGATCTGGTCGTTGGCGTTGTGTCTGGATTCATCTGAATATCCTTGTGTTTTTTGAGGTCATCGAAACCGTGACCACCGACTGCTGGTCAGTACGAACGCGAAATCTCACCCGGCATCCATCAGCAACCTCCTCCGTCGCCGCCGAGTCGCTGTACCTGTGCGGGCTCGTCGCGCGCTTCGCTGATAGACAGGACCGGGATCGACGTCAGGCCGATGACCTCGTAACCGTGCAGTGCTTCGAGAAATGGCTGAAAGCTGCCGCAAACGAGGCACCGCAGCAGCGAGCCGTCGACTTCCACCTCGGTGACCCCTGACGCTCGCGCAACCTGGCGGGCTGGAGGCGAACCGACGAAGTGCACCACGACCCGCTGGTTGTGCGGCTGCTCAGGCATGTTCGTCAGCCTGGCGAAGCATACGAACCGGCGAATCGTCAGGATTACTGATTGCATGCGTATTCGCCCGATTCGCACCGCGATTGCCGGCTAGGCCGCGTCAGGTTGGCTAGGCCTCGCCAACAGTTGGGGAACCTCCCCGCTGAGGTGACGAGCTTTGTCGGCCGCCGGCGGGAGCTTGGCGAGATCAGGAATAAGCTGGCGACTGCCCGCCTCGTCAGCCTGGTGGGTCCAGGAGGGGTCGGGAAGACCCGGCTCGCACTCCGCGCCGCGGCCAACCTCGGACGCGGATTCGCGGACGGCGCCTGGGTGGTCGAACTCGCTGAGGTTCGCGATGGGGCACTGCTGCCCAGCGCAGTCGTGACAGGCCTCGACCTTAGAGACCAAGCCGCCACGAAGCCCCTGCAGATCGTGATCGCCTACCTACAGGACAAGCAGCTCCTGCTCCTCCTGGACAATTGCGAGCACCTCATCGGACCGGCCGCCGAGCTGGTGGCCGACGTCCTTCATGCGGCGCCCANNGTTCGTGTGGTCACCACCAGCCGGGAGCCGCTCCAGCTACCGGGCGAGCACGTGATCGCCGTGCCGCCGCTCGAACTACCGGACGCGAACGGATCAGAACCGTTCGAGCGGGTCCGGCAGAACGACGCCGTCGCGTTGTTCAGCGAGCGGGCGGCGGCAGCGTCAGGCACCTTCGGGCTCACCGCTTCGAATCAATCGGGCGTCGTCCGGCTCTGCAGGCGGCTCGACGGCGTGCCCCTGGCGATCGAGCTCGCCGCGGTCAGAACCCGAGTCCTCACCGTTGATCAGATCGTCGATCGCCTCAGCGATCGATTTGGGCTTCTCACCGGTGGATCGCGCGCTGCGCTCCCACGTCATCAGACGCTCCGAACGGCGATCGACTGGAGCCACGATCTCTTGACGGTGAGCGAGCAGGCGCTCCTGAGGCGGCTGGGCGTCTTCGCCGGCCGCTTCACGCTCGAGGATGCTGAGTCTGTCTGCGCGTTCGACGAGGTGCCCGCACCCGAGGCTCTGGAGGCGATGTCGTCGCTGGTCGACAAATCGTTGGTGATGAGGGACGACGTCAAGGAGGTCGCGTGCTTTCGGCTGCACGAGACCATGCGCGAATACGCCAATCTCAAGCTGCACGAAGCGAAGGAAGACGATCGCATCGAGGAGCGATTTCTCGAGTACTACCGGACGAGATGCGTGCAAACCGCCGACCACGCGTGGCAGCGCACGCGCGAGTGGCTCGAGTGGAACGAGCTGGAAATCGACAACATCCGATCAGTCCTGCAGCGATGCGTCGCGCACGCCGACTCGGAACGGGGCCTCGACGTCGCCGGCTCGCTTGGGTACTACTGGATCATGCGCGCCACCACTGAGGCTGTACGCTGGCTCGACGAGTTGTTCGCGACTGACGCTGGTCTAACGTCCGTGAATGCGCGGGCGTGCCGGCTGCGTGGATGGCTGAGCTTGCTTCAGGTTGATCCCAACACTGCGCGGCCATGGCTCGCTCGCGCAGTGGCAGCCGCTCGAGAAAGTGGGCAATTGTCGCTGCTGTCGGAATCACTCACGACGGCTGCCAACGCGGAGCGCGTCGCGGGCGATGCCACAGCTGCCCAACGGCTCCTCGACGAGGCCGAGACACTCACGCTGCAGCTCCATGACTACCGAGCGACGATCGGTGTGATTCAGGCGCGCGCCGTGGGAGCGATGTTCCAGGGCGACCGCGTTGAGGCCGAAGCAGCGTCCTCGGCAGGTGTGCAGCTTAGCCGGGAGGTAGGTGACCTCTACATGCTTGGACAAATGCTGGTCAACGTTGGCCTGGTCGCAATACTGGGCGGCGACGTGCAGACATCGAAGCCACGATTCATCGAGGCGATGCGCGCCGCCCGGGAGATCGACGACCGGGCCGCCCAGTTCTTCTTGCTCAATGCGCTCGGCTGGCAAGCCGCCAACGCTGGTCAGGCACGACTCGCTGCGGAGTTGCTCGGGGCGGCGGAAGCCGTCCGAGCCGGCGCCGGCTCAAGCGTCACCGGCCCGTTTGGTCCGATGCTCGACGCGGCCAAGGAGTCCTCGATTGCGGCGGTCGGGGCGGCAAAGTTCGAGGCCGCGTTCGAGGCGGGAAAACGCTTGAGCCGCGGGGAAGCAGTACGCCTTGCACTCGGTGAGCCCGAGGATGTCGAGGGCGTGGCGCCGGCTCGTGTGGGCGCCGGGCCGCTCGCGAAGCGCGAGCTGGAGGTGGCGCAATTGATCGCCGAGGGGCTGAGCAATAAGCAGATCGCAGCCCGGCTGTCGATTTCCGACCGCACCGTCGCCACGCACGTCGGGCACATCCTGAACAAGCTCGGGTTCAACTCACGCGCCCAGGTGGCGACCTGGGTGGCGTCGTCGAATCGATAACTATCGCAGCGGCTCAACCACGGACAGATCGTGGGCGAAAAGAATGCGTCGAGGATCGAACTGCAGCAGCCGGTCCATCCAAGCCTGGTGCGCGGGCGCTGCAACCTCGCTTGGCAGCTTGGCCACCAGGGCCGCACGCAGATCTGCTGCGAATTCCGTCGCGGTGTCGTGCGCTTGACCCGCGAGGACCACGCTCCCGTCGTCGCAAAGCACGACGAGTGACTGATGGCCTGCCGTGTGCCCGGGCGTCGGAACCACCCATATCCCCGGAAGCACCTCGAGTTCGCCGACGATGATCTGGTAGTTGGCGCTGGGGAAATCGACCATCTCGGGGACGGTGTAGCCCGGCTGCTGCGCGCTCTCCAGTTCGACCGCCTGCACGACGATGGGCCGCCCCCCGAGTGCGGGGTTGCCGCCGCAGTGATCGAAATGAAGATGACAGTTGACGATGATCTGCACTTCGTTGACGGCGGAGTCCACGGCGCGCAGCGCGTCGCCGAGGGGGCGTCGCTGCGGGCGGTAGTGCGCCTCGGTCTCGGCATCGGCAATCCCCAGTCCCGTATCGAACAGGACCTGTCCCGCAGGATGAACGACGAGATACCCGAGGAGCGACTCCACGCGTGCGCTCCCGGTTCCCGTCTCGGACGCGGGACGGATGAAATAGCCGAAGTCGACGCGACGGAGGTCGCCGATACTCGGATGCATCAAACTTCGGCTACGGTTCGCTCGTCCAGACTGTCTGGTCGAGGAACTCCTCAATAGCAGTCGCCACTGACCCAAGCACGGCGGCAGACGCGGCCAGATCGCCGGACACGAACATACCGTGGTCCGCGCCGTCGACCTCGAGGACGTGCCGTGAGAGGGCGTGAGCCGCATCGGAATCCCAAGCGCTCGGCCGAGCGCAACCCCGCAGCGCGTCGACGACCTGAGCATCCGCGAGCAAGGGCGTCAGCCACACGGCCCGCAACTCGCGCTGAGCGGCGACCCGTGCGGCATAGGTGGCCAGTGATTTGCCAATGATCAAATGGTTTGGCATCCGCCAAATCCGGTGCGTCGAGCGCGGTCGCGACATACCGAGTGACCCGTGCGGAGAGCGTCTCGTTCGATTCTGATGCAGCTTTCAGTTCTGCTTCTGGCCAGTACAGCGCGTGAATCCGAGCTCCTCGTCGTTCGGCGGTTTTCGCCGCGAACATGAGCAGGGGGGGTGTGAGGACCGAACATGCGGCCGGGAACGACGACTGCGCTGCGCGCCGACCTGGGGCCACCCACCGTCTGAGTATGAGTGATTCGCTGCCGGAGCCAGGGACCCGATCGGATAGCACCAAGGAGGCAGACGCGGCAGGCGAGCCTAACGCGGCGCCCTTTACGACACGTTAACCGATCGTTTCATTCATCGATCCAAGCGTTTGGCGAGACCTTAAAGATCGGACTTGCACCATGTCCGCTATGTCTATCAAGAAGATGACCCCGGACATCGCGAAAACTCTGAGTCTCGCCGAGCAACACGAGTGGTTCCAGCAGCGCCACTCTCGTCGCGCAATCCTGAAGGGCGGACTGCTCGGCGCGGGTTCGCTGGTCGCGGGACCTGCACTGCTCAGCCGGACCGCGCAGGTTGTGGAGGCGGCGGGCCGGCCAGCTCCTTTGCTGCTTTCAAGCACCACTCCGGCTAAGGCATCGGGCGTGGTGCCGTTCGGGCGGCACATCTCCTTCGGCCCCGACCCCACCAGCGAGATGCGGATCGCCTGGCAGGTTGCAGGGCCGGTCGCGGATCCGTTCGTGCGCATCGGCACGAGCCCGTTCGACCTCGGCGAGCGGATCGCGGCTGACCTGCGCGACGTCAACACACCGTTGACGGACATCACATTCCTCGACAGCGTCCCGCCCTCGCTCACCGGGCATGAGGACCAGTTCTACGCGCACGCCTCCACCCGGCACCTCGATCCGGGCAAGACCTACTACTACGTGGTCGGCCACCGCGGCTTCGATCCGACAGCCGGTGTACTGACACGAGGCCTGATCTCGAGCTTCACCACGGCGCCACGCGGCAAGGTGCCGTTCACATTCACCGCATTCGGGGACCAGGGAAGCACGTACGACGCTGTCGCCACCACCAACCTGATCCTGGCGCAGTCACCGGCTTTCCACCTCCATGCCGGCGATGTCTCGTACGCGGAGGACGGCGGATCCGGGCTGATCACAGATGCCTACGATCCAAGAGCGTGGGACTCTTTCTTCTCCGAGGTCGAGCCGACTGCGAAGACAGTCCCGTGGATGGTCTCGCTCGGCAACCACGAGATGGAGCCGTGGTACTCACCGGATGGGTATGGCGCAGATGTCAAGCGGCTCGACTTCCCCGGGAATGGACCGAGCATCTGCCCGGGCACATACTTCTTCACGTACGGGAACGTCGCGTTCATCAGCCTCGATCCCAACGACGTGTCCTATGAGCTGCCTGCCAACTTCGGCTACAGCGATGGCCGCCAGACCACGTGGCTCGGGCAGACGCTGAAGCAATTGCGCAACGACTCGGGCATCGACTTCATCGTGGTCTTCTTCCACCACTGCAGCTACTGCACCTGCACCTCGCACGGCTCCGAGGGCGGCGTCCGCCAGTTCTGGACGCCACTGTTCGACCAGTACCACGTCGACCTTGTCATCAATGGCCACAACCACATTTACGAGCGGACGGATCCGATCCGGGACGGGGCACCGACCGTCATCAAACCAATCGGTGCCACGATTTATCCAGCCCACGACGGGACGACGTATGTGGCTGCGGGCGGTGCGGGGAAGAGCCTCTACGCCTTCAGCGCGCCGGACAGCTACGAGCACCACGTCGACAACGTTGCCTCAGTGGCGAGCTACGTCAACGAGGCCGGTGGCACCGAGGTCGACGAGACCGTCCACTGGTCGCGAGTGCGCTACACCGGCTACAACCTCATGGTGGTCGACGTCGCGCCCCCAAGCTTGGGCTGGACCCGGATGGATGTCCGGACGCTCAACGGCAGTGGCGTCGAGATCGACCGGTTCACGCTGGCGCGGTCCACGTAGGCGAGGCGGCGAGCGGCGCGTCGCGGGCGCGCGAGAATTCGGCGGCGGCAGATCACACGAGAGCCGCGATGTCCCATCCTGGGCTGACTTATGAACAGGCTCACGCCGCCCTGGCCGGTGCTCACCGAGCGACTGCTGCTGCGTCCTTTCGAGGAAGGTGACCTGGAGGCGCTGCACGAGATGCAGTCCAACCTGGACGTGGTCCGATATCTCTATCACGACGCTCGTTCGCTCGACGAGGTGCGCGCAGTCCTGGCGCGGAAGATCGCCAGCACGGCGATCGCTGGCGAAGGTGACGGCGTGAATGCTGCGGCGATCCTGCGCGAGACCGGGGAGCTGGTCGGTGATATCTCGCTGTGGATGGTGAGTGAGGGCCACGAACAGGGCGAGCTGGGCTTCGTCGTCCATCCGGCGCATCAGCGCAGGGGCTACGCCACTGAGGCTGCGCGGCCCATGCTGGATTTCGCCTTCGACACCGTGCGTCTGCACCGTGTGGTCGGTCGAACCGAGGCGCGCAACACCGGTTCGGCTCGTGTGCTTGAGAAGCTCGGCATGCGGCGCGAGGCGCACCTGGTCGAGAACGAGTGGGTCAAGGGCGAGTGGCAGAGCGAGGTCGTCTATGCGGTTCTGGCCCGCGAGTGGGCGGTCGAACAGCGTCGACACCGCGACCGCGGCGAGGGCTCGAGCACCATCGTGTGATCAGCACACGTTATGTGCGTGTCAGGCTGGAAGAACGTCGCAGAACACGAACCCGTCACGGGTGATCACGTCACCGGTTCGGCACGGAATCGGGGTCAGAAACATTGGCGCCGCCCAGACGAAGGTGTGAAACTCGCCGTTCTCGCCGCATGGGTCGATCCCACTGGGAAGGTCGTCCAGGAACGAGCTGTCGAACGCTCTTCCAGCGAAGGACGCATCGAGAGCGCGCGGATCGACGCATACGACGACGGCGCGGAACCCCGCCGCAATCATGTCCCGAGCCAGCGTCCCCGTGTCCCGGCGCCAGAGCGGGAACAAACCGCGCTTGCCCGCTAGCGCAAGGCGCTCTTCTCGATACGCCCGAACATCTTCGAGAAAGAGATCCGCGAAGACGACATGCTCGATGCCGGCGAAATCCTCACCACCAAGTGCGGCCCCCCATCGCTCCTCGTAGACGTCGTTCGTACAGCCAGGGGGAATCCGGACCTTGATCAACGGCAACTGGAGCACCGATGCCTGGCGGTCAAGCAGTTCCTCGCGCACTCCCGAGATGCTCACCCGGTCATAGGCGTCGGTGATGGTGGTCAGCAGCGCGCGAACCTCGTAACGAGGGTCGCGAAGCACGGTCCACAGACCGAAAGCGGAGTCTTTCCCCGCGCTCCACGAGAAGGCGACGGGCGCTGGCATGTTCCGATTGTGCGTGTCGGCCTGCGCGATGGCCGGCTAGATCAAGGCGGGAGTGACAGTGCGCCGACTGCGACCCGGATTGCTACTCATGGTGAGCACAACGACCACCGATGCGATGACGGCGAGGGCGGCAGCGGCCAGGAAGAGATAGAAACCGGCGTCGAGATACACGGGTGGATAGTAGACGTGCTCCGGAACGAAGAGAACTGGGCCGTTGGATCCTGCCTCAAACGCCTGCGGTGCGCCCCAGCCCATGATCCGGACGCCCGCGTCGACTCCCTCGAAAACGCCGAGCACCAAGGAGCCGACGGCTGACAGCAGCATGGCTACACCGGAGAGCCCGCGCTGAAGGTTGCTGAGGTATCCGAGGGATGCAAGACCGAGTACGGCGACGGTGCCGAGGACGATCCAGCCGTCGATCCCCTGAAACAGGCTGATCGAAGGGAACGTATCGCCGGGCCCTCTGCGGCAAAGACCGCATCCTTGGGTGGCGAACGGGGCGAAGACGTCGCCGATCATCACGATCGCTGCGGCGAGGACGGTCACGCCCGCTCGCGCCGGGGTCTTCGGATCCCTCAGGATCGCTCCCAGCCTGACATCCACTCAACGATTCTATCTCGCGAATCGGCGGTCAGCCGGCGACCTCGGGCACGCGATCGAGACGCTGGCTGAACTGGCTGAGCGCCGCCGCGACGCAACCCGGTTGCTCGTACAAGGGAAGGTGTCCGGCCCTCGGAATCACGGTCACTTCCGCATTCGGCATCGTCGAGGCGGCATGCATCGCGTTCGCGGTGGGGATTGGACTCTCGGCGCCGAGCACGAAGATCGCGGATGGAGAGAGTGTCGTCAGCGCCCTGGCGAATGTGCCCTCCGAATGACTCGATACCCGGCTCTCTCCTCGCCGAGGAGCGACATATAGTTGGAGAGGCCTGGTCCGCCATGGAGGAGCAACGGATATGCTCCCGGTCACGCCAGCTGCGGGTGGAGCACGGCCTTGATGACGCCGGCCTCGCGGCGGTCGAATTCCCGATAGAGGTCTGGCGCGTCTTCCAGCCGTCCATGGTGGGTGACCACGATCCCCGGCCAGGCGCGGCGTGCAAGCACGAGGTCCCGAAGCAGCACGGTGTAGCGACGGTCGTGGGTGCGGCCGAAGTTGACGGAAACTCCCTTGGCAAAGAGGGTCGCCCACGGCACGGTGAGCCGGCCGTCGGCGAACCCCATGGGTGCCGGATGGAGATCGTGCTCCGCGAAGACGCCGGCGATGCCGACATGTCCCGTCGGATTGATCAGTCGGGCGAGGTCGTGGATGACCTGGGTCGGGTTCTCAGTGGCAGGTGCCGAACGGTCGTGCGCCTGGAAGCCGACCGCGTCGATGCCGATCTGTACGCCACCCATCGGCTCCTCACCCGGAGGGAGACCGCGAGCTCGACGCAACTCGCGGATCTGCTCCACAGGATCGCCCTCTCGGAAGTCGACAGGCGTTGCCCCCAGTTCGCGAGCCTTGTCGAGTCGCTCGGGAATGTCATCGACGACGTAGATCTCTCCCGCGCCTTTGAGGAGTGCGCTGTACGCGGCGAGCAGTCCAATCGCTCCGGCGCCGAAGACCGCCACCGTTGATCCCGCATGGACCTGCGCGAGCTCCGTCGCATGCCAGCCGGTCACGAACGCATCGGCCAGCATGACCAGGTCATCCTCCAGGTCGTCGCCAGGTTTGCCAGGAACCGGGATGCAATTCGCGTCGGCGTATGGCACTCGCAACAACTCGGCCTGGGCGCCGCGATACGGGCCCATGCCGGCGTAGCCATATGCCGCCCCGAATGCGCCGGGACGCACGCGGAGACATGCGGCTGAATACCCGCGTGCGCAGTTCACGCAGAGTCCGCAGTACAGATGGGTCGGGATGACGACCCGATCTCCCGGCTTGACCATCTCCGCCGCGGGTCCAACGCGATCGATCACCCCGAGCGGCTCGTGGCCGAGGACAAGACCACGAGTGGCACCCGTTCGGCCGTCGTACATGTGCAGGTCGGTCCCGCAGATCGCGCTCGACGTCACGCGGACCACCGCGTCGGTCGGCTCCTCGATTTCGGCGTCCGGCACCTCGCGAACGGAGACCGACCGGACGTCGGTGAAGACCACGGCCTTCATCTCGCCACCTCCGTCAGATTCGGGCTAACTATGCCTCGCTGCGAGCCCGCCGGTGTCGCCACCACGCTCACGCCTCGTTCATCTTGTTGTGCCCTGCGGTTCACCCTGCTAGCCTGACAAGCGCTCAGGGCGAAAGGAGTGAGCGTCCTGACGGGGGGAGTTACAGCAACCTCCAGCCGTCACTCCGAGGAGGACGCGATGAACCAGCGCTGGAGATTCGCAACGCCGCTCTTTGTGGCCGCACTTGCCATTCCGGCTGCCCTGGCCGGTGGAGGGGTCACCTCGTCGGCATCGTCATCGGGACCGCAGGCGCCCACGCATATCAATTGCGCGGACAGCACTCGGTTCCTGTGTACCGAGGTCAATCAGTCCGACGAAGTCTTCGGGCACTACGTGGGCCATGACGAGCCCAGCGTTCTCTTCTACTCGAACAAGGCAGGCTCGGGCAACGAGATGGAATACAGCGGCATCCTGCCCACGGAACCGTCGCCAACCAACGTTCCCGGCAAGCACGTGTACACGTTCGAGTACACGCCGGCGTTCTGGTTCGGGATGGCGATGTGCGACACGCAGTCGTACCCCGAGCTCGTGAACTCGTGCGTTCCAGACAGCAACGTGAACATCGTCAATCCTGCAAAGAGCCCGTACCATCCCGGCGCGGCCTACATGGAGTTGCAGTTCTATCCGCCCGGCTATGTGCAGCAGTGGAACGGGTTCAGCTGCTCGCCGACCCAATGGTGCGTCGCGCTCACCATCGACAGCCTCTCGCAGAACTCGCTGACCGGTCAGCAGTTGAATTCGACGTGCGAGGCCACCGTTGGAGAGGAGTACGTGAACTTCGCATACCTCACCCACAGTGGCATTCCTCAGGGACCGCCGAACCCGGTGCAGTTCCAGGCGCTCGCCTCGGGAACGCCGAATCCGCGCAAGGTTGAGTTCCTGAATCAGGGCGATAAGTTCACCATCCAGCTGCACGACACGTCGAATGGGCTGCAGGCGGTCGTCAAGGACCTGACGGCCGGAACCTCAGGGTCCATGACCGCGAGTGCGGCCAATGGGTTCGGCCAGGTGAAGTTCGCGCCGGCGCCCTCGACCGAGTGCAAGAACATCCCTTACAACTTCCACCCGATGTACTCAACATCGACCCCGCAGACCACCGTACCGTGGGCGGCTGCGACCTACAACATCGCGATGGATACGGAAGTCGGGCACTTCGATTACTGCAGCAAGGTGGATACTGCCACCGCAACCTGCGTCGGCGATGAGGGTGTCGGACCCAACCGCGAGCCCGCGGACGCGGATGATGTCGGCTGTTGGGCGCCATCGGCTTCGGGCTACATCAAGATCGGTGGCTGCGAAGGAGCCAACCTCGGGTATGACGGGCCGTCGTACCTCAAGGACTGGCCAAACGGGAGCACATTCCGACCAACGGAGTTCATCTTCACGAGCCCGCTCACCGGGGCGCACTACAACACCAACTACTCGTCCATCGGTTTCAACACTGATCTGCCGGCAATCGAGGATGACCTCGGCACGTGCGAGACGGAGACCGGCGTGGGCTGCACCATCATCCCGCCAACCGATGACGGAACGCCCGCGCAGTTCTATCCCTTCTACTCGACCGGCCAAGCGCTCGGTGGCTGCGCTTGGACCGTGGGAGGGATGTATCCCGGCTTCAGCACCGACAACTACGGGGCGCATCAGCAGTACGGGCATCTGCTGGCTGTTCCCTACTCGGGAGCGAAGGGTGCAGTGACCTACGAGTACAACGACTATCAGAACAACCTGCCCAACAATCCCTGCCCCGCATGATCTGATGCGCTGAGAGGGGTCGCCTTCGGGCGGCCCCTCTTTTCACGCTCAGGCGATGTGCAGAGCCAGGATCGCGGCTCACGGCCGCTCGCGCAGTGGCGCGTCAGTCCCGCGTGAACTGTCCGGGGTCACGCAGCGCTCCGGCGATCGCTTCCTCAAGCGAACTGTAGAAGTGCTGCCGCTGCGCGACATCGATCGATGCAGCGACGGCATCGCCATTGCGGCGGTTCGTGATCCATGGCGGGATGCCCTCACCAACGGTGACGTCACCGACGCGGACGTGGACGAGAGAATCGTCGCCGTCATCGATATGGATGCTCACCTTCAGGACCAGGCCGGTATCGTCGATGATGCGCCAGCTTCGCTCCCATCGACCGCGCCGGAGCATGTCGCGGGTGAGCTGGACACATCCGTCACTGAGGACACGCTCACGCGGCCGAGTTGCGTCGATGAGGAGGGCACGGATCGTTCCGTCCATGTCGCTGGCGATCCAGTTGACCAGCGACGGTGCACGATCGTGGAGATCGGGCATCCCACCGGAATCCGGTTCGGTGGCAGCGAGTGCGTTGACCGTCCCGGCATGGCGCCTGCAGTAGGCGACGGCCGCCACAATGACGGTGTGTGCCGGGCACGACGCCACGCTGCACGATCGACCGCGCCGGTCGCAATATGCGCACGGCTGAGCGTCGTGCCGGCCACACCCCGGGATGGAGCAGCTGACGCCTGGCTCCGGGAGAACACGGGTGTCATCTCCGCGCTGGCGCCGGAACGCCGAGATCACAACCAGTCCTCGAGCGTCGCAATGCCCTGGTTCTGCCCATGAGCGAGCGAGGTCGCTATTCGCCCGCTTATGTCGTGCCTCCGTGGATTGGCATCCCGGCGGGTCCCCCCGCCCGCTGGACTCAGTGCGCCGACGAGCGGCGACGGAGGCGAAGAACCCTGCGTGGCGACGAACGATCCGTTGAGGCGACAGTCCGTCTTGCACCTGATGTTGTTCTGACCCACGCAGTAGGTGATGCACGAGCGGTTGTGGTTACCAAAACAATGCGACGTGCATGACCAGTTGTCGTTGCCGTCGCAGTAGGTGATGCAGACTGGCAGATAGTTGTTGGTGCAATAACTCGTGCAGGACGATGATGTATGGATGCACGACGCGCAACTCCATGGATCTGGAGTGGGACTTGGGGACGGCGTCGGGACGGGCGTCGGCGTTGGTTTCGGAGTCGCCGTCGGTCGCGGGGTTGGTTTTGGCGTCGACCGCGCGGTAGGGTGGGCAGCAGATTGGCTGGGCGCCGCAGAGGCGGGACCGGTTGGCCCCACCGCAGTTGGTGCGGGTGACGAGGATGGTCTGGTCGTCGGCGCGACAACGGGAGTGCCTGACGCTCGTGGCGATGCCGCGTGCGCCGGGGATCCCAGCGAGGCAAGCAGACTCGAGGCGCTCGGCGAAGGCGCGCCCAGGCCGCTCACCGCGACCACTACCGCCGTGGTTGCGGTCAGTGCACCGGCGCCGGCCCATGACCCGACCTTCGCGAGTTCCGCCCAGAGCCGGCCGAGCGCCGGGATCTGCCCGATCCACGCGCCAACGCCGATCGTGCGCCAGAGGCGGCCCACCGAGATGTTCAGAAAGGCCCGAACGATGCCGGGGTCGAGCTGGGTGCCCGCCACGCGGGTCAGTTCCGCGCGAGCCGCAGCGATGCTCATGGCGCGCTTGTAGGGGCGCGGGGCGGTCATCACCTCGTAGGTATCGGCGACGGCGACGATCCGCGCGCCGAGCGAGATCTCCTGAGCCTTAAGCCCGAATGGATAGCCGGTGCCGTCGTAGCGCTCGTGGTGTTCCACCACCGCCTTGCCCCATTCGCCGAGCCACGGCAGGAGTGGCGCGACCATGCGCGCGCCCTCCTCAGGATGCCGGTGGAGCACCTTCCATTCGTCCGCATCGGGTGTGCCGGGTTTGTTGAGCAGTGCCGTCGGCACCTCGAGCTTGCCGACATCGTGGAGCAGGGCGGCCCAGCGCAACCGTGCCTGCCCGGCGGGATCGATCTTCAGCTCCTGAGCGAGGAGATCCGTGAACACGCGGACTCGCTCCGAGTGACCGCGTGTGCCCTTGTCGTGCACGCTGAGCGCGAGCACCATCTCGACCACCGCTTGCATGCGTTGGGCATCGTCCTGGTGACCGGAGGCGCGTGCCTCGGCGAGCTGCTCCTGCAACTGGCGAGGACTGCCCGTTCGGCGCGCCACCGCGAAACGAGCAGGCGCCTTATCTGGGAAAAGCAGGGAGACGTTGAGCAGGGCCGCCAGCGGGAGCAGGCGCCGGGCTGCGCGCTCGAAGATCACGAGGGTGACCAGCGATCCGCAGGCGACGATCCCCACCCAGAGCACGGCGGTGAGCGGTCCACTCGCACGCGGCAGTGCGCGGCTGAGCAGGGTCGCGATCAGGAGGGACGCAGCGATGGGTCCCAGGAAAATGCCGACGCGGAGCGCCCGGCTGAGTGCAGGCCGGCGCTGCCATCGATCGTCGCCCGCCTGCTGTCCAAATCTGCGCCGCCGGAACTGCACTCCTACCCCTTTTGCATAGGCAACAAGTCCCCCAAGGGGACGTCGACTAACGCTGGCAGTTGTGTCCTCGCGCGGCCTCGCATGCCGCGGTCACGAACTTGTAAAGGGTTCGGACAGCGATCCAGCGAGACCGAATTCTTGAATTCCTCGCCCGGTACGCTCGCTTGCCGAATTACGCGACGTCGGACTCGGCCGAAGGGAGATCTTCCATCGGCGCCGCGTGCGTATTGAAATCTCGCGCAGGCATCGGCTGACTGATGTAGTACCCCTGGGCGAGGTCGCAACCAATGGCGGCGATCAGGTTGAGGGCTTCGACGTCCTCGATTCCCTCCGCGACCACGCGCATGTTCAGCTTGTGCCCGAGTGCGATGGTCGCGCGGACCAGGGCGAGATTTCGCTCCGTGTCCCCGGTGGCGAGCCGGGACAGGAAGCTTCGATCGAGCTTCAGCTCGCTGGCGGCGAGACTCCCGAGATACGCGAGAGAGGTGACCCCCGCGCCGAAATCGTCGATCGAGACGCCCAGTCCGAGCGCTCGAAGCTGGGTGATCACCTGCTTGCAGAGCTCGAAGTCTCGAATGATCGTGGTCTCGGTGATCTCCAGGATCAGCGACGAGGGTGCGACGCCATGGCGTTCCAGCGTGGCCATGACAGACCCGCTGAATCCGGCATCGAGCAGATTGGTCGCCGAGACGTTGACAGAGATGCTCAACATCTGGCCGGCTGCGCGCCAGGCGGCACACTGCTGCACCGCCCGTTCCAGGACGAGCGCGGTGAGCGATTGCATGAGCCCTGCGTCTTCAGCAAGCGGAATGAAGTCGAGCGGCGGGATGAGTCCAAGTCGCTCATGTGGCCAGCGCACCAGGGCCTCCATCGCCGACCGCTCGCCGGTCACCAGATCGATCTGGGGTTGGTAGTACACCTCGAGATGGCCACCGAGAATCGCGTCGCGAAGCTCGTCCACCAATCGCAGCCGGTTGCCGTCGTCGTCGACCTCGCGGCGATAGATCTCATACGGAGCGGGGCCGATTTTGGCTCGGTACATCGCGAGGTCGGCGCAGCGCAGCAACCCTGCGCTGTCAGTCGCGTCCACCGGCGCGCTCGCGATGCCAATACTGGCACCAACTCGAACACTGATCGTGTCGAGCTCGAAGGGCTGATCGAGCTCGGTGATCAGCCGTTGGGCGACCGCCGATGCGTAGTTGGAGTCGGCGTCAAGGATCAAGACGGCCAGCTCATCGCCACCCACCCGTACCAGGACATCGGTATCCCGAAGGCGAGCCTTGAGTCGGGGCCCCAACTGCCGGAGCAGTTCGTCGCCGGCGGAATGACCGAACGAATCGTTGATCTCCTTGAAATGATCCAGGTCGACATAGAGGAGCGAGAGGCGGCGGTCGACGGTATCGGGGTCGGCATAGTCAGCGAAGAATGCGTCGAGCAGGTTGAACAGCTGGCGGCGGTTGCCGAGGCCCGTCAGGTCGTCGGTGATGGACTGTCGGTGCCGTTTCTCCGTGAGGAGCCGGAGGCCGCGCACTGACAGGGCCAGACGGACGCCGACGGTGATCAGCGTCGCTGTGGCCAGGCCTACAGCCACTGGGGTGACCTGATGCAGGGTGTCGACAACGAGTATCGAGAGGCCTGCGCCGGCGCCGAGGCCCGGAAGCAGGAATCCAGGGGCCACGTCGATGGCCAGGGGACTCCGCTGCAGCGGACGCACCCAGACCGCGATGGAGATGAGCAGGATCGCGCACGGCCACGCCATGCCGTTGAAGATCGTCCCGACCTGGGAGGGTGCTCCTGAGCCGGAGAAGAGGTTGAAGGTGTCGCCAACTGCGGTGATCCCAATCGCGCCGGCGACGAGCAACCACTGGGTTTTGTTCCGGCCGGTGATGATGGCCGTCCCGCCGACTGCGAGGATGAGCAGCAAGCCGTCGCCGATCGGGTAGGCGAGGTCGGTGGCGACCGACAGCCCGCTCCCGCCGACGGAATGCAGGATCGTGTTGAAGGCGAAGCATGCGCAGAGGGCTGCCGCGCCGAGGCCGGCCACGGCGCCGTCCAGCCACGTCGTCGCACCCAATCGGTTGAGGTGCTTACGTGTCAGGAGTACGAGCGCGACGTAGACGGTCGGGTAGAAGGCCAGGTAGAGCAGGTCGGCGAGTGACGGGACCGGAGGGGTGGCGCCGCCCGCCGATTCCGCGGCAAGGACCGCGTCGCCGAGAGTCCAGAACAGGATGCCGAGGCCGAGCAGCAAGGGTATGGCGCGTCGGCGCGACGTGGCGGCACGCCAGAGACAGAGTCCGCTGACCACGAGCTCGAACGCGGAGATCCCCCAGTCATCGATCAGTGGTATCGATTGCGTGGGGCTCCGGACGAGCAGTGAGATCAGGTAGGCGGCAAGGAGAACCCCCAAGACCGCGTAGACCGCGGGTATCCATCTGGGGGCAGGATTGCCTTGCGCGCGAGCGCTCGCAGCTCGAAACTGAGGGTGAGCGATAGCCACGCTAAGCAGACTAGGCGGCCCACGTCCGACTCGCGCCAACACTCGGTGGTCCATCGGTAACGGAAGCGCACCGATTCGATGGTTGTGAACGTGGAATCGACGGTAACGGGGCGGCCCAGCCGCCTCAACGAGGAGGCCGAGACGTTGCGATCAGGTTGGACTGACCGGAACCGGCTCCCATTGGTGACCGCCATCTCGGGTCATGAGCAGTTGCAGGCTCTGCGGGTAGTTCGTCTGTCCATGGATCACGACACCCTGAGTTGCAGTCGTGAAGCCGAGATCCGACAATCCCAACCCGCCATCGCCGATCCCGAACGCGGTTGTCCACGTCGCGCCGCCATTGAAGCTCGCGTAGATGTAGGTGGCGCCCGAGGCCGCGGCCACGGAGACGCCCGTTGGCGACGCGGCAACGGCCTCGAAGTCGCCGCCCAGGGGTGGGTCCGACACGGGCGCGTAGCTCGCGCCGTCGTTGTCCGAGACGTAGGCCATTTTCTCCTCAGAACCTGCCCCGCCGCCACCCGAGCAGATGATGAACACACGCGCCGACGTTGCGGCCGCCACGGTGGCGCCCCAGCCGGACGGGCATGGTTGCGGTTCGCTCCGCCACGTCACGCCATCGAGGCTGCGATAGAGCGTGGAGGTCTCAGTGTTTCCCTCCGCTGTGACTACAGCCGGGTGCAACGTTGCCCAGAAAACTCCTTGCGCCACTGAGATTTCGCCCGCGTACCCAGCCTTGCCTGTGGTGACGCCAGATACCGGTTGCCACGAATCGCGGTTCGTCGGGCTCTCGAACAGCACGGCCGGCCCGTCCGTATTGGGTTCAATTCCCTCGGCGATCTCCGCGTAGACGCGCCCGTCAGCGGTTTCCAGGGCATCCACCGAGGCGCCTGACGAGCCCTCCCTGGGAAACGCGACCCGTGTCCACGTGCTGCCGGCGTCGTGGGTTGCGAACAGGAGCGGTCCTGATATCCATCCATCCTCGCTGTCCGCAAAGCGCACTCGCCACTGGGTGTCGGTGGACAGTGCTGACAGTCCCGTGGATGTCACCCACATCCATGCCCCTCCCGCATCAGCGGTCTTTGCAAGGCGCAGGCAGGAACTGTCTCCGCAAGCAGAGATGCCAAGCACCCAACCGACGTCAGGGGAGATGAAGGTGACCGACTCGGGGTGGATCGAGCCCGCAGTCAGGGCGACTGTTGCGGGAGTGGACGACGGTGTGGCGCTCGGCGTGGGATTGACCGACGGCGACGGCGACGTGGTCGTGGACGGCGACTCTCGGGGTGCGATCTGGGCGCTGCAGCCGGCCAGCAGCAACGCCGCGGCGACGCCACTGAGGCGAAAGGCGAGCATGGTGACCGTAGAACGGGCCCGCCGCTGATGCGTTACTCGAGCAAATTCGCGATGCCGTCAAGCAGGCGCTTCAGTCCGAACTCGAAGAACTCGTCAAGGTTGAAGTCGATGTCGTGCTCGACGAGACTCACAAGCGTTGGGAACTTGCCCGAGCGCGCTATCGTCGCCATCCGTCCTCCTGCGTCTGCATCCACTCCTCATCGGTCAGGCCGGTGTCACGCTCCGCCTCCGCCTCTGATTCGAGGTTCACCGCGGTGGAGTCGACTCTCTTGGTCGGGCTCGCCTGGACGGTTGGAATCATCATCGGAGCGGTCGCGTTGTCCGCGGTGAGCTTCCGGCGTCGCGTCGGCTGACGGTTTGCGCGGCTAGCGGAAGCGCTGTGCGTCCTGGGCGGCGTACCGGGTCACCACGCCATCGATGCCCGCCGCGCGCTCGACAAGGCCGGTGACCTCCGCCGCCGTCGACGCAGGGATTGCGCAGGTGAGCGCGTGCGCGCCCATCCCGGTGCGAGCGCGGCTCAGGGCACAGCCGACGGACGCGGCGACCCGCGCTTGCTCGTGGGCTACAGCGATGATGTGGCATTGAGGCTTTCCCTCGATCCGCAGGTCGGGGAGAGCGTCGGTCATGACCATCATTCCCTGCCCGTTGAGGCGAAGCAGGATGACGCTCGGGGTCACGTGCGTCTCAGCAAGCGGGCCGTAGGCGATCGATGCAGGGCGGGTACTGACCGCTGGGATGCCGGGGAATACCTCCGGGCTCACCCAGCCCGACTCCACGAGCGTGGCGACATCGCTGTGGGTGGCGGCCTCTTCGAGGCTGAGCAGGCCGTGGGTGTAGCTGCCGACGCTGCAGTTGGCATGGTCGGCCGGCGCGGTGGTGAAGGTGCGATCCGTCGCGTGCATCCAGAACACGCAGCCGGCCGCGACGCGTCCGGTCCGTCCATCCGGTGTCGCCTCTGGCATCGCAGCCTCGAAGGCAGGGATGTCAGCGTTCGCGGCGGCGAGGAACGTGATCGCAATCGGAGCCGCCAGCGGGTGAAGCGCCAGCGTGAGTCTCTCGGCGAGGTCCGACCACGAGGTGCCGGTGGCGGGTGTGTCTGTCATCACGCGCATCATGCATGAGAGGCCGGGCGGGACCGTCTCAGGCGCCGACGCCGACTCCCGCACCCGCGAGCTGGGCCGTCGTGGGCTCCGCGCAGCAGAACCACGGCTCGCTCAGCCGCGGCGGGGCGCCGCCGCGTTGCGGCGGGAGCGCTGTACCGGCATCCGGCCAGGAAACCTGCGCATGCGCAGCCGCGGCGGCGGTGAGCCCGCGGATACCCGCGTGAGTCGTGCGTGGCGCGACACCCGCATCCGTATCGGCGGCAACGAGCGCCGCGATATCCGCCCGGAGCCGGTCCATCAGCGGATCCGGATGCTGCCAGAGGTGGCTGAAACCCTCGGGGTCGTAGCCGTGCAGGTGCTCGCGCATCTCCGGCAACGCCAGCAGCAGCGAGCCGGGTGGCACCAGGAGCCGGATGCTCAACTGGACGGGGTCGACGCTGTCGGTGAGGTCGTTGGCTGCGATCATGTCGAGCAGATCGATCTGGTCGCGCAGTGTGCTCCATGGTGTGAACGGAAGCAGCGAGGGTCGCAACTCAACACCGAGCGACCGGCAGATGCGCAGTGCGGTCACGACGTCGCCTGCCGAGTGTCCCTTGTCGAGAATTTCGAGGACGCGCGGGCTGGTCGACTCCACGGCCGAAACGACGAAGAGCAGTCCGAGCTCTCGCAGCTCGGCGAGGACGTCAGGATGCTCGAGGATGTGCTCCACCTTGGTGGTGATGTCGAAGGTAAGGTCCGGGAAACGGTCGTGTATCGCACGGACGATCGCCAGCGCGTGAGGCACAGCGTTGAGAAAGTCAGGGTCGCCGAAGGTGAGGTGGCGCATACCGCCGTCCATGAGTCCGGCGACATCCTCCACGAGCACGTCCCGCTGCCAGACACGAATCCGACCGTCGTACACGGCTGGGACCGGGCAGTGGCGGCAGCGATGCACGCAGCCGCGCGTCGCCTCGACGTAACCGGTCAGTCGCTCCTCGCCGTCCACCTGCAAGCGCGTGTAGCGGTCGAGTGGTGGCAGCAGATCACGCGCGGGCAACGGAAAGCTGAGTCGGTCGAGCACGATCGATCGAGAATCCGGAGCGCCATCAGCGATGGCGACGAGCGCGCGTTCATATTCACCACCGATCACCGCATCGGCAAGGCCGGGTTCGAGCGCAGGACCGCAGAGCGGCGCGTAGAGACCGAACAACGCGATGTGAACTTCCGTCCCCCGGCGGCCACGGATGGCTCGCGCGACGCGAACCGCCATGCGCATGGCGGTATGCATCGGCACGGCGATGGCCACCATCTCGGGGGTATCGAGGTCCGCATCGCCCAGCATCTGGACGGAGAGATCAACGGCGCTGACGTCATGGCCCGCCGCACGCAGGAACGCAGCTGCCGATGCGACGTGGAGTGGCTGATGGCCGAGCTCATAGCAGGAGACCAGCAGGACCCTCATAACCAACCTCGCGACGAGTCGCTCGTCCTCAGGAGCGTGGGTTGATCCATGGTTGTTCGTCATGATGGCACCGACAGCGGGTGCCAGGGCTCACTCGAGGAGGTGACGGACGATGCCCGAATCTGGACGTGGTAGCGGAGGACTTCCCGCGGATGCCGTGCTCGAGCGCCTACGAAGGCTGTCCGGCTGGACGGTCGACGAGGGAAAGTTGCTCAAGTCGTATGCGTTCCCGAACTTCGTGGCAGGGGTCCGGTTCATCGACCGGGTCACCATCACTGCCGAGCAGCAGAGCCACCATCCAGATCTGTGCATCACCTGGGGAAAGGTCACGGTGCAACTGTGGAGTCACGATGTCGGTGGAATCACGACCCGCGACTTCCGGCTTGCAACGGCGCTGGATGTCCTGTACGAGTCGGGCAACGCCGACTCGCAGGAGCACTGACGGGTCGTCGCGGCAGCGAGGTGAGGTACTCCGCCTTCTAAGCGCCGCGTTGCCGGCCTGATCCCAGCCGCATGGCAAGGATGAGGACCGCCGCGACGGCGACGTGCATCACGGCGAGCGTGATCTTGGTCGACGTGGAGACCCCCGCGTAGAGGGGGAGGCTCAACGACATCAGCACGGCAACGACGGCGATCGCCGTCCAGATGGTGCGCGCCCGTGAGGTGCGCCGCTCCAGCAAGACAAGCAGTCCCCAACCTACGAGCGAGCCGATCACGGTGGCACCGAGGACATAGCCAATACCGACACTCTCAGGTGCACCAGTCCCGAATCGCACCAGCAAATGTACGCCGAGCAAATGGACCGCGATGGCCCAGACCGCCGCAGCGGCGATTACGGCTCCGGCAACGCCTGACGCGCGTGTCCAGTTGGGTCGGGCGATGGTCGATGCAGTGGACTCCATGGTTGTTGTCATCGCCATGTCGGTGCTCCTTCGTCGTTCGGTTGATGCCACCGCCATGGCCGCTGAGGCCTTCGTGCGGTAGACTTACTTAGGTGCCTAAGATTAGGCGCCTAAGTATTCAGGAGTCAAGTGTCAAGAAAATCAAGAGGACGCTGATGAACTTCGCTCAGGCAGACGCACTCAACGAGGCGATTCGCGCCATCGGCATTCGCCACCGCGCGCTCTCCGTCGCCGCGCTGGCGCCGTTCGGCATCCATCCGGGCCACAAGTTGATCCTTCTCGAGCTCGAGACAGCGGGACCGAGCACGCAGGCGCAGCTCGCCGCGGCAAGTGGGTACGAGCCGCCGACGATCACGCTCAGCGTCCGGCAGCTCGAGGAAGCCGGGCTCGTGGTGCGCCGGCCGTCCCGCACAGACCGGCGTGCCACGGTCGTGGAGCTCAGTGAGCAGGGGCGGGCACTCCTCCCGAAACTGAAAGCCGCGTGGCGCCGGGTCGCAGAGCAGACGGTTGCCGGACTCACGTTCACCGAGGTCAACCAGGTCACTGACGTGCTCGCCAATCTCGCCGCGAGCCTCACAGCCATCGACATCCCCGCCACGGACGTCCCCCGTTACGTGCCCTCGGCGCACTGAGGCAGTTTCGCGCCGCGCTGCATGCCGTATCTGCGACGTGGGCGAAGACCCTGAAAGGGGATCGCGAGGCAGGTTGTCCGAAGCTATTGACATTAGCCTTCTGGCTAACTAGAGTAGCCACCATGCAAACCCCAACCGCAACCCGCAGCACGGAAACCCGCTATCTGAGCCGTCCCGATGGCCGCATCGCCTACGACGTCGACGGAGAAGGCCCGCTGGTCGTTCTCGTTCCGGGTATGGGCGATCTGCGCGCCACGTACCGATTCCTCGCCCCGGTGCTCCGTGGGGCCGGCTATCGCGTCGCCGCGACCGATCTTCGCGGTCACGGGGACAGCGACGCCACCTTCGCGTCCTGCGGCGACGCCGAGACGGCTGCCGACGTGCTCGCACTGATCGAGGCGCTCGGCGGACCAGCGGTCATCGTCGGGAACTCCATGGGTGCGGGGGCTGCCGTGATGGTCGCTGCCGAGCGACCCGATCAGGTGAACGGCCTCGTCTTGGTTGGCCCCTTTGTCCGGAACGGCAAGATGAGCGCGATGCAGCGTGTGCTCTTTCGGGTCGCGATGGCGCCCCTCTGGGCGCCGACAGCCTGGAAGTCCTACCTGCCAAAGCTCTACGCCGGCCAGCGGCCCGTCGACTTCGACACCTATCGCGCCCAGGTGGTCGCCGCCTTGCACCTGCCCGGCCACGCCAAGGCGTTCTCGCGGACCACGCACACGAACCATGACCCGGCCGAGGCCCGACTCGGCGAAATCTCCGCGCCGACGCTGGTGATCATGGGCGACCGCGATCCAGACTTTCCGGACCCGAAGGGCGAGGCGAGCTGGATCGCCGAGACTCTCCACGGAGAGGTCGCCATGGTCGCCGAGGCGGGCCACTATCCTCAGTCCCAGCAGCCCAAAGTGACCTCGAATGCGGTGCTCAGCTTCCTCACGGCACTCGGCGCTCATGCCTAGAGCGGGGCTGACCGAGACGAGGGTCGTCGAGGAGGGCGAGCGCATCGCCGACGAGGTCGGCCTCTCCGGATTGACCCTCGCAGGCCTGGCAGAGCGGCTAGGAGTCCGGCAGCCGTCGCTTTACAAACACGTCGCCGGCATCGATGGGCTGCGGCGCAGCATCGCGCTGCGTGCCAAGACCGAACTGGCCGGCGTGCTCCGGCGTGCGACAGTGGGTCGGGCTCGTGGCGACGCGATCAGTTCGATGGCACGGGCGTATCGCGCGTGGGCCACGGAACATCCGGGCCGATACGCCGCGGCACAACGCGCACCGGTGCGTGGAGACCTCGAGGATGAACGTGCGAGCGCCGACGTGGTGCAGGTGGCGTTCGACGTCATGGCCGGCTACGACCTGCGTGATGACGACGCCGTCGACGCGATCCGCGGGCTGCGTGCTGCACTGCATGGCTTCGTGGCCCTCGAGGCCGCCGGTGGGTTCGGATTGCCCGTGGATATCAACCGCAGTTTCGAC
Organism: Candidatus Dormiibacterota bacterium; assembly: GCA_003132525.1. Classification (GTDB taxonomy): domain Bacteria; phylum Chloroflexota; class Dormibacteria; order Aeolococcales; family Aeolococcaceae; genus Palsa-851. The sequence goes on along the minus strand of PKXZ01000090.1, from coordinate 12,946 downwards.
CGGCTCGTCGCCGGACTCGCAACCGCATTTGCCGCGTGGAGAGAGGTTCCGGCAGAGGCGACGGGTTGAATGACGCAGTCGGAGCTCGTAACCCGGGCCTGAAGCCCCCGTTCCACCGGCGATGACACACCGCATGAAAACAGCGATCGTTCCCGGAATAATTGGCGTCGTGATGCTTCTCGGTGCTTGCGGGTCTGCGAATCCGAGCCCGACGTCCCACCCATCAACAACGCCGTCAGACCTGAGCACGCCGTCGGTGTCGCCGGCTCCGACACCCACGCCGGCCGCACCACCGGCGACGGCGACTCCCAGCCCCACTGCGGCACCGCTCCCCGTGCTCACCACGAAGTGTGCAGTGGTTGGCACGGCTCAGGGTGGCGCTGTTTCGTGGAGTGGCGCGAGCGCGTACAACGAACTCCTCATCAGTCCCGGCAACGTGGTCGTGAATCCCGTTCCGGCACAAGGACAATACGGCCCGCTCAATGCTGGGGGTTACATGTACGAGTTCGTCAGCGCTGTCTCGACTGATGACGCACGCGGTAGCTTCACGGTCGCCGCCTGCGCAACATGAGCGTCGAGACCGGAGACGCACCGGTCGGCGATCACGCGGTGGCCGGCTGACAGCTCGGAATCAACACCCGGACGCGCGTTCCGCTACCCGGTGTCGACACGATCTCCAGTCTCCCTCCGATGGCGTCGAGCCGGTCCTCCATGTTGGTCAGCCCGCTGCCTCGTCGCGTTGACGCGACATCAAATCCGCGGCCGTCGTCGCTGATCACAACCTCCAGTTGCTCGCCGTTGTCACTGATATGGACGTCGACGACGGACGCCGCGGCGTACTTCTGCACGTTCTGCAGCGCTTCGAGCGAGCAGAAGTACAGTGCAGCCTCGGTCTCCTGCGTATAGCGCCCCACTCCGTCCACCGCAACACGCACGGGAAGAGTCGCCTTGGTCGCCTGAGAGCGCAGCGCTGCGGGCAGTCCCTGGTCGGCGAGCAGCGGCGGGTAGATTCCGCGGGCCAGGTCGCGAAGGGTTTCCAGGGCGTCGTCAGCATCGCTTTTGAGAGCAGCGATGGTGGCCCTCGCTCTCACCGGATCCTTGGAGGTGAGCATCTCCACGAGTCCGATCTTGACCTTGATGGCAACCAGGTGCTGCTGCGCACCGTCATGGAGATTGCGTTCGAGCCGGCGCCGTTCATCGTCCTGTGCGGCAACGAGACGTTGCCGTGAGGCTCGCAGGTCGTCGAGACGCGCCCGCAGATCAGCGCTGAGCCCGACGTTCTTGAGCACGAGCCCGGCCTGATTGGCGAGGTCGTCCATGAGCTTGATCTCGATTGGCGTCAGCGACTCGCCACGACGCTTGGTGACGGTCAACGCGCCGAGGACATCGCCGTGATGGCGCACCATAACGGAGCGGTCGTGCCGGTCTGTGGGAGGCACGGCAGCCGACGACTCGACCTGGAACCGCGCGGCGCAGTGCTGTCCATTCTCGTCGCCCAGCCATACCTCGGCGATGTCGGCGTTGGTTCCCTCTGCGAGCACGCGCGCCATACGCGGCAGGACGTCGTCGCTGGCATACGAGACCGCAACACGCGACGAAAATTGCGAGAGCACCTCGTACGGCGTGGCACGCCGGCCATAGACGAGCCGGTTGGTCAGCGTCTGGAGCCTTTCCCGCGCGGGCTGGAAACCCACGGCAACGATGCCGGTGGCCACGATCGACAGCGCGAGGTTCGGTTTGCCTCCACTGCCGATCGCAGCACCGATTCCCACTGCGATGCCGACGTAGACCGCGGTGATGAGCAGCGCCAGTGACCCGTAGACGAGGGTGCGGCTGATCACGACGTCGATGTCGTACAGGTGATATTTGAGGATGGCGATCGCCGTGGCCGCCGGGATGATCGGGACGATCACCGCCGAGAGAGGGGACCCTCCGGTGAGCACAGCGTCGGCGACAATGCCTGCGACGACGATCACGGCGGCATACGCGAACCACTTGATCTGTTCGCGCAGGTCACCGGAAGCGTGACGCAGCCGCACCCAGAGTGACGCGACGCACAAGGCCGCGATCGGTATCGCGGCGATGGTCGCGATGCTTGAGACGTTGTCGGCGATCTCATCAAAGCCGCGCAGCGGGAGATTGTTGTTGTTGGCAAGGTCGATCGTCCCGCGAGTGCTCCAGGTTGCCGCGGCGAGCGGGAGGGCGATGAGGACGATCGCAGCGGCGGAGAGCCAGGCCAGCGGACGCCACCGCCTCGACGGCAAATGACCATCCGGGTAAAGGAGGAAGAGAAAGGTCAGCGCCACCCCAAGACCCGGCGCCCAGGTCCATACGCTGAGCCACGCCATCTCGGCCCCAAACGGCAACGACCCCGGCCTCGAGATCAGCGCCTGGATCGCGTACACGCCGGAGAAGGGCTCGAGCGCTTGAAAGAAACCGATGCAGCAGAAAAGGGCGCCGATCACGTTGCGGGGACGGCGGGTCAGGATCACGGCGCCGCAAATGGGGAAGAGGACGCCGATCAGCGCGGTGGCGAGGCCGAAGCCCTCGAGCACGATGTTCGAGCGCGTCGAGTAACCGAGGGCGATCGCCGCCACGGCCATGACTGAACTCAGCCCAGCGACGGTCCAGGCGATCCCCCTGATGGTGCGGTCGCTCACAGCGGGCAGTATGTCGGCGCCGGATGAGGCCCGTAAAGGGCGTTTGCCCCCGTTCCTGCGGAGAGAAACATCCCCTGCGGTGAGGGTGGCAGCAGGGTGGGCTCGGCGTTCGCCGTCGTTCCGGCTCGATTGCAGATTGGGGAATCAGAGACGGGGGCGGCGCCGAGCGTCAGGATTCGCCTGGCGGATCAGGGGGATCGTCGAGGAAATCCTGCGATGGCACGAAGAAGAGCGTTCCAGTCACGGCTGTCGAGAAGTCGAGAATTCGATCGTAGTTGCCCGGCGGGTCGCCGATGAACATGTTGGTGAGCATTCGCTCGGTTATCTGCGGGGTTTTCGCGTAGGCGATGTAGTACGTGCCGAACTCGCGGCGCCCGAGATTGCCGAACGGCATGTTGTCGCGCAGGATCTTGAGTTCCGCGCCGTCCGGGCCGGTGATCACGTTGAGCGCCAGGTGCGAGTTTCTCGGCTTGACGTCGTCCGGCATCTCGATGTCGGCCAGCTTGGTGCGCCCGATCGCACGCTCCTGTTCCTCGACGGGCAGCGCGTTCCACGCGTCGAGATCGTGCACGTATTTCTGCACGATGACATAGCTCCCGCCGGCGAACGCGGCATCGGCGTCGCCGATGATCACCGCGTTGTAGGCGGTGCGACCGGTCGGGTTCTCGGTCCCGTCGACGAAACCGAGCAGGTCGCGCTCATCGAAGTACTTGAATCCATGCACCTCGTCGACGACGGTGGCGTGGCCGCGCAGTCGCTCCATGATCTGGCCCGCGAGCTCGAAACAGAGATCCATCTCCGTGGCCCGCACATGAAAGAGCAGGTCGCCCGGCGTGGACACGGCGTGGTGCTTGTTCCCCACTATCGCGGGGAACGGATGCAGCTCTGACGGACGGGGTCCGCGGAATAGCCGGTCCCAAACGGCGGATCCCACCCCGGCGACGCAGGTGAGCTGACCGTCAGGAAGCCGGAAGCCGACCGCTCGTTGCAGTCCCGCGCAATCGCTCAGAAGGTCGCGCACCGCTGCTTCGCCACCCGGATCGATGGTCACCACCATGAAGATCGCTGCGCCCGTGAGCGGGCTGAGGACCGGTTGCGCGGCGGCGCCCATCTCGGGGTCGGGAGAGCCAGGCAAGGCTTCCTCTCAGCCTTCGCGACCCCGAACCTGGATGCGTCCGCGGATCTTGCGAGTCTGCAGCTGCGGCTCCGGAAAGGTCGCGGGGCCTCCGAGCACGGCGCCGTCGCTCAGCCGGAAGCGCGAGCCGTGCCACGGGCAGACAACCACGCCGTCCTCGACAGTTCCTTCATTGAGCGGCCCGCCGGCGTGCGTGCACGTGTTCTCGAGCGCGCACACCTTGCCGGCGACGCGCGTGAGCACCACCTTGCGGTCGTCGACGTCCACCGCCATCAGCGTCCCCTCGGTCACGTCCGTGTCTCCGGCCACATCGGTCCACTCGCCGGGACCCGCGATGAACGCGGTGTGGTTGACGGTCATCGCCCTGTCGAGAATCAGGTCGCCGCCGAGATAGGCCGCAGCCGCCCCCACCGTGAGGCCGGCCAGCGAGAGCAGGCGCCCGCGTGCGGTCTGCCCGCGGAGGCGCGCGCTCAACGAAGTGAGCTGGAACCCCAGCGCCGCCGTATTCGCGAGGCCGTGCACCAGCGCGAGGCGCCGGTCGCGGCCGTAAGTGACCGACCAGTCAGCGGCGCCCGTCGCTGCGGTCGCGCCCGCCGCGAGGCACCCCGCCGCGGTGAGCGCGGTCGCGCCGCGCCGATCGCCAATCAGGTCGAGCACCGGCACGCTGCCCCACATCCCGAGCGGCAGATCGCTCAGCGGTGGATGCAGCGAGTGACCGAACAGACGACCGTGGAGCAGGTCCATGAGCTTCTGCCGTTTCGTGACCGGGGCGAGCGCTTTGACGAGCCAGTCGCTCAGGTTCTCGAGACCTGGAAGATCCTCGATCGACGCGATGATCCGAGCGTATGGGGGCTGGGAGGCCTCCGGTTGTTTCATCGTTTTCGTTGGCACTCGAAATGCCGCTTGGCAGCGGTTCTGTTGTCGCAGTCGCACAAGCCTACCTTCCGTGTACGTGCCGCGGTGGTGGCTCGACGACCGGATCCCAGCATGATAGGCTGAGTATCACGAAGTGTGAGTAGCTAGGAGAGTTACCAATGCCCGTAAAAGCGTGGTCGCCGAAGCGCGAGCGGCAGTACGAGCACATCAAAGAGGGCCTGGAATCGCGCGGCTCCGACGAGGACACCGCCGAGGAGATCGCCGCCCGCACGGTGAACAAGGAGCGTGCGCGGGCCGGCGAGTCGAAGGAGGCCAGCCGGACATCCATCGAGGACATCTCGTCCGGCCGGCGCGGCGGGTTGCGGTCCCACAGTGGCCCGGGCGGACGGACCTATGCGCAGCTTCGCAACGAGGCATCCGATCGCAACATCAAGGGTCGCTCCAAGATGAGCAAGGAGCAGTTGGAGCGAGCGCTCGACCGCTGACGTCGCGATCGTCGTTCTCAACGGCGGTCAGTCGCGCCGAGCGCGTGCGACACTCGGGCGCGATGAAGGCTCGGAGCCGCCTGGCGCTGTGCATGTCCCTCGGGATTGTGGGTTTCGTGGTCGCGCTCATCTTCACCGAGTGGCAGGTCGCGCTCCTGGTCGGCTGGGACGTCACTTCGGCGGTCTTCATCACGACGGTGTATCTCTCCATTCGTGGCAAGGACGCTGCGGCAACACGGCAGGACGCGGTGCGCGAAGACGACTCCCGTACCGCGGCGGAGGCGATCCTCGTGGGGGCAAACCTGGGGAGTTTGGTGAGCGTCGCACTGGCGTTGATCGCCGCGGGCTCGGCGCATGGCGGCATCAAGTCAGTCATCACCACGCTGGTGGTGGTCAGCGTCGTGCTGTCCTGGGCCTCAGTTCATGTGGTGTTCATGTTGCGTTATGCCCGCCTCTACTACGCGCACGAGTGGGGCATCGACTTCCATGCCGACGCGCCTCCCGACTTCAAGGATTTCCTCTACGTCGCGCTGACGATCGGGATGACCTTCCAGGTCTCCGACACCGATCTCAATGCCAAATCCATACGCATGACCGCGATCCGTCACGCGCTGCTGTCGTACGTGTTCGGGGTGGTGGTCATCGCGACGACCATCAACGTCATTGCGACCCTGCTGACCAAGTAGGCGGATCGGCCTCGATCGTTGTCCGGCGGTTTCGAACGGGGGTGCTGCTACCTGCGAAGGCTCGGTGCTGGCGCCATCGACGCCCCGGACGACGCGCCGATATGCTGCCGCGGATGACCCGAACATTTGTGACCGTCGAAGCCGCGGCATCCGTGCGCCCGAGCCGGCCTGCTCGGCACTTCCTGAGCCATCGCGCGTCTGCACTCGGTGCGACCGAGCCTCGACCGGTCGAACGCCACCAGGCGATCGTCGTCGGTGCGGGCTCGGCGGGGCTCGCCGCGGCCGTCGAGCTTGGGGGGCGCGGATTCGAGACCGTGGTCATCGAGAAGGAAGAGAGCGTCGGCGCGAGCTGGCGTGCTCGTTATGCCGAGCTGCGGCTCAACTCGTGGCGCCGGATGTCGAAGCTGCAGGGCGCAGGGATGCCGCCCAGATACGGACGCTATCCGGCTCGAGACGACGTGGTCGCATATCTGGAGGGGTTCGCGCGCAAGCATGGAATCGCCGTCCGTTGCCGAACCGAGGTACTCGAAGTCCTTCCAGACAATGGCTTCTGGCGGCTCGAGACGTCGAGCGGGTCGATGCTCTGCCGCTATCTGGTGATCGCCACCGGGTGGGACGCGATACCGGTGATGCCGTCCTGGCCTGGCGCCGCCTCATTTAGGAAGGAGCTGGTTCACTCGTCAGAGTTCGCCACCGCCACCGCCTATCGCGGACGTCACGTTCTGGTCGTGGGTGCCGGTAACTCGGGGTTCGACATTGCCGGCCATCTGGTCCGGGCGGGCGCACGCGTGACGATGTCGATGCGAACGCCACCGAACATCACGAATCGCGATATCCTCGGCCTCCCCGGGCAACCGTTGCTCGTGTACTTCGCGGATCACGTGCCGGAGAAGCTGGCCGACGCATTGTTTCGCGCCGCGCAGCGCCTGGCCTTTGGCAACCTGAGCCGGTACGGCATCCCGCGAGCACCGACCGGCGCGTACGCCAGTCATCGAGAGCGCGGCCGCAACTTTGCGATTGACGACGGGTTCGTCGCATCGCTCAAGAGCGGCGTCGCGTCCATCGTCCGCCCTGTGGCACGTTTCGACCGCGATGAGGTCGTGCTCATCGACGGCGCTCGCCTTCGTCCGGATTCGGTGCTCTGCGCAACCGGCTATCGCAGAGGGCTCGAAGCATTGGTCGGTCATCTGAATGTGCTCGGCGATGACGGTGTGCCCATCCATCATGCGGGTACTCCCGACCATCCACGTGCCCCACGCCTTTACTTCTGCGGCATGGCGGCACCGCTCAGCGGCCCGATTCGTATCGGCCCCATTCACGCGCGGCGCATCGCGCGAGCTGCTGCGGTCGACCGCAGAATGCGCTACCGGGTATTCGCAGGCGTCTGAGCCGGATCCCCGCGGGAGGTTGTCCGCAGGTCGTCTCGGGTTGATACGCATGGCAACGGCTCGGGCAGTATCATCGAACGAATGTTCGCCTGGCTGGATGACCTGACCGAGGCTCAGCGCCTTGCCGCGACCCATACGGGCGGTCCCCTGAGGATTCTTGCGGGCGCCGGCACGGGGAAGACAACCACGCTTTCGGCCCGGGTCGCGTGGCTGCTGGCAAATGGCGCAGTGCCGGAGCGGCTGCTGTTGCTCACGTTCACGCGGCGCGCGGCCCGGCAAATGCTCGCCCGCACGGCAGCGCTGATGACGACCGCCGGGCTCGATCTGCGCTCGGGCTCACCGGCAGGCAGGGTCACCGGTGGCACCTTTCATGCGATCGCACATCGGACGCTGCGGAGATACGCGACCACGCTCGGGATTCCGGAGGGTTTCTCGGTCCTCGATTCGGCCGACGCCGCGGACGTCATCGACATGGTCCGCGACGAGCAGGGTCACGCCACGTCAACCCGCCGTCGCTTCCCGCGCAAGAACCTGCTTGTTGACGTGTACTCGGCCGCGGTCAATACGGGGCGGCCACTTTCGTCCGTCGTGCCGGAGATAGCGCCCTGGGCGGAGGACTGCGTCGATGCCATCGGCGAGATCTGCCGAGGGTACGTGCGGCGGAAGCGCTCCGCCGGGCTCGTCGACCTGGATGACCTTCTGCTCTTCTGGCGCGCAGCGGTCCAGGACGATCGCCTCGGTCCGCGTCTCGCGGGCGCCGTCGACCACGTGCTCGTCGACGAGTACCAGGACGTCAATGAGCTCCAGGTCGACATCCTGACCGGCCTGCGTGGAGCGGACTCACGCATCACGGTGGTCGGCGACGACGCGCAGGCGCTGTACTCGTTCCGCGCCGCAGAGCCACGGCACATCCTCGAGTTCGACCGCGTGTTTCCAGGATCGACTACGGTGATCCTCGAAACGAACTACCGCTCGAGCCAGCAGATCCTCGACGTGGCCAACGCCGTCGGCTACGACGCCACCGTCGGTTTCTCCGCGGTGCTCCAGGCCGCGCGCGTAGCGCCAGGAGTCGCGCCGCAGCTGGTGCGGTGTGCGGACGAGGACGCGCAGACCGACGCGGTGTGCGATCGCATCCTGGCGCACCGCGAAGCCGGCATCGCATTGCACGAACAGGCGGTGCTGGTCAGAGCCGCTCATCACTCCGCGCTCCTCGAGCTGGAGTTGAGCGTGCGACGCATTCCCTACGTCAAGTACGGCGGCCTGCGATTCGTCGAAGCGGCGCACGTCAAAGACATGCTCGCTGCGTTTCGTCTCGCGGACAACCCGGGCGATGTCGTCGCCTGGTTCCGGCTTCTGCAAATGCTCGTCGGTGTTGGGCCGGCCACCGCGCATCGCGTGGTGGAGGCGCTCGGGCTACTCAGCTCGAAGGATCTCCCTCATGACGCTGACATCCTCGGCTCGTGGCCGAAGGCATCCGAGCACCTGCCGGGCGCCGCGCGCGATGGCGCAAACGCGCTTGTGGAGGCGCTTGGCGCGCGGCACGCGGAGCCGGTTCCGACTCATGCTGAGCGGCTCCGCGTCGCGGTTGCTCCACTGATCGAAGCGACGTACCCGGATGTTTCGGCGCGGCTGACCGACCTGGACACGCTGGTGGCCGCGACCACCAAGGTCGCGCGCCTCTCCGACGTTGCTGCCGACCACGTCCTCGAACCGCCTCGGTCGACGGGGACTCTCGCGGCTCCGCCGGTGATCGACGAGGATTGGCTCGTCATCTCAACAGTGCATTCCGCCAAGGGCCTGGAGTGGGATGTCGTCCATCTGCTCCACGTGACCGACGGCAACATCCCCTCGGACATGGCACTCAGCACGCCCGCCGGGCTCGAGGAGGAACGTCGCGTCTTCTACGTTGCGTTGACCAGAGCCCGTCATGCGCTCCACCTCTACATGCCGGAGCGCTATCACCACCACCCGAACGGGCGCGACGATCGGCATGGTTGGGCACAGCCGTCGCGCTTTCTGTCCGAGCGGGTGCGCTCGCGACTCGAGGAGGTGGCGGAGCGCAACCGCCGCCCCGATTCGGTGGAGTCGATGCCGCCGGTTGATGCGGGCGAGCGGGTCGGAGTCGCGCTCGAAGGGCTGTGGGACTAGGGGTAGGCGGGTATCCGGCTTCTCGACGATCGTGCGGGCCGCCGTGCCACCACGAGGATTGGAACCGGCCTATGCTGATCGAACGATGAATCAACAGCAGGATCCCAAGCCGGAAGACGAAGCCACCAAGGAGCAGGGTCAGGCAGATGACCGGCGGCGCAAGGACGAGAGTGAGAAGCTCGACCGCGATCGCGCCGACGAAGCGGGCCGGCGTTCACGCGAGGGCACGTAGCGCCGCTGATCACGTCCGCACTTTCACGTAGCGGATTCGGGGGTCGACCGCGGCATAGACGATGTCGGCGATCAGTGAACCGAGCGTGGTGAGAACGCCACCGATGAGGATCACGCCCAGCATCGTGTAGAAGTCGTGGTTGTTCGCTGCGCTCCAGAGTGTGGTTCCCAACCCCGGATAACCGAAGAGCACCTCCACGACGAGCTGGGCTCCGAAGATCTGAGGAAGGCGCGTCCCCAGAAGCGTGATGATTGGCAGCGAAGCATTTGGCAATGCATGACGAAGGCTCACCCGCGAGCGTGACGCTCCTTTGGCCCTCGCGGTGGTGATGTACTCCTTTGTGAGCTCCTCCATCGTCGCCGCACGCAGGTATCGGCTGAATAGGGCGACGGTCCCAATGGCGAGCGTGAGGACCGGGAGGATCAGGGCTGAGGGATCGGCGAGCACCTCACCGTTGCTCCAGTCCGGGGCATTCAGATTGAGCCAGTCGAGGTCGGTGGCGAGCGCCAGGATCAGGAGCGTGCCCAGCAGGAATGGCGGGATCGAATAGAGGGTCATCGACGCGATGTTCGCCAGGTGCGCGCCGCGGCGCCGCCGGCGTGCCGCCTCGTACAGGGCGATCGGCACGGTGATCGCGACCACGAGCAGCGTCGAGAACCCGGTGAGGATCAGCGAGTTGATCATCGGCCCCTGCACGAGAGTTGCAAGGTCGAGGTCGACCTGCACACCTTCGATCGGGTCGATCGAATCTGCAAACCCGGGTGGCGTGAAGGCGATCTTCCCGTGGAGCAGATTCGCGAGGAAGTCGAAGTACTGGACCGGGAGCGGCTTGTCGAACCCGTTCTGATGGTCGTAGATCGCCCATTGAACAGGGCCGAGGCGCGGCCCCAGCATGAGCCTGCCCGGGTCGCCGGGCATGAGCCGCTCGAGAAAGAACACCACGGTCGCGACGCCGATCACGACCACCACGGCCTGCAGGACGCGGCTCACGAGATACCGGAACACCGCTCCTAATCTCTCAGGTTGAGGTCGCGGGTGCGCTCCCTGCCGGTTTTGCGGCGGGCGCCGCGGCTGCACCCCGCGCGAGCAGCAGCGACCCGATGGTTGCCGGGATGAGCGTCAGGCATCCCCCGGCGACCAGCGCGGCCGCGACGGCGGGGCTGAGCAGACCCGTGCTCAAACCGAGGCTCGCCGCCGCGGCGGGCATGCCCAATTGCGCNNGCGGCGAGACCCGTCGCGACAAATCGCTCGTGACCCGCGACACGAGCCGCGATGACATGCGTGATCACTGCCGCGACCGCGAGGCCGATCGCCAGCAGGATTCGCGACGGCGAGGTGAACAGGGCACGGAGGTTGAGCTCCGCGCCGAGCAGCACGAAGAAAAGCGGGACGAAAAAGCCGTTGGCGACCCCCGAGAACTGGACGACGAGCCGATCCGATTCGTGCAGGCGGACGAGCACCATGCCGGCGAGGAAGCCGGCGACGAGGGTGCTCGCTCCCGTCTCCTGGGCGATCGCCGAGAGCCCGAGCAGGAGCACCAGCGAGATGCGCACCTGCCACGCCCAATCGCGGCGGAGTGACTCAACGTGCATCTGCTTTACCAGACCCTGGCGGCGCGCCCGTGAAGCCAGGATGAGCACGAGGACGCCTGCAGCGATGATCGCGGCATCGCCGCCGATGGCCCCCAGCGGGTTCCCCGACTTGACCAGCGTGAGCGGCATGATCACGACCGTTACCGAGTCGGCGAGCGCCACCCACGCGATCAGGAATGCGACGTTCGGCCCAGCCAGATGGCGCTCCTCCATGATGGGGAAGGCGATCGCGGCCGAGCTCCCGGTGACGATGACCGCGATCAAGGCCGGGTGCCCAACCCCGAGCGCATGGTCGAGGAGGATCGCGATCGGGATCGCCGTCACCGCGACAACAGCAAGCGCGAGCAGCCCACGCGCGAAGCCCTGGCGAATCGCGGGGGAACCGATGTCGACGTGGGTCCCGGCGGTGAACATCAGCATCGCGAAGCCGATGGCGCTCAGCACCGGGAGCGGCGATGCCGAGGAATCGATCACTCCGAAGCCGGTGCGGCCGAGCACCGCACCCGCGATGAGCTCGCCGATCACCGCAGGAACCAGTCCGCGGCGCCCGACCGCGAGCAGCGGACCTGCGAGCCCCGCAAGCACGAGGATCGTCAGCTGCGCGAACATCGCGAGATCATGCCCCGAAAATCGACGCTTGTGTCCGTGGTGGCAGCCACGCGGAGCTATGAAGCATGGGTGGGCAGGCAGGTCCCGCTGGTGCGGGCCGACATCGCGTTCAAGCACGAGCAGATGGCGTTCGCCCCATTTCCGTTTCTGCGTTCGACCTTCTATCGCTGGGTGCAGGTCTGGGAGGAGATCTGTCCGGAGCTGGCCAGAGCCCCTGCGGTCCTGGCGGTCGGCGACCTGCACACGGAGAACTTCGGGACCTGGCGCGACACAGAGGGAAGGCTCATCTGGGGCATCAACGACTTCGACGAGGCCTTTCCAATGTCCTATGCCAACGACCTCGTCCGGTTGGCGACGTCGGCGCGCCTGTCGATCGCTTCGGGGACGCTGGTCCTCACGCCACGCGCGGCGTGCAATGCCATCCTCGAGGGATACCGGACGTCGCTCGAGCACGGGGGCCGTCCGTTCGTCCTCGCCGAGGACCACCACGTGTTGCGACGCGATGCGAACTCAGAACTGCGCGACCCGGTGCGGTTCTGGACCGCGATGGCCGATCTGCCGCCGGCTCGCCGGCCTCTCGCCGAGGCGGTGGCGCTTCTGAGCCGCCAGTTCCCTGACGGAGAGGACGCGCGCTACGTGACGCGGCGCGCCGGGCTTGGAAGCCTGGGCCACCCGCGCATCGTCGCGATGGTCGAGCACCATGGCGGATGGATCGCTCGAGAGGTGAAGGAGCTGGTCACCTCGGGGGTCGCGTGGGCGGCGGGAAGCTCGGGGACGGTCCCGATCCACTACCCGACGATCGTCCGGCGAGCGGTGCGCTGTGCCGACCCCTTCCTCGAGGTGCGCNNCGGCTCGCCCCCGACTGCAGCCGGATCGAGTTCACGGTGGCCCGCCTGCCGACTGATCAGACCGACCTGCTCCGGGCCATGGGCGCCGAGACGGCAAACGTCCACATCGGGTCCGGCCCACGCCGGATCGCGGCGGTGAGCGCTGACCTCGCCAAGCGGTCGCCCGACTGGCTCAAGGTCGCGTCCCGAGCGATGGAGCGCGCAAACACCACCGACTACGTCGCCTGGCAGCGCTCGCGCAACTGACGCTCAGACGCGAAGCAGCGCCAGCAGCGACCGCCCGGTGA
>PKXZ01000021.1:52253-52414 GCA_003132525.1 Candidatus Dormiibacterota bacterium | reverse complement strand
TCGTGCGCGGTGACGAAGTTGATGCTCGCCGACGGTTGGCGACCATCGCCCTGGTACAGGTCGCTCGAACCGGTGAGCCGGTAGGCGAGGTCGCGGATACCGGTGGAGCCGCGCCAGAAATCGCGCACGGTATCTCGAAACGCGCCGTTCCATTCCGCCCA
>PKXZ01000021.1:36332-52228 GCA_003132525.1 Candidatus Dormiibacterota bacterium | reverse complement strand
CGGAACCCGTCCACGTGCATCTCGATCACCCAGTATCGAAGGCTGTCCATGATGAGTTGCAGCGTGTGCGGGTTGCGGACGTTGAGGCTGTTCCCGGTGCCGGTGACATCGAAATAAAAACGTGGATCGTCGTCCCTGAGCCGGTAGTACGCGGGATTGTCGATACCGCGAAAGCTCAGCGTCGGACCGAGGTGATTGCCCTCGCCGGTGTGGTTGTAGACGACGTCGAGGATGACCTCGAGTCCGGCGGCGTGCAGGGCGCGCACCATCGCCTTGAACTCGCGAACCTGCTCACCATTGGTGCCAGACGAGGAATAGCGACCCTCCGGCGCGAAGTACCCGATCGAGTCATAGCCCCAGTAGTTGACGAGGTTGCGTTCCACGAGTTGTTGCGAATCGAACCAGTGATGCACCGGCATCAGCTCCACCGCGGTCACGCCGACACGCGTCAGATGTTCGATGGCGGCTGGGTGCGCAAGACCGGCATACGTGCCCCGCAGCGCGTCCGGAATATCCGGGTGCAGCTTGGTGAATCCCTTGACGTGCAGCTCGTAGATGATGGTGTCGGACCACGGCGTGTTGGGTCGGCGATCGTCACCCCACGGAAACGACTGGTCGACGATCACGCATCGTGGCATCGCCGGCGCGGAGTCCACGCCGCTGATGCGCATGTCGTCGCTCCCGACTCGGTAGCCGAACAGCGCGCGACCATGGCGGAAGCGACCCGCGATCGCGCGTGCGTACGGATCGAGCAGGAGCTTGGCCGGGTTGTGGCGCAGTCCCTCGTGCGGAGCGTAGCGACCGTGCACACGGAACCCATAGCGCTGACCGGGCCCGATGTTGGGGATGTATCCGTGCCAGACGAGGTCGGTTCGCTCCACCAGTGGATGGGTGGCGAGCTCGGCGCCGCGCTCGTCGAAGAGCACGAGATCCACCGCCTCGGCGCTCTCCGAGAAGATCGCGAAATTGGTACCGGATCCATCCCAGGTTGCGCCGAGCGGGGCGTCGGCACCCGGCCAGGCGGCACGGCTGCCGGGCGCGCGTCCGGCGACGGAAGGCTCTGGAACTGTCATGACTCCACTCAGCTCGCTGATGTCCGGCCCCCGACGTGACCGGCGCCGTGCAACGTGGCCGCCAGCCCGCGTGGGGAGTCCAGAGAGAGTACGTGGATGCATCGGGCGCTCGTCGAAGGGTGAGCGCGGAGCACGCACGCCTGGTTGAGGCGTGCATGCGCCCCGCCGAACCCGAAAGCGCGCCGCCTGTCTTTGTGCGTCCCGGCGAACGTTTGCCGGCAGGCGCGCGGAGCGTCGAGCTGGAGAGTGGGGGAGAGCTCCCCGGCGGCGCGGTGCTCGACTTCGAAGCCCCGTACGGCTACCACCAGCTCGTGCTGAGCGACGGCAGGCGCGTGCCGATGGTCACGAGTCCCGGCAGATGCGCGCTTCCAGGCGCGCTTCGAGGCTGGGGCTGGGCTGCCCAGCTCTACGCCGTGCGGTCAGAGGCCGGCTGGGGAGTGGGTGACCTCGGCGACCTGCGCTCGCTCGGGTCGTGGTCGCGGAAGCACGGCGCCGCCATGCTCCTCGTCAACCCGTTGCATGCGGTGCACCCGGGGATTCCGCAGGAACCCAGCCCGTACTTCCCGTCGAGCCGGCTGTTCCGCAATCCCCTGTATCTGCGCATTCAGGATCTGCCCGGCGCCCGCGAAGACTCGCAGGTGCTTGCGCTCCACCACGAGGCAGAGCAGCTCCGCGATGCGCCGATCATCGAGCGCGACCGGGTCATGCCGCTGAAGCTGCGCGCTCTCGAGGCGCTCTGGTCTCGCTTCCGCGGCGACCCCGGCTTTGACGCGTACGTCGCTCGCGAGGGCGTCCTGCTCGAGCGCTACGCGTGCTTCTGTGTCCTCGCCGAGCGTCATGCCGGCTTGTGGACGCGCTGGCCCGCGCGCTACCGACGCGGGGACAGCCCTGCGGTTGCGGGGCTCATGACCACCGATCGAGCCAGAGTTGATTTCCATCGCTGGGTGCAGTGGATGCTCGATTCCCAGCTCGGCCGCGCCGGGCGGGAGCTCCCGCTTGTCCACGATCTGGCGGTCGGCTTTGCGCCGGACGGCGCGGACGCCTGGCTGTGGCAGGACGTGATCGCGACCGAGGCGCGCATCGGCGCTCCGTCTGACGACTTCAATCCGGCCGGCCAGGATTGGGGAGTCCCGCCCTTTGACCCGGCTCGCCTGCGGGGGGCCGGCTATTCGCCACTCATCGCGACCATGCGCCGGATGATGAGCGCGGGCATCGGGGTGCGCATCGACCACGTGATGGGCCTCTTCCGCCTCTGGTGGGTGCCACTCGGCGCCAGCGATCCCTCTGCCGGCGCCTATGTCCGCTACCCGGCGAGCGAGCTGCTCGACATCCTCGCACTCGAGAGCGTCCGTTCCGGCTGTGGTGTCATCGGCGAGGACCTCGGCACCGTCGAGTCCGGCGTGCGCTCTGAGTTGCGCCGGCGCGGCCTGCTGTCGTACCGGCTTGCCTGGTTCGAGTCACGGCCTCCCGAGCGCTATCCGACCCAGGCGCTCGCCGCCCTCACAACCCACGATCTGCCCACCGCCGCCGGCGTGTGGACGGGAGCGGATCTCGCCGAGTTGGAGTCCGCCGGCCGCCCTGTCAACCGGCGTGCTGAGCTCGGTGTCCGGCGCAAGTTGCGTCGGCTCGCCGGTGTCAGCGACGGGGACTCGGTGGAACTCGTCGTCGAGCGAGCCTACGCAGCACTCGGTCGCGCCCGGAGTAGGCTGGTTGTGGCGACGCTCGACGATGCCAGCCTCGCCGTCCGGCGCCCGAACATGCCGGGTGACGTCGCGCGCCCGAACTGGTCGATCCCATTGCCGCGCACGCTGGAGCAGCTGCGCCGTGACCGGCTTCCGCGACGCATCGCGGCAGCCCTCAACAATCGGGGCTGAACGCCGGGTTCAGCCCGCCGTGCCGATGTGACCGGCCGGGACTGACGTGGCAGCCGCCCGAGCTGCGGTGACCACCCCACTCGGATCGTCGCCGATCAGCGCGACGCCGGCTGTCAGGGTGAGATCGAGAGCGAGCCGGCGCATCTGAACGAGGACTCGCTCCGCGAGTGCCTTGCCGGAGGCGATCCCACCATCACCGACGAGCACCAGCGCCGCGCCGTCGTCGAGCACGCAGACCGGCTCGTCGGCGCGCGAATACGCCATCACCAGTGACGCGTAGCCGCCCCGGGCCGCCTGAGGGATCGACGGGTCGACGACGAAGGCACAGCAGGCGCCCTGGTCCTTGACCTCGGCGGCCTTCTGCGTGAACTCCGCGAGCGTGACCTGCCAGGGCAGCAGCGATAGCGTGCGGGGCTCACTCATGCAGCGATGGTCCCACGTGCGCCATGCCCGCGTTCATGCGCCCACGAGGAAGATGTGCTCGAGCTCCGCGAGCGCGGCCTGGCGCTCGGCCACCGGGCTGCCTCCGTTCTGCCGCCAGCGAAGCAGGACATCCACGGCGTCGACCAGGTCCCGGGCGCGCAGCGGCTTGCTGAGAGCGCCGACGCCGGCTTTGGGTGAGCGCCCGTCGCGGATAGCCCCGGTGACAAAGCTGATGCCCACGCTCTCGAACTCCGGGTCTTCGAGGATGGCTCGGGCAAGGCGTATGCCGTGCATATCAGGGAGGATCCCGTCGATGAGGATCACTGCCGCCGAGGTGTCACGAAGCATGGTCATCGCCTCCTCGCCGGTGCGCACTCCGAGCGAGGGATGGCCACCATTCGCCAGGGCGAAGGTCAGAAAGCCGCGGACGGCATCGTCGTCCTCGACGACGAGTACCGCAGCCAGACCGTTTTGGACCATTGCGGCTGGATCATAACCGGGGATCTCTGTGGAGACGCCCGGTCAGCGCATACCTTTCATCGACCCGTCACGGTTTGCGTCCGTCGATGCGCGCAGTCATTGGTGTTGTGGTGGCAGCCGCACGTGTCCATGGTCTCGAGCAGCATCAGGTCGCCGTTCGGGTAATGCAGCACCGGCACCCCATCCACCGATGCGCCGTCCGCGACACGAGCCGCCTTCACGTAGACGACCCGTCCGTCCCGCATCACCCAGGGGAGCATGTTGGGCGCTCCGGCACGGACCATCCGCTCGGCCTCTGCAGCGGACCCGGCCTCTTCGAGCGAGCGATGCCCGATCGAGGTTCGGTACGACGAGCTGGTCATGTCGACGGCGATACCGGGCGAGTCGTTGAGCAGGCCATCGACGGCCTCGGGCAGCAGGCCCATGCCGGCTTCGACAAGCCGTTTTGTCAAGGATCCAGCCGTGTCGTCGGGCAGGATCGGGACGCGCGCCTGGGCGAGGATCGGCCCCGAATCAACCTTGGGCGCGGCCTTGTGCATGCTGATGCCGGTCACCGGGGCGCCGTCGGCAATCGCCCAGTACACGGGCTCTGGACCGCGATAGGCAGGGAGCAGGCTCGGGTGAACGTTGAGCCACCCGTGCTTGGGGATCGCCAGCGCCCGGGCGCCGATGATCTGATCGAAGCTCGCCATGACGACGCCGTCGAGGTTGAGCTCGTCGAGCTCGAACCGCGAGTGCTCGTCGTTGATGCGCCAGGCGCGGATCAGCGGAATGCCGAGGTGGTCCGCGATGCGGCTCAGGGCGTTGTCGCCGAGGATGGCCGGGTGCGCGCCGGGTGACGTGATGATGCCCACCAGCTGGACATCGAGCTGGAGCAGGCGGAGCAGAAACGCCAGGCTGAAATCCGACGGGAACCCGGCGAACGCCACCCTCGGGCCGCCACCCGGCGTGATCGTTTCAGGTGGCGGCGGCAGGTCGCGGTCGGGGATGAACGTGAAGACGTCGCGCGACCAGAGGTCGCGTCCGACCTGGTCGAGGTAAACGGATGAGGTGGACACGTCAATTGATCCTAACCATGCGAGCGGTCGGGATCACCAATCCCTCGTGGACGAGGGCGTCGAGCACCACAGCGATGTCGGTCGCAGTCCGCCCAGCCGCAGGCGGTCCGGCTCGTTGCTGCAGCTCACCGATGCTCGACGGGGGAGGGTCGGCGAGCATGGCCCGGAGCACTGCGCCGCGGAGCTCGCGCGTGCTGCCCTGATATCGCGGCGAGCGTCGTCGGCGCTCGGGCGGGGACAGGGCGAGGCGGTCGCGCGACGCGCACGTTGCCGCAAGCGGGCATCCGTCGCAGAGCGGTCGCGCTCGGCAATGCAGCGCGCCGGCGTCGAAGAGAGCGTACGTAAAAGCCCGGGCACTCATCGCACGCGGCCGTCCGGCGGCGAGCTGCTCTTCGAGAGCCGCCTGGCGCACTTCGTGTGGCTCCCTGCCGAGCGCGGCTCGGGTGGTGACCCGCGCGATGTTGACGTCCTGGGGTGGGGCCGTCCCCGCGCCGAAGGCGAGGACACGCAAAGCGCGCGCTGTGTATGCGCCCACCCCCGGCAGCGAGCGCAGCCCGGCCTCCGTGTCGGGCCAGCCATCGGCGGCGACGACGGTCGCGGTGTCGTGGAGGCCGCGAGCTCTGCGCGGATAGCCGAGGCCCTGCCATTCACGCAGCACATCCTCAAGCGGGACGGCAGCGCATGCCTCGGGCGTCGGCCAGCGCGCCATGAAGGACTCCCAGCGGCCCGCAACGCGCGTGACCTGGGTCTGCTGGAGCATCACCTCGCTGACGAGGATCGGCCAGGGATCAGCCGTCGCCCGCCATGGCAGGTCGTGCCGCCCATGCACTTCGTACCAGCGCGCGAGCCCGCGGGTCCACACGCGGCGCAGTTTGTCAGACTTCCCGCTTCAAGCATTTGAGGAGAGCCCGCACATGGCGCGACATACGATCACGTTGATTCCCGGCGACGGCGTCGGGCCCGAGGTGAGCGACGCCTCCCGCCGAGTCATCGACGCAACGGGTGTCGACATCGACTGGGAGGTCCATGACGCCGGGCTCGGTGTGATGGAGCAGTACGGCGACCCATTGCCCGCGCATGTGCTCGATTCGATCCGCCGCAACAAAGTCGCCATCAAAGGGCCGCTCACCACGCCTGTCGGCAAAGGCATCAGGTCGGTCAACGTCGCGTTGCGCCGGGAGCTGGATCTGTATGCATTGGTACGCCCGTGCAAGTCGTATCCGGGGGTGCGCAGTCGCTATCAGGACGTCGACCTGGTGATCGTTCGCGAGAACACCGAGGATCTCTACGCGGGCATCGAGTTTGCCGAAGGAGAGCCACAGACGCTCGAGTTGATCGCCGACATCGAGCGGCTCGGCGGGCGCCGGATTCGTGACGATGCTGGCATCAGCATCAAGCCGATCTCCATCTTTGGCACGCAGCGCGTCTTCCGCTTCGCGTTCCAGTGGGCGATCGACAACGGCCGCCACAAGGTGACCGCCGTGCACAAGGCGAACATCATGAAATACACCGATGGGCTCTGGTTGCGCCTCGCCCAGGAGATCAGTCAGGAGTTTCCGCAGATCGAGTTCGAGGATCGCATCGTTGACAACATGGCCATGCAATTGGTGCAGAAGCCAGAGTTGTACGACGTGATGGTGATGCCGAATCTCTACGGCGATATCCTCAGCGACCTCTGCGCGGGACTGACCGGAGGGCTCGGTCTTGCTCCGGGAGCGAACACCGGCGACACGGTGGCGGTGTTCGAGGCCACGCATGGGAGCGCGCCGAAGTACGCGGGCCAAAACAAGGCGAACCCCATGGCGATGATGCTCAGCGGGGTGCTCATGCTGCGGCACATCGGCGAGCATGCCGCCGGCGACCGCCTGGAGCAGGCGATCGCACGGGTGATCGCCGAGGGGAAGAGCGTCACCTACGACATGAAGCCAGAGCGAGATGACCCGACGGCAGTGGGGACATCCCAGGTCGCGGACGCCGTCATCGAGGTCCTCGGCACGACCGGATAGACCCGGCCCGCCTTCACAAAACAGTGAAGTCGGGGGAATTCGTGAATTCGGGCTGATACTGGCAGTGCCTTGAGCACTACGACCCTTGTGCTGTCGTGGGCTTTGGGGGGTGCCTGCACGCTCCTGGGCGTACTCACCGTGGACGGGTGGCTGCGCCAACGCGATCGAACGCGCGCATTCCTCGCGCTCTCGATCGTGCTCCTCTGTGCCTCGGGGATCGCGATCGCCGTCACGATGCTGACCCGCGACCGCCCCACCTGGACGAGCGGCATCGCGCTGACGCTGTTCGTCGCTGCCGGGTGGGCGTTCTTCGGGTTCCGCGCGGCGATGACCCGGCTCCCCGCGGTGGCGATCGCCGCAGTCACCGCGGCGGCCATCGCGACCGCCGTGCTCATCAACCTCTCGGGCATCTCGCTCGCCGGGGCACGCTCGATGCCACAGCGATTGACCGTCGTCGTGCTCACGATCGTCTGGCTCGGATGCGTGGTCGAACCGGCGCTGCGGATGTGGGGCATCTCGACGGCGATGCCGCGCGTGCAGCGCGCCAGGCTCCGCTCGATCACGATCGGGTACGCCGGAGTGATCGTGGCGCTGCTTGTCACGATCGGCACGGACGTGATCCTGGGACGGGCACATCCCGAGATCACCTTCGCACTTCCGGCGCTGGTCATCCTGCCCTTCTTCTATGTCGGGTTCGAGCCGCCGCGATGGCTCCGTGGCCTGTGGCGGCAGCGCGAGGAGGAGCACTACCGCGAGGCGTTCACCGACCTTGTCCTGTATTCGCCCGACCGGCAGCGCCTCGCCGAGCGCGCGGTGGAGTGGGCGGCACGCCTGGTCGGCGCTGACGGTGCGGTGATCGCAACCGACGACGGAGAGGTCCTCGCCGTCCACGGGCTTGATCGTGCTGCCGGCTGGAAGCTCGTCTCCGAGATGACCGGCGACGGAGGCAGTCGCGCGGTCACCCGGCATCCGACCACCTCCCACGGCGTGATCCGGGTGGTGCTCGAGGCCCAGCTGAGCCGCGGCATCATGGCGGTCACGTCCGGTCCGCTGACGCCACTCTTCGGCGACGACGAGGCGATCCGGCTCGCCCAGTACGGGACAGCGCTCGCTCCCGCGCTCGACCGAGTCCTGCTCGTGGAGCGGATGCGACGCAGCTCGCAGCTGCTCGATCTCGCCTACGACGCGGTGACCACCTGGAACGTCCGCACCCACCTGATCACGTACTGGAACAAGGGCGCGGAGGAACTCTACGGCTGGGGTACCAACGAGGCGATCGGACGCGACCCTGGCGAGCTGCTCCGATCGGAGCTGCCGGAAAGCCGCGAGGAAATCCTCACCGTGCTGCGCGCCGTCGGGCGCTGGGAAGGCGAGGTTATCCAGACGACCAAGGACGGCAGGCGCATCCATGTCGCGGTGCGCTGGGCGCTGCAGCGGGACAGCGTGGGCTGGCCGGACGCCGTGATCGAGATCGGCCGCGACGTCACCGCCGACAAGGTGGCGGCGTCTGAGTTGCGCGAAGCGCGCGACGTCGCTGAGCAGGCCTCGCAGGCCAAGAGCGAATACCTCTCGCGCATGAGCCACGAGCTGCGCACGCCGCTCACCGCGATCCTCGGCTACAGCGACCTTCTCGAGATGCGCGAACCCCGCGAGGATCAGACCGAGGCGATCGCCGCCGTCCAGGAGGCGAGCGGTCACCTGCTCAGCCTGGTCAACGACGTGCTCGACATCGCGCGCATCGAGTCGGGTCGCGAGACGTTCTCCCTCGACCCGGTTGCGCTCGAGGCGACTGTTGAGGAGTGCGTCCGCCTGGTGGCGCCCTCAGCGCTGAGCCGGCACATCACGATCACGCGGTCGCTCGGGGAATGTGCCGGGGACCACGTTCTCGCAGACCGCCAACGGCTCGTCCAGGCGTTGCTCAACCTGCTCTCCAACGCGGTCAAGTACTCCGGGAACGAGGCGCATATCTCGGTGGATGCTGTTCGCGAGCGCGTGAACGGTGCTGCGTCCGGGACGGACGCGGCAAATATTGCCAAGGGTGACTACATCCGGCTCGCCGTTCGCGACACGGGTCCGGGCTTCACCGACGAGGAGAAGGCTCGCCTCTTCCAGCCGTTCGAGCGCCTGGGTGCAGAGCGGACCACCGTCCCGGGCACCGGCCTCGGCCTCGCATTGACCCGCAAGCTCGTCCAGGGGATGCACGGGACCATCGGCGTCGATAGCGAGCACGGCGCGGGAAGCACCTTCTGGATCAGGCTGACGCGCTCGCCCGTCGCGGCGTCAAAGCCGCGTGTTCGACGCAAGGCACCGGTGGAGGTCCCGATGGTTGCCTGCGAGCGCACGGTCCTCTACGTGGAGGACAACCTCGCGACCATCGGGCTGATGGAGGAGGTGTTCTCCATGCGCCCGCAGATCCATCTCCTCACCGCGATGCAGGGTGGCCTCACCCTGGAACTCGCCCGCGAGCATCATCCCGATCTGATCGTGCTCGACCTCCATCTGCCCGACATCCAGGGCGATGAGGTGCTGGCCCAGCTCCGTGCCGACCCGCGGACCGCCGGCATCCCCGTGGTGATGTGCAGCGCTGACGCGACCGAGCGACGCCGCAAGCAGCTGATCGCCGCGGGCGCTCTCGCATACTTGACGAAGCCCGTGAAAGTGCAACGCTTCCTGCGCATGCTCGACGAGGTGCTCAGCAGCACCCCGGTAATTCCCGCCTGAGCCTCGTTCGGTGCCGCCGGCTTTCGAGGTTCTCAGCGACACCGCGACCGGTGAGCCGCTCGCGGCCGAGCGCACCTACGGGCGGCCCCTGCACTTTCCGAAGGCTCCGCGGCCATACGTCATCGTGAATTTCGTCGCTTCGATCGACGGTGTCGCATCGGTTGGGTTGACCGACGGGACCGACTCGACAACGCTGAGCGGCAGCTCGCGTGCCGACCGGTACCTGATGAGCCTGCTTCGCGCGAGCGCCGACGCCATGCTCATCGGCGCGGGAAATCTGCGCGCCACACCTGGTCACCAATGGGTCCCAGCAGCAGTGGCGGNNCACGCCGCGGAGATCGCGGCGTACCGCGTCGCCCGGACGGGGTCCGCCGAGCCACCGCCACTGGTCGTGGTGTCTACCAGCGGCGACCTTCCGGCGCATGTCGCACTCGATCAGCCCGCCACCAGCGTGATCGTGGTGACGTCGCCGCAAGGGGCGCCAAAGGTTCGCCGCGCCCATCCGGTCGTGAGCGTGGTCGAGGTGGAGGCGGGGCCTGCAATCAGCGGTGCCCGCGTGGTCGCCGCCGTGACAAGCGCCCTCGGACCAGGGTTGATCCTCTGCGAGGGCGGCCCGTCACTGTTCGGCAGCATGCTCGCGGATCGAGCGGCGCACGAACTGTTCCTGACCATCTCGCCACGGATCGCCGGTCGCGATCACGACCAGCCTCGGCCGGGTGTCGTCGACGGCTGGGCCGCGCCGCCCGNNCGCGCTGCCGGGTGCCGCGATCGAGTCGGTACGGCGGTCCGGTGAGCACCTGTTTCTCCGCTATCGCCTCGAAACCTGAGCGCCGGATCCTTCGGACCGTGTCGGTCAGAAGATCCTCGACCGCCTGACCGGAATCACCGGCGCCGCTCCGGGCGAACTCGAGCAACTCGGGGTTGCTGCGAAGGAAGCGGGTCGCGGCGTCGATGATCACCGTGTTCTTGCTCATGGCCCTATCGTCGGCGCGCCCGGCGACATGTGCCTGTCGTCAGTCCTCGGTCTTTTCGGACGGGGACTCGCTCCCGGCGAGGAGCAGGTAGAGCTTGCGGCGTGCCTCGCGAAGGATGGTCCGCGCCTCGGCGATGTGTGCGGCATCCCCGGCCCGGCTCACCTGCCAGACGGCTGCCAGCAGCTGGAAGGCCTGGTCGCGGAGATCGCGATGGTCACCACCGACCGAGCCTGCGGCCTCCGCCCACGGTGCGGGACCGGCGGCGAGCTTGGCCGCCTCCTCACGCCCGGTGTCGGTGAGCTCGAAGACGCGGCGGCCACCGTCGGCCTCGACGGCACGGACGAGGCCTTCGTCCTCGAGCTGCTGAAGGGTGGGGTAGACGGATCCGGGGCTGGCGCGCCATGCACCCTCGCTGCGGCGCTCGAGCTCCTGGATGATCTGATAACCGTGCGACGGCTTCTCGGCGAGGAGGACGAGGATCGCGGCGCGCACATCGCCTCGGGCGGCGCGCCTGCCCGGGCCGAAGCCCTGGCCGAAACCGCCCGGACCACCGAACCCGGCGGCGAACTCGGGAGCGTCGAAGGGCGGCCATCCGCGCCGGTGGCGACCACGAGGGCCGTGCTCGAGGTGCTCGCGGACGTGATGGTGGAAGCGTGCTGCCGCGTCGTGGCGCGACGTCGTCTCCTCGTGGGAGGGGTGATGGGAGTGTTCCCTGGTCATGTCGTTGGCTCCAGTGGAGGTTGATTCGATGTACCAACGATATATCGAGAGCAGTCGCGTGTCAAGTGCGCTTCAGGCACTCGCGGCCCAGTCGAGACTCATCTGGGCGAGCATCTGACCGGCGACCGTTGGGGCCGCGATCAGCTCGATATCGAGCTCGTGGTTGCGCGCGAACCCGCCGCCAGACCAGTTGGCGCTCCCGAAGAGCACCGAGCTCGAATCGGCCACGATCGCCTTGGCGTGCAGCAGCTCACCACGGCTTCGGTACCAGCGGACCTGGATCCCCGCGGAGCGCAACGCCGCATAGGACGGGTCGCTCGAGGGCTGCGAAGGATCGAGCAGTACTCGGACTGAGACACCCCGGAGCGCAGCTGCCTCGAGTGCGTGGACGACACCGGTGTCCGTGAGCACGAACAGCTCGAGGTCGAGCGCATGGCGCGCTCCATCGATGAGTCCCAGCGCGAGCGGACGGATCTCAGCGCCAGGCAGCGTGGCGGCCACGTCGATCGCTGCGTCGGGCACGGGATCGGGCACAGGAGTCGAACGACCGCACGTGGCCAGGTCGCGGTCGAAGACCCGATCAAGGTTGCGAACCACCGGGCCGCGCACGTCGGCGTCGTAGTCGTGATTCGCCGAGGAACCCGCTCCCCAGTTGATGCCACCAACGACCGCAACCGCGGCATCGACGACCAGCAGCTTGACGTGGTCGATCATCTCCTTGCGCACCGGGTAGTCGACGACATCGATGCCGGCGGTACGCAACTGCGCAGCGGTGGCGACACTGCTGAGCTCCGAGGGGTCGTCGATGACGCTCACGGCGACACCCCTGGCCCTCGCCGCGATGAGCGCCGCTGCAAGGTCGCGCCAGCCGAACTCGTAGATCTCGACATGGATGCTCACGCGAGCGGCGTCGATGAGGGAATCGAGGCGGGCTNNCGCGCAGCGCCAGATCGACCCGAACGACATACGCATGTGTGACATTTCGCGTGCACACTACCACAGGCAAGCGTAGGAAGGCCGTGTCGCTGCTATCGCAACGAGGGAGCGGACCGCGACGATGCACCTATACTCGGCCAGATGCGTACTCAAGGAGGCGTGGTTGCGTGAAGACGGCTCTTTCCGTGGCCCAGGTCGTGGTCGGGATCCTCGCGATCCTTGGCATCCTCCTCCAGACCCCGAAGTCGACCGGTCTCGGCGGAACAATCGGTGGTGGAGGAGATTCCGGCGGCGGGTACCGGCGCCGGCGCGGCCTGGAGGCCAGCCTGCTGCGGTTCTCGGCCGCGATGATCGCGCTCTTCGTCGTCGTCTCGATCCTCGCAACCTACGTCACCAAGTAAGGTGGCTCCGCCGGCACCGGCCGGTTGAGGTCATCGCAGGAACGGCGCTGGTCCTGGTCGCCGTCGGCGCGCTCGGCTATGCGCTGTCGGTGCATTTCGGTCTGATCGGCGGAGCGCAATTCACCGAGGGACTCGTGGTGGCGGAGCGGCCGATGTCGCTCGACCCGTTCGTCGGTGCCTCCGATCCGGCCGTGGTGGACGTTGGACATCTGCTCTATCGATCACTGCTGAAACTCGACAGCACCGGATATCCCGAAGACGACCTCGCTGCATCCTGGTCCGTGAGCGCCAACGGTCTCGTCTACACGGTCGTGCTGCGACCGAACCTCGAATGGTCCGACGGCTCGACCATCACGGCCGGCGATGTCGTTGCCACGGAACGATTTGCGGTCTCGGCCCAGGCGAGCGACGCGGATCTCGCGAGCGCGTTGCTCGGCGTCAAGGTCTCCGTGTCGGGATCAACAATCACGTTCACGCTGCCGTCGCCGCGCTCATCGTTCGCAGCGACGCTGACCGAGATGCCCATCCTGCCCCTGGGCAACCTCAACGCATCGGCGCTCACCGCAGCAGAGACTTACCCGACCGTCCCGCTGCCGACGTCGGGTCCGTACGACGTCCAGTCGGCGGCCGCGCTGGCCATCGTGCTCCAGGCCAATCCGCATGCGACGGCCCCACCGAACATCAAGACGTACGAGCTCCGCCTCTTCGTGAGGTTTTCCGATGCCTCGTATGCGTTTTCGCAGGGCAGCATCGACGCGCTCCTGGCGTCGACGCCGGAGGAGCTGTCCACCCTGATGCACGTCAAGGGGGCGCAGGCGGAGAGCATGACGACTCCCGCGTTCGTCGACATGATGTTCAACGAGCGTGTCCCGGCCCTCGCCGGCTCGGTCGTGCGCCACGCAATCGGCATCGCCATCAATCGCTCCGCCATCGTCGCCGGAGCGCTCGATAACCGCGGGGGCGTGATCCAGACCGGTCCATTCTCAGGCGGGATTCCCTGGGTGGGACCGTCTGCCATCGAGGCGATATCACCGACGGTTGCAACATCCGTGCTCCAGGCCAACGGGTGGGTTCCCGGTCCCAACGGCGTGCGCCACAACGGCTCGACTCAACTTGCGTTCAGCCTCGCCGTGCCCGACATCAACCCGCTCCCGGTCGTGGCCCATGAGGTGGCGACCCAACTGGCTGCCATCGGCGTGCAGGTCACGGTGACCACCGTGGACCCGGAGAGCTTCCTGAACGGAACGCTGGACAGCGGGCACTTTCAGCTCGCGATCGACGCCTGGAACCCGGTTCCCGATCCTGACGTCAGCGCATTCTGGCGGTCCAATGCAGAACCGCCGCATGGGTACAACGTGTCGGGCGGAACACCCGACGCATTCCTCGACGCTGCCCTGGACATGCTCGCCGAGTCGCCGGCCCGCGCGATCAGGATCCAGGCCGCTGGTCAGGTCGCAGCGCTCGTCGCCGATGATGCGCCGGCAGTTTTTCTATACACGCCCAAGGTGTCGATGGTGTTCAGAGCGCCCGCACCTGTGGCCCCGATGCCGTCGGTCGGTCCGGAGTCGTCCCGGTACGCGGACATCGCCTCGTGGCAACTCCCCTAGACGGACTCCCCGTGGGCACTCCGGTCGACCGCTGATACCATCTGCGGGCACCTCGCCGAGGTGGTGGAACTGGTAGACACGCAGCGTTCAGGGCGCTGTGCTCGTAAGGGCGTAAGGGTTCGATTCCCTTCCTCGGCACTCTTCTGATGTCGCAAGACACCGTGCACACATGTCTCACGAAACGTTCGGCGGGTCTTATCGTGAGTACACATCCCCGATCATGAGTGAGATCACCCGGCAACGTGGAGGACATCCTTGATGAGCGACAATACCGAGACTTCCGAGCCGATTGAGCCGGACGATGACGACGCTGATTCGGACGACGGCGAAGAGGATGCGTTGACCCCCGAGCTCGACGTCGACGAGTTGCCTGTCTCTATCGGCGGTCCGTAGTCGCCGTGTCCGCGGGTTACGGCGCACCATCCGGTCGGTTGCGATCGAGATGACCGCCGGCGCCCGTCAACAGCGCCTCCACTGACGTCCCGGCTCCGACCCCAATCAGCAGCTCAGCAGGTTCTTCGCCCGCAGCGGTGACGAGTCGATCGGTTCTCGTCGTCCGAGTGGCGTGGATCACGGCGATCGTTATCGCCGCGGCCACGCCGAGAATCCCGGCAATCGCGTAGATCGCCCGCGGGCTCAGCACGACCGCGACCGCACCGCCGATCAGCAGCGAGGCGCCTTGGGCGCCCCCGATTGCGGCGTTGGCAGCGGCGGACACTCGTCCCCGCGCGGAGTCCGGCGTGCGCCGGACGAGGAGGGTCGAGTAGCAGGCGGCCGCGTAGCCGTTCCCCACGCCGCCGATGATCGACAACGGCAGGAGCACCCAAACCGCCGAGACCACGGCAAAGGGGGCGAGGGCGGCGCACGCGACTCCCGCACCGGCGATCGTGGCCCAGGTCTGGACGCGCTCGGTTCTGAGTCGTCCGGCACCGAGCGAGCCGGCGACCATCCCGGCCATCCAGGCCGCCATCGCGGTCCCGTACCAGACCCCCCCGGCGTGCAGCGTGCCCCGGATCAGGAAGACGAGCACCACGTCGACCATCCCGACCAACAGAACGACCAGTCCCAGGCCGACAGTGAGCGGAGCGAGCACCGGATCGCTTCGCAGGATTTCGAACCCACCTCGGGGCCGTCCCGAGCGATCGTCCGCGGCGAGTCCCGCCGGCCGCCGCCGGGTGCGGACTAGCGTCGCCGCCAGCGTCAGCACGGCGAAGGTGGCCGCGTCAACGGCGAGCGGCAGGCCCGTTCCGAACGCACCGGCGAGCAGGCCCCCGACTGCGGGCGCGCCGACGAGGACGAGGGCGTTCAGTGACTGCTGGGCTGCCACCGCCCCGGCCACATGGTCCTCGCCAACGATCCGCGGGACGAGCGCGGACCAGCTGGCGGCGGACACCGACGCGGCCGCGCCGAGCAGGGCGACCAGCATCACGATGGCCACGACAGAATGCACAAGGACGAGGGGCACGGTGCACGCGACCTCGACCAGACCGGCGCTCACGAGCAGACGTCGAGAGTCGTGGGTATCGACCAGGCGGCCCACGGCGCGGGAGAGGAAGAGCAGCGGGATGACGCCCGCGGCAAGCAGCAGGCCGACCTCGTACGGCCGGGCTCCGTCGGCCTGAA
>PKXZ01000021.1:0-36312 GCA_003132525.1 Candidatus Dormiibacterota bacterium | reverse complement strand
GACGATTCCCCGCTTCGCGTTGACGACCCCCGCGGCATCCGCGCCTGGGCTCACCCAGCCCGGTTGGCCATCCTCGATGCCCTGTCGACGGGCGATGAGTTGACCGCGACCGAGTGCGCCGAGGTGACCGGCCTCAGTGCGAGCGCAACCGCGTACCACCTGAAGCTCCTGGAGCGCTACGGGATGATCGAACCCGCACCACCGCGGCCCGACGGTCGGGAGCGCCCGTGGCGGATGACCGAACGCCGCGTCACGGTCGATCTGGACGCGTCGACGCCGGCCGCGGCAGCCGCCACGTCCGCTGTGACGGGGGCGTACATCGACTCGACACGGGCGGTGGGCATGGAGTTCATCGCGGGCGCGAACACCGAGCCCGAGGACTGGCGGGATGCCGCCGCCATGACCACCGCCGACCTCTGGCTGACCGTCGAGGACGTCCAGCGGGTGGTGCACGAGTTGGGAGCGGTGCTCGACCCGTATCGAGGGCGAACGTTGCGCGGCGAGCGGCCGATGGGCAGCCGGCGGGTCCGGGTGATGAACGTCGTCGTCCCGCACCGACGGACCTAACCGGAACCGGACGGCACAGTAGACTGAACGCAGACGGCGATGGAGCTCGCCGAAACCGCCTTCATGACTGATGGCTCCTGCTGACGGCCCTACAGGCAGAACAGGAGCAAGCCATGGCAGACGGAACAACTCAGGTCTCCGGCCCCCACCATGGTGGCCAGTCAGGCCACGAGGTGAGCGAATCAGACTCGGCGTCGTCCGCGACAC
Organism: Candidatus Dormiibacterota bacterium; assembly: GCA_003132525.1. Taxonomy (GTDB): domain Bacteria; phylum Chloroflexota; class Dormibacteria; order Aeolococcales; family Aeolococcaceae; genus Palsa-851. The sequence goes on along the minus strand of PKXZ01000021.1, from coordinate 35,538 downwards.
ATCGCTTTATCAGCCTGCTGGCCGGCGAGTCGACGGGAAGGGCGGACCTCCAAGCGCGAGAGGATCGCTCGTTCGCATCTGATCTGAACCTGGATCAGATCATTGGGAAGATCGCTGGAGTCCGAGAGGAACACGCATTTATCGCATCACTCCTGTATCAGCAACTCGACGACGTCGACACCGTGCGCTATCGCCACGAAGTCTTCCGGGACCTGGAGGACCGGTCGTTCTTCGAACAGCTGCAGCAATTTGCGGATGTGATGAGGCAGGTGCGCAGTCACCTGGGTCAGATCCACAAGATGCCGTATCAGTACCAGCGCGAAGGGTGGTTCCTGGATGCGGCATCCATGTACTGCGAGGCGGTGCAGTCCCTGGCTGAGGCGCTGAGTTCTGCGCCCCTCGGTTCTCGCGGGCTTCGCGCCTTCCGTGCATTCCTGGCGACCTACGTTGCGTCAGCCGACTTCGACTCGCTTGTTGCTGACACGAGGGGTCGGAAGGACGAACTAGCGCAGATCCGCTATTGCACCCGCATTCGAGGTTTGCGCGTCGACGTGAGCCGATACGACGATCAAGCCGACTACAGCGCCGAGGTCTTGAACACGTTCGATCGCTTCAAGCAGGGTGACGCTAAGGACTACCGCGTCAACTACCGAGGCTGGCCGGGAATGAACCACGTGGCGGGGCAAATCCTTCAGCTGGTGGCACGACTCTTCCCTGAGGAGTTCGCCGCGCTGGACGAGTACTGTCGGCAGCACGCCGAATTCTTCGATGAGTCGATCCGGCAGTTCGAGCGTGAGCTGAGCTTCTATCTGGCCTATCTGGATTACATCGGCCCGCTCAGTGCAGCTGGACTCGATTTCTGCTATCCGGATGTGACCCCGTCGTCGAAAGCGATCTTCGCCGTCGACACCTTCGACCTTGCCCTCGCCAGGAAGCTCGTCTCCGAAGGCAAGCCTATCGTGCGCAACGACTTCCACCTGGAAGGTCCGGAGCGCATCTTCGTGGTCTCGGGACCGAATCAGGGAGGGAAGACGACCTTCGCTCGAATGTTCGGTCAGCTTCACCACCTGGCCAGCACGGGCTGCCCCGTTCCGGGGAGTGCGGCTCGCCTCTTCCTCTTCGACCGGCTCTTCGTCCACTTCGAGAGGAAGGAGGACCTCACCAACATGCGCGGCAAGCTCGAGGATGACCTGGTGAGGATCCGGGCGATCCTCCAGGCCGCAACGTCCAACAGCATCGTCATCATGAATGAGATCTTCACGTCCACGACACTGAGGGACGCTCGCTTTCTCGGCGAGAAGGTGATGGAGAAGATCATCCAACTCGACGTGCTGTGCGTTTACGTCACGTTCGTCGACGAGCTGGCTTCGCTCGGCGACTCAGTCGTCAGCATGGTGAGCACGGTCGTTCCTGACAATCCCGTCGAGCGCACCTACAAGGTGGTCAGGGGACCCGCAGACGGGCTCGCCTTTGCGCTGAGCATCGCCGAGAAGCACAACGTCACTTACGAGCGCTTACGGAAGCGGATCATCGTGTGAAGGCATTCCTCCTTCACAAGGATCGGGACTTCGACTTCGGCGCCGAGCTCCCTCCCAATCACAAAGACCTCATTCAGGATCTGGAGATGGGCAGTGTCCTCGAGTCGATGGCTCTCGGCGACAGGTTCCTCTTCGAGGTGTCAACGAAAGTCGTGCTGGCCAGCCTCCGCGACTCGGACGCCATCCTCTACCGCCAGCGCGTCCTCGTCGACTGCATCGCCGAACCAGAGGTCGTTCGAGACATGTATGCCATCGCCGTGGCCGCGCTCGAGGACAAGCGAGGAATCTGGGCATATAGCTCACAGATTCCCTCATCTATTCTCTCTGGAGCGGTCAATCAGCTTGAGGCCGCTGTCGTTCGTCTCAAGCAACTGCGCAAGATCGCCGATGACCACGCCGAGCGGTTCCACTCAGCCGGCTTGACGACGTTGTTCCGGACCTTGCAGCACGAACTCGACGATGAGTACTTCCGGACCATCAGCTTCCACCTGAAGCAACTGCGCTTCCGCGATGGTCAGTTGATCAGCGCACAGCTGGATCGGGACAACAGTGGCATCGACTTCGTTCTCCGATCCTCTGACCGGGGAAGGCGAGGCTGGAAGGAACGCCTGGGAATGGTGCCTCGTTCCTCTTACACGTTCAACATTGCGCCGCGTGACGAGGCGGGTGCCAATGCCCTGTCAGACCTCACCAGTCGAGGGGTCAATCTCGTCGCCAACGCGGCGGCGCAGTCTGCCGACCACATCTGGAGCTACTTCACGATGCTGCGCGGGGAGTTGGGCTTCTATGTGAGCTGTCTCAACCTCTGGGACCGGCTGGTGGCAAAAGGGGAGCCCGTCTCGTATCCCGAGCCGCGTTCGTGGGCAGAGCGGGTTATCTCGTTCACCGGGTTGCGCGATATGAGCCTCGTGCTGCGTGCCGAGGCGCCGGTGATTGGCAACGACGTCGGCGCCGATGGGAAATCGCTGGTCATCATCACCGGTGCGAACTCTGGAGGCAAGTCGACGTTTCTGCGCAGTGTCGGACTGGCGCAGCTCATGATGCAGTGCGGCATGTTCGTCACTGCCGATACCTATCGCGCCAGTGTCTTCGAGGGAGTCTTCACGCATTTCATCAGGGAAGAGGACGCCACCATGACCAGTGGACGTCTCGATGAGGAACTCAGCCGGATGAGCACCATCGCCGATGAGATTCGTCCGAACTCTCTGATGCTGTTCAACGAATCCTTCGCCGCGACCAACGAGCGCGAGGGGTCCGAGATCGGACGCCAGGTCGTCAGCGCACTGCTGGATGCGGAGATCACGGTCTTCTTTGTGACGCACCAGTTCGACTTCGCCGACGGGTTCCACAGGCAGCGCGCCGATTCAACGCTCTTTCTCAGGGCTGAGCGACGGTCCGAGGGCCAGGCCAACTACAAGCTCGTCGTAGCAGAGCCACTTCCGACCAGCTTTGGTGAAGACATCTATTACCAGCTCGGCGGCTGGCTGGACAGCGACTCCGACCGACCGGCGGCATTGAGCGGCGCAACCTCAGCCTCCGAGCAACGAGTTGCGCACGGACTCGACGCGCGCTAGGACATCGGACCCTACGACGATCGCTTCGCGCCGTTGGGCCGCCGCCTCGGCACGGGCAACGGCGCCGGCCAGAGCCTCACTCAACCCGCGTGACGCCTGTGCCGCTTCGCTGATCCATCCGCGAGCTGTTCGGTCGACGCTGCGCAGGGTCGCGTAGCGCAGCCGGCCGGCGAGGCGATCAGCGTCCTCGATCGCTCGTTCCCGTCGAGCGCGCTCACGCCATTTCCTTCCAAGCGTGCCGGGCACGCGCGCCCGGACCTGGCGCACTCCCATAGCCAGCGCACCCGGGTCATCCGTCAGGTCCACCCTGACGGCCTCCACATCAAGGCCGGGTGATAGGTCGAGCGCACCGGGGAGGCTCACGCCGAAGGCCTGGCCGACCGCTGCGATGAAACGCGTCGCGAGCTCCTGAACCCGCTCCGCATGCCGGTCGACGGGGCCACGCATCGTCGCGATGAGCGCTTCCCCGACCTCACGCCGCCACGAAATCGCCGCCGCCGCATATCTGTCTGCCCAATCCTCATCCTTCGCGGCGAGCAGGAGAGGAGGCAGATTCTCCCGCAGTGCGGCTGCTCTGGGCTCGATGACGGTGTCCGTCGCGCCGCGGCACGCCGCAAGGAGGAGCGTCGACTCGTCGTCGACCGCAGTTGCGAGCGCGGCTTGCGCGGCTGTGAAAGCTGCGCGCGCCGTTGCAGCCTCTCGTGCCGGTTTGGCGGCCGCAGCTGCTTCGAGTTGGAGCGTGGCGTCGACGAGCGAGAGCAGCGTTGTGGCGACGCGGACGCCGCGCTGGCGCGAGAGCGCATTCTGGGCAGTGGCCACGTCGTTGTTCAGCCACGCCGTCAGCGCCGCGAGACCGCTGTCAGCCTCGCCATCGCGCGCGGAGACAGCGAACACCTTGACATCCGAACGGCCACACAGGGCCACCGTTCGGGGGCGTACGAAATCCACCGCTTCCTGAATCTCACTCGGCGTCAAGTGATCGACCTTGTTGAGGCAGACCGCAACACGCGCGGCTGTCTGTGCTACGTCCTCGAGCAGGCGTGCCTCCGAATCGGCGAGTGGCGCATCCACGCTCAGGACGAGTAGCGCGACGTCGACTCGAGGGAGAAAGTCCATCGCGGCTTGGGTGTTGTGGCGGTGAACGCTGCCGATCCCCGGGGTATCGACGAGAATCAACCCACTCGCCAGCACTGGAGCCGGATACTCGATGATCGCCTCGCGAACCCCTTTGCGGTTAGCCGGGTTCGCCTGCTCCGTGAGGTAGCCGCTCAGATCCTCAACGTCGATTGCGACTTCCGCGCCGTCGAGGAGGCGAAGCGTTGCTCGAGGGGACGTTCCGAATCGCACCAGTGCCGGAACCGCGGTGACCGGGAGCACTCCTGTCGGCAGAAGATTTGCTCCCAATAGCGCGTTGATCAGGGTCGTCTTGCCGCGCTTGAACTCACCGATGACGGCGACGTAGAGGCCGATGCCGGACAGTTTGCCGGCCGCCTCATCGGCAAGGTGACGCTGCGCCGCCGGCAGCAATTCCAGTGAGGCGAGTGTTCGGAGACCTTCCTCAAGGGAGATTCCTGCTGCGTGCTCCCGACTCACTGGCCTTCGCCGCCCGGCTCGTCCCGCGCATCGGGATTTTGCGCGGTCTCATTGCTGAGCACCTCCAATGCGAACCTGTCGAACACCTTGTGGCGACCAATGGGAATCTGCATGCGGCGCTGCGCGCCGCCGACCAGCGCCTGCACGTCGAGCAACCATGTCCCGCGAGCACCACGCACCAGCAGAACGTCGTCAAATCGCAGCAGCAGACCGCCGTTTTCGAAGCGCTCCGCCACCGGGCGTCGATGCGACATAGCCCTAACCTCCATGAACATGGTGGTCAGGGGCCATTAGCTCAACCGGAGCGCTTCCAGGATCCGAGCATCCTGCGGCGAGCCCCATCGCCAGTGCAGGACTGTAGCAAAACGCACAGCAAGGCGAGATCACGGTCAGCGCCATGGGGGGCCCGGCGTACGGCCAGCAGGCGAGCGATACACTCACTGCTCTGCCGTAGGCCTACACGACGGGGCGACGCACCGCCGCGCGGACTGTTGAATCAACGAAAGGCGTGGACCACAAGGTCCGGGCTTTCTTGCAAATCACGCGAACCGTTAGACCTGCGACACGGGCGAGGTCTGACCCTCGCGGTTCGCAAGATGTGCCTGCGCGGCTCTGACGATGAGGTCGACGCACGCGTCCATCGGCAGCACGGTGCTGTCGATGATCAGGTGGTAGAGACGGGCGTCGTCCTGTCGTTGCTTATAGAAGAACCGCGCGTAGTGATCACGCGCGCCATCGACATCCTGCTGCGCCTCGCGAGTGGTGGCCGGGTCGGAACCGTCGGCGACGGCTTGTGCGATTCGGGCTTCGATCGGCCCGTCGAGACGGACACGGAGCACGTCGGCGCGACCGCCGAGGACCACCATGCCGGCGCGACCAAGAAACACCGCGCCGGTGGTATCGGCGACTCGCTTGAGAATGGTCTCCGTCTCGGTGCGAAACGCGTCGGGATCCTCGATGGGCTCCGGAGAGACGCCGGTCGCGGTCGTCACGGTTCCCACAGGCGAGAGCGCGCCGGCAAACCGATCCCACACGGTGGGGGCGTGCTCATCGCTGCTCGCGGCAGACTCGTCGGACATGCGCAGGCGGTGGGCAACCCGGAGGGGAATCGCACGATCGAGGAACGCCAGTCCGAGACGATCGGCCACGGCCTGAGCGATCTGCTCGCCCCGAGCCCCATACGAGGCTGAGATGGTCACGCTCGGCATCGACGTTCCTGCCGAATCGCGTGCTCGGGATGGATGACGTCCACTCGGTCACCGTACCAGCTACGTCCCGGTACCGCCCGGCTGATTGCGCATTTGCCTGCTACTGACCGAGGACGAGATAGCAGAACCCGAGCACGCCGCGATACGTGCCGATGTACTGCCGGAGCTGGGCATCCAGCTCGTCACGCACAGCCGGCGCTCGCTCGTCCTCGGGATTGGCAAGCACCCACTCCTGACGGCCGGCGCGCCACGTCGACTCGAAGTCGTCCCACTCGCGCTGATCGGCGGTGCTCAGATGCAGGATTCGCCACCCGGTCCCCTGCGCGCATTCGACGAGATTGCTCAATGTCAGAACGCCGGCACCGAACAACTTGGATGCTTCCGCGCTTGGGGCCCCCTCCCAGCAACCGTCGCCGAAGAGGAGCCTGCCACCCGGCGTGACGAGCGCGCTCAGCGCCTTCAACGCCGGCTCGGCGCCACCCCAGGCATGCACGGCGCCGACGGTGATGACGCGGTCGGCCATCCTCTGCCAACCGACAGCTGAGCCTTCAACGAACGTGACCCGTCCATCAAGACCGCGATCGACTGCCAGGGCACGACCTCGCGCAACGGCCTGGGCATCGGTGTCGACGCCAACGCCAGTTGTCACGCCTGCGCTATCGACCCCGCGGAGCAAGAGCTCGCCCCATCCGCAACCGAGGTCGAGGAGCGAGGCACCTGGCTGGATCCCGAGTCGATCCAGCAGGAGCGTCGCGTGCTCCTCGGACAGCGGAGCGTTCCAGCGCATCCGCGCGTAACCGGCTTGCTCGAGGTCGGACGTGGGAGGCATGCGGTCAGTATCGATCCCCCGACGCGGCATGTCGATCCGCGTCGCCTCTCGGCTCGGGGCGAGCCCAGAATGCCTCACCCATTCCATCGGTGCAATCGCGTGGCAGCGGGAGTGGTTCGACACGCGCTTGCGTTCCGAGCACATCGACAACCGCCCGAGGCTGGATGTCATGGCGTCGTTGACGAGCCATTCCGGGCCAGTAGTCGCGCGTCATCCAGACATCATTCATCACGGTGGAGGAGGTGACGATGACAACGCGGCCTGCCACGCGCCGTAGCTCTTCGAGCCCGCGCCGAAGATCAGTCCAGTGATGGATCGTCCAGAGGGCCATCGCCACATCGAATGACCTGTCTGGAAATGGCANNGCGATGACTGTGCAATCCGCCGGCTCGTACGATCCGTCGTGCCGATGGTGTCGTAGAGATCGGGGCGCCTCGCGAGCGGAGTTCGCATCCGGAAGGACGATACGACTCTCAGCCGCGCCGGTATTTGGCGACGGCGAGCGGCGCGAACACTGCGATCAGCCCCACCGACCACACCAGTGAGCGGAGCACGAAGTACGAGGTGGGGTGCCCGAGGAGCGCCTCCGCGGGCTGGCCTTCGGTCAGGCAGCGCACCGCGTTGACCATGACGGTGATGGGCTGATTCTCGGCAAAGCCTTGCATCCACGAAGGCATCGTCGCAACCGGGATGTACGCGGACGAGACGAACGTGAAGGGGAACACGATGAGCGCGAAACCCTGAGCGGCCTGTGCCGAGCCGGCGACCATACCGATGAGCACGAAGACCCACTCGAAAACGAATCCGAAGAGGATGACCAGCGCGGCCGCCGCGAGCGCCGCGCCCCAGTTGCTGTGCACGCGAAAGCCGACGAGAAACCCGATGACGACCGTGATCGCCAGTCCCCAGACCTGGATTCCCGTGTCGGCCAGCGCGCGACCGATGAGCACGGCGCTGCGCGGAATCGGCAGCGAACGCAGGCGTGCGATGAGGCCCGCGCTCATGTCCTCGGCCATGCCCGCAGAGGCGTACATGGCGGTGAAGAGCACGCCGGTGGTGATGAATCCCGGCACCACGAAGTCGACGTAGTTGACGCCGCGCACGGCGATCGCACCGCCGAAGACGTAGCGGAAGATGAGCAGGAACATGGCTCCCTGCACGGTGCCGACCACGACGAGCTGCGGGGATCGGATGAATTTGCGCAGCACTCGACGAGCGATCTGTCCACTCGAGACGAACAAGCCCGCGGCATTGCCGCGCTGTGGTGCGATGGCGATGCTCATGCCACTTCCTCCGTGGGTGCGCCGGTGAGCGCGAGAAACGCTTCGTCGAGCGTTGGCTGCCGAACGGAGACCTCATCGATGGCGATGCCGGTGTCATCGAGCGGTCGCAGTGCCGCAAAGACGCGCTCGGTGTCGGCGCTCAGCGCGATGCTGACGCTGTGCGTTGGTCGGTCGATGGTGGTCGGCCCGTCGCCGATCGCCGTCAGGATGGCCGCGACACGGTCGAGCGAGGAGAGGTCGCGGACGCGAACCTCAACGACGTTCCGGCCGGCTCGGCGCTTCAGCTCGCGGGACGTTCCCGCCGCAACCACCCGACCGTGGTCGATGATGGCGATCTGTGACGCCAGATGATCGGCCTCATCGAGGTACTGCGTGGTGAGCAGCACGTCCGTGCCACTGGCGACCAGCGAGCGGATGACGTCCCAGAGCTCGAGCCGGCTTCGCGGGTCGAGACCGGTGGTCGGCTCGTCGAGCAGGAGGAGGCGGGGATGCCCGACCAGGCTGGCGCCAAGGTCGAGGCGGCGGCGCATGCCNNCCGGAATACGTGCGCACCTGCCGGTCCGCGGCGTCGGTGAGGTCCATCTGCTCGAGCACCGCCACGGCGTCACGCCGTGCATCGGCGGCCGAGGCGCCGAAGAGGCGGGCAACCATGATCACGTTCTCCCGCCCGGTCATCGTGGGCTCGACCGCTGCGGACTGCCCGGCGAGCGCGATGTTGCGGCGGACGGCTGCGGGCTGCCGAGCGACGTCGAGGCCGTTCACCCGCAGCGTGCCCGCATCGGGCCGGATCAGTGTGGCCACGAGGTTGACGAAGGTCGTCTTGCCCGCACCGTTCGGCCCGAGCAGTGCCATCACCTGGCCGGGCTCCATGGTGAGGTTCAACCCGTCGAGCGCCGAGGTCTTGCCGAACCTCTTGACGAGGCCGGCGGCCTCCAGTGTGGAAGTCATCTCTAACACCATCCGTTTGATTGAGCGCCTAACAGTGACATGTGGCATACTAGGCGAACAGTGTTAGGGATGTCAAACGACACTGACCACTCTAGGCGCACGCCTGGCTGAGACAACGGAGGACAGATCTGTGGCCCGTCAAGAGACGGAGGCATCCGGGCTCAATCGCGAAGCGGTCGTCCAGGCGGCTCTGGCGATGCTCGACACCGTCGGTGTCGAGGGACTGTCGATGCGCGCGCTCGCCGATCGGCTGGGGGTGAAGGCCGCCTCTCTGTACTGGCACCTGCGCGACAAGGATCAGCTCCTCGAATTGGTGGCGGAAGCCGTCCTCGACCGTGTGACGCTTCCGGTCTCGCCGGTGGCCTGGCGCCCGCAGATCGCCTCGGCGTGCGATGCGCTGACTCAATTCCTGGGAGAGCACCCGGCGGCGGCCACCGTGGTGCTCAGCTGCCTGCCCGTCGTGCAGCGCAGCCGCCTGGCGCGCGACCTGGCCAGGCTCCTCGCGGTCGAGGGACTGCCGTCGCCGGAAGGCGCCGCGTTCGCTCTGATCGTCGAGGCGGCAGCGTCGGCATTCGTCACGCCGCATCCAGCTGCCGGAGCACGGGGCGGCCGTGTGATGACCCTCGGGATCGACTCCGGTTCGTGGCGTGTCCTGGTTCGAGCCGCAGCCGCAGGTGGCGTGGATCTCGCGACATCGGTCGGAGGCGGTGGAGCGGCATCGGTGGAGGTCCGCCCCGACAATCTCGTGCTCGTCAAGAACCGCCGAGGCGGCGACCATGGCGCCGTGGAGCTGAACCCCGACTACACCTGGTATTTCAAGATCCACGGCGGTACCTGGAACACAGTGCTCGACCTGGCCGGGCTGCGCATCAGCGGCGTTGAGCTGGACAGCGGCGCAGGGAACGTCACGTGCATCTTGCCGACCCCGAGAGGTGTGGTCCCCATCCGCGTCAACAGTGGGATCGTCGGCGTCACGATGCATCGGCCTCGCAATGCCGCGGTCCACGCGGTCATCTCGTCAGGCTCGGTGAAAGTTCGCCTGGACGACAGGCCGATACGGGCGGTGGGATCCGAGGCTCAGTGGGACACGCCGGGAGCACTGCGCAGCGCGGATCGATATGACCTCACGGTCTACAGCGGTTGCGTGCGGGTGACCATGGACACGGCCGCGACGGCTGCCCCCGGGGTTGCGCTCCCGGACCCCGACGGCTCGGCCGGCGCGGAGACGTGGCGCGCCGACGAGGGGGTGACACTGATTCTCGACGGGATCGAGCAGCGGCTCAGCGCACTTCGCGCCGGCTGACGAGCCGCGGCTGTTCTCCGTCGCGGCCTCAGGCCGCGGCAGCTGCCTCGGTCGCCACCGGTTCGAGGGCCACGTCGAGGGCTTCCTCGACGCGACGGGCCAGATGGAAGGTCATGACGTCGCGCACGCTCTGCGGCACATCCTCGATGTCCTTCTCGTTGCGCCCGGGCAGGATCACCTCGCGCAGCCCCATGCGATGGGCCGCGAGGACCTTCTGCTTGACGCCGCCGATTGGGAGCACCAAACCCTGGAGGGTCACCTCGCCGGTCATCGCGACGCTGCTGCGCATTGGACGCCCGGTCAGCAAGCTGACGATCGCGGTGGTCATCGCGACACCCGCGGACGGACCGTCCTTGGGCACCGCACCGGCCGGCACGTGGACGTGGATGCTCTGCCGGGCGGCCTCGGGATCGATCCCGAGGTCAGCTGCATGAGCGCGCACATACGAGAGCGCGATCTGCGCCGATTCCTTCATCACGTCACCCAGCTGTCCCGTGAGGGTGAGCTTGCCGTCGCCCGGTGCGTTGGCGGCCTCGATGAAGAGGACATCGCCGCCGGTGCCGGTAACCGCGAGGCCGGTTGCGACACCTGCAACGGCGGTCCGATCGGCGACCTCGTTGTCGAACTTCGGCTTGCCAAGCAACTCACGCACCTGCGCGGGCGTGATCTCCAGCGGAGCGACCAGCTCGCCACCCGCGATGCGGGTCGCGACCTTGCGGGTCATCTTGCCGAGCTCCCGCTCGAGGTTGCGGACGCCTGCCTCGCGGGTGTGATCGGTGATCACGGCGAGGATGGCGGCGTCGGTCACGCTGACCTCGTCGGGCCTGAGGCCCGCATGCTCAATCTGACGGCGGAGAAGATGATCGCGCGCGATGGCGACCTTCTCGTTCTCGGTGTAACCATCGAGCCGGATCAGCTCCATGCGGTCGAGCAGCGGCGCGGGAATCGTCTCCCACACGTTTGCCGTCGGGATGAAGAGCACTTCGGACAGGTCGAGGTCGACCTCGAGGTAGTGATCGCGGAACGTGTTGTTCTGCGCCGGATCAAGCACCTCGAGCAGGGCGGAGGACGGGTCGCCCCGCCAGTCGCTGCCAACCTTGTCAATTTCGTCGAGCATGATCACCGGGTTCTTGGTGCCGGCTTCCTTGAGGGCGCGGACGATCCGGCCCGGGAGCGCGCCGACGTAGGTACGCCGGTGGCCGCGGATGTCGGCTTCGTCGTGGATGCCGCCAAGCGAGATGCGTGCGAACTTGCGGCCGAGCGCGCGTGCGACGGACTCGCCGAGCGACGTCTTGCCCACGCCGGGAGGTCCGACCAGGGTGATGATCGCCCCGGATCCGCCACCCAGCACGGTGATCCCCCGCTCGCTGCGGAGTTTGCGCACGGCAAGGAATTCGATGATGCGTTGCTTGACGTCCTCGAGCCCGGTGTGGTCTTCATCGAGGATGCGCCGCGCCTCGGCGAGGTCGAAGTTGTCGTCCGAGCGCACGTTCCAGGGAATCTCGAACATCCAGTCCAGGTAGGTCCTGATCCAGCCGTGCTCGGGGCTCTGCTCGCTTGTCCGCTCGAACCGGTCGAGCTCGCGCTCAACCTCGGCGCGGACGTTGTCCGGCATCCCGGCGTTCTCGAGGCGCGCCCGGTAGCCGGCGGTGACGTCGTCGCCACCTTCGCCGAGTTGCTTCTTGATGGCCTCGAGCTGCTGGCGCAGGAGGAAGTCCCGCTGGGTCTTCTCCATGCCCTCGTTGACCTCGGTCCGGACCTTCTCCCGAACCGACGCGTCGGCGAGGACGTCCTTGGTCCATCCGATCAGGCGCGACAGGCGCTGCTCGATGTCGAGCGTCTCGAGGACCTCGAGCTTCTGCTCGATGCTGAAGTCGGGCGAATAGCCGGCGAGGTCTGCAAGGTGGCCGGGGTGGCGCACCGAGCGGACGGCCTCGATAGCGCGGCCTGCGCCGCGGAGCTCGAGGAGGTTCTCGATGAGAGCGCGATACTCACGCGCCCGCTCCCGCGCCGCGTCGGTGGGATCGCCGTCGGGGAGGGGCTCGACCTGAACCCAGAGGGCCCCGCCGATGTCCGACTGGCCGCCGCCGAGGCGGGCGCGGTGCAGTCCTTTAAGGATGGTCACCTCAGCGCCAGACGGCAGCTGACCGGACTCCACGACCTGCGCGACAGTGCCGATCGCCGCGAACTTCCCTTCCACGTGGGGCACGAGCAGGATGAGGCGGTTGCCCTTCTGCGCGGCCGTGAGAGCGGCGCGCTGAGGGTCGCTCTCCACAGCGAGCGTGGCGGTCATGCCAGGGAGGACGACGACGTCGTCCAACTGGAGGATGGGGAGCAGTTCGGAAGTCAGTTCAGCCATGTTTCAGTCTCTTGGGGCAGGCCGTCGCAGGGCGATCGGCTCATTGGTTTTCGGAATCTCTATACCCGGGGTCAGGATTTCTGAACCACGCCGGCGGACGCTTCGGACGGGCCTCGATGCGGTACATACATGCCATGGATATTGAGATCTGGTCTGACGTCGTATGCCCCTGGTGCTACATCGGCAAACGCCGTTTCGAACACGCCCTGGCTGCCTTCGATCACCGCGGGGAGGTCAACGTCACCTGGCGCAGCTTCCAGCTGGACCCGAGCGCGCCCGCAACGACTGAGGGCGATCCCGTCGAGCGGCTTGCCGAGAAATACGGGATGAGCCGCGCCGCCGCCGAGGCGGCCCAGGCGCGTGTCACCGCCAACGCGGCCACCGAGGGCCTGGACTTCCATCTCGACCGGGCGCGGTCGGGCAACACGTTCGACGCCCATCGCCTGATTCACTACGCAAAGTCCGCCGGCAAGCAGGACGCCCTCAAGGAGCGTCTGATGGCGGGGTACTTCGTCGAGGGAGCCGCGATCGGCGAGCACGACGTCCTGGCACGGCTCGCCGTCGAGGTGGGACTCGATGAGGCGGCGGTGCTGGAAGTCCTCGATAGTGACGCCTTCGCAGATGACGTGCGCCGGGATGAGCTCGAGGCACGCCAGCTCGGCATCACGGGTGTCCCGTTCTTCGTGCTCGATCGCGCGTACGGCGTGTCCGGTGCGCAACCGTCGGAGATGATCCTCGGCGCCCTGCAACAGGCGTGGACCGCGGCTCACCCCCTGCAGATGGTCGGCGCCGGCGATACCGACACGACCTGCTCCGACGAGGGCTGCGCGGTCTGACCCGGCCCGGTGGCGGCGCTAGCGCTGCGCTGAGGGAACACCCAGGTCGCGGACGAACAGGTCGCGAAATGTGCCGCCCAGTACCTGGCCGATGTCACCCTCGGGCCATCCGCGGCGGAGGAGCTCCTCGGTGATCAGCGGCAGTCCCGCCGGCCCCTCCAGGCCCGGGACGTAGGTGATCACGGTGCCGCCGCCGTCGAGCGACTCCGCGGCCGGCCCGCGGAGCTCTTCCGAGATCTGCTTGTAGAAGTCGGGGCCGAGGCCGACGTGATCCACGCCCGCAATGGTCGCGGCGTGCTCGATATGATCGACGACGCGCGCCACGGTATGGACGTTCTCGTCGACGAAGATCGCCAGCACGTTGATGCCCACAACGCCGCCGGTTGCGGCGATTGCGCGAAGGCGGGCATCGGTGAGGTTGCGGTGGTGGGGTCGCAGCGCGAACGCCGACGAGTGCGATGCGATCACCGGGCGGGTCGCGAGCTCAAGGAGATGATCGGTGCACGCGGCGCCCAGGTGCGACACGTCGAGCATGATGCCCAGCGCCTCACAGACCCCAACGGCCTCGACACCGGCTGCGGTGAGTCTTCCGCCAGTCGCGTCCTCCGCCGAACCGTCGCCGAGCATGGTCCGGCGGAAATGCGTGAACGAGGCGATCCGCACTCCGAGCCGGTGGAGTGATTCGAAGAGGGCGACGTCGGTCCCGACCGCCTCGCACCCCTCCAGTGCCAGGACGAACGCGATCACCCCGTCACGCAGCGCGGCGTCAACATCGGCACCGGTCAGGCAGATGCGTACGGCGTCTGGGTTCGCGGCAGCGATCCGCCAGCCGGTCTCGAGCATCCGCAACGTCTGGCGCAGCGCGCCTTCGGGACGATAGTCGTCGTCGATGAAGACCGGGAGCACCTGGATGTTCACGCCGCCGGCGCGCAACTGGGGCAGCCACGTGCCGCGGAAGTACGCACCCTGCTCGGATGGCTTGCGCCGAGTGCTGAGCATGAGCAGGTCGTTATGGGTGTCGACCACGGTCGATCGCTCGTGGAGCGCCGCCGCCGCGGCGGAGATGTCTGGCGTCACTGCGTCCGTACACTCCTGCGTCAGTTGCGCCGGGTGGCGCACCATCGCAGCCTAGTCTTTCACCTGGAGATCCCCACGATGCGTGCTCTCATCACGACCGGCAACGACGATGTGCTCCGTCTTGGCGAGGTACCCGATCCGGAGCCCGGTCCCACCGAGGCGCTCGTCCGTGTTCAAGCCACGAGCCTCAACCGGGGCGAGGTCCTTCGTGCGAAGAACGCGCCCGCGGGGCAGCAGGTGGGATGGGATGTCGTCGGTGTGGTCGAGCGGGCGGCCGATCGAGTCGAGGGTCCAGCGGTTGGCACGACGGTCGTCGGCCTGGTGAGCAACGGGGCATGGGCGGAGCTCGCATCGGTGCCCGTGGATTACCTGGCGCCGGTGCCGGCAGGCGTGGCCCCCGCGCAGGCGGCGTGCGTGCCGGTTGCCGGCATGACCGCGTTCCGGGCGCTCGCGCTCGGTGGTTTCCCGGTGGGCAAGCGTGTGCTCGTGACCGGCGCCTCGGGTGGCGTGGGACATGTCGCGGTGCAGCTGGCGCGGGCCGCCCAGATGAACGTCACCGGCCTGATCCGAAACCCCGAGGGCAACGACGCCGCCGTCGCCGCGTGCAATCACGTGCTGCGTGACATCCATGACGCACAGGGTCCGTACGACCACGTCCTCGAGGGTGTCGGCGGTGAGGTGCTGACGCGCTGCCTCGACGTCGTGGCGTCGCACGGGATGGTCGTCTCCTACGCGTCGACGCTCATGGACCCGGCGATGCTCGGACCGCGCTGGTTCGGCGCCCACCTCGGCGCGTCGCTGCGCTCGATGCTCATCTTCGAAGAGCTGAAGCGCACGCAGAGCGCCTCGTCAGATCTGACCACGCTGTGTGCGCTGATCGCCGAAGGTGTCCTCAAGCCGCATGTCGCCGTCGAGTCGGACTGGACACGTGCCGGGGAACTGGCACGTGATCTGCTCTCGAGGAACGTCACCGCTAAGGTCGTGCTGACCATCGGAGGCCGCTGACTGCGGTAGCCTTGTCGCGGAGGTAGGACATGGCACAGGTCGTGTGTACAGGGCGTCGGCCGTGAGCAACGAGTATCACTTCATCACGCGCTGGCGGCTGCGAGCCACCGCCGATGAGGTTGCCGGCGTTCTTCGCGACCCGCGGGATCTCACGCAATGGTGGCCGTCGGTGTACCTCGACGTGCAGGTGATCGACGACGGAGACATCGAGGGCGTCGGTCGTGTCGTGGATCTCTGGACCAAGGGCTGGTTGCCCTACACGCTGCGCTGGCGATTCACGACCATACGGAACGACGGCGCCGGCGGCATCTCATTGCGCGCCGACGGTGATTTCATCGGCGGGGGAACGTGGACCTTCGTCCCGGATGGAGACGACGTGAAGGCGTTTTACGACTGGCGGATTCGCGCGGAGAAACCCTTGCTTCGCCGGCTGACGTGGCTGATGCGGCCGGCCTTCAGCGCAAATCATCGATGGGCGATGCGCAGAGGAGAGGAAAGCATGCGGCTCGAAGTATTGCGGCGGCGCTTGCCGGCCGCGGACGCCGGGAGTGTGCCCCCACCACCGGGGCCGACGTTTGTTCGGCTGATCCGTACCCGCCGATAACGGAGGTGTGACATGGCGCAACTCGTGGTCATCGGGAACCAGACGTACAAGAAGAGAAACGTCATCGCCGTCTGGCTCGGATTGCCACTCATCACGCTCGGTATCTATTCGCTGGTGTGGATCTACAAGGTTAACGATGAGGCACGGCGCTTTCTCGGCGACAACTCGATCCGGCCGGTGCTCTCGGTGCTGGCCTTCGTTCCGGGTGGACTGCTGATCGTTCCGCCGTTCATCGCGATCTACCGCCTGGGCACGCGCATCGCACGCATGGAGACGGCGGCTGGGAGTCCGAATCGAGCGGAGCCGGTTGTCGGCCTCGTGCTCGGTTTCGTCTTCAGCCTGTATTCGCTGTATTACCAGGACCATCTCAACGGGTTGTGGGACCGCTATCTCTGGTCGGGAAGCATGCCGCCGCCGGCGATGCCACCTCCGGTTCCTCCAGCCGTCCGATAGCGCTCGCGCGCTGGACCGATCCGAGGTCGTTCCGGCGTTTCCTGAGACCGAGCCTCGTGATCGGGGGTGTTGGTTTTGTGGCGCCCTGCGCGGCCGCGTGGCTCTTCGCACTTGCTGTGCTGCATTGGCGCCTGCACGGCAGCGAGATCGCCGGGATCGCGCTGTCCACCACGTCGGTTGCCGTCGTGTACGCGGTGATGCTCGAGACCGGGCTCAACCAGACCGACTTGGGGAAATTGATCCTGTGTGCCTGTTTCGTCTGCGACCTGGGCACCGTGCTCGCGTTGGGCATCATGTTCGCCAACTACAACAGCGTGCTCATCGCCTTCGGAATTGCGACCGCGATCGTCATGGTGTTCCTGCCGCGGTCACTTCGCTTCGTTATCAAGCACATCGGCCATCCGATCAGCGAGCCCGAGGTGAAATATGTGTTCCTGCTGCTCTTCGGTCTCGGCGCGCTGGCGACAGCGGCGCAATCAGAAGCGGTGCTGCCTGCGTACCTTCTCGGNNGCGTGCGCGGAGTCGCGTTCTCGTTCTGGACACCGTTCTTCTTTCTCCGTGCCGGCACGTTGATCGCGCTCCCCGCGGTGGTCGCCGGCAGTCTCACCATCCTTGTGCTGTTCGGAGTCAAGGTGGCAGCGAAGGTGGTCGGCGTCTTCCCAGCGACTCGCCCGTTCCGCATCCGTGTTCGCGAAGCGTGGTACACGACCATGATGATGTCGACGGGGCTCACCTTCGGCACCATCGCGGCGCTCTTCGGTTACACCAACGGGTACATCGACCGGTCGCACTATTCGATCCTGGTCACGGTGGTCGTGCTCACCGCATTGGTCCCGACGCTGATCGCCCAGCTCGTCTTCAAGCCCTCGGTCACCGAGCTCCTCCATGGGGCGCCGGATCCGGACCCGGACCCTGGAGTCCTCGTGGCGTGATCGCAAGACGCATGTACCGGTAGGTGGTGACCGTCTTGAAGCCGAACCGCTCGTAGAGGCGGACCGCCGGCGTGTTGTCGGGATCGACCTCTAGTCCCACCTCGGCGACGCCTTCCACTCGCAACTGCGCCATCGCCGCGGCGAGCATGCGTGTCCCGAGACGTGTGCCCCGCCGGCGCTGATCGATCACGAACCCATAGATCATCGTGCGATGCGATGACTCGGTCAGGCGCAGCGTGCCGACCACCTCGCCGCCGTCGGTGCCGATGATGCGCCGCTCGTCGGGATGATCACTGAAATCCTCACCAAGGAGCGCCACCACCGTGTCACGGTCGGTGTCGGTCGCTGGCCGGATCTCGAGCGGGATGTCTGTCGTGGTCGAGGGCTCGTCGGCGCCGCTCAGCCGGACGACCATGCGACGCTCCGCGGACTCGAGGTTCGCACCGAGACGGCGCATCCACGCCAACGCGGCAGGTGCCGCGTCCTCGCAGATGACGAGGATGCTGTCTCGCTCAAGAAGCGTCGCCGCGCCAACGATGCCGGCGAGCAGGGCGTTGCCAACGCCGCGCCCGCGCCAGGACGGCGGCACCATCCCGCAGACCTCGGCCTCCTCGCCCGGCGTGAGCCCGGCGTAGCCGATCACCTCATCGCCGGCAACCGCGAGGAAATGAATCGGACGGTCGAGGTGATCGGCCTCGTCGAGCTCGAGCTTGAGATCGAGGGGTTCGGCTGCTTCGCACACGCGTCGCAACCGATCGACGTTGAATCGATCCACGCCGCCGAGGTGACCGCGCCCGAGTACGTTCCATTCGCGCATCGGCGCAAAGCCTGACACGGCGGTACGCGCCCGCAAGGACCGGCGACGGCGGCAGCTGTCGATTTGGGCGTTTCCCGTTCGTCGTCATGATTGGGACGACTTATCCGGAAGCCAGGAGCTGAATCAGTGAAGTACGTGCTGCTGTTCATCAGGAACGAAGAGACCGACATCGACGAGGCGTCTCGCTCCGCCCACTACGCGGCGATCGACGAGTGGTTCGGCGAGCTCGCACGCGACGGCAAGCTCCGCGGCGGCGAGGAGCTGCAGCCTTCGAACACGGCAACCACCATCCGCCCTCAGGAAGGTCGCCCGCTGGTGACCGACGGGCCGTTCATGGAAAGCAAGGAGAATGTCGCGGGCTTCGTCACGATCGACGTCGCCGACCTCGATGAGGCCATCGCCATCGCCAAGAGCTGGCCACCTGACGACCAGATCGTCGAGATTCGCCCGGTTGTGAACCACGAAGACATGTCCAATCACCCGGTCAGCTGAGACCGCCCGAGGCTTGTGGCGTGATGCAGCACGACCCGACCGTCGAGGCGATGAACGCCACCTTCCGTGCGGAGGTGGGGCTCATCTGCGGCTCGCTGGTGCGGATCACCGGCGACTTCGACCTCGCCGAGGACCTCGTCCAGGACGCGGTGGTCGTGGCCCTGCAGCGCTGGCCGGTCGACGGCGTTCCGGAGCGTCCGGCCGCGTGGCTCCTCCAGACAGCACGACGTCGCGCCATCGACCGGCTGCGTCGCGACTCGACCTATCGCGCGAAGCTGCAGCAGCTGACCGACGGCTGGGCGCCCGACGTGCGCACCGAGCCGGACGATCGGCTTCGTCTCATCTTCACCTGTTGCCATCCGGCGCTCGCTCGCGATGCGCAGGTGGCGCTGACGCTGCGAGCCGTTATGGGGATGACCACGAGTCAGATCGCGCACGCTTTCCTCGTCTCCGAAGCGACCATGGCCCAGCGCATCGTCCGGGCCAAGCGGAAGATCGTTGCCGCGCGCATCCCATACCGGATGCCCGATGCGGACGAGCTGCCGGAGCGGCTCGCCGAGGTCCTCGCGTCGCTGTACATCGTCTTCAACGAGGGCTATCTGGGCAGCGGTCCCGACCTCTCGACGAGCCGCGACCTGTGCGCTGATGCTCTCTGGCTGTGCGGCCTGCTCGCTCGGATGCTGCCGGACGAGTCAGAGGTGCTCTCACTGCTCGCCCTGATGCGCCTCCACGAGTCGCGCCGCGCGACGCGCTTTGACAGCTCGGGTGCGCTGGTCTTGCTCCGCGACCAGGATCGCTCCCGCTGGGACCACGCGGCGATCGCGGAGGCCGGCGGTCTGCTCGAGCACGCGAGGCGCCTTGGGCGTCCCGGTGCGTACTGGCTCCAGGCGGCGATCGCGGCATGCCACGCCGAGGCACCGACGTTCGCGGAGACCGACTGGGCGCAGATCCTCGCACTCTACGGGGCGCTGGTTCGAATCAACCCAGGGCCGGTTGTCCGGCTGAATCGCGCCATCGCGCTCGAACACGTGGCCGGGCCGGCGCCTGCCATGGAGGAGATCGATGCGCTGCGCTCCGAGCTCGACGGCTATCACCTGTACTGGGCGACAAGGGCAGAGCTGCTGCGCCGGTTCGGCAGGCACGACGAGGCCGCAGACGCCGATCGCCGCGCTATGGAGCTCACCGACAACCCATCCGAGCGGGCGCTCCTCGAGGCGCGCCTCGATCCCACCGTCATCCGCGCCATCGGCGCGAACAACCACTGACCGGCAAGGAGGCACGACATGGCGAAATATCTGCTCGTCTACCACGGGGGCGGCATGCCCGAGGGCGAAGCGGCCCAGGCCACGGCGATGGCCGCATGGGGAGCCTGGTTTCAGAACCTCGGGCCGGCGCTCGCGGACGGCGGCAACCCCGTCTCGCAGAGCAAGACCATCGCGAGCGATGGCTCAGTTTCTGACGGAGGTGGCAGCAACGCGTCGACCGGTTACAGCCTGATCGAGGCCGACAACCTCGACGCAGCTGTCGGCCTGGCCAAGGGATGCCCCGTGCTCGGCGGCGGCGCCACAATCGAGGTCGCGGAAACCTTCAACGCGATGTAGGGATGGCGGACTGGGCATTCCCGGTCCGCCGTCCGGCAGGGCAGGGGACACCCGCGTCCGCGGTGTAAAGCCGCGCCACGCGGGCGGTCCCCGTCATGCAGCCGACAGTCGAAGCGGGGACAATAAGGTCACGATGAGCGAGGAGGAGGTCCCCGCCGGACCGCCGGCGTGGCCTGGGGGAGCGACGTATTCCAACGATCCCTGGGGCGGTGCGGGTTGGACGTCCGCGCCTCCGCCTCCGCCGCCCGGATGGTGGTCTCAGCAGTACTACACGTACGAACCGCCGCCACCGCCGCGACGTACCTCGCGGCTGGTCATGCTCGGTGTGTTCCTGGTGATCTTCGTGTTCGCCGCCAGCGCGGCGGCCACGGCGGTCATCGCGACCCGCGGGATCGGCGGGACAGGGAGCAACGCCGGCATCGAGGCGGCGATCGTTGATATCGACACATCGCTCGGAGGTGGCGCCGCCGCCGAGGGGACCGGCATGGTGCTGACCTCGTCGGGCGTCGTGCTCACCAACAACCACGTCGTCGCCGGTGGTCAGGAATACAGCGTCCGGTTGACGTCGACGGGGACAACCTACCCGGCGACCGTGATCGGCGAGGACGACACGCACGACATCGCCGTGATCCAGCTCCAGGGCGCGAGCGGGCTCGCGACGGCGCCGCTCGGCGATTCGTCAACGGTGCACGTTGGCGACAGCGTCACCGCCCTGGGAAACGCCGAAGGCCGTGAGGGAGCGCCGGCGGTGGCCAAAGGGCAGGTGACGGCGCTGGGGCAATCGATCACGGCGTCGGACCAGACCGGCCAGGGCCTCGAGAACCTGAACGGGATGATTCAGACCAATGCTCCGATCCTGCCGGGCGACTCGGGCGGCCCGCTGGTCGACAGCAATGGCAAGGTGATCGGCATGGACACGGCGGCCAGCGGGGGCCGCCACGGATCCGAGCCGAACTCGATCCAGGCATTCGCGATCCCCATCGACACCGCGCTCAACTACGCGCACCAGCTGCTGGCGCACCCGTCGACAACCCCGGCACCAGCGCTGCTCGGAGTGTGCGTAGCAGCTAGTGCCTCACCGCCGGGTGCGGTGCTGGTCACGGGGTTGGGGTGTGGTGCCACCGGTGTCGAGAGCGGCTCGCCGGCGGCCGGCACCGGGCTTGGCGTCGGCGACGTGATCACCTCGCTGGGCGGCAACGCCGTCACCTCCGACACCTCGCTCAAGTCGATCCTCGAGGGTGATCAGCCGGGACAGTCGGTCGTGGTCGTCTGGGTCGACCCCTCGGGCCTGCAACACCAGGCGACCGTCACCCTCGCCGCAGGCAGCCCGCAGCAATAGACTCGCGCCCCGTGGGTGCGCGAGTCCAGTACCTGATCGTGTTCGGCGCGTTCCTGCTTGCCTGGGCGGCGCTCTGCTTCTGGGCCGGCCTGGGGTTCGCGCTCGTGGCGTCGCTCCTGCTCCTCGCCGGCCTCGTCCCGGTCTCGCTCTACGCGGGACACCGCTTCGTCAATCGCTGGTACGTCGCGGCCGAGCTCGGGGCGCTGGTTGTCGCCGTCGTGGTCTCGATCATCACCGGGTTCGTGGTCGCCGGCATCCTCTTCGCGGTCGTGCTCGGCGTCGACGTGCTCGTGTGCAGCGCGCTGCTGCTCACCAGGGGGAGGGGTGCCTTTCGCAACGTGACTCGCAACCTCCTGATCATCCTGGCGACGCTCGGGGTGGCCACCGGGGCCTCAGCGGTCACCGCGGCGGTCGCTCCCATCCCATCCTGCGGCAGCGCAACCGTGGGTCTCGGCGGCGCAACCTCGACGGCGTCTGCCGAGGCGGGCGACTGCTTCGTCGCCGCTGCCGAGAACTGCACGCTCATGACGCTGGCCGTCCATGAGACCGGGGTCGACGAGCTCGCCACCCACGAGTATCGGATCGTGGCCGACAGCGACTCGCGCTGTCATTTCACCGACGCGGTGATCTATGGCCCGCCGTCGGATCCGAGCCAGCACGGCGTCACCTACACGTGTCCGGCGATCACCGATCAGATCGGAGCTCCGGGGGAGCAGCAGGTGCAGCTCACCCAGTGCTCGGGCAGCATCGGGAGCGGCGCTGCGGCTCCGGTCATCCCGATCAACGCGTACGTGCCGCTCGCGCCCGCCACGCCGTCTCCAGGTTGAGGCCCGGCTGCACCACAATCCCGGTGTGGACGAGTCTTTGACCGATGTGCTCGTCGAGTACGAGCTCGCGGCACGCTCGAAGCTGACCGAGGCGGCATTCGATTACATCGCCGCAGGCGCCGGCGACGAGTTGAGCCTCGAGGAGTCGAGGGCTGCCTGGCGGCGCTACCGGATCCGCCCCCGCGTCTTTCGTGGGGTCGAGACGCCGGCGCTGTCGACCGAAGTTCTCGGCGCAGCGCTTGCGATGCCACTTGTGGTGGCCCCCACCGCGTACCACATCGTCGCCCATGGCGAGGGCGAGGTTGAAACGGCCAGGGGCGTCAGCGCCGCCGGAGGGCTCATGGTGGTCACCACCCGCGCCACGCGCGTGCTCGAGGAGATCGCCGCAGAGCTCCACGGGCCCTGGTGGTACCAGGTCTATGTCGTCAGCGACCGGCGTCTCACCGAGGGCCTGGTGCTTCGCGCCGCAGGGCTCGGAGCCAAGGCGCTGGTGCTGACCGTGGACCTGCCGTACATCGGCTTCAAACGTCGCGGCCACTTCGCGCCGCTCACGACGGAACAGCATCTCGTGAACTTCGGGACGCACGTCGCCGCGGGGGCGACGGTCGAGGAGGTCACCGCCGGCATGCGCCATGATCAGTCGATCGGCTTCGAGACCATCACGTGGCTGCGCGACCTGGTCGGCTTGCCGGTGCTCGTCAAGGGGGTGCTCCGGGGCGATGACGCAACTGCCTGTCTCGATGCCGGTGCTGCGGGAGTGGTGGTGTCCAACCACGGCGGCCGCCAGCTCGACCGCGCCATTGCCACGGCGGTTGCGCTCCCGGAGGTCGTCGAGGCAGTCGGCGGGCGCGCCCCGGTGCTCGTGGACGGCGGCATCGTCAGCGGCACGGACGTGTTCGTGGCGCTCGCGCTCGGCGCCACCGCGATCATGGTGGGGAGACCGGTCCTCTGGGGCCTCGCCGCCTCGGGGTCCGAAGGGGTTCGTCGCGTCCTCGACGGCTACCGCAACGAGCTGGATCACGCGATGGGTCTCGCCGGAGTGGGCGCGATCGAGGACTTCACTCGCGACCTCGTCGTGTGACTCCAGACGTTTCGCAGTTTGTAACCGTGACGCCTGACCCGCCACGCTGACCGCCTCGTACGATAGGCGACCGCGCAGCCCGCCGAGCCGTCACGAAGGAGGCCGACATGGACACGAGCGACACCGGACCGTCGACATCGAGCAAGGCGCGTGGCCGTCGTGGTGCGGCGGTCTCGGCAGCCGCGGAAGCTGCTGGCGTCGTGGTCCTCGGGCCGCGCGACTCCCTGATCGGGACACTGACCGTCGACGGGGATGTGCGCGTCGAAGGCACGCTCGAGGGAGAGGTCTCCGCCACTGGTGAGGTGGCCGTCCAGGCAGGCGGAACCGTTCGCGCAACGATCGCCGCGCGCGACATCGTCGTCGCCGGCAGCGTCGAAGGAAACGCGGTCGCAACCGACGTGGTCGCACTCGGCGAGACCGCTTCGTTTGCCGGTGAAATTCGCACGGGCCGTCTGCGCGTCGACGAGGGCGCGACGGTCAACGCCACCATCGCGATGACTCCGAGCGGCGACGCACCACCCGCGCGACGCATGGAAGAACACGATGACGAAGCCACACTTGATGTCACCGGGTCACCGGTGAGCGACGCTGACCACCGCGCCTATGGCGACGAGAATGCCAGCTCCGATTCCAATGCGTCCAGCGACGAGCGTACCGCGGAGACGTCCGCCGTCTCCTCAGGTTCGGACTCAGAAGAGGGCTGAGCCGGGGGACTAGTCGCGAAGCCGTCCTGTGGCGAGGGTGAATGCGCCGTGAAACGCGTAATCACCTTCGCCCAGGCGGTGCATGGTGCGGTCGAGCTCTTCCTCGAAGGTGCTCCGAGCACCAGGGCTCAACAGCCCGATCATGGCGTGCGGCCATGGTCCCGACCACTCCATCATCTCGGTCCATTCACGCACATCGGCAGCGCGCACACCGACGAGCAACTGCGTCACCGTGATGTCGGTGAATCCCGCCAACTCGAGCATGTTGGAGAGCACCCATGGCTCGCCGAAGAGGGAGTGATGCGCGGGTGTCCGTGCACGCCGGATGGCAAGACGCTCGAGTCGCTCGAAGAACACCGCCTGCGCCGGTGTCGAAAGGCTGCGGCAGCGACACGACACCGCAATGCGTCCGTGCGGTTTGAGCACACGGCGAACTTCCGCAAACGCCTGCCACGGATCCTCGAAATATCCGAGCGACTGTCCCAGGACCGCAAGGTCGAACATCTCGTCGTTGAAGACGAGATGATGCGCATCCATGACCGTGTAATGAATGCCTGGGTCACCATTCGCGTTCCTGCGCGCGGCGGTGATCATGTCGGGAGAGAGGTCGACGGCCATGTGGTCGAGCGTTGAAGCACCAAGGCCCATCGACCTGATGACGAGCCCGGTGCCGCAACCGATATCGATGACCCGCTCGTGACGTTCGACATCCGCAAACTCGGCAAGACGCTCGGCGGCACGAACGTTTGCGCCTCCCGCCCACGCGTCGTACCGATGTGCGGCGTCACGGTAGAAGTCGAGTTGCAGCTGCCGGACCGTATCAGGGATACCGGCGAGCGCCACGGAGTCGTGCGCCTCGCCGGCCCGCGAAGGAGCGGCTGGATCAGTAGGATATGTGCCGAGCAGCGGACGAGAAGGAGAGGACACATCCATGGAGAACATCATCACTGAAATCGAGGAGGCGTCCATTCCACGCGGAGGTCACCGAAACGGCGCGGCAAGCGCCAAGGGCGTGACGTTGGGGCCGCGGGACGTCCTTAACGGATCGCTCACCATCGAAGGCGATCTCCACATCGAAGGGACCGTCGACGGTGAGATCACCGCATCGGGTGACGTCGATGTCGAGGCGCCGGCGACCGTGAGTGCTCGGGTTGATGGGCGCAACGTCACCGTCAGGGGCAACGTGTCCGGAAACGTCACCGCGCGCGGGCGCCTGACTGTTGCCGGGAGTGGCGTCGTGCAAGGCGACGTACGCGCCGCGAGGCTTCGAGTGGACGACGGCGGCACCGTGAACGGCAGCATCACCATGGGTGCGATCGAGTAGGAGCATTGCATCCGGCCTGATCGCATCCGGCAATTATCCGCTGTTCGGGGGTCGGCGCTTCAGGCGGGTTTCTGCAGGCCTCCGAGCAGGCGGGTGGTGGCGGCGGTCACCTCCTGCACGGCTGCGTCAAAAGCCGGCTGATTTGCCCTGGACGGCGCCCGGTAGCCGCTGATCTTGCGGACGAACTGCAGCGCAGCCGCGTGTGCGTCGTCGTCGTCCGCCGGGGGTTCGGCGCCACGGAGTGTCTTGATGCTTCGGCACATGTGCCGAGGATAGCGCGGGGCGTGCGACGTAACGCACCGGCGTATCCCTTGCATCGACCACAGCGGAGGTTCTCACCATGCGACGTATCGTTTTGACCCTGGCCGTCACAGCGGTTCTTGCCGCCTGTGGCGCCGCCGGGGCCACCACCAGTTCGCCGCCGGCAACGAGCGGTGCCGCTGCATCGGGCACGACCATCTCGACCGGGAGCACGTCCCTCGGAACGGTGCTGACCGGCTCGGGAGGGTTGACCCTCTACTACTTCCTGCCGGAACAGAACTCGACGCTCGGAGCCTGCACCGGGGGCTGCCTGACCGTGTGGCCTCCCGTGGTGGCCACAGGAACGCCGACCGCTCCGTCGTCGGTGACCGGAACCCTCGGCACCGTGCCGATCATGCTGAACGGGGCGACCGCCAACGAGGTCACGTACAACGGCTGGCCGTTGCACACGTACGCGAGTGACACGGCGGCCGGGCAGACGAACGGCCAGGGGATCGCCGGGAAGTGGTTCGCGGCCATGCCGGGAACGACCGCCACGTCCACCGGGGCGGCGAGCGTCACTGCCCCCACGCCCACCGCGACACCGAGCAGCACCCCCGGAGGTTATGGATACTGACGCCTCACAAAAGTGAGCGTCTTTCAATACATCACCGAAAACTGGGACCTGATCGGCCCCCAGATCGTCACCCACCTCGAGATCGTCGCCGAGTGCGTCGCGATCACGAGCCTGATCGGACTGGGGCTCGGGATCGCTGCCGCGCGGTCTGAGCCCCTGTCCACGGTGATCATGGCGATCACCAGCACCTTCCTCACCATCCCGAGCTTTGCGCTCTTCGGGCTGCTCTCGATCTGGTTCGGGCTGGCGAACCCGCCGGTGATCATCGGCCTCGTGCTCTACGGACTCCTCCCGGTGGCGCGCAACACGCGGGCGGGGATCAAGACCGTCGACCCGGCTGTTGTCGAATCCGCGCGTGGGATGGGGATGAGCCCGCGGCAGGTGCTCCTCAAGGTCGAGTTGCCGCTCGCCGTCCCGGTGATCCTTGGAGGCATCCGTCAGGCCACCGTGATGATCGTCGCCATCGCCACAGTCGGTGCGACCGTCGGCGTGGACGACCTGGGCCAGACGATTCTCTCGGCGATCAACCGGAGCACCGGCACGCTCGACGCGGTGCTCGCCGGGATCATCCCGGTCGCCCTCATCGGCATCCTCGCCGACATCATCCTGGCCGGCATCCAACGGGCGCTCTCACGAGGCCGCGTATCGGTGGCGGCGACATGATCACGTTCGACAGCGTCGTCAAGCGGTACGGGAACAACGTGGCCGTCGACCACCTCTCGCTCGAGATCAAATCCGGTGAGGTGGTCATGCTGGTCGGCCCCTCTGGCTGCGGCAAGACGACCTCGCTCAAGATGATCAACCGGCTGATCGAACCCACCGAGGGGACGATCAGCATCGACGACCGCGACACCCGCACCTTCGACGTCAACGACCTGCGCCGCTCGATCGGCTACGTCATCCAGCAGGTGGGTCTCTTTCCCCATCAGACGGTCGCGGAGAACGTCGCCACGGTGCCGCGCCTGCTCAAATGGCCCAAGGCGCGAACCCAGGCGCGGGTGGACGAGCTCCTCGATCTCATCGGGCTCCCGGCAGCCGACTACGGGCGCCGTCTGCCGGCTGAGTTGAGCGGCGGCGAACGTCAGCGTGTCGGGGTCGCCCGGGCGCTCGGCGCCGATCCCAACATCCTGCTCATGGACGAGCCGTTCGGCGCCATCGACCCGATCGCCCGGGAGCGGCTGCAGAACGAGTTGCTCCGCCTTCAGCGCGTCGTCCGCAAGACGATCGTCTTCGTGACCCACGACATCGACGAGGCGGTCAAGCTCGGCGACCGCATTGCCCTCCTCTCCAAGGGTGGCGTGCTCGAACAGTTCGCGACGCCCGAGGAGCTGCTGGCCCACCCGCAGTCCGAGTTCGTGACGGGATTCCTCGGCGAGGGACCCCTGGTGCGCCGCCTCGCGCTCATCCCGATCGCCGAGGTGGAGCTGACCCCGGTGAACGGCGCGGCACCCGCGACGTCGGTCGACTTCGCAGGCACGCTTCGGGATGCGCTCGATGCGGTGCTGCGGTCCTCCGATGGGCGCGCAGGCGTGATCAAGGCCGGCCAGGCCGTGGGCGTCGTCGATGCCGATGTGATTCGGGCGGCATCCTTGAGGGCCCGCTAGATGCCTCATCTGCCGCGTTGGATGCGCCCCCTGCGCCCGTTCGCCACGCCCATCTGGGTCCTGATCGGCATCGGCGTCTCGATCGGTGTGTACCAGACGCTCATCGGCAAGTTTTTCGACGACGAGGTCCTCAACGCGCCCAACTTGATGAGCGAGACGATCCAGCACATCTACATCTCGGGGATCTCCTTCGCGATCGTGGCCGCCATCGGCGTGCCGGTGGGGGTGCTGATCGCCCAGGCGGGGCGGGCGGTGCGGGTGCCGGTCTTCCTCCTCGCGAACCTGGGGCAGGCCATTCCCGGCATCGGGCTTCTGGTGCTGCTGTTCGCGTTTCTCGGTCTCGGCGTCCTGCCGACGGTGATCGCCCTGGTGATCTATGGATTGCTCCCGGTGCTGCGCAACACGGTTGCGGGCATTCAGGGGGTCGACCCGGCGGCGGTGGACGCCGCGAGGGGAATGGGGATGACGCGTTGGCAGGCTTTGATGCGAGTGCAGTTGCCACTTGCATCGCCGCTGGTGTTTGCGGGGCTGCGCACAGCACTCGTGCTAATCATCGGAACGGCTACACTCGGGAACTTCATCGGAGGTGGTGGCCTCGGAGACGTGATTGCAGCGGGAATCAATAACAGCGACAGAATGGTTTTCGTCGGTGCCGTGATGGTTGCGTCACTCGCTTTGCTGGCAGACTGGGGCCTCTCGATGATTGAGCGCGTTACAGTCCCAAGACAGGTCAACGGTTAACACTTGGAGGTACGTATCAATGAAGCGCAAGCTACTCGCGGTCATCGCTATCGCGATACCCGGGACCCTTGCTGCATGCGGGGGTGGAAACTCCGGCGGCGGCACCCCGTCAGGCACAGCGTCTGCCGCAACGTGCCCAACCGGTTCGCAGAAAAGTGGTAATGGCGCCAGTCTGTCGATTGGCAGCAAGGACTTCGCGGAAGAGCAGTTGATGGCGCAGATGACTGCCGACGTCCTCGATGCGCACGGTTTCAACATCACGGATACATTCAGCGCCGCGGACAAGGCGATCGGCGACGCACTGACGAGCGGCACCATCGACATGTACTGGCAGTACACCGGCACGGAGCTCGGTGACTATCTCGGGCTCACCGGTTTCCCAACTGCGCTGTCTGCGGCATTCACGTATGTGCAGCAGAAGGACGAGGCGAACGGGATCTGCTGGGTCGCCCCGACGCAGTTCGACGACACCAACGGCATCGCCATCAAGTCGTCGCAGACTGGAACGTACGGCACCTCGCTCGCGGCGTTCGGCACGTACCTGGCGTCGCATCCGAGTACCACGGTGTGCGTGATGTCCGAGTTCCTCACCCGGCCTGACGGTCTGCCTGGGCTCGTGACCACGTACGGATGGCCGTCCGCATCGAGCTTCCACTACACCCAGATCGGCACAACAGCCGAGAAGGCGATCGCGAGCGGGCAATGCGATGCCGGTGAGGTGTTCACCACGGACTCGGCCATCGAGGCGAACAACGAGACGACGCTCACCGACGACAAGAACCTGTTCCCGCCGGATAACGCGGGCCTCGAAGTCCGTTCCAGCGTGCTCCAGAAGTACCCGTCGATCGGCGCCTGGATGGCACCGGTGGCTGCGAAGCTGACCACCCCGGTGATGCTCACGCTCAACGCCATGGTCGAGATCCAGGGTCAGACGGTCGCCAACGTGGCGCACACCTGGCTCGTACAGAACGGGTTCCTCTCGAGTTGATTCTCGGGTAGCCTTGCCGCAGTGATGCGACGACTGCTACCGATCGCGACAGCGGCCGTCACGCTCGTCCTGGTCGGCGCCGGGAGCGCCGCGACGGCGCGTGCCA
The DNA here is from genome assembly GCA_003132525.1 of Candidatus Dormiibacterota bacterium. Taxonomy (GTDB): domain Bacteria; phylum Chloroflexota; class Dormibacteria; order Aeolococcales; family Aeolococcaceae; genus Palsa-851. Next base: position 5,495 of record PKXZ01000021.1, on the reverse strand, counting down.
TGGGCCGTGCGTCGTCGTTCCATCGTGAGGTCACGACCCTCGAGGGGTCGTGGACCAAGGACGTCCGAGAGGGCGTGCCAGAGGCAAGCGTCACGCCCTTGCACAAGGCGCTCGACACGTCGAAGTACATGCAGGCTTCGGCGTGGTCGCCGCTCTGGTGGATCGACGACGGCAGCGCGTTCCTGGCTTCCATGCACACCAAGACTGACCATGCCTGGACGACGGCGGTCGCGGTGGCGCGCGCTCGTGCCGAGAGCGCGATGACGGCGTGGAGCGAGATGGAGCTGCAGTACGGTTCCTACGTCCCCACGGCAGCGTCGACGGCCGCCGCCAAGTGGCACACGCAGCTCGCTGAGGCGACGACACCGGCCGCCATCAATTCGCTGGCGACCGCGTGGGCCGGCGAGGTCGCGTCCGCCAGCAAGTCTGCAGCGCTCGACGAGGTGATGGTCGCCACCGGTGGATACGGCGGCGTTCCCGCATTGCTTGCCGCCGCCGATCACACCGTTTTAGTCGCACGTGGCGACAACCTGGACACGGGTGCGGTCCCCTCGTTGATCGCGACGCTCTCGGCGAGCAGCACCGATGCGGCATCGACGGTGACCGCCATCAAATCGCTCGAGGCGGACCTCACGTCGCTCAACACGCTGATCAGCCTCGACGGACGTGTGGGGACCGAGCTTCGCGCGCTCGATGCGCGGGTGGAACTTGCCTCCACGCACAACGCCCCCAATGCGAGCGGGTTTGCATCTCAGTACGCATCGCTGTCGACGAAATTCCGAGAAGGCGGCACCTCTGCTCGCCTGGACTCGGTGTCATCCGCGATCACCGCGCTCGAGGGCTCGGTGAACGCGGCGCTCAAGGCGGTCGGGTGCGGGAACACGGTACCAAACGGCAAGGTCATCGATGTCGATCTGAGCACCCAGTCGGCGATCTTCTTTGACGACGGCTGCACCGCCGGCTCAGCGCTGGTCACCACCGGCCGTGCGGGGCTCCGGACCCCGACCGGCACGTTCCACATCTATGCCAAGTACTCGCCGATCACGCTGATCTCGCCCTGGCCGCAATCGTCCCCCTACTACTACACGCCCGAGCACGCGCAGTACGCCTTGGAGTTCCTGCGCGGGGGGTTCTTCATCCATGACGCGCCGTGGGAGCCGTCGACGGGATTCGGCCCGGGGAGCCAGAACGGTGCTTCTGCCAGCCACGGCTGCGTGCACATGCCCGCACCGACGATGGCCTGGCTCTACTCGTGGAGCCCGATCGGCACCACCGTCATCATCCACAGCTGAGCCACGTGCTCAGGCGGCACAGGCCTGGGTGGAGACCGCCGCTGTGCGGTGTTCGCCCGCCACGAGATCGGGGTAGACCTGGGGCATCGTCAGCGCGTAGCCCACGTTCGACTGGATCGTGCTGGCCGCGAAGACGACGCCGACGATCTGCCCATTGTCGTTCACGATCGGTCCCCCCGAGTTGCCGGGGATGACCCGTGCCGAGAGGATCTCGATCTGGCGGGTGACCAGCGTGTCGCCGTAGATGTTGTAGCCGGTTGCCGACTCGGTCCCGCTGACCGCAGCCGAGACCACCTGCTCCGCGGCGCCTCCCGGGTACCCGATCACCGCTCCCGGGGTACCGCGAACGGGGTTGCTGTCCACGATCATGAGCGGACGCAGGTCCAGCCCGGGGGAGTACAGGACCGCGAGATCGGTGTTGGGGTCGAAGAGGACCACCCGAGCCACATGGCGCTGGCCGTTTGGGGTGTCGATCTCGACGCTGTTCGAGCCGGCGACCACGTGGGCATTGGTCACGAAATACCCGGCCGCCAGCGGCCAGGAGGAGCCGGCCTCAGCGCCTCCGTCGCACCCCGACGCGATGACTTTGGAGGTGACGCTGGTCGCCTCGCGTATGCCCGCGGTGTCGACGAGCGGCGGGATGGTAACCGGCGTCTGCGGGATGTCGAGGATGGTGGAGAACGGGTTGGGAAAGTTGCCGGGCTCGAGGAGGTTGCCGATGGTCGCGAGGAAACCCGGAGGGCGCGGCATGAAGCGGTCAAGCGTGCGCTCGATGGCCGAGTTGCTGATCTGGGTGTCAAGGGTCACCCAGCGGCTCTGGGAGAACATCAGGCCCAGGTACCAGCTGGCCGCGAGCGCCGCGACCAGGGCGAGGGCGGCTCCGACGCCGGCGTCGACCTTCCCCAACAGGGCGGTGTGCTGCGTCCGCTGGCGGATCTGGATGCCGATCGCCGCTCCGACGCCCTCGACGAGCAGCGTGAAGCCAACGAAGATGCCGATCGCGAAGAGCGGTTGGGTGGTCCGATCCTGGGTGATCGCCCGCGCGAGGGGTGGCGCGACCACTGCTCCGAGGAAGAGGCCGGCCAGCAGCCCGGCGAGCGCAAAGGCCACCCCGCTCAGTCCGCGACGCAACCCTGAGGCCACGACAATGATCAGGAAAACGATGATGATGAGATCGAGGACGTCCACTGGGACAGAGTCTGCCCTGCGGCGGCCCGCAGTGGCCTCAGCTCATCAGTCGGGCAGACCGGTCTTCGAGTAGGCGCGGCGCGTGGCGGGATCGAAGGTGTCGGGGCTCGTGATTGCGCGACGCCACCAGGGCGCCTCGACGTACTCGCGGACCAGGTCAAGCCGGTCCTGCACCGACTGCTGGAATGGACGGTGCCGCGTTTCGTCAGTCACCGGGTCACCGGGCGGGAAGTAGAAGAGCCAGCGCCACGGGGCGGCCTGGAACGCGTCGAGCATCTCTCGCGGTGCCCTGTTCAGTTCGCGGCACACACGAACGAAGTCCTTGGGCTTTCCCATGGTCGCGGCGTCGAATGCCGCTCGTTCGCGCGCGGTCGGGGGAATCGCTCGCTCAGTCATGAACCACCTCTGGTTCGAGCCTAGCAGCGGTGTACCGGACGGCCGCCTGGCGCTGGACTTGGTGTGGAAGCGATCAACCGTTGGCGGTCGGCCCTTGTATGAGCGCTGCAGTGCTGTGGTGCGGGAGTGCAAACTTGCTGCCCGGATCGCTTAGTTACACGGCTGCTGGCCGCCGTGACCTGATGGAGGCGATGGTGATGCCCGGCAGTGACGCGACGAAGGCCCCTGGTGATGGCCCGCCGCTCAATGAGATGGCGGAGTGCCGGACAACGATTGGCAGGGTCGACGGGTCGCTCGAGGATCTCAGGAAATATGGATTCTCGCTGATAACCACGCTGCTCACGGCCAGCGGTATCGCGGCGGGGGTGACTCACACCGGTTCGATCCTTCCGGTGGCAGCGGCGACGATCATCTTCCTGGTGCTCGTGCTGTTTGGGCTCGACATGTACTACTTCGTCGTCCTGAGCGGGGCCGTGGAACGGTCGATGGACCTGGAAATCGCCAGCCCCAAGCCCTATGTGCGAATTACGACGACCATCAGCGGCTACGCAACCTCGACGCATTCCGTTTCCGCAGTATTTGCCATGTACAGCGTCTTCGTCGGGGTGGCCGCATATGTCGGATTCATCGGTGGCGATATGACAGCGCGGATCACGCTGCCGATCGTTGCATTTGTCGTCTGGGGTCTCATGCTCGGATACTGGCTCTTCGTCCGTGCAACCACGCACTTACACCAGACGCGAATTCGCGCTCATCCTCCTTTTCTCAAGCCTGGTTGGAATGCGGTGGAAGTGACGGGGTCGGGGTTCACTCCGGGTACAAAGGTTGCCAAGGTATTTCCGGAGATTCCCAAAGCGACGTTCCAGATATCACCGGACATGTCCAGCACGTCCCTGCGATTGGGTGTCACGCTCCCCGCCGGCGAGATGTTGCCCAGTGAACTTGAAATCACGTTCGACCCAACGGGGAACAAGAGCAACGAGACGATCCGCCTGACGGTGGTCAAGGATCCGTCATAGCATATCCAGCGCAAGCTGGAAACGCCCACAAGACCGCCGGAGGTCGCGCTCTTGGGACGGCTCGGCTTCTGCCGCCGTCTCTGGGGTGAGTGCCCCTACCTGCACCACGAGACGCGAGGAGCTGACCTCATGGAGGCGCGCTTCGCAACACCACCTTCACGCAGGAGATGTCCGAGGAGGCACAAAGCTTTTGTAAGGAGTACGACGATGAGTTGCTGTTGATGGAATAGATGATCGGCGAGGATCCGGCAATTGGCAGAACTGGTTCGGCCTGCGACACCGGGGCGGCCGGTGGCGCCGGTGGAGGAGGTGGCCTGAACAGCGCTATTGCTCCAGTCGAAATCGCACATGCGGCCGCGATCGCGTAGAGCAGCCGGCGGGCCAGATGCGGAGCCACAGTCGTCAGTATGCCGCCCTTGTTGACGGGAGATGGCACTCGTACCCTGTCTTTTCACCTGGCGCCCTTACCTGGTTCGCGTGCTACCTTTCGGGCCTGGTCTGCGCGTCAATCGAATCTCCCGGATCTGCGAGCCTGAGGCGCGTATCTTCGGGGATAGGCGACCTGGTTGAGATCAGACAGCGTCGGGGCGTGGCGCAGTGGTAGCGCACCTGCTTTGGGAGCAGGGGGTCGCTGGTTCGAGTCCAGTCGCCCCGACCACGTCAATCTGACCACGGCATTTTGAATACGAGCTGAATTTCACGGGCATCGCTGGGGGAGCGGCGTGGAAGCTCTGAAGAAAGTGCCGAGTCAGGGGGCTTCCCCAGATCTGAATACGGGGCGGCCATCCACGGGCACAGTCGAACGCGCGACGGACGAACTCAAGACCCGCGAGGCTGTCCATTGCACTCCGCGGTAGTCGGTCTCGACGTACTTCGCCAGTACAAACCCTGTTGTTCGGCGGGCGACAACGGGGGTTGGCCGCACGAACCCACCTCGGTCACCCGTCAAACCGGGACAGCACATGAATTGAGCGCTCGCCGTCGACGACCATTGCGGGACGCGTCTCTCTTGCCGTATCACTATCATCGCGCTCACGCCGACCGGGCTGAGTAACGAGGGCTTAGTGACCACGTCCAGCGACGTCATCGATCGACAGGTGGCCGCGTACAACCGACGTGACATTCAGGGGTTTGTAGCGTGCTACGCGCCAGATGCGAAGGTCGTGCAACCGGACGGCAGCACGCTCGCCTCGGGACGCGACCAGATCGGTTCGGTATACGGCGGCCCGTTCGAAACAGTCCGACCCTGCACGCAGAGATTCGCAATCGCATCGACCTGGGATCCGTGGTCATCGACGAGGAGGTCGTCACGGCTTCGTTCTTCCCGGTATGCCGACAGAGCTTCACGCGGCTGTCGTGTATCACGTGGCGAACGGCCTAATCCAGGGTGCGCAACTCGTGGGCTGAGTGCGAGAGCGTCAGGTCGAGCCCGACAGGCGGACAAGGTGAATCCAGGCCCACCGCGTGCCCCGGCTGACCGATCAGGCCAGGCCCCGGGCAAGAATGTTCGTTGACCTCACGCAACCTCCACGACAGGTGTGGCAGCTTCCGTTGGTGCTTGCGGCGTCGCAAGGCCGTGGATTGCATATTTCTCGGCACG
>PKXZ01000016.1 GCA_003132525.1 Candidatus Dormiibacterota bacterium | reverse complement strand
GGGCAAGAAAATCGGAAGAGTAGGAATCTCCGGTGGAATCGGGAAACGGCCACGGCAGCAGCTGTCCGCTGGAGTCGAGTTGCACGGGACGGCCGGCGATCTCGGGAGCGTCGACCGTGGTAATGACTTCGAAATGCTGTTGAGCCGGGACGGTTGCGGCGAGCATCAAAAAAACTAGCAACAACTTTGCCAACAAGTCTGGCAACAACCGAAGATCGATGGGCTTCATCAGGACGAAAATATCACGGAGGCGTGGGATGCGAGGCTTCTAACGAAAGCCGTCGCGCCAGCTGTCACTTGCTCGTCCTCGCTTGTCGTCTTGGCTTGCTCNNAAGAACTTCATCGACGGCGAGTGGGTCGACTCCTCGGCCGGAGAAACCTTCGAAGACCGCAATCCCGCCGACACGCGCGAGGTCGTCGGCATCTTCCAGCGATCGAATAAGGCGGACGTGGACGCGGCCGTGGATGCGGCCAAGCGAGCGTTTGCGAAGTGGCGCCTGGTGCCTGCGCCGCGCCGCGCGGAGATGATCTTTCACGCTGCCGAGATCTTGAGCGATCGCAAAGAAGACTACGCCCGCGACATGACCCGCGAAATGGGCAAAGTGCTGGCTGAGACGCGCGGCGACGTGCAAGAAGCGATTGATATGACTTATTTGATGGCCGGTGAAGGCCGGCGGCAGTTTGGCCAGACGACGCCCTCCGAACTGCCGAACAAATTTGCGATGGCGGTGCGATCTCCGATCGGCGTGGCTGCGCTTGTGACGCCCTGGAATTTCCCGATGGCAATTCCGTCGTGGAAGATTGCGCCAGCACTCGTCATGGGGAACACGGTTGTCCTCAAGCCTGCCGAGGACACTCCGTATTCTTCTTACAACTTCGTGCAGGTATTGGCTGAGGCGGGCCTTCCTCGCGGCGTCGTGAATATTGTGAACGGCACGGGCCCGGATGCCGGAGCGCCGCTCGTTCATCACCGAGACACGCAACTCGTAAGTTTTACCGGCTCGACCGAAGTCGGACGCATTATCAGCGAAGCGTGCGCGCCGACGTTTAAGAAGTGCCACCTGGAAATGGGCGGGAAGAACATCATTATCGTCATGGATGACGCCAATCTCGATTTGGCGCTCGACGGAGTTCTCTGGGGCGCGTTCGGGACAAGCGGGCAACGATGTACCGCCGCGAGCCGTGTGGCCGTGCAGAAAAAAGTGTACCGAGAATTTACGGCGAGGCTCGCCGAGCGGGCGAAAGCTTTGAGAGTCGGCGATGGGCTCGATCCCGAGACTGACATGGGACCCACGATCAACGAGCAGCAACTTCAGACGGTAATCAAGTACGTCGAGATCGGCAAGAACGAAGGGGCGAAGCTGACGACGGGCGGGCACAGGCTCGACAGCGGCGCTTATTCGCGCGGTTGGTTCCATGAGCCAACCGTGTTCGTTGATGTGGACCCGAACATGCGAATCGCGCAAGAGGAAATTTTCGGTCCGGTGGTGTCGGCGATTCCGTTCGACACATTTGAGCAGGCGCTCGAAATCGCGAACGGCGTTGTTTACGGGTTATCGTCATCGCTATACACACGCAATGTGAACAATGCTTTCCGCGCGCTGCGCGATTTGGAAACGGGCATCGTCTACATCAACGCGCCGACGATCGGTGCGGAGATCCAACTCCCGTTCGGCGGGACTCGAAACACCGGCAACGGTCACCGCGAAGCAGGTGGTCACGTGCTCGACGAGTTCAGCGAATGGAAGTCCGTGTACATCGACTACAGCGGACGCCTCCAGCGCGCGCAGATCGACACCGAGTGACCGCTGCCGTGAACGGGCTCGAAGAACGTTTCACGACATACCAAGGCAAGCGCCTGCGCTACCTGACCGGAGGAACCGGTCCACCACTCGTGCTCTGCCATGGGTTCATCGGGTCGGCTGAGAACTTCAACGACTGGTTCGACGTGCTGCTTCCGCGCCGCACCATCGTCGCCCCGGACCTGCCCGGCTTCGGACACTCGGAGCCGCTGAACGGTGGCCACACGGCTTCCGCGATGGCCCGCGCGGTACTTGCCGCAGTTGAGGACGCGGGCGTTGATCGTTTCGACGTCGCGGGCCTTTGCCTCGGAACGCCGGTCGCGCTCGCCGTCCAGCGCGCTCGTCCAGAGGCAACCGAGCGGCTCATCCTGCATACGCCGTTGGTTTCACCGTGGCTCGTGCGACGCGCATTCCACATGCAGGTTGGGGTAATGCTGGCGCCGATAGTGTACCCGGGCATCGTGTGGCTTGCGCACCAACGCACCATGAGCGATATCTACAAGCGCCTCATGGTGGAGGGCAAGAATGTCGATCCTATCGCCGCAAAAGCCAACTTTGACAACCAGGTGCTCGCGGACCCGCGCGCGGCACGCGAATGGCTCCACGACGCACTACGACGCGACGACCTCGCCCAGGTTCGCGGTTCGGGCCGTCCCACACTGATTCTCGTCGCCGAGCACGATCGCATCGTGAATGTCCGCCGCCTCGAATCGGCGATCTCCGATGCGCCCGACCTCTCCTTCGATGTCATCCGGCAGGCGGGGCACGCGTGGAGCCCGGAGCTGTCGCGTCGCCAGCGGGTGCTCATCGCCGCCTTCCTCGACGGTCTGCCCCTGCCGCACGCCGAGGGTGCGACCGTCGCCGCCGCCTAGACATCCTCGGCTGATGAGCAAACCCGAGGGCGGCGTCAACGTCGAGGCCGATCGCGCGATCATGGCCTTCGTCCGCGAGTCGCGCAGAGCCGCAGCTCTTCCGCGCGTGGGAGCGTTCACAGTCCTGCTCAATCCCGCCACCACACTGCGATATCTCAACTACGCGATCCCCGACGACGGCGCCGCCCCCGAGGCAGCGGAGGTGGCAGCGCTGGTCGCGGCATTCCGGACAGCAGACCGGATGCCGCGCGTCGAGTTTTTGCCATCTGTGGCACCAGCGCTCGAGGCTCGGCTGACCGCGCAGGGATGGACCGTGGAGGATCGCCTGCCGCTGATGACCTGCACGACCGAGTCGGTGCGCGACCTGCCCGCACCCGACGGCGTTCTCATCGAGGCACCCGTGGGCGACGCCGCACTGCTCGAGATGGCCGGCCTCCAGCACGACATCTTCGAGGACCCGGAACCGGCGGACGGACGTACCGTCACCCGGCTGCGTGACACGCTGAGCCGCGGAGGGCGTGCGCTGGTGGCACGCGACGCCGCCACCGGCGGGATGATCGGCGCCGCCCAGACCGTGCCACCGGCAGGCGGCGCCACCGAGGTCGTCGGCGTCGTGGTTGCTCCGTCTCACCGCCGCAGGGGGCTCGCCGCGGCGACGGTCTCGGCGCTTGCTCGCCAGTGCTTCGGGGGCGGGCTCGCGACGGTGTTCCTGGAGGCCGCGCCGGGGGCCGACGGCGCCTACCGCAACGCCGGGTTCCTGCAGACGTCCAGCAGCGTGCACATATCGTTGGAGAGTGACGCCCACGCCTGACCCGGGCCCTGCACCGGAACGCCGCTGGCCGCCTCCGGCGCTGCGGGTGCGGCCGTTCCGCTGGTACTGGGCTGCGCAGTGGCCCGCCCTGCTCGGCACCTGGATGCAGGTGGTCGCGCTCGGGTACCTCGTCTACCAGCGCACCGGCAGCACCACGGCGGTGGCCGTGGTGGCGGCTGCTGACGGCATCCCGTCGGTCATCCTCTCGCTCGCGGGTGGAGTCCTCGCCGACCGCCTGCCGCGGCGGCGGATCCTGCTCGTGACGCAGTCGCTGCTCGGCCTCAGCGCCGGCTCGCTTGCGCTGCTGGTCGCGACCAACCACGCGAGCTTCGCGGCCATCCTGGTGGTCGCCATCGTGTTCGGCGCCACCGACGCAGCGGACCTGCCCACACGTCAGGCGCTCGTGGCGGACCTGGTTGAGCGCCACCTCGTGGTCAACGCGGTCGCGCTCGGCGCTGCGGCGATGAGTGCCACCCGGATCATCGGCCCGTCGGTGGCGGGATTGCTGATCGGCTTTGCCGGTCCGGCGGTGTGCTTCGGGTTTCTCTCGGTTGCGTATCTCGCTCCGATCGTGGTGCTGTTGACGGTCATCCCGGACGTCGCGCCGCTGCCGCGCCGGGCAGGCGCCACGGCTCTCGGCGAGCTCGTCGCCGGCCTCCGTGTGGCGGTTGCGGATCCGCTCATCCGCGGCGTCGTGATCGTCGCCTCGGTGCTCGCGTTCTTCGGCGTCTCGTACATGCCGTTTCTGCCTGTTCTGGCTAAAACGCAGCTGCACGTCGGTCCCGAGGCGCTCGGCATCATGTACAGCGTCGGCGGAATCGGCGGTCTCGTCGGCGGGATAGCGATCGCGTCGATGGGCCGCGGGGCGGGCCGTCTCCAGCTCATGCTCGTCGGGGGCGTTGTGTACGCGGCGAGCCTGTTCGCGGTGGCGCACGGCACCGTGCTCGGGGTCACGCTGCCGGCCCTGGTCGGTATCAGCTTCGCGTTCGTGGCGGTGAGCACCTCGATGACCACCCTGCTGCAGACCGATACGGACCCGGCGCTGCGCGGCAGGCTGCTCGGCATCTACGCGACGATCTTCGCGGGGCTGCAGCCCCTGGGCACGGTGGGGTACGGGTTGCTGACCCATTCGGTGGGGTTGTTCAACGCGATCGGCGTGGGCGCCCTGCTGGTCGGGGCGACCACGGTGCTGATTGTGATCACGCCCTCATTCCGGGCTCGGGTCAGTGGCCTCAGCCTCGCCCGAGCCGGGGCCGCCACCGCCCCCGATACACTGGCCTGAGGATGTTGCGTCGAAGGGGCGGGGTGGTGGTCGTGGCGCTGTGCGCGCTGGTGTTGGCAGCGTGCAGCTCGAGCAAGCCGGCCCCGGCGAAAGCTTCGCCCGTGATCGCGCGGGTCGGCCCCGACGTGATCACGCTCGCGCAATTCAATGTCCGGTACGAAAGCGCGTACACCAGCATCGCGCAGGGCGGCGGCGGCACCACCGATCCTGCCGCGATCACCCAGTTGCGTGCCGCGATCCTGCGCAGCCTCATCATCGACACGATCATCAAAGAGGAGGCGACCAAGCTCGACTTGGAGGCGACGCCCAAGGAGGTAGCGACGGAGGTCGCCACCGATGCCCAGCAGGCAGGCGGTATGAGCGCGCTGGAGACCGAGCTGGAAGGCGCCGGAGGGTCGATCGCCCAGCTCGAGGATGAGATCAGCTCGAACCTCAATGAGCAACGGGTCGAGGATGTGTTCGCGCAACAGCGCGCCGCATTGGTCGAGTCGATCCTCGCCAAGGGAGCGAACTTCAGCGCGACCGCAAAAACGTATTCGGACGACAATGGGTCGACGGGGACCGCAGACAAGGGCGGCGATCTGGGCGTCCTGACCGCGACAACACTCAAGACATATGACGCCGCGTTCGTCGCCGCGGTCAAGGCAACACCGGTGGGGGCGTACACCAAGACACCCGTTCACGACGCGGGCGGCTACGACATCCTGATGGTGTACTCGAAGACCGCGACCGGCTATGGAGTCCGCCACATCCTCATCTATGCCGGCAACCCGTACAACGTCATGGACCGGCCCGACTGGTTCGTCGAGGCGCTGTTCACGCAGGTCGACACCCTCTGCAAGGCGAACCAGATCGAGGTGACGCTCACCAACGCGGGCGGCAATCCTTGCACGGCGCCCACCCCAACGCCCGCTCCCACCGCGACCCCCAAGACCACCCCGAAGCCGACTCCCAAGGCGACGGCAGCGGCGACCTCGTCGTCCGCGAGTGGCGCAGGCGGAACAACAGCGAAGTCATCAACAACGTCATCAACATCGATAGGCGGAGTAAAGGCCATCACGACCGGCACACCTTCCACCGGAGTGGGAGGCGGCTCGATCACCATCGGTGCGGTGCTGCTGATCGCGGGTGTCGCTTTGCTCGTAACCGGCATGCGCACACGCCGCATAGATATTTGAGAGATCGGTGAGGTGCTTCCTCGCGGTTCCCCTGGCTGGGCCGGGGCTGGGGGCGGCGCAGGAGCTGCAGCGCCGGCTCCGTGAGCGCATTGCGGACGTCCGCTGGGCGCGTCCCGAAACGCTGCATCTGACGGCGCACTTCTTCGGGCAGATCGAGGACGAACGGGCTGCGGCGGCGCTCCAGCTCGTCGAGCCGGTCGCTCGTCACACGGCTCCATTCGAGGTGACCCTGGATCATCTCGGCTCCTTTCCGCCACGAGGGAATCCCCGCGTGCTCTGGCTCGGCCCGTCGGTGGATGTCGCGCCGCTCAACGCACTCGCACTGGAATGCCGATCGGCGCTGAACGCCGCGGGATTCGAAGTGGACCAGCGCAGATACAACCCGCACTGCACCCTGGGCAGGCCGCGAGTGCACTGGAACGGCGCGGCACCAGCGGCGTGGACCGCAGCAGCACAGGAGCAGCCCGACGTCCGTTTTTCCGCGTCGCGTTTGGTGCTGTACGAGTCGCGCTCCGAACCCGGAGGTGCGGTGTACACCGAGCGCGCCTCGCTCGCTTTTGAGTCCGGCTGAGGCGGAGGTCAGCGGTAGCGGGGGTCGACCAGCTCGGTGTCGAGGCCGTAGTGCTCGATGGCGGCGGCGACGACGTGACGGGGAAGCTGCTCCTGCTGCGCCAGGCCGTCGAGCACGGCCACCGAGACGGACCCTGCGTCGACCTCGAAGTGCCGGCGCAGCGCGACGCGAGTATCGCTGCGACCGTATCCATCGGTGCCGAGCGGGATGAACGGCACCTTCATGAACCGTCCGATCTGATCGGGGACGGCCTTCATGTAGTCGGTTACCGCGACGATCGGTCCGCCCTCGGCACCGAGCTGCTCGTCGACGTACGCTACCCGCTGCTCGAGATCGGGATGCAGCCGGTTCCAGCGTTCGACGTCGAGCGCATCCTGGCGCAGCAACTGGTAGCTCGTGACGCTCCACACGTCGGCGGCGACGTCGTGTTGCTCGAGCAGCATCGCCTGCGCTTCGATGGCGGCGTTGACGGCGCTGCCGCTGGCGAGAATCCGCGCACGATGGGTACGGTCCGCCTCGGCGCGCTTGTACAGGTAGAGACCCCGGATTATGCCTTCCTCGCTGCCTTCGGGCATCGGCGGCATCGGGTAGTTCTCGTTGTACAACGTGATGTAGTAGAAGATGTCCTCGCCGTCGACGTACATGCGGCGCATGCCGTCGCGAATCACCGTTGCCAGTTCATACGCGAAAGCCGGGTCGTAGATGCGCACGTTTGGAACCGCGCTGAAGAGCAGCGGCGAGTGGCCATCCTCGTGTTGCAGGCCCTCCCCGTTGAGCGTGGTGCGACCGGCCGTCCCCCCGAGCATGAAGCCGCGACCGCGCGAATCGCCGAATGCCCAGATGAGGTCACCGACTCGCTGGTAGCCGAACATCGAGTAGTAGATGTAGAACGGGATAACCGCCTGGCCGTGCGTCGCATAGGCGGTTCCCGCGGCGGTGAAGCTTCCCATCGAACCTGCCTCGGTGATCCCCTCCTCGAGGATCTGGCCGTCGACGGCCTCGCGGTAGGAGAGCACCATCCCGGCGTCGACCGGCTCGTACGTCTGCCCGAACGGTGCGTAGATCTTCACCTCGCTGAAGAGCGCATCCATGCCGAAGGTGCGCGCTTCATCGGGGATGATCGGGACGATCCGGTTGCCGATCGCCTTGTCGCGGAGCAGGTTGCGCAGCAGACCGGCGAACACCATCGTGGTGGACGCCGCGCGAGTCCCGCTGCCGGTGATGAACTCCGCGTACGGCGCATCACCCGGGAGCTCGAGCGGCTTCGACCGCACCACGCGTCGCGGGAGCATGCCCCCGAGCGCGCGCCGGCGCATAAGCAGGTACTCGACCTCGTCGGAATCGGCGCCGGGGTGGTAGTAGGGCGGCTTGGACTCGGCGAGCCGCTTGTCACTGATGGGCAGCTCGAGCAGGTCGCGGAACGCGCGCAACTCGGCCTCGCCGATCTTCTTGATCTGGTGCGTCGAGTTGCGTCCTTCGAATCCAACGCCGAGCGTCCATCCCTTGACGGTGTGCGCGAGGACGACCGTCGGTGCGCCACGCTGCTCCAGCGCGAGCTTGTATGCGGAGTAGACCTTGCGATAGTCGTGCCCGCCACGACGAAGGTGGCGGAGATCGTCATCGGACAGGTGCTCCACCATCTTGCGAAGTCGCGGGTCGGGCCCGAAGAAATGCTCGCGAATGTAGGCGCCGCTCTCGGTGGTGTACTTCTGGAATTCGCCGTCAGGAACGCGGTTCATCTGGTCCACGAGGACGCCGTGCACGTCACGCGCGAGGAGCTCGTCCCACTCGCGCGCCCAGATGACCTTGATGACGTTCCAGCCCGCGCCGCGAAAGATCCCCTCCAGCTCCTGGATGACCTTGCCGTTGCCGCGCACCGGTCCATCGAGACGTTGCAGGTTGCAGTTCACGACGAAAGTCAGGTTGTCGAGCTGTTCGCGCGCGGCGAGCGACAGCGCACCGAGCGTCTCCGGTTCGTCGCATTCGCCGTCACCAAGGAAGCACCACACATGGCTCTCGCTCGTGTCGGCGATGTGCCGGTTGTAGAGGTAGCGGTTGAAGCGCGCCTGGTAGACGGCGTTGAGCGGCCCGAGTCCCATCGACACCGTGGGGAACTCCCAGAACTCGGGCATCAGGCGCGGGTGCGGATACGAGCTCAGCCCGTTGCCTCCCGTCTCCTGACGGAAGTTGTCCATCTGCGCCTCGGTGATCCGCCCTTCGAGGTACGCGTGCGAGTACATCCCCGGCGCGGCGTGTCCCTGGTAGTAGATCTGGTCGCCGGAGTTGCCGTCGTCCTTGCCGCGGAAGAAGTGGTTGAACCCCACTTCGTAGAGCGATGCCGCCGACGCGTACGTCGACAGATGCCCACCGATCCCGTCGCTCCGCTTGTTCGCCCTGGTCACCATGACTGCCGCGTTCCAGCGGACGATCCGGCGGATGCGCCGTTCCATCTCCTCGTCACCTGGGAACCACGGCTCCTCGTCGGGCGGGATGGTGTTGATGTACGGCGTCGAGACGAGCGACGGCACCGGCACCTGGAGCCGGCGGGCGCGCTCGAGGAGCTTGCCGATCACGAAGCGGGCGCGGACCGTGCCTTCAGACGCGACCAGTGCGTCGAGGGACTCGAGCCATTCGTGCGTCTCCGCGGAGTCGGCGTCGGGAAGCTGGTGGAGGAAGGCGTCGAACGTCATTCGAAGCGAGGATATACACCCGAGAGCCGGAGACCGCCTCTGTCACCGATTGCGGACTTTGCACCAACCTGTGGTACTGTCTTGGCAAGTGCTCGCGAATCGGCGAGCCATGCCTCTTGGTGAACCCTCTCTCCGCCGGTCAACGGCGGGTCTCAAGAATCCGGCACACGACAGTCCAGCGAGGGGATTCTGGGATAACGGGAAATGACCCGGGTCCCGAGGTAACACGGTGACAACGTTTGAATCCATCGGCGTGCGTCCGCGCACGTCCGCGGCGCTCCGTGAGCACGGTTTCACGGAAGCCAACACAGTGCAGCAGGAGGCGATTCCGCCGCTGCTCGCACGCCACGACTGCGTGATCGAGGCGCCAACCGGCTCGGGCAAGACCCTCGCCTACGTGGTGCCACTGGTCGAGCGACTCGCGGGCCATCAGGGTCACGGCGCCAGAGCGCTGATCGTGACGCCGACCCGCGAGCTCGCCACCCAGGTCAATGCGGTGATCCGTCAGGTCGACCCGGCGCTGCGCACGGTGATCTGTATCGGAGGAGTCGGCTACGGCCCCCAGACCGGCGGGCTCCGCAACGCGCCGGACGTGATCGTCGGATGCCCCGGGCGGCTCCTCGACCTCGCCAGCAACGGGCTCGCGCGGCTCCGCGACATCGAATACCTGGTGCTCGACGAGGCCGACGAGATGCTCGACCAGGGCTTCGCAAAGGACGTGGAGAAGATCATCTCGATGTGCCCGAGCTTCAGCAGCAGCGCGCGCCGGCAGACGGTGCTCGCGTCGGCGACGATGCCCGACTGGGTGCAGCGCATGATCACCAAGCATCTCTACGAACCAGCTCGCGTGCGCGTCGTCAACGAGCAGGTGCCCGCGCTCGAGCACGGGGTCATGAGTGTCGTCAAGTCGCAGAAGATCGACGCGCTGTCACGGCTCCTGCGCCGCCAGCGCGCGTCCGATCTCAATCAGACGATCGTGTTTCATCGCACCAAGCACGGAGCCAAGAAGCTCGTGCGTGACCTGCTCCGGATGGGCCACACCGCCGGCGAGTTGCAGGGCAACCTCTCGCAGAATGCTCGCGACCGCGCGCTGGACTCGTTCCGCGCGAATCGGACCGAGGTGCTGGTCGCCACCAACGTCGCGGCTCGCGGCATCGACGTCGTCAATGTCGGACTGGTCATCAACTTCGAGCTGCCCGAGACACCGCAGTGGCTCACCCATCGAGTCGGCCGCACCGCGCGCAACGGCAATGAGGGCAAGGCGATCACGTTCCTCAGCGAGGAGGACGGCGAACAGTGGCGCAAGCTCCGCCGCCTCGGCGCACCGGCGCTCCCGGAGATCGACGGAACGCTCCTGCTGACAACCGGCGAATGGAAGCTCGGAGCCCCGCCGCGTGAGGCTACGCCAGTGCCTGCTCCAGGTCGGCCACTAAGTCGTCGACGTCCTCAATACCGACGGACAGGCGCAGCAGCCCGTCGCTGACGCCGACCCGGGTGCGCATCTCCTCCGGGATCGATGTGTGGGTCATCATCGCCGGGCTCTCGGCGAGCGACTCCACCGCGCCGAGTGACTCGGCGAGCGTGAACACACGCAGGCGTTCAAGAAACGAGCGCGCGGCATCACCGGACGAAACCTCGAAGGACACCACCCCGCCGTAGTAGCCGCCCATCTGGCGCCGTGCGAGCGCATGCCCTGGGTGGCTGTCGAGACCCGGGTAGTACACCTGGACCACCGCGTCCTGGCCCTCGAGCCAGCGTGCGATGGCCAGCGCGTTCTCGCACTGACGGAGCACGCGAAGTTGCAACGTCTTCAACCCTCGGAGCAGCAGCCAGCAATCGAAGGGTGACGGCACCGCGCCGATGGCGTTTTGGTGAAAGCGCAGGCGCTCGGCGAGGCTGTCGTCGGAAGTGAGCACTGCGCCACCGAGGACGTCGCTGTGGCCGCCGAGAAATTTCGTCGAGCTGTGCACCACGAGGTCCGCGCCGAGCTCGAGCGGTCGCTGCAGGATCGGGCTCGCGAAGGTGCTGTCGACGGCGACGATCGCACCTGCTCCGTGGACGAGCTCGTCGACGGCGTCGAGGTCGACGATGCGGAGCAGCGGGTTGGTGGGCGACTCCAGCCAGACCATGCGCGTGTGATCGGTCATCGCCGTCGCGATGGCATCGAGGTTGGTGGGGTCGACTGCGGTGAAGGTGAGCCCGTAGCGGTGAAAGACCTTGTCGAAGAGGCGGAAGGTGCCGCCGTACACGTCCTCGGTGAACACGACGTGGTCGCCGGGATCAAGGAGCAGCATCACCGCGGTGGTCGCGGCCAGCCCAGATGAAAAGGCGAGGCCGTGCTCGGCGGTCTCCAACGATGCAAGGCATGCCTCGAGGTTGTCGCGGGTCGGGTTGCCCGATCGCGAGTACTCGTATCCCTTGTGGCGGCCTGGGGACTCCTGCGCGAAGGTGGTCGCCAGGTGAATCGGGACGACCACGGCCCCGGTGGCGGGATCGGGTCCCTGCCCGACGTGCAGGGCGCGCGTCGCCAGGCCGTGCCGCCTCTGCTCCATGAGGCTCAGCTGCGTCCGCGGCGGGCGACGAACTCGAGCAGGTCGCTTCGGGTGATCACCCCGACAGGCAGGTCGCCCTCGACGATCATGAGCGCTGGCTCGCCACCGAGCAGCGCCTCGAACGCCTCCTCGATCGGCGCCCCGGCGGCGACGCGCGCGAACGGCGGGTCCATCGCTGTCGAGACCGAGGTGGTCACCACAGCCGGGTCGCGGTAGATGCGATCGAGCAGGGTGCGCTCCTGAATGCTGCCCACCACGCCGCCGCCCGCGGTGCTGCCGTTCTCCGTGACGAGGAGCTGGGAGATCCCGTACTGCTGCATGAGGTCGATCGCCTCACCGACCGATTTGCCGGCACCGACGCTGACCAGTTCCGGGACCCCGTCGCTGTGGGAATCGATGACCTCGCGGACGCGGGCGGGAACGAGGCGCTGGAGATAGCCGTTCTGGCGCATCCACTCGTCGGAGAAGAACTTGCTCAGGTAGTTCCGCCCGGTGTCTGGGAGGAGCACGACGATGACGTCGTCCGGCTTCGAGTCGACCGCGACCTGGATCGCCGCATGGAGCGCGAGGCCGGCCGACCCGCCGACGAGGATTCCCTCCTGGCGCGCGAGCTTCCGTGCGGCCACGAAGCTCTCGCGATCGGTCACCTGGATGAACTCGTCCACCACCTCGCGGTCGAACGTGCCCGGCCAGAAGTCCTCGCCGACGCCCTCGACCTTGTACGGGGCGATCTCGCCGCTGTAGATCGAGCCCTCCGGATCGGCGCCGATCACGCGAACCGCGGGGTTCTGCTCCTTGAGGTACTTGCCGACCCCGGTGATGGTGCCCCCGGTCCCGACACCGGCCACGAACGTGGTGATCCGGCCGTCGGTCTGCCGCCAGATCTCGGGGCCAGTGGTGCGGTAGTGGGCCTCGGGGTTGCGCGCGTTGAAGTACTGGTTGGGCTGAAACGCGCCCGGCACCTCCCGGGTCAGCCGGTCGGCCACCGAGTAATACGACTGCGGCGACTCGCGCTCGACGTTGGTGGGGCAGATCACCACCTCGGCGCCGTACGCGCGCAGCAGGCTGATCTTCTCCGCCGCCATCTTGTCGGGCATGACGAAGATCATCTTGTAGCCTTTGATCGCCGCCGCCATCGCCAGCCCATGCCCGGTATTGCCCGAGGTGGGCTCGACGATCGTTCCTCCTGGCCGGAGCAGCCCGCGGGTCTCGGCGTCCTCGAGCATCGACAGGCCGATGCGGTCCTTGACGCTGCCGCCGGGGTTGAGCTGCTCGAGCTTCGCAAGCACAAGAGGCCTGAGCCCCTCGGTGACCTTGCTCAGCCGGACCAACGGGGTGTTGCCGACCAGGTCGAGGATGCTCTCGACGTACTCCACTGCCCGGCCATTCTAGTCGCCGTCGCCCGGGATCCCCGTTGACGAATGCGACTCAATGGCGCTTTTGCCACGGCATACTGAGTGTGAATGCAGCAGGCTGGAGGCTCCGATCTCACCGGGTCGCGGGCGTACGTTCCCGGCTACACCTTGGATCGGGGGATCAGCGTCGACCGCGCCGGTGCGCTCATCGACGCCCACGATGACGCCACCGGCTCGCGGGTGCTCATCCGGCTGCTCAGCCCGGCCCTGTCCTCGGACACCGCATATCGCCGCCAGGTCCGTCATGACATGGCGGTGCTCGGCACCCTTCGCCACCAGCACCTGCTCTCGGTCATCGAATTCGACGACAAGCATGTCGCGATCGTTTACGAGTGGGTGGAAGGGATCACGCTTCGCCACGTGATCGACGCCTCGGGTCCGCTTGCGGCGGCGGCCGCGCTGGTGGCGTTCGACGACACGCTCGCCGCACTGGACGCGCTCCATGGGGCGGGGATCATCCACCGCGACGTGACCCCGTCCGCGGTGGAGCTCGACACCGACGGGACGGGCATCCTCCGCGATGCGGGAGTCCCCGCACCTCCGCTGCGGCGCGGCTGGAAGTCGGGAACGCCGCAGTACATGGCCCCGGAGCTCTGGGCCGGCCGGCCGCACACGGTCGCGACCGATCTCTACGCGGCCACCGGTGTGCTGGTCGAGTCGCTCACCGGAAGACCCCCGTATCTCGGGACCGACCTCACCGGGCTCGGGGTGCAGCACACCCAGGGAGCGCTGCCCAGCGAGGCCGTCCCGATCCTGGCGCGCGAGCTCGTGATCCGGGGACTGGCGAAGGATCCGCGCGACCGGCCGGCTGGCGCCGCAGCGTTCCGCCGTGACGTCGAGACCGCCGGCGTGGCGTTCCTCGGGGCGACCTGGCGTGAACAGGGGCGCGCCTGGCTCGCGGTGGTCGTCGTCGATCGTCTCGCCGACCCGGTTCCAGAAGCACCTGCGGTCGAATTCGCCGATGAGGATGACGACGCACCGCTCACCGGCGTGGCGCTCGACAGCGCCGCCGACGAGGTGCGCCCTGGCGGTGTGGGCTGGAAGGTCTGGTCCGTGGCGGCGGCGGCCGTGATCGCGCTGGTGGTGATGATCATCTTCGCGGTCCAGGCCCTCGGGGGGCCGGGGGTTCAGACGTCGCCGACGCCCCCGCCCGGTCCGATCTTCGCGCCCACGGCGAGCGCCGCGCCGACTGGAGTCGGCGTGCCGACCAGCATCGACACGGCGGGCGCGGCAACATCGACTCCCACGGCAAAGGCGCCGGCAACACCCACACCGACCGCAGCGCCGAACACGATGCCGATCACCATCGCGCCGACTGTGGCGCCGACGCCGTCACCGAGTCCCAGCTTCAGTTCCAACTCGCCGACGCCCAGTCCGACGCCGAAGCACTGAGGGGGCGCGACCCTCAGCGGGATGGGGTGAGGTTGTAGACGTCCTGGGCGTAGTCGAGCATCATCCTGTGCGCCGAGAAGCGCGGCCCGTTGGTGCGGAGCGAGGCGCGCATCCGCTGCACCCAGCCGCGCGGGATCCCCTGCTCATCCCGCTGGTAGAAGAGGGGCACAACCTCGTGCTCGATGATGTCGAACAGTGTTGCGGCGTCGCGCTGGTCCTGCATGCCGTGGTCGAAGAGGATGTCGCCAGGGATCGCCCAGCCGTTGGTGCCGTTGTATGCCTCTGCCCACCACCCGTCGAGGACGGAGAGGTTGAGGCCGCCGTTGAGGGCGGACTTCATGCCGCTCGTTCCGCTGGCCTCGAGTGGCGGCCGGGGGACATTGATCCACACATCGCAGCCCGACACCATGTCCTCGGCAATGGACAGGCTGTAGTTGTCGAGAAAGGCGACCCGGCTCATCGCCGCAGGTTCCCGCTCGAATGTGAACAGTCCCTGGGCCGCGTGCTTGGCGTCTTCATCCTGAGGATGCGCCTTGCCGGCAAACACCATCTGCGCCGGACGATCCTTGTTATCGAGCACGCTGAGGGCCCGCGCGGGATCCAGCGTGAGAATCTGAATGCGCTTGTATCCGGCGAGGCGGCGGGCGAAGCCGAAGGTCAGCGCGTTCTCGTCGAAGCCGTGCTCGGCGGCCTCGACGTACCAGCGTGGCTCATCGCGAGCCAGCCGGTTTGCGACACTGTTGACGCGAACGTGCTGCACGAACTCGGCACGCAACGCGTTGCGCACCGCCCACAGCTCCTCATCGGGGATGTCGTCGACGCCGCGCCAGGTGTCCGGATCGGCGGCGCGCGCCTCCCATCCCGCGCCGAGATATCGATCGAGCAGGTCGCGCATCCGCGGGACTGTCCATGTCGGTACGTGCACGCCGTTGGTGACGTGTCCGATCGGGACGGTGTCAGCAGGCCGTTCGGGGAAGAGTGATTGCCACATCTGGCGGGCGACCTCGCCGTGGCGGCGGCTCACGCCGTTGCGCGAGCGGCTCATCTTGATACCGAGTGGTGTCATCACGAACTGCTCGTGCGGATTGTCCGGCCGGGTGCGGCCGAGATGGAGGAAGCCCTCGAGGTCGAGCCCGGCCTGCTCGGGATAGTCACCGAGGACTTCGACGATCTCGCTCACGTCGTAGCCCTCGTTGCCGGCACTCACCGGTGTGTGCGTCGTGAAGACGGTTCGCTCGCGCGCGGCGGTGAAGGCCTCGTGACGCGATCGGCCGAGGGCTATCTCGCGGCGGGCCATCTCCAGCGGCGCGAGCGCGGCGTGCCCCTCGTTGAGATGGACGACGCTCGGCTCCAGCCCCATGGCGTCGAGGACACGCATCGATCCGATGCCGAGGAGCGCGTACTGGGCGAGGCGGGTCGGCCGGTCAGCGACATAGAGACGGCTCGTGATCCACTGATCGATTGCGGAGTTCTCGGGGCGCTGCGCGTCGAGGAGGTAGAGCGAGGTGCGTCCGATGTCGAGACGCCACACCTGCACGACGACATCGCGCCCGCGCAGCGGCACGGTCACGGTCAGCGGCGTGTCCCCGTTGTAGACAAGCGCGGCAGGAACTCGCTCGGGGTCGACCTGGAGCCAGTACTCGAGCTGATACCCGGAGCGATCCATGCGCTGCTGGAAGTACCCCTGACGGTACAGGAGGCCGACACCCACCATCGGCAGCGCCATGTCGGACGCCTGCTTGAGGATGTCGCCGGCGAGCACACCGAGGCCGCCCGCGTAGATCGGCAGCGAGCGGTGCACGGCGAACTCGGCGCAGAGAAACGCGACCGGGCGTGTCGGTGTCGCCTTGCCTTCCATGGGCGGACGGCCGAGCTCGTGGTCGAGGATCCCCAGCAGTTCGGCGAGGCGGTGCAGCAGCGTCGTGTCCGTAGCGGCACGCTCGAGGGTCGCGGATGACGTCTCATCGAGCAGGCGGATCGGGTTGTGGTTGCTCGCCTCCCAGCGGACCGGATCGATCGTCCGGAAGACGTCGTCACCGCCCTTCCACCACGACCACATGTAGTTGTAGGCGAGCCGCGCCAGCGGCGCGAGTGGTAACGGCAACCGCGCGGCGAGATCCGCGGCCGCGCGAGCGACATCCTCGCTACCGTCGGCGCGAGTTGCCGTGATCAGTTCGGTCACTGCACGCCGGTCTCGGTGAGCGCCTGCCGCAACGCCGCCACGCCACCCTGCGGGCCGCCCTGGTGGCGGAAGACGGCGGTGCCGGCCACGAGCACGTCGGCGCCGGCATCGACGCATGCCTTGGCGTTGGTCGCGTCCACGCCGCCATCGACCTCGATTTCCGTGTCAAGACCCTGACGTGAAACCTCGCGGCGGATGCTCTCGACCTTGTGCAGCATTCGCGGTATCAACGACTGGCCCCCGAACCCGGGGTCGATGGTCATCACCAGCGCGAGGTCACATGACTCGAGGACATCGTCGAGCATCGACGCGGGGGTGCTGGGGTTGATCGCGGCACCGGACCGGCAGTCCAGTCCGCGGATGGTGGACAGCGTGCGATGCAAGTTGGGGCAGACCTCGTAATGCACCGTGATCGCATCCGCCCCCGCGGTCGCGAAGGTGCCCAGGTGCGCGTCCGGGTTGACGATCATGAGATGCACTTCGAGCGGCAGCGAGGTCGCCCGCCGGAGCACACGGACCGTGTCGGTGCCGAAGGTGAAGTTCGGTACGAACACGCCGTCCATCACATCGATATGGATGCGTTCCGCGCCGCTCCCCTCCAGGTCGTGCGCAGCCTTGGCTATCTGTCCGAAATCAGCGGCGAGCAGGCTCGGCGCAATACGGATCGCATCTCGGCAGGGCTTCCACGTCGATCGCGGCATCCCGCGGATTCTGGCAGACGCAGGTCAAGAGGCTGCCGGAATTGTCCGAGCCGTCACGCCCCCGCTGCAACGGCGTCGAGGAACCAGGTGAGCGTTCCGTCGGTCGGGCGGACGCGTGAGGCCGGGACTTCGCCGCGCGCCGTGGCGAGCAGTGCCTCGTCCTTGCCTGCTCCCGTGACCATGAACGCGACGGCTGCGGCGGCGTTGATGGCGGGGTAGGTCAGCGTGATTCGATCGAAGGGCTCGTAGTCGGCGAGGCCACGCGTCGCCCAGCGGTCGGTGACGCCCAACGCGGGCGTCCCCGGAAACAGTGACGCGGTGTGACCGTTCTCACCGAGGCCGAGCAGGATCACGTCGAGCCGCGGCGCGCCGCCCGGGCCCGAGGGCAAGGATCCCGCCAGCAGCGCCGAATACTCGATTGCCGCGGCGTCGAGGTCGGGGCGCTCGCCGGACATGCGATGGACGTGTGCGGGATCGATGGGTACGAGGCTCAGCAACGTGGTCGTCGCGAGGTGGTAGTTGCTCGCTGGATCGTCGGGCGGGCAGGCGCGCTCGTCGGCGAAATAGACGTTCCACGAGGCCCACTCCATTCGCTCCCGCCATTCCGGACCGGCGAGGATCGCGTTGAGGAGACGAGGGGTGCTGCCACCGGAGAGCGCTATCGAGAATGCACCGTGGCCGGCAATGGCACGACGGCTTTCGGCCTCGATCCACGTCGCGACGGTGCCGGCAACCTCCTGCGCAGTTTCGCTGACGAGACGCTCGCCGGCGAGCCCCTCGAGGGAATTCGTGGTCACGTCAGGGTATGTGCCAGGCGCGTCCGTCGCGAGCCATGAACTCCTGCGATTCCTCCGGCCCCCACGTGCCAGCGGGGTAGTTCGGGCAGTTGGTTCGGTCGGGCGGATGCGCGCGCCAGCCATCGAGAATCGCGGTGCAGAAGCGCCACGCCTCCTCGACCTCGTCCTCGCGCGCGAAGAGAGTCGGGTCGCCGAGCATGCAGTCGAGGAGGAGGCGCTCGTACGCATCGGGCGACTGCTCGCGGAAGGCGGTTCCATACATGAAGTCCATGTTCACCGACTCGATGCGGAGCGCCTGCCCTGGGATCTTCGCGCCGAAGCGGAGCGTGATTCCCTCGTCCGGCTGGATGCGCAGGATGAGCAGGTTCGGCTCGATACCGTCCTCTGGAACCGCGCCCGCGGCGAGCGGCACGCTGCCCGCGAACGGGGAATGGGGGACGCGGCGGAACTGGATGACGATCTCTGTCGAGCGCTTCGGCAACCGCTTGCCGGTGCGCAGATAGAACGGCGTTCCCGCCCAGCGCCAGTTGTCAATGTCGACCTTCAGCGCGACGAACGTCTCGCGAAGTGAGTCGGGAGCGACGCCCTTCTCCTCGCGGTAGCCGGGGACGGGCTGACCGTCGATGTATCCCGCCGAGTACTGGCCCCGGACCGAATGCGAGAGCGCGTCATCGGGGTGAATCGGACGCACAGCACGGAGCAGCTTCACCTTCTCGTCGCGAACCATCTCCGCCTGGAAGTTGGACGGCGCCTCCATGCCCACGATCGCGACCAATTGCATGATGTGGTTCTGCACGATGTCGCGCAGCGCGCCGGCTTCCTCGTAGTACGACCCACGTCCCTCGACGCCGATCTCCTCGGCAACCGTGATCTGTACGTGATCGATGTACTGCCGGTTCCAGAGCGGTTCGAAGATCCCGTTGGCAAAGCGGAAGACGAGCAGGTTCTGGACGGTCTCCTTGCCGAGGTAGTGGTCGATGCGGTAGATCTGCTCTTCGACGAATGCCGTGTGCAGGCCTGCGTTCAACGCGCGCGCCGTTGCGAGGTCGCGCCCGAATGGCTTCTCGATAATGGTGCGCACGAAGGTTCCAGGCTCTTGAGTGGTCAGGCCCGCGGCGTTGAGCCTCTCCGCAAGCGGCAAAACGGCATTCGGCGGCGTGCTGAAGTAGAGGAGTCGATTGCCGGCGGTGCCGCGTTCGCGATCTGCTTCCCCGAGCACGCTCTTGAGATGGTCGAAGCCGTCCGGTGCGTCGAACTCGTACGTCGCGTACCGCAGTCCCGCCGCAAACCGTTCCCACACGTCCTCGCGAAGATGAATGCGTCCGTATTTCTCGACGCCCTCACGCATGTCCGCGCGAAACTCCTCGTCGGTCAGAGCACTTCGCCCGGCGCCGACGACGGTGAAGCCCGCCGGCAGGCTGCCTTCAGCGGCGAGCGCGTAGAGAGCGGGCACGAGCTTTCGCTTGGTCAGGTCACCGCTGGCGCCGAAGATGACGACACAGAAGGGGACCGGCGTCCGCGGCTGCCGGCGGCGTTCCTGCAGCGGGTGCTCCGCGGTCAGTGTGATGCCGGAGTCTCCGCGGGAGCCTCGGCTTTCACCGGGTGCCCACCGAATTCGTTGCGCAGCGCCGCAATCACCTTGTTGCTGAACCCATCGGGAAGACGCGACTGGTACCGCATGATCAGGGAGGTCGCGAGCACGGGAGCGGGAACTGCCAGCTGCATTGCCTCCTCCATGGTCCAGCGTCCCTCGCCGGAGTCGTCGACCCAGCCCCGCAGCTGATGCAACTGCGGATCGCGTGCGAATGCCCGTTCTGCGAGCTCGAGGAGCCACGAGCGCACCACGCTCCCCTGGTTCCAGAGATGCGCGATGCCGTGCAGGTCCAGCTCACCGAAATCCGGTTTGGCCTGCATGATGGCGAACCCCTCGGCGTACGCCTGGAGCATTCCGTACTCGATGCCGTTG
This sequence comes from Candidatus Dormiibacterota bacterium, assembly GCA_003132525.1. GTDB lineage: Bacteria > Chloroflexota > Dormibacteria > Aeolococcales > Aeolococcaceae > Palsa-851. The sequence goes on along the minus strand of PKXZ01000016.1, from coordinate 72,173 downwards.
TGGACCATTTTCACGAAGTGGCCCGCGCCCGCCGGCCCGACATGGAGGAATCCGTCGGGTGGCGCGAGCGTGGCGAAGATCGGGCGCCAGTGGTCGACGGTTTCTTTGTCACCGCCTGCCATGAGGCAGTACCCGACCTCGAGCCCCCAGACACCGCCGCTGGTTCCGGCGTCGATGAAGCCGATGCCGCGCTCGGCGCTCTTCGCGGCTCGAGCAATCGAGTCGTGGTAGTTGCTGTTGCCACCGTCGATGATGGTGTCGCCCTTCTCGAGCAGCGACTGCAGCGCAGCAACGGTGTCATCGGTCACCTTCCCGGACGGCACCATGATCCAGACGCCGCGCGGCTTGTCGAGTGCGGCGACGAGCTTGTCGAGACTGTCTGTCGTCGTCGCGCCGAAGGCCTCAACACTCGCGCGCGCTTCCGGGTTGGGGTCGAACGCAACAACCGTATGGTTACCGTCGCGGCGGAGCCGGTGCACCATGTTGGCGCCCATCTTGCCGAGCCCGACAAAGCCGATCTGCATGGTCGTGAATCCTCGGTGTGTGGCTGCGCTCAGCGCGCCGCCGTGGTTGCGCTGACTGCGTCGGTGAGGCTTGCGAGCCCTGAATCGAGGTGCCCGGCGATGTGCACGCGCACGACCCGCCGGCCGTGATTGCGCAGCGACTGCAGATCACCCGCTGCCTCGGCACGCTTGAGGACCGAGAACGTGTACGGCGCGCCGGGGATGGCCACGTCGGTGCCGTCGTCGGCGGTGATCTGAATGTACACGCCGGTGTTGGGACCGCCCTTGTGCAGCTGGCCGGTGCTGTGGAGGAAGCGAGGACCGAACCCGAGTGTGGTCGCGATCTTGCGGGAGTCACGGATCGCAACGCGCAAGTGCTGCAACGCCGCTTCGTTGGCCTCGTCGGGGGTCACGTACGCCATCAGGGCGACGTAGTCGCCAGGGTTCGCGGTGTCGAGATGCGCGGCGAGCGCTCCAGATGCGCTGTTCCCGGACACGTCGCCATACACACGCAGGGCCCCGTCGGTGACCGCTGCAGGTTCGTCTGGGAGCGAGCCGGTCTGCTCGTATTGCTGCAGGACTGCCTTGGTGTTGTCCTTCGACTCCTGGACGTTCGGCTCGTCGAACGGGTCGATGGCGAGGTGCGCGCCGGCAACGGCTGTGGCGAACTCCCAGCGGAAGAACTCGGCGGCGAGGTCGTACTTGTCGTCCAGGTCGAAGGTGATCACCGGATGTCCGGCGGCCTTCAGGGCCGCGATCGACTGATCGAACGCGGCGTCGTCGCCGATGCGCAGCGCGACAAACAGGCGATCGTCGGAGTACACGTCGGGTGTGCCGAGCGGCTCGTCACCGATCGGGATGATCCCCTTGCCCTCCTTGCCGGTGCTCTCCGCGATGAGCTGCTCTGCCCACAACGAGTAGGCCCCGATCGCTTTCGGCGCAAGGATCGTGACCTTGTCGCGTCCCTGGTCGTGCAAAGCGCCCATGACGGTGCCGAGGCTGAGACCGCAATTGAGATCACCGGGCACGCCGGCCATGCACGTCATGCGCATGTTGGCGGCACGCTCCAGCAGCCGCTCGATGTCGATGCCGATGATCGCCGCGGGGACGAGACCGAACATACTCAAGGCCGAGTAGCGACCGCCGATGTCGGGTGGGTTCTTGTAGAGATGACGGAACCCGCGCTCGCGAGCGAGATCAGCCAGCGATGTTCCCGGGTCCGTGATCGCGATGAAGTGTGAGCCGGTGTCGTCGCCGACCGTCTGGGTGAGCACCCAGAAGTGCGCCAGGTGGGAAAGCGTCTCGATGGTCGTGCCCGACTTGCTCGAGACGATGTACCCCGTCTTTGCCGGGTCGAGTGCACCGGTCACGCGCATGATGGCCAGGGGGTCCGTGGTGTCGAGGACGTGCAGGGTCGGCTGTCCCTCGGTGCTTCCGAAGGAGAGGCGCAAGACCTCGGGACACAGGCTCGATCCGCCCATCCCGAGCAGGACGCAGTCGCGCCATCCGGCTTCACGGACCTCGACGGCGAGGGCTTGTAGGGCCGGGAGGCGCTCGTGCATTGCGCCGATGACATCGAGCCATCCGAGCCGGTTGTTGATCACCTTGGCGTGGGCTGCGTCTCCGGGCTTCCAGAGATTCGGGTCGCGGTGCCAGATGCGTGTGGCGATCTCGGATGCGGCCGGTGTGTTGAGCGGCACGGCGGTCGCTCCGGTCTCGATGTGCTGCCGTTTCGTGTAAGCGGAGCCGAACGAGTCGATCTTCTCGGCAATGCCGCGGATCAACGCGTCGTACGAGTCGGCGAACTGCTTGACGCCATCATCGAGCAGCTGCTGCGTGACCGCATCCATGTTGATCCCGACGTCGGCGAGCTGGTCCATCACGCGATGAGCGCCCGCATAGTCGGACTTGACAGTGTCGCCTGCCACGACGCCGTGGTCCTTGAATGCCTCGATGGTCGCCGGAGGCATTGTGTCCACGGTGTCTGGACCGATCAGCGCCTCGGCATAGACGACGTCGCGGTAGTTCGGATTCTTGGCGCTGGTGCTTGCCCAGAGCGGTCGCTGGACATGTGCACCAGCGGTGCGCAGCGGCGCGAAGCGGTCACTGCCGAATCGCTGCTCGAATAGCTCGTACGCCAGCACCGCGTTGGCGATCGCGGCCTTGCCGAAGAGACCTTCGATCTGCGCGTTGCCAGGATCCGCCGCGAGCTTCTGCTCGAGCAGCTTGTCCACCAGCGTGTCGACCCGGCTCACGAAGAATGACGCAACGGAATGCACATCGAGTGACTCGCCATTGCGACTGCGGTCCTCGAGTGCCGTGATGTACTGCTCGATGACGCGTTCGTGCATCGCCAGCGCGAAGATGAGCGTGACGTTCACGTTGCGGCCGTCCGCGAGCGTTCGGTGGATTGCCGGCATCCCTTCGAGCGTGGCGGGGATCTTGATCATGAGATTCGGCCGGTCGACACGCTCCCACAGCGTTCGAGCGGTGGCGATGGTCGCGTCGGTGTCGTGGGAGAGCGCCGGCGGCACTTCGAGGCTGACGTATCCGTCCGCGCCGGAGGTGCGCTCGTGCACGGGACGGAGGATGTCTGCGGCGTGCTGTATGTCGCTGATCGCCAGCTCGGTGAACACATCCATGGGATCGTCGATCCCCGACGAGATCAACTCACGGATCTGGTCGTCGTAGAGCGAACCCTCCGCGATCGCCTTCTGGAAGATCGTCGGGTTGCTTGTCAAGCCGGTGACGTTCTCGTCGGCGACGCGCTCTTCCAACTGTCCCGTGGTCACCAGCTCGCGGCTGATGAAGTCGAGCCACACGGACTGCCCGTGTTCGCCCAGCTGCTGCAGCGGGTTGCTCATCTAGCGTGCCTCCGCGAGCGCGCCGACCAGGATGTTCACCGCGGCGACGATCGCGTCGGCGTCGATTCCGGCGGCAGCCATCAACTCCTCGGGGCTGGCGGAGCCCGGAAGATCGCGCACCGCGAGATGGGTGACGCGTGGTGGATTGTCATCAAGCGCGAGGGCCTCCATCACGGCGGCACCGATGCCGCCTTGCGGATAGTGATCCTCGACGATGACGAAGCGTCCCGCCGTTGCGTCGCTTGCTTCGCGCAGCGTTGCGACGTCCACCGGCTTGACCGAGTAGAGATCGATGACGCGGCAGGCGGTACCGCTCTCCGACAACCGTTCGGCCGCGGCGATGCACGCGTGCAGGGTCACGCCGGCGCCGATCAGGGTGACCACGTCGTTGCTGGATTGACGGATCACCTTGGAACCACCGATGGGGAATTCCTCGTCGTTGTCGTAGATCACCGGGTATGCGCCGCGGGTGGTGCGGACGTAGCTGATGCCGCCGAGATCCGCCATCTGAACGATGAGCTTTGCCGCGGAAACAGCGTCACTTGGATACAGCACCGTCGACGTGTGCACCGCGCGCAGCGAGGCGATGTCCTCCAGCGCCATCTGGGATGGACCGTCGGCACCGATCTCGCAGCCCGCATGCGAGCCGGAGAGACGCAGATTCACCTGGGAAATCCCCGCCATGCGTACAAAATCGTATGCACGAGAAAAGAATGCCGCGAACGTGGACGCGAACGCTGTGTATCCGCGCACCGAGAGACCGACCGCGCTCGCGACCATCTCCTGCTCCGCGATGAACATCTCGAAGAACCGGTCCGGGTAGGCGTCCTTGAACTCGTCGGCGTGGGTCGAGTTGCTCACTTCGCCGTCGAGTGCCACTACCTCATGCCGGGCTCCGAGCGCACGTAGCGTGTCTCCGTACGCCTTGCGCGTCGCGACCTTGTCGCCGAGCTTGTACGTCGGAAGAGTCAGCGTCGTGTCGGCGGCATTGAGTTGAAAGGATTCGAGCGGTTCGGGAGGCCGGACGTCGATGCGCAGATCGCGCTCGCCACCGAGCTCGGCGATCGCGCGTTCGGCCATGTCCGGTGGCAGCGCCTTGCCGTGCCACCCTTCCTTGTTCTCGATCTCCTTGAAGCCCTTGCCCTTGATCGTGCGGGCGATCACGACGCTCGGGCGGTCGCCATCCGAGCGCGCGGAGGTCATCGCCTCGTCGATCTCGGCGAGGTTGTGGCCGTCGATGACGATCGCACGGCACCCAAATGCTTCAACACGGCGCCGATAGACCTCGAGGTCCCACTCGTACTCGGTCGGTCCGCGCTGGCCGAGGCGGTTGATGTCGAAGATGGCCGTGAGGTTGGAGAGCCCGTAGTGCCCCGCCTTGTCCAGCGCCTCCCAGATCGAGCCCTCGGCGAGCTCGCTGTCGCCGCAGAGCACCCAGATATGGAAGGGGAGGCGGTCGAGGTACTTGCCCGCGAGGGCGACTCCCACCGCGATCGCCAGTCCCTGGCCGAGCGAGCCGGTGGCCACGTCCACCCAGGGGATGATCGGGGTCGGGTGGCCCTCGAGCCGGGAGCCGAAGGTTCGGTAGGTCATCAGCTCCTCGTCGGTGATCGCGCCAACGGCCTTATACAGGCCATAGAGGAGTGGCGAGGCGTGGCCCTTGGAGAAGATGAGGTGGTCGTTGTTGGGCAGCTTCGGATTGGCGAAGTCGTAGCGGAGGTGGCGCGCCGCCAGGACGGTGATCAGGTCGGCGGCCGACATGCTGGAGGTCGGATGACCCGACCCTGCCTTGGTGCTCGCCCGGATCCCGTCGATGCGGATCTGGTTCGCGACCTCACCCACGAAATCGAGCGCAGGAAGCGCTCCTGTCTCGACGCTGCCGGTCACTGCCATGGATGCACCTCCGTTGAGCCTCTGAACTTGAATCATGCCGCGACCGGCCCTGGGGGTGCCGCCCCGTATTGGTTAAGGTCCTATGGGGTACAGTCGGGGCTCTGGCGCGCGCCTATAGCTCAGTCCGGATAGAGCGTCTGACTACGGATCAGAAGGTCGGGGGTTCAAATCCTCCTGGGCGCGCCAGCCCAGATTCGCGCGAGGGGATGTGAGCGTTCGAGACCTCGTCACCCTCGACGGGCCACCGCTTCCTGAGCGAGTGCTTGTTGGTGTCTCGGATCGTCAATTACGGAGTGGTGTTCCGTTAGAGGAGCACCTCGTAATAGGGGAGCTCAGCGTTGCTGCTCACCAGGCGGAATCCGGCTCGGACCAGCGTCCGTTGCGAGGCAATGTTGTCCAGGGTCGTGTCGGCGATCACCCTGGACACCCCGTGGTCGGCGGCGACGGCCAGCAGCGCGATAACCGCCTCCGTGGCGTAGCCATGGCCGCGGCCGGAGGGAGTTAGGCCGTAGCCGATCTCGACGCTGCCGTCCTCCGGCTGCCCCTTGAAAGCCGAGCCCGCCGATGGCCCGCCCGTCGGCCAGGCGCGTGATCCGGTAGTAGCCGAACGGACTTTGCTCTCCGTGCGCGGCGGCCACTGCGGAATTCTCCGGGTATCCTCGCCGTTTGACGTGCCCACTCGAAGCCGCGTGTCCAACAATTGGCGTCAAGCGTTCGATCGCCGGGACGACTTTCGACGCCCTGTCTCCTACAGCCCCCGCCGTCGGATAGCGCTGTGACGGCCGATCAGCGTGGCAGCGACGAGCACGAAAACCACCCGCAAATACCGGCGACGATCGAGCATCGCGCCCTCACTGCGCTTGTGCCAAGAGTGGTGACAGCGACACTGCTCATCCTGGTTGTTGCCACGTTTGCGTTCAACAACAACGCGACCGGAAGCGTCAACAAATCGCTCTACATTGCCGTCCTGATCATCGCCGCCGCGATCACGGTTGTGTTCGTACGATTTAGTCGCTCTCTCCGTGTCGACGTCGTCCTCGCAGTCGCGGCGTCGCTGGGTCTCCTCTGGGGGATCTGGACGATCGAACGACCACAACTGCTCAACTTTGGGTACTGGGAAGGTTTTGGGTTCGATGTGGCGTTGGCGACAGTGGCGCTACTACTTCTCGTCGGGGCAACATGGCCGCCCCGCCGCCTCACGGTGCTGCTCCGAATCGTTCTCGGCATGGTTGTGATCGCCGTGTGCCTGTTCGACGCTCTGGGTGCGGTTCGAACAATCGACTACATGCCGGCGGTCAACAACAATCTCAATGAGATCAACGACCTCCTTGGGCCGGCCGCCGGCAACGTCCCCGACTCGTCATTCATTCCGCAGTACACCGCACTCTACGGTTGGGTGCTCGAGCCGCTCAAAGGCGTGCTCTCGCCACTGAATCTCGTGAGCGTGATCGCCATCATGCTGACCGGACTTGGCTTCGTCACTGTCGCCCTCGCCGTCTGGACTGCAAAGCGCGTGCTCGCGGATAAAGGATGGATCCTCGCGCTGGCGCTGGTCGTCCCGATCACCTACGTCACATCTCATGTCACTGGCGACATCAGTTCGATTGGCAGCCTGTTTCAGGAACTCGCAATTCGATTGCTGTCGGGATTCCTCATCGCGGCCGTCGGCCTGAAGGATCTCGTCCTCATGTACCGCGGCATACTGCGTGTTCGGCGACTCGTTGCCGTTGGCGCGCTGTGTGGTCTCATCGCCTGGAATTCCCAGGACTTCGGAGTGGCCGCAATGGCGACATACGGCCTGATGGTCCTTGTGGTCCCGACGTCGTCGGTCCGCTGGCGGGCGCTCGGAAGCTGGCTGCTGGGGCTGGTCATAGGCCTCGCCGTATATCCGCTGTTCCTCCTGGCGATCGGGTCGCCACTGAACCTGAGCTTCGTCGGCGCCTTCGCAAAACTCGCCGAGTCGGGGATGGGGTCAGCGCCAATCCAGGTTCCAGGCCCAGTGCTTGTGGTCGTGCCGATCATCATCAGCTCGACGGCGACGGGCTGGGCCCTGATCGCTGCACGACGGCGCCAGCGGACTTCCGACGATGTGCTGCTCAATCGAGCGGCGATTGCTCTGGCATTCGTCGGAACATGGTCCACCGTAGGGTTGGCGTACTACATGAATCGCGGTTACGCGGCGGGACAGCTGCAAACGATGCTCCTTCCCTGCGGCGTGTGCGTGGCCTGCTTGGCGTCAATCGCGCTACACACCAAGGAGTTTGCCCGGGCTCGAGACGCTCGGCGCAACCCAACGGCGTGGAGCGGCCTGTACGGCAAGGTGACCCTGTTTCCTGTCGGCATCTTCGCCTGCCTCTGCCTGGCATCGGCGTTGCTCGCCCCTGAGCCGATTCTGGCGAGCACGGAGCTTGTCCATCCACCCGCAGGAGGTGGATTTACGACATACGATTTGCCGCAAGTCGTCGCGGCCGTCGACCGCGCCCGTACGTACACGGCCGGTAGGCCGGGATCGCTGACCTACCTTGGTGAGAGCTTCAATTACGTGGCACTCGCGTTGCATGTACCGAGCGGCACGGACCTGTTCCCGTATGCGCTTTCGCCCGCAAGCGATCGGAGCGTCATCCAGATCGAGTGCCAGTATCTCGACGATCACCACTCACGATGGCTGGTGCTCTCGTCAAACGCCGTCGCCGCGTTTGGCACTGGTGCATGCGGGCTCTATGAGCCTGTCAGCCTGCACGGCCTTGGTTATGGCCAGCTCCAGGAGTTGAAGTAGCTCGCGGGTTACTGGTGGATCGGCACCGCAATTCGCAGCACACTGGGTGTGTGGCGAACTGGTGCCAGCGACACGATGGCACCGAGCGTTGCCACTGCGACGAGCGTCGCGGCGAGAGCCCAACCCAGCGGAATACCAACGGCGATAACCGACGCCAGGCCGGCAGCCGCGATCATGAACCAGGCCGCTCCGATCGCAAGCACTGACGGACGGGCGACCGGGTCTGTTGACGTTCGCGACGCCGCCCACGCGAACATCCACACCGCTGCGGGCGCGAGCATGGACGTGTCGTGGACCAGTGCATGCGGCGCCGCGAGGAGAGACAGCACGGCCGCCGAAGCCAGCGCAACCTCAAGTCGCCCGCTGCGGTGCCGGACTGCGTTGCCGAGCCACCATCCCACTGCGCAAGCAACAAGCGCTGCAACGCCAGCGACGACGTATGTGGCTGTGGAATGGCCGAACAAGAGGGCCGGGAGGCTGACGAAGCTGGCGTACGTTGACAGGGCCCACTGGCTCTGCGAAGTCACTGCGAGGTGGACGAAGCCGGTAAGTCCCTGAGGACCGGCCACGACGAGGTTGGCCAGAACGGCCGTCACTGCGCCGGCAAGTGCGCCGCTGAGCAGCCGGCGGTCGCGCCAGCCCAACAGGAACGCCCCGAGCACGAGCGCCAGGTGCGGTTTGGTCAGTCCAGCGGAGAGGACGAGCACGAACGCGCCGCCCGCCAGGTTCCCAGATCTCCATTGTCGATACGCCAGCGCCAGACCGAGCGCAAGGAACGGCGTCCACTGCGCCTCGACCACAACTCCGTAGGTTCCGGCTCCCGCCATCGCCGCGAAAACGGCCGCGTACTTCCAACGGCGCGGAGTCGACGAGGGCCACGGAGCGCTGCGGACCGCGATGAGCACCGCGAGGAGAAGAACGCCGAACTCGAACATGCCCCAGACGTGGTAGGCGACATCGAGCGGGAGAAACGTCATGGGTACGAGGATTGCCGCGGCCGCGGGAGGATCGACGAACGGGAGATTTCCGATCCGATCGGGAAACACGAGCGCCGCGTGCATCGACTCCTGCAGTGCGGGGTTGTAGATCCCGGCACCGTGGCCCTCGCGCAGCAGCGTCGCGGCGCCATAAAAGCTGGTGAAGTCGCTCTCGCCGATGCCTTTGGGTGAGACGTGCGCGCCTGCGAGCAGGTAGCCCAGAGTCAGCGCGCACGCAAAGAGGATGACCCAGCGAATTCGAACGTACGTGAGGCGGGATTCCACCAATGACTCCGACATCCCAGGCACAGGGAACCATGGGTGGTTGATGCCCGATGGTGCGCGACCATCCCGTCACACGTGACGGGATCGAAGGCGAAGGTCACGCGGGTCCTCTCACCCGCAGGCCGCAACAGCCGCCACGATTCGGCCTAAGCTGACCTCATGAAGGGTCGAGGCGCGTGATCGAGTTCGGGTTCTCCTGGATACCGCTCCTCTTCATGGCGCTCTGGGTTGGGGTCTTCGTGTTCTGGATCGTCGTCATCGTCGAGGTGGCGAAGATCCCCGACATGCAGTTCCGGGCGGCCGGCAGCGAGAAGATCGTGTGGCTGCTGATCGTGATCCTCGCCGGCATCATCGGCAGCCTCGTCTGGTGGTTCGCCAAACGCGACGACGTCTTGCGCCGTGCGGGCAGCGTCCCGCCACCGCCGCCCGGTTGGTACCCGGAGGGGGCCACCGGAGCCCTTCGCTGGTGGGACGGATTCAGATGGACTGAGTTCCGTCACTTTCCTCCTCCCGCCGCTTAGACAAACCCGCGTAACCAACTGCCGTGCGGGCCGTTTGAACGAGCGCTCCAGCACACACTCCAGTGGAGGGTTCCCCCAGTGACGCGCGTTCTCAAGCTCGCGGCCGCAGCCACCGGCGCCGCAGTCATCGCAATCGCAGCATTCCTCCTGCACCCGCGTTCGGGAGCCCGCCGCCGGGCAGCCGCTCGTCGAGCCACCGTCGGCGTCGCCAATCTCGTCGGGTCGGCCGTCGACAAGCGTCCGCGCCGCTCCTCAGGCAGCTGGGACGAGACGCTCGCCAACCGCGTACGGGTTGCTCTCTCGCTCGGTTTTGGCGACCTTGCGACGGGCATCGAGGTACGCGCCAACCGCGGCGTGATCACGCTCCGCGGTGAGGTCGACGAGCTGACCGACATCACCCGGTTCGAGACCGCGGTGCGCGAGGTCGGTGACGTGGTCGACGTCGACAACCTGCTCCGGCTGCGCATGCGCGATGCTCGGCCCCGCGTGCTCACCGCGTAGCCGGACCACAGCGCAATCGGCGACACTCCGCTCGTGTCGCTTCCCTTCGATCCGCCGCTCGAGCCGATGCTCGCGCGAGCCGCAGCCGATATCCCACGTGAAGGGAGCTGGCTCTACGAGCCGAAGTGGGACGGGTTCAGAGCGATCGTGTTCCGGGATGGAGCCAACGTCCATATCGCGAGCCGGAACGCCCTCGCGCTGGAGCGGTACTTCCCGGAGCTGATCGACCCGCTCAAAGCGGCGCTGCCGGAGCGCTCGATCGTCGACGGCGAGGTGGTCATCGCGACCGATCACGGGCTCGACTTCGATGCGCTCCAGCAGCGGATCCACCCTGCCGCGTCCCGGGTGCGCATGCTCTCCGAGAAAACACCGGCGTCGGTGGTTCTCTTCGACATCCTGGGCCTGGCCGCGGATGACCTCCGCGAGCGTCCGCTGACGGAGCGGCGCAGCAGCTTGATGCAAGCGGTCAATTCCAGCCCCACCGTGGGCGTCACGCCGCAGACCACGGACCCGGATGAGGCGACGACCTGGTTCACCCGCTACGAGGGGGCCGGCCTCGACGGTGTCGTCGCCAAGGATCCGGCAGGCACGTACCGACCTGGCGAGCGTCGCTGGGTCAAGATCAAGCACCTGCGCACCGTCGACTGCGTTGTCGGGGGCTACCGGATCGCCAAGGATAGCAAGGGCATCGGGTCCCTGCTTCTCGGCCTCTACGACTCCGACGGCGCGCTCCATCACGTCGGCCACACGTCGTCGTTCGATGCCGCTGAGCGGCGCGCGATCCTCGCGCAACTGCAGCCGCTCGTGGGCGGCGAGAGCTTTGGTCACGGTCGGACGCCGGGCGGCCCGAGCCGCTGGCAGCGCGCCGCCGACAGCGACTGGACGTCCGTGCGCCCCGAGCTCGTATGCGAGGTGTCATTCGATCACCTGCAGAGCGGCCGCTTCCGGCACGCCTCGCGTTTCGTCCGCTGGCGGCCCGACAAGGCACCCCGTGACTGCGACTTCGATCAGTTGTCGCCCCCCGAGGAGTTCTCTCTGGACGAAATCCTCGTGACACGGTAATTGAGCACAGCGCCGCCCGCCCCTACCGCCATACCACAGCGCGTCCCCTGCCGCCCGACCGCAGCGCGTCGTGTAACGAGCCCACGGACAACCGCAATGAGCGTAGAGTGCCGCCGCGGTCATGGCCGGTACTGATTACAGCTCATACCTGCGCATCGACGAGCTTCTCAACCTCCAGCACCCGCTCACCGAGGGGGCGCACGACGAGATGCTTTTCGTGGTCATTCATCAGGCCTACGAGCTCTGGTTCAAGCTGATCCTTCACGAGCTTGACTACGCGGTGACCGAGCTCGAGGCCGCGCGGCCGCAGGGAGCGATGGCGCCGCTTCACCGCGCAGTCCGTGTGGACGAGTTGCTGATTGCGCAATTGCGCGTGCTCGAAACCCTGACTCCCGAGGGATTCCTCGAATTCCGCGATCCACTCAAACCGGCATCCGGATTGCAGTCGGGACAGTTCCGAGCCATTGAGGTTCTCGGCGGTTTCGACGGCGCGACTCCGGCCGGCACGTCGCCACTGTCCGACCACGACCAGGCGGAGCTGCGCCGGCGCGCCGGCCTGCCGACGCTGTATGCGGCCCTCTGCGCGTCGTTGCGCGCGCAGGGGTTCGACGCGCCCGACGGCAACACGCCAGAGCTCAGCGAGCGCCGCCTCGAGGCGCTCGCAGCACTGTATCGGGACCACGCCACTCCCGAGCGTGCTGTACTGCACCGCGTGTGCGAGTTGCTCCTCGAGCATGACGAGGTGATCGCTCGATGGCGCTTTCACCATGCACTGATGGCGGCCCGCGAGATCGGCTCCCGACCCGGCACCGGCGGCGGTGGAGTGGCATACCTGGACCGCACCATCGCTCGGCGGTTCTTCCCCGAGCTCTGGGAGGTCCGGAACCGCCTGTGACCCCGCAACTTCCAGACAACCTCGACCGTAACGCATGCGCGGCACTGGATGGGGAGGATCCGCTCGCGGAATTTCGCGATCGGTTCCTCAGCGATGGGACGACCATCTACCTAGACGGCAACTCGATGGGACGACTCCCCAAAGCCGCGTTGCCGCGCCTCCAGGAGATGGCCGAGCACGAGTGGGGAACGATCCTCGTGCGCGGCTGGACCGAGTCGGGATGGATGGAATCGCCGCTGCGCGTTGGTGATCGCATCGCGCAGGTGGTGGGCGCCTCGCCGGGGGAGGTGCTGGTCGCCGATACCACATCGGTGGGGCTGTTCCGGCTGATGACATCGGTGTTGCGAGCGCGGCCGCAGCGGCGGGTGATCGTGACCGAGTGGAGCAATTTCCCGACCGATCTCTACATCGCGCAGGGTGTCGCGGAGCTGGTTGGGTGTGAGGTTCGCGCTGTCGAGCGCGACTCGCTCCGTGACGCGCTCGACAGCGACACTGCACTGCTGATGCTGACCGAGGTCGACTTTCGGACGGGCGCGCGTCATGACATGGGCGCGCTCACCGAGGCAGCGCACGCCGCCGGCGCTTTGGTGCTCTGGGATCTGTCCCATTCAGCCGGAGCTGTCGAGATCCAGCTCAATCACCACCATGTCGACCTCGCGGTGGGATGCGGCTACAAGTACCTCAATGGTGGCCCGGGCTCCCCCGCGTTTCTCCATGTCGCCACCGCCCTTCAGGAGGAGTTGCACAATCCGATCCAGGGATGGCTCGGTCACGACAATCCGTTCCTCTTCGACTCTGAGTACCGCCGCGCGTCCGGGATCCGGGGATGGATGAGCGGATCGCCACCTGTCCTCGCCATCGGCGCGCTTGCCGTGGGTATCGATCTTCAACTCGAGGCCGGAGCACCCGCGGTCGGTGCGAAAGCGGGACTGCTGACCGAGGTCTTCATGCGTCTCGCCAGAAGCCGGCTCGGTCCGCTCGGCTTCGAAGTCGCAACGCCCGCCGAGGCAGAGCGGCGTGGCGCCCAAGTGTCACTCCGGCACACGGATGGCCTCGCAATCGTGCGCGCGGTGGGGGACCGCGGCGTCGTTGGCGACTTCAGGCCGCCTGACCTGTGCCGGTTCGGGCTCGCTCCGCTGTACACGCGTTTCGTCGACCTGTGGGATGCCGTCGAGCGAATCGCGGACGTTGTCGAGAGCGGCACGAACCGGCTTGCCCAATATCGCGAGGAAGTCGCGATCCCCTGAGGTCAGCTCGACTGCGGACGCGAGTACACCGCGATCGGCTTGTACACCAAAGGCGTCCTCGTGCATTGGTTGTGGCCATGGCACACGTAGAAGCCGAAGATGATCTTGAGATATCCGACGCCTCCGTCGATGGCTCGGAACGTCCAGACCTCCGCTCCCGGGAATCCGCAGAGGGCCTTGACGTGGCACGGGGGATTCGCCGTCTGCACGAGGATGCTGCTGTTCACCGATTGGATGTCCTGACCCACGTTGGGGTGCAGCACGACCTCGAGGGTGATTCCGAGAGGAACACGGACCTGCGCAGTGGTGAGGGGCTGCAACACCAGGATCGATCCGTCATACCCCTTGATGTCAGACGGCGGACCGGCGGACGTTGCTCGAGGTACCACGGGCTGGTGCCGGGTCACGTAGAGCGCGATGGTCGCGAGCGCGCCGAGTACGATCGGCGCCAGCACTGCGGCGATGACCAGCAGCCATCGGCGCGTCACGAGCGGACGCGTGCCGGCGCTCAGCGCCTCGTCGTTTCGCGGGGTGTATGCCATGCTGAATACATTGACCACGCGACGATGAGCACAACCATCGCGACGATGACCCAGAGCGCGTAGTTGCTGATCGTCTGCGCGACCGTCACCGCCGGCTGACCGATCGCCCATCCCGCGCCGACGATGAGCCCGATGTACGCCAGGGTACCGATCAGGTCGGCAATGATAAAGAGGGCAAAGGACATTCCCGCTTCGCCGGCCGCCATGTAGAAGAGCGGCGAAGGCGCCGGCAGGAAGGGCGCAAGCACGATCGTCCAGACGCCGTACTTCTTGAAGAAGCGCTCGCCTCGTGCCGCACGCTTGCGCCAGCGCGGGTCCGACTCGCTCAGGTAGTTGATCAGGCTGCGGCCATACCGTTTTCCCGCCCAGAAGAAGAACGGGTCAGTGATCATCGAGATGGGGATGGGGGCGATCAGCGCCAGGACCAGCGGCGCCTTTCCAACTCTCGCGAAACCGCCCGCAGCCACCATCGAGGCGATGCTGCCGCGGAGCGCACTCAGGAGCACCGGGTTGCGGCCGAGCAGCAGCGGCGTGAGCGGTAGTCCGACGTAGTAGTAGATGGTGTTGGCGATGATCGGCCCGACACAGAGCACGTCCTTGACGCCGATGCGAGGACGAGGCTGGCGTGGCTCCGCCGGGTTGTCGATGATCAACGTGTCGCTGTCCACGTGCCCATTGTCACCTCTCGCCGGAGGCGACGCGGTCAGGCGACGTCGCGGATCGGGGTCTCGAGGACGACCGCGGGCGCTGAATTCCGGCTCTGGCCGATCAGGAGCAGCACCACCGCACCGACGATGAGCGTGGCGGCCACAAGGGTGAGCGGGGTCACCTGCTCGCCCAGCACCACGGCTCCGAGCGTGACGGCCACGACCGGGTTCACGAACGCGTAGGTGGACGCGGCGGTCACCGACACGTGGTGGAGGAGCCAGATGTAGGCGACATAGCCGACGAGCGCACCGATGAGCACCAGGTAGACGAACGCCGCGATCGAGGCGAAGGACATGGCACCAAGATGGACATGACCGAGCTCCCCGTCGGCGACGCCCGCGATGGTCAGCAGCACGCCCCCGGCGATCATCTCCATGGCGATCGCGGTGAGCGGTTGCCTCGGCGACGGTGCGTTGCGGGCGTAGAGCGAGCCGATTGCCCAGAGGAGGGGGGCGAGCAGGACGACGAGCGTCTGCCAGTGCCCTGACCCGCTGCCACCGGGACGCACAAGCAGGATGATGCCGGCCAATCCGAGGGCGATGCCGACAGCGGCGGTCCAGTTGATCCAGCGGCCGCCGAAGGCCGGCGCGAACAGGGCCATCCAGAGCGGCACCGTCGCGATGATGAGCGCGACGAATCCGCTGGGCAGGTACTGCTCACCCCACGCGACCCCGCCGTTGCCGAAGAGGAGCAGGCACGCGCCGATGATCAGCGCCGACCGCCAGTGGATGAGCGTCAACCGTTCGCGAGGCACTCCCGGCCGGTGGGTGAACGCCAGGAGCACCAACCCGGCGAGCACGAACCGCGCACCCGACATGAGCAGCGCCGGGATGGTCTCACTGGCGATGTGGATCGTGAGATAGGTCGAGCCCCAGATGAGATAGACCGCGGCAAAGGCGATCACGATCTGTGCTCGCGACGCCTCAGGACGGGGGATCTGGTGCGTGGACACGTTCTGTGTTATTTGTTATGATACAAAGCGATGAACGTACCGATACGTTATCACATCACCGGACGCCGGGCGTCCGAGATCGCGGAGAGCGTCGAGCGCGGCATCCGCGAGGGGGAGCTCACGGCCGGGACGCGCCTTCCGACCGTCCGGTCGCTGGCCTCCCATAGCGGCATCAGCACCGCCACTGTCGCATCCGCATATCGCGAATTGCGCCGGCGCGGACTGGTTGCCGGTGCCGGGCGGCTCGGCACCACCATCGCGCCGCGGGTTCCGCCGTCGCCGCGAGGCAGGCCGATCGTGCCGCCTGGGGTCGTCGACCTCCTGTCGGGCAACCCCGATCCAGACCTCCTGCCCGACCTCGGAGCGGCGTTCGCCTCGCTCCCTCACGAGCCGGTGCTCTACGGAGCCGCGGGATCCGATGCGGAGCTCATTGCCCTGGCCGCTGCTCGTCTCGGTCGCGACAGGGTGCCGAGCGATCACATGACCGTGGTTGGCGGTGCCCTCGACGGCGTTCAGCTGGCACTCATGGCGCATGTGCGCTCTGGCGATCGCATCGCCGTCGAGGATCCCTGCTACCCCGGGATCATCGACCTGGCCTCCGCTCTCGGTCTCACGGTCATGCCGGTGGCGATCGATGACCGCGGTCCCAGTCCTGAAGGGCTGGCCCGGGCGCTTCGCGCTGGGGCCGTCGCCTGCGCGGTCACACCGCGCGCTCAGAACCCCTACGGCGCGGCGATCGACGCCGAGCGAGCGGAGGAGCTCCGTGGCGTGCTCGCCGGCCACCCCTCGGTGTTGGTCCTCGAGGATGATCATGCCTTCGACATCACAGAACGACGCTGTCACACACTCTGTGAGCCGGGGAGGGCGCGCTGGGCCCATCTCCGTTCGGTGTCGAAGTCGCTGGGACCCGACCTCCGCCTCGCGATCATGTCGGGTGACGCGACCACCGTCGCTCGGGTCGAGGGTCGCCGGCTGCTCGCCGCCGGCTGGGTCTCCCATCTGCTCCAGCGCCTCGTGGTCCATCTCTGGACCGACCCCGACGAGGCGGCCCGAGCCGCCTCGGTCGCGGCCACCTACTCCAGGCGTCGCGAGGCGGTCCGCTCCGCGCTGCATGCCCGTGGCATCGAGTCACACGGGCGATCGGGGCTCAACATCTGGATCCCGGTCGCCCACGAGGACGCCACCGTCGCCGCTTTGCAAGAACGCGGTTGGGGGGTGCTGGCCGGGGATCGCTTCCGCATCGCCAGCCCACGTGGCATCCGGGTCACGATCTCGCGCCTCCAACCACACGACGCCGTGCGCTTTGCCGAGGACGTCGAAGCGGCGCTGACACCACAGCCTTCGCGGCTGAGCTGACGATCGATGGCGGCGACCGAGCCGGAGCACATCCACGAGGATCGGGCCCGCGCGCTCTCCTTCGGAGGTGTCGCCGAGCTCTACGACAAGGCGCGGCCCTCGTACCCTCCCGCCCTCATCGATGCGTTGATGGCGCTCTCGCCGCGGCGCGTTCTCGACGTCGGGTGCGGGACCGGCAAGGCAGCGCGGCTGCTGGTCGAGCGCGGATGCGACCTGCTCGGTGTCGAGCCTGATCCTTCGATGGCGGCGATCGCCCGGAGCCATGGGGTCACGGTGGAGGAGGCGACGTTCGAGACCTGGGATCCGCGCGGGCGGATGTATGACCTGATCGTGTCCGGCCAGGCCTGGCATTGGGTCGATCCCGAAGTGGGCGTCGCCAAGGCGGGTTCGCTATTGCACCCGGGCGGACACCTCGGCGTGTTCTGGAACCGCGGCCGGCCGGATACCGTCGCCGCTGAAGCGCTCGAGGCGGTGTATGAGCGAATCGCTCCCGAGATCGCCAAGACCAACGTGGTGATCAAGCCTGGTCACGAACCGGAAGATCGATTCGAGGAATTCGGCGCTGGAGGCCTCTTCACCGACATCGAGGCGCGCACCTTTCGGTGGGACGCGGTCTACGACCGGGCGAGGTGGACTGAATTCATCGCCACGCACAGCGATCATGTTCGGCTGCCCGACGGCCAGCGGCGTGCGCTGCTTGATGCCCTCGGTGACGTCATCGACCGCCTCGGCGGCGCCATGACCTACCACTACTCGACGCTCCTCGTGCTCGCGACACGGAGGATGTGACGGCCGCCGTACCATCGCTCGAATGGCCACGGCCGTCGCCCAACTGCGCTCCGTAAACCCAGCAACCGGCAGGGAAATCGAAGCGTTCGATATCACCACCGGCAATGAGGTCGACGCGGCGTTGGAGACGGTCGCGCGCCGCGCACGTCGCTGGGCCGCGACGGCGGTCGAAGCACGTGGCCGGCTCCTGCGCGACCTCGCCGCCGTGCTGCGCCGCGATGTCGAGCTGCTCGCGGCAACGTGCACTGAGGAGATGGGCAAACCGCTCGCCGAGGCTCGCGGCGAGGTGGAGAAGTGTGCGTTCTGCTGCGAGTATTTCGCCGACAACGCTGCGCGCTACCTTGCAGACGAGCCGGCCCCGAGTGACTCGGCGGCAAGCTTCATCGCCTTCGAGCCACTCGGGGCGATCCTCGCGTGCATGCCCTGGAACTTCCCGTACTGGCAGGTGATGCGCTGCTTCGCGCCGGCAGTCGCCGCCGGCAACTGCGTTGTGTTGAAGCACGCGAACAACGTCACCCGCTGTGCGTTCCGCCTCGCCGACGCGGTGCGCGATGCCGGCTTCCCGCAGGGAGTCTTCACGGTGCTGGTGGTTCCCATCGACGCGGTCGCCGGCCTCATCGCGGATCGCCGCATCAATGCCGTGAGCCTCACCGGGAGCACCGCGGCAGGGCGCAGCGTCGGCAGCATTGCCGGCGCCAATCTGAAGAAGTGTGTGCTCGAGCTTGGTGGTTCGGACGCGTTCATCGTGCTCGACGATGCGGATATCCCGGCGGCGGCCGCGACGGCAGCGAAGTCGCGCTTCCAGAATGCCGGCCAGAGTTGCATCGCCGCCAAGCGCTTCATCGTCGACGACTCGGTCGCGGCCGATTTCGAGGAGCGGCTTGCCGCCGAGGCACGCGCGCTGCGAGTCGGTGATCCCAGCGACCCTGCGACCAACATGGGTCCGCTCGCGCGAGACGACCTGCGGCGCACGCTCCGCGCTCAGCTCGACGCAAGCGTCGCGGCCGGCGCCGAGGTGATGTGGGGCGGCAACGCTCCCGAGGGACCGGGTTTCTACTTCGAGCCGACGGTGCTCCGACGGTGCGCCCCCGAGATGACCGCGTTCACCGAGGAAACCTTCGGTCCACTTGCCGCGGTCACACGTGTGCACGGTGACGATGAGGCGGTTGCGGTGTCCAACCGAACGGTCTACGGGCTCGGTGGCAACGTCTGGAGCGGCGACCCCGACCGCGGACTCGCCGTCGCGGCGCGCATGCGCACCGGTGGTGTGTTCATCAACGGGATGACGCACTCCGACCCCCGGCTCCCCTTCGGGGGTATCGGCTACTCCGGGTACGGGCGCGAGCTCCATCGCTTCGGACTTCGCGAGTTCGTGAACGTCAAGACCGTGTGGCGTCCCGGGGGCTGAGGCAGCACATCGATGAGCGGACGGAGGTGAGCAACGTCGCCGATCAGGCGCGGGGACTCGGGTTGCGGCTGCTCTCGAGGCGGTGGGACGATCCACCGCACACTGTCGACACGATGGACGGCGCGATCGCCGAGCTTGCGGCACTGCGCAAGGTCGCGGTCGATTCGGAGGACTTGGACGCGATACAGGAGGTGCTTGCGGAGCTCACCGAGATGCGCAACCAGCTCGAGTCGTGAGCGTCACTGACGGGCTCCAGGTAGCCCTGGGCGCCGTGATCGTCCTGGTGACGATCTACGACGTGTTCCAGTCCGTGGTCATGCCACGGCCGGCGGTGGGCCGCGTGCGCCTGAGCTTCACGCTCATCCGCGGGGCATGGCGCGTCTGGAGAAAGATCGCGGAGGTTCCCAAGAAGCTGCAGATGCGCGAGACGGCGCTTGCCGCCTTCGCGCCGATGATGCTGGTGACGCTGCTCGTGATATGGGGTTTCTCGTTCATCCTCGGGTACGCGCTCATCTTCAGCGGTCTGCACGCCGGCCTGCAGCCGCAACCCGATTCATTCGGCACGACGCTGTATTTCTCGACCGGCCGGATGCTGGCGTTCTCTGTGGCGGGCATCGAGGCGACGGGCATCGCGACACGAACCTTCGCGGCCATCGAGGCGGCGAGCGGCTTCGGTCTCTTCGCGCTGGTCATCAGCCTCCTGTTCTCGCTCTTCAGCTCCTTCCAGCGGCGCGAGACCGCGGTGGTGGCGCTCGACGCGCTGGCCGGCGCACCCCCCACCGGCATACAGCTGCTCGAGACCTGCGCCAAGGACGGCATGCCGGCACAACTCATCGCCACCTTCGACGAGTGGCGGCTGTGGACGGTCGATGTCATCGAGAGCCACCTGTCATATCCGCTGCTCTTCTACTTCCGGTCGTCGCACGACAACGAGGCGTGGGCCAATTCCTTCGGTGCCGTCATGGACGCCGCGACGCTGGTGCTCACCACAATTGACGGCGGCCCTATCGGTCAAGCGCGGCTCATGCACAAGGTCGGTACCCATTTCGTCGCCGACATGCGCGACCACTTCCACTACGTTGGAGAACCCGTCGTCGGCGTCGAGCGTCAGGAGTTCGATGAGGCGTGCGGACGCCTCGAGCGCGCCGGATACCAGCTCCACAATCCGGATAAGGCGTGGGAAGACTTCAGCATGCTCCGCAGCAAGTACGGCGCGTGGCTCAATCAGGTGACCAAGGGCCTCGGCGTTCCGCCGGCGCCCTGGATCGGTGATCGTTCGTACCTGCCCCACCGCGAGCGCACGATGCAGGGAGGTGGTCAGCGCCGGGTCGCCTGACCACTGTCGCCGACAAACCCGTCGCACCGAAGCACGGGGAGCGGTGGATAGCGAGGAAAGCGACTGTCGGTATCCGCGAGCCCGCAGCGTACGAACGTGGATCGGGCGCCTGGCACCAGCCGCGCGTGCGCGCACGATGCACAGAGGCCTGGAGTCGGAGGGGGCGTCGCGCGCACGGGAATATGGTGCACGTGGCGGTCGTGCGAGCGCTTACCATGCGCGGGCAATGCCCCCACTCACCGTCACCGAGCACATCGACAAAGCGATACGAAAGATCGACAAGTCGACCGCGATTGACCATTGGGACCGCAATCTCGGGCGCTATGACGCCGAGGAGTTGATGACCGAGGTGCTCCGTCGCAAGCTCACCGCTGCGACACTCGACCGAGTCCTCGACCGCAGCTCAAAGAAGCGCTACGCGGCCATGGTGGCCCGCCGTGTCAAGGGAGAGCCCATCCCGCGCATCAAGGGCCATTACGAGTTTCGCGGACTCGATCTCCTGATCAGGGACACCGTTTTCGTACCGCGGGCGTCGAGCGAGTTGCTGGCGAAGGAGGCCATCAAGGCGCTGCGCCGCCACCGCGGGAAGCGCGTCGCAGTGGACGTCGCCACCGGTGCCGGACCTGTCGCGCTCGCGGTGGCCAGCGAGGTCCGCGACTCGGACGTGTGGGGCGTCGATATCTCGACTGACGCCGCCGCACTCGGCAAGGACAACGCGGACCGTCTCGGGCTCAACAATGCGCACTTCCGTGCGGGCGATCTCCTCGACGCGCTGCCGAGGCGGCTGCGCGGGACGATCGATGTCTTCACCATCCACCCGCCGTACGTGCTTCGCAGCGACCTGAAGGAGTTGCCGACAGAGATCCGGGAGTTCGAGCCGATCGTGTCACTCACGGATGGTTCCGATGACGGGCTCGGGCTGGTGCGCAGACTCGCGGCCGAAGCGCACGAGTGGCTGAAGCCGGGCGGAGTCCTGCTCGTCGAAGTCGGAACGTACCTGTCGCGACGGACCCAGGCGACACTTCGTGCCGCCGGCCTCGTCGACGTGACGTGGACCAAGGACGACCTGGGGGTGACTCGCGTGGTGTCGGGGCGAACCCCCCGGCGGACCTGACGGGTCAGTGGTGGAAGCGCTGCCGCTCGGCGTGCGGCTGCGCGGTGACGGTGTGTTTCAGCAGGCTCACCTCGCGTTTCAGGTCGTCGACGAGGAGGTCGGAGAGGTCGCGTGAGAACCCGTTGCGTACGACCACGCGAAGCACGGAGATGCTTTCGAGGTTGGCGCACAACGAGTACGCCGGCACCTGCCAGCCGCGTTTGCGCAGCGCGTCGGAGACGTCATAGACGCTGTAGCCGGCGTCCGGATCAACCGTGAACGCGAAAACGGGCAGCTCACTGCCATCGGTGAGCAGGTGGAACGGGCCGAGCTTGGCGATCTGCGCAGCGAGGTGCATCGCGTTGTCCTGGCACGCCTGCTGCACCCGCCGGTATCCCTCGAAGCCGAGCCGGATGAGCTGGTAGTACTGGGCGACCACATTGGATCCCGACCGTGAGAAGTTGAGCGCGAAGGTGGGCATGCTGCCGCCCAGGTAGTTCACATTGAAGATGAGGTCCTCCGGCAGCGCCTCGCGATCCCGCCACACCACCCAGCCGACTCCGGGATACACCAGGCCGTACTTGTGTCCCGACGTGTTGATCGAGACCACCCGGTCCAGGCGGAAATCCCAGACCAGGTCGGGCTGGAGGAACGGTGCGATGAAACCGCCCGACGCTGCGTCGACGTGCACGGGGATGTCGGGACCCCCGCTCGCCGCGAGCTGCTCGAGAGCCGCGGCGATTGCCGCCACCGGTTCGTAGCTGCCGTCCTGCGTCGATCCGAGGACCGCCGCAACCCCGATCGTGTTCTCGTCGCAGAGCGGGATCGCCGTCTCGGCGGTGAGGTGGCGACGCTCGCCCTCCATGGGCACGTAGCGGGGTTCGACATCCCAGTAGCGGCAGAACTTCTCCCAGCACACCTGGACGTTGATGCCCATCACGAGGTTGGGTGTGTCGACCGGGAGTCCAGCGGCGCGCCGGCGCTCTCGCCAGCGCCATTTCAGTGCGAGCCCCGCGAGCATCGCGGCTTCGCTCGAGCCGGTGGTGGAGCAGCCGACTCCGGCGTGCGCCCCGCGCGCGTGCCAGAGCCCGGCCAGAATGTGCACGCAACGGCGCTCGAGTTCCGCGGTCTGTGGGTATTCGTCCTTGTCGATCGCGTTCTTGTCGAGGGACTCGCTCATCAGTCGCTTCGCTTGCGGATCCATCCAGGTGGTGACGAAGGTCGCGAGGTTGAGGCGCGCGTTGCCGTCCAGCATCAGCTCGTCGTGCACGACCTGATACGCGGTATCGGGCGAGAGCTCCCCATGGGGGAGGTGGAGCTTCGGGACCGTCTGGGTCTCGCCGGACTGTGCGTAGAGCGGGTTGATCGCGATGGTCGCATCGGCAGCGTCGTGGGCGCGGTGGTGCAGCGGCATGGGTCAGTCCGACGAGATGACGTCATCGGGGTTGGTCGCTGCCGCCTCGCGAACCGGCGGCGCCTGCCTCCCGGTCAGCTCGGTCGCCGGGCGGGGTGCGGTCGAAACCCCCGTCAGCAGGGAATCTCCCTCGTCGGCACGCATCAACTGATGCTGCAGCATCTCCATCTCGTGCTCGAGCGCCACCTTGGCGTCGATGACGCGAAGCAGCTCATCGCGCAGCAACGCCGCTTGATGGGCCGGGTCGGGATCATGGGTGATCGCGGCGATGCGTTCCTCTTCGTTCTCGCGCCAGCGAATGGCAAGCAGCGTGGCGGTCCCGTCCGGGGGGCGATAGGAGCGAGCGCCTGCCTCGACCACGCGACGAATGATGGCAGGCCCGCTGGACGTGTTGAGCCGCTGACGGAGATGGAGGGGATGGCGTGGCGGCGGATCGGCGAGCCGGAGCCGCGGCCAGTAGATGCGCACCGCACCGTCGTAGACGGAAAGCATGCCCAGCCGTTTGGTGAGGCGGTGCGAATCCTCGACCCGAGGCATGACGTAGACGTGCGCGAGTCCGCAGAGCTCTCGTGCGGTCAGGGCCGGGTTGCCGGCGTCGACCGGGTAGACAGCGTCCTCCTCCTTGATGGCGCTGAACAGCACGACTGGGAGACGCCGTCCGGGATCGAGGAGACACGACTGAACAAATGCGTCGATCTGCTCGCTCCCGACGATCGGCTCGGGAATCGCGCGCAGGCGTTGCGATCCGGCGGTCGCACCCTCGCTCACGAAGTCATGGAGTAACGCGACAAGCGGTGGGGCCAGCGGTGACGGCGGGACTCGAAGGTGGCGCAGATCCTGCTCCACCGACACTCCGACATCGACCGTTTGACCGGTGAGCACCGCATCGAAAGTGGTCACCCACAACAACGATGGATCCCATTCGTCCGCGCGTTGCAGGGTGACGCGACACAGCGATCGGTTGTCGCTGTCGCAGCGAATCACGTGGACTTCCTGACCATTCTCCAGAAGCTCACCTTCGGACAACACGTCCGCGGAAGTCTTAAGACCACTCGTTGCCCAATGCCACATTCGCTGAGCCGCTGCTTCGAAAAGCGCAGCTCCGGCCACCCCCTTATGGTCGAGGGTGAGTCTCGCCCCGAGGGCGCGGAACATCGCGCTTCATCCTACATCGTCGATGGCACCTCGCAAGGCCGCGATGATTCCGCGCAGATGCCGCTGATCCTGACGCAGGTTGCCGAAGGCAACGCGAATCGCGAACGCACCACGCAACTTTGTGTGACTCACAAAGAATCGTCCCGCGCTGTTGATCCGCTCGAGGACGCGCTGATTCAGTGAGTCGAGTGTTCCCGGATCGTCGAGTCCTGGAGGATGCGCGCGCAGGCAGACGACACTCAGCGGTGCCGGTGCGAGCAGCTCGAAATCCCGCTCGGCATCGACCCAGCGCGCGAGCGTCCACGCATACTCGCAATGCTCGCGGATGCGTTGCGCGAGCGCGTCGGTACCGAAATGGCGGATGACCATCCACAGCTTGAGCGCGCGCATGCGACGGCCGAGCGACGTCCCATAGTCCATGAGATTCGGGGCATCCTGCTCGGAGCCGTCGGTGCTGGCGAGGTACTCGGGCACGATCGAGAAGGCGTCGCGAAGCACGTCGGGACGCCGAGTCCACAACACGCTGCAGTCAATCGGCGTGAACAGCCACTTGTGTGGGTTGACCACGATCGAGTCGGCTCGCTCGGCGCCGTCGAGCACCCAGCGCAGCTCTGGCACGATCGCCGCAGCGCCGCCGTATGCCGCGTCAACGTGCAGCCAGAGGTCATTTTGCTCACAGAGCGCCGCGATCGCGGGGATCGGATCGACGCTCGTCGTCGACGTCGTTCCAGCCGTTGCCACGACAGCAAATGGGCGGATCCCGGCAGTCAGATCCTCGTGGATCGCCTGGCGGAGCGCCACCGGATCCATGCGGAAGCGTTCGTCGACTGGAATCCGGCGCAGCCCATCGCGGCCGACACCGAGCACGATGCCGGCCTTCTCGACGGACGAGTGTGCCTCGGTCGATGCGTAGTAGCGGAGGCGGGGCAGCTCGGGACGTCCGATCATGCCGAGCTCGCGGATGCGCAGATCGGTCTGCGCCTCGCGCGCCGCCGCCANNAAGAGTGGCTGGGGCAGACCGACCATCTGCCGAAGCCAGTCGAGCGTGACCTGCTCGAGCTCTGTCGCCGCCGGAGCGGTGCGCCAGAGCATCGCGTTGACATTGAATGCAGCCGCGAGCGTCTCCCCAAGGATTCCCGGCGCAGAGCCGGTCGAGGCGAAGTAGGCCATGAATCCCGGCGACTGCCAGTGCGTGGTCGCGGGAACCAGCAGTGCATCGACGTCGGCGAGGACCGCATCGATCGGCTCGCTCTGGGTCGGCGGGGATCCGGGCAGCGCGCTGCGCACCGATCCCGGCGTNNCGCCTGCCGATATGCCTCCGGATCCATGTCGCCGGTGTCCCGAGCGCGGGTATCGATGTCGCCAGTCATGTGGTCGACAGATCGTGACGCCCGGGCGGCCTCCCGCGCACGCGGACCGCAGCATTGCCGCATCGGGGCTCCCGGTGGACAGCGCTAGACTGACACCGTGACCGCATCACTGACCGTCGCTGACGTCATGCACAAGCCGGCGGTGGTCGTGCCCACCAGCATCACCCTCGCCGAAGCCTCGGTGATCCTGGATGGCGCAAACGTCGGTGCGGCAGCCGTGCTCGATTCGCACGGCCGGTTGAAAGGGATGATCAGCGAACGCGATCTCCTCCGCTCGGTGGGCCACGGCATCGACCCCGGCACTGCCAAGGTGGATGAGGTCATGACCAAGGAACCGGTCACGGTGTCAGTCACCGACACGGTGGAGAAGGGCCTCGAGGTCTTCCGGGAGCGGCGCTTCCGCCACCTCCCCGTGATGGACGGCGACCGTGTGGCTGGCATCCTCTCGATCCGCCATGTGGTCCGGGTCGCGCACATCGAGGACGTCCAGCCGGCCGGGTCGGCTCCTCCCGCGCTTGCGCCACGCGGCCTTGAGGGCGTGGCCGTGGCGGAAACCTCTGTCGGCGACGTGCGCGGCGAGGAGGGCTTCTTTCACTACCGCGGCTACAACGCCGTCGAGCTCGCCCGCCGCTGCTCCTTCGAGCAGGTGTGGCACCTCCTCGTCGAGGGCGAGCTCCCCGACGATGCACAGCTGAAGAAGTTCACCAAGCGTGCTGTCGAGGCTCGCTCGCTCCCGGAGTCGGTCGCGGACATGCTCCCGCGGATCGCGGCGCTGCCCGGGTACACGCCGCTCATGGCGCTGCGGTCGGCGGTGTCGATCACCGGCGCCGCGCTGGAACAGAAACCCACGCTCGACATCCCCGCCGATGAGGTTCGCCGAGAGTGCCTGAAGATGGCGGCGGTCGTCCCGGTGGTGCTCATGCGCCTGCACCGGCATCACCTCGGCCTCGAGCCGGTCGAACCGGACGCGGACCTCGGCTACGTGGGCGCGTACATCCAGATGCTCACCGGGGAGCGGCCCCACGACCGCGCGATCCGCGCGCTCGAGCAGTACCTGATTCTCACCATGGACCACGGCTTCAACTCGTCGACGTTCACCGCACGGGTGATCACCTCGACGGGATCGGACATCGGGTCGGCACTCACCGGAGCCATCGGCGCCCTGGCCGGCCCGCTCCACGGTGGTGCGCCGTCGCGAGCGCTGGCGATGCTGGATGCGATCGGCACCCCGGACAAGGCCGAGGAATACCTGCGGCACGAGATCTCGTCCGGCGAGCGCCTGATGGGCTTCGGCCACCGCGTCTACAAGACCGACGATCCACGCTCGACCCTGCTCCGTGAGGTTGCCATCGAGCTCGGTGGTGATCAGGCGGAGTTCGCCGTCCAGGTGGAGCAGACCGCGTTGCGCGTCCTCAATGAGCTCAAGCCGGGCCGCCGCCTGTACACCAACGTGGAGTTCTACGCCGGCGTGGTGATGAACAGCGTCGGCATTCCGCCCGATATGTTCACGCCCACATTTGCATCGAGCCGCACGGTCGGCTGGACCGCCGCGATCGCGGAGCAGGCGGCCAACAACCGGCTGATCCGGCCGTCTGCGCTGTACGTGGGGCCGCAGCCTCCGCGGCCGCTGCCCGAGGGATACGGCGCGGCAATCAAGAGCGCTGAACTCGCCCGCTGAGCCGCGGGTAACGGCCGGGTAACAGGCGCCATTTCTGTTGGTGATCACCGAAACAAGCTCGTCACCCAACCACAACGTCTGGCCGCCGCATGTGACTGATGCTCGTCGACATGATCCCGGCATTCTTCCCCGCGTTGGTAGCCCTGGTGAGGTCGTGGACCGCTCCCACCACCCGGCGGCGCGATGACGAACGTGGCCAGGGGCTCGTCGAGTACGGGCTCATCATCGTCCTGGTCGCGATCTTCGTCATCATCGTGGTCGGTGTCGTCGGACACCAGGCGAACAACGTCTTCTCGAACGTCAGCAACGGTCTGAACGCTTAGCGCGACGGCGTCGCTGCGGCAACGCAGCGTTCGCAGTCACGCGGGGTTCGGCGCTGGCTTCTCGTAAGCTTGCGTCCAGTGGAGCCCCCATTCGCAGCTGACGAAGACGCGATTCGGCACGACCGTGCGCGTCGCGGCGCAGGACTTGCCGGAGTGGTCCTCTGCGGTGGTCGGAGCACGCGCATGGGTGTCGACAAAGCGACCATCACGCTCGGCGGAACGACCCTGCTTGCGCGGGCGGTTGCGCACCTCGACGAAGTCTGCGACCCGGTGCTCATCGCTCCCGGTGATACGGCCACGACCCTTGACGGCCGCCAATCGGTCACCGATGCAGTGCGGGACGCGGGTCCGCTCGGCGGGGTCGTCGCGGCGTTGCGGGCATCACCGCACTTGCTCCTCACGGTCGTGGCGGTGGATCTTCCCTGGATCGATCCGCGCCTCCTCCAGCTGCTGGCCGGCGTCATCGGCGACGCCGATGTGGCGGTGTGCGAGACGGCCGGCGGTGTCGAGCCCCTTCATGCTGTCTACGCGACGTCCATTCTTGAAGAGGCGGAGGCAGCGCTCGCCGGACCGGACCGTTCGCTCCGCGGTCTGATCGCGCGTGTGAAAGCCCGTCGTGTCCCCGAGAGCGAGTGGCGCGCGGCGGGCATCTCTGAGAGGTTCGCCCGCAACCTCAACACGCCCGAGGACGTGGCTGCAGTCAGTCCGGAGACTCTCCGATGAGCGACCGCACCACCGACGCCGCCTGGTCGATGGCGTCAGCCTGCGAAACGCCCGATCGGATGGCGTCCTGGACGAAGCGACCGATCAGGTAGGCGGCGAGCGGTGCGTTCTGACGCTGGGTGGCATGCGCGACGTCACGAGCGATCCGGAGCAGGCGCGCTCGGCCGGCGAGGTCGAGCGGCTCCAGCGGATCCATGTCGCTGCGGCCAGCGCTCAGTTTCGAGGCGAGCTCGCCGAGCACGTCGCCGGTGTCGGGGGCGTCGGTCATGGAACCAATGATGTCGTCCGGGCACCATCGAGCGTGGGGACGCCGCTATGGTGGTCCGTATGACCGTGCGCCACAGACGTGTGATGCAGGTTGCGGCCGGTGGCGCCGTGACATGGCGGAGTGACGACGTCAGCACCGAGGAGCCACTCGAGATCCGGATCGGGGACGTCTCGCTCTCGGTCACCATGCGCACCCCCGGGGACGACTTCGACCTCGTCGCCGGGTTCCTGATCACCGAGGGCATCGTTCGCGAGGCGAATGAGATCGCGTCGATGCGGATGTGCCCCGACGCCGCGGCCGCGACCGGGGAGCTCAACATCGTCGAGGTCACGCTCGCCGCAGCCGCGCCAGCTCGCGAGGTGACGCCGCGTGGCTTCTACATGACCTCGTCATGCGGCATGTGCGGCAAGGCGAGCATCGAAGCGGTCCGTACCACGTCGGCCTACAACGTCGTCGACGATCCGCTTCGTGTTTCGCCGGCACTTCTCTTCAGCCTTCCCGCCGTCCAGCGTTCGGCGCAGCGACAGTTCTCCCGCACCGGTGGACTGCATGCTGCGGCGCTCTTCGACAGCACAGGATCGCTGCTCTGTCTCCGCGAGGACGTCGGCCGGCACAACGCCTTCGACAAGGTGGTCGGATGGGCGGCGACACAGGGGCGATTGCCGCTACGATCGCACATGATCCTCGCGTCCGGCCGCGCCAGCTTCGAGTTGACGCAGAAGGCGCTGATGGCCGGGATTCCTTTGCTGGCAGCCATTTCCGCGCCGTCCAGCCTCGCCGTCGAGCTCGCGTCGGATTCGGGGATGACCTTGATAGGCTTCCTCCGCGGTGAGCAGATGAATGTCTACGCCGGCCACGAGCGGATCATTCGCCAGTGAATGACGAGCATCGATGGCGCGCGGCCGAGATCACTGTGAGCGACAGCCGCCGCGGGATCGACGCCGATGACCGCAGCGGCGACGTGATCGTGGCGCGATTCGCGCTGCTTCCCTCCGATGTTGTCGCGCGTGAGAGCGTGCCCGACGACCTCGAGTCGATTCGCGCGGCGGTGCGGCGATGCGCGGAGCACGCCGACGTGCTCATCCTCACCGGCGGCACCGGCATCGGCCCTCGCGATGTGACACCGCAGGCGCTGCTGCCGATGTTCGACTACGAGGTCCCGGGGATGGCCGAGGTGATGCGTCACGATGGGCTCAAGTCAACGCCTCACGCGATGCTTTCACGGCAGGTCGTCGGCGTCATGACCAACTGTCTCGTGCTGTCGCTGCCCGGGAGTCCCAACGCCGTGGCCGAGTGTCTCGACGCGGTGTGGCCTGCACTGCCGCACGCACTCGCGCTGCTCGCAGGCGACACGACGCACCCAGAGCCGTCGAGTCCCGCGTCCTAGGGCGTCTCCGGCCGGTCGAGCGACCCGCTCCGGCCGCCCTCCTTGTGCACCAGGGTCACGTCGGTGAGCGTGGCCCAGTGATCCACCGCCTTGATCATGTCGATGACGGTGAGACCCGCGATCGCGACGGCGGTCAGCGCCTCCATCTCGACGCCAGTGGGGCCTTCTACGCGCGCCGTTGCCTCAATCACAACTCCGGGCGTCTCGGAGGTGTCGAGGCGCAGGTCGACATCGATATGACGGAGCGCGAGGGGATGGCAGAGAGGGATGAGGTCCGACGTGCGCTTGGCGCCCATCATGCCGGCCAGTCGCGCGGTGTCGAGGACGCTGCCCTTGGCAACGCTGTCGGCGGCGATCCGCTCCACGGCCTCAGTGCTGCAGCTGACGCGGCCTCGCGCGGTGGCGCTGCGCTGGGTCACCGGTTTGTCGCTGATGTCGACCATATGCGCGCGGCCGACTGCATCGACATGCGTGAGTCGGTTCTCTTTCATGAGGTTGCCTCGCGTGCCGCTCCGTGACGGGCGTCGACCCATATCGCACCATCGGCTCGGTGCTCACGCTTCCACACCGGCACGGTCCGCTTGATCATCTCCAATGCCTCCTGGCAGGCGGGGAATGCGGTGTCTCGATGCGGGGCCGCAACCACCACGACCACGCTCGCGTCGCCGACGAGCAGCGCACCCACACGGTGCACGATGGTGATCGTGCCGATCCCGCCGCGTGCAAACAGCTCCTCGCCGATGCGCCGCATCTCGGCCTCGGCCATCTCCGCGTAGGCCTCGTAGTCCATGCGGTGCACCGCAACCCCGTCGTTGTGGTCACGCACCCTGCCAACGAAGGTTGCGACCGCGCCGTCGCGCGAGGTACCGGCGCCGGCGATCACCGCCCCGATGTCGATCGGAGCGTTGGTGATCCACACCCGCACCAGCGAGTCATCGTCGCTCCCGCCCGAGACCGGAGGGATGAACGCGACCGTGTCTCCGCCGTGGACCACGGTGTTCCACTCGCAATAGCCGAGGTTGCGCGCCGCACGGACTGATCCGGCGTCAAGCGCCGCAGCCGGATGCCGTCGGACGAGCTCGTCCCACACCTCTTGCACAGTGCCACCGGCGACGTGGATCTCGGCGATGCCGACGCGCTCGCGCAGCGGTCCGAAGACGAGGACGGTGACGTCATCCATCGGTCACCCGCCGATGTACGACATCTCGATGCGATCACCCTGGGCGATCCCGAGCCCGCGCAACTCGGAGTAGCGATCGTCGCGACGCTTCCAGCGATCAGCGACGATGCGACGCAGCGTGTCGTCATCCGCACCGGACCGCAGCGGCTCGCGGAGGTCGATGCCCGAGGTCGCGAAGAGGCAGGTGTAGAGCTTGCCGTCGACGCTGAGGCGCGCCCGCGTGCAGTCGCCGCAGAAGGGGTGGCTCACGGATGTGATCACGCCGAGGTCACCCGCGCCGTCGGCAAATCGATATGTACGGGCAACGGCTGTCGGAGCGGACGACTCCTCGAGAAGCGGGTATACGCGGCCGACGCGCTCGAGGATCTCCTCACCGCTCACCACGTCGGCCAGGCGCCAGCCATTGGTCGCGCCGACGTCCATGTACTCGATGCAGCGCAGCCGAAGTCCCTCGCGACGCGCGAAGCCGACGAGGTCGAGGAGCCCGTCCTCATTGACGCCGCGCTGCACCACGCAGTTCAACTTGATGGGCTCGAGGCCCGCATCACGCGCGGCGGCGATCCCGTCGAGCACCTCGCTGAGCCCAATCCGCGAGTCACTCATAGCGCTGAAGACCGCCGGGTCGAGGGAGTCGAGGCTGACCGTGACACGGTGGAGACCAGCGTCGCGCAGACGGCCCGCCCAGCGGCGGAGCAGAGCGCCGTTGGTGGTCAGCGCGATGTCCGGCACGCCGAGTCTTGCAATGCCCTCAACGATTGCGACGAGGTCCGTGCGGAGGAGCGGTTCGCCGCCCGTCAAGCGGATCTTGGTCGCTCCGAGTGATGCGAACACTCCTGCGAGCCGGATGATCTCGCGCGCATCGAGCGCTTCGGCGCGAGGCAGGAACCGGTGTCCAGGTCCAAAGCGCGCCTTCGGCATGCAGTACGGGCAGCGGAAGTTGCAGCGATCGGTGACCGAGATGCGCACGTCACGCAGGGAGCGATCCAGCCGGTCGGGACCGGCCAGCACCGCCGGCAGCGCGGAAACGGCCGTCATCGCAGGGGAATCGCCTCGACGATCGTTCCGGCCGCGATGACCTCGAGATCTGCAGGAAACACGAGCAGGCAGTCGGCGCGAGTGAGCGAATGCATCATCGACGAACCCTGGTCGCCGGCACTGTGCGCGCGTGGCAGGCCACCGTCTTCCGAGGCTCGAAGGACGGCGCGGCTGTAGGTCTCGAGCCCTGCGGGTTTTGAAAGCTGCTCACCGGTCCGTACGAGCAGCCGCCGCCGGTGCAGCTCGTGCGCACCCTGCATCTTGCGAATCACCGGTCGCGCGAAGAGCTCGAACGTCACCGAGCTGCTGACCGGGTTGCCGGGCAGGCCGATGAAGATTGCATCTCGCAGCGTTCCGATCAGCACGGGCTTGCCGGGACGCATGGCCACCCGCCACGTCGACATGGTCCCTAACTCTGCGGCCACCTCGCGGACCCAGTCGTGGTCACCGACGCTGACGCCGGCGCTGCTCACCACGAGGTCGGACGAGGACGCCGCCTCCAGGAGTGCGCGCACTGACTCCTTCGAATCTTGAGCGATGCCAAGAAATGTGGGAGCGCCACCCGCCTCGAGAACAGCGGCGGTGAGCATTGGAGAGTTGGAATCCACGAGCTGCGCGGGACCCGGAGGCGTTCCCGCCGGCACCAGCTCATCCCCGGTGGCGAGCAGGGCGACGCGCGGCCGTCCTCCTACCAGGAGACGGTCGTGGCCGAGCGCCGCCGCCACGCCGATATCGATGCTGCTCATCTGCTGGCCGGGCTCGAGCACCGTGTCTCCGGCGCGTATATCCGCGGCGCGCGGGCGCACGCTGGTACCGAGTGGTGTCGCCACCTCGATGAGCACGGTGGCGCCGTCTCGCGAGGTGTCCTCCTGGCGCACCACGGTGTCCGCGCCGCCAGGCATGGGTGCGCCGGTCATGATCCGCATCGCGGTCCCCGCGACGTGTGCACCGGGAAGCGCTCCGGCTCGCGATTCACCGGCGACCGGGAGGCGCACCGGGTCGCCGGCTGAAGCATGCGTGATATCGGCTGCACGCACGGCATACCCATCCATGGCGGAGTTGTCGAAGCCGGGGAGATCGGTCTGCGAGGAGATCGCCTCGGCGAGGATCCGGCCGAGTGCGGCGTCGAGGCCGATCGTCTCGGGTGGGAGTACGCCAACCTGCTCGAGCAGACGCCGCTGCGCGCCGGCGACTGATTCGAGTTCGGTGGCGGCGGCGTGCGTCAACATCGTCAGAGTTCTGATCCTCCACCCGGGGTCGGGATGCCGACAACCATCATAGTCACCGCCAGGACAAGGGTATTTCCAATGTCACCTGTTGGCGGCGCGGCAGTTTTCGCCGCCTCTCTTGGTGGCGTACCCTTGACCTCTGTCCACTGCCGGACACTGCCTCGAGAGTCATCGAGTCAAATCCCGGAGGTCTCGGATGTTCCCTGCCGCGTTCGACTACATCGCGCCGGGGGCGCTTGACGAGGTGCTCAGCCTCTTGGGTCAGCACGGTGACGATGCGAAGGTGCTCGCCGGAGGGCAGAGCCTGATACCTTTACTGAAACTACGATTTGCGGCTCCGGTCATTGTCGTTGATATAGGAAGGGTCGAGGGACTCGAGGGAATTCGTAGAGAAAACGGGCATGTGCGGATTGGCGCACGTACTCGCCATCGTGATGTCGAGAGTGCTACTGAACTGCGCGGGACGCTCGACGTTCTTCTCGACGCGGCGCCGCTCATCTCCGATCCGCTCATCCGTAACATGGGAACCGTCGGCGGTTCCGTTTGTCATGCGGATCCCGCCGGTGACTGGGGCGCGGTGATGCTCGCGGTTGGTGCAGAGTTCGTCGTCAAGTCCGCGGGCGGCGAGCGCGTGCTGCCGGCCGCCGGCTTTTTCGAAGGCCCCTTCACCACCGGTCTGCACGCCGACGAGGTAATGACTGAGATACGGATCCCGGTCGGCTCGGGTCGCTCCGGAGGGACCTATCTCAAGCTGGAACGCAAGGTCGGCGATTTTGCCAGCGTGGCGGCCGCTGTCCACGTTGTGCTCGGTGATGACGGCCGCATCGCAACTGCGGGCATCGGCCTGTGCGCCGTCGGTGCGCACAGCATCAAAGCGACGGCCGCTGAGGCCGCGCTCGCCGGACAGGAGCCGACGGATGCGGTGATCGCGGAGGCGGCCCGGCTGGCGGGTGAGGCAGCCGAGCCGAAGGCAGACATCCGGGGGAGTGCGGAGTACAAGCGCGACGTTGCACGGGTCTTCGTGCAGCGTGGCCTGCACACCGCGATCAATCGCGCCCAGGGAGCAGCGGCATGAAGGTGACGTTCGAGATCAATGGAACTGAGAAAAGCGTCGACGTCGAGCCGCGTACGCTCGTCGTCGATCTCATCCGCACGAAGTTGGGGATGACCGGGACGCACATCGGGTGCGACACCAGCAACTGCGGCGCCTGCACGGTGTTGCTCGACGGCCGGCCGGTCAAGTCCTGCACGTTGCTCGCGCCGATGCTCGACGGCAAGAAGGTCACCACAGTCGAAGGTCTGGCCGCGGGCGGCAAGCTCGACGCGATCCAGGTGGGGTTCCACGCGGAACACGGGCTGCAGTGCGGCTTCTGCACCCCCGGCATGATGCTGGTCGGAAAAGCGCTCATCGAAGCCAACCCGCATCCCACCGAGGACGAGATTCGCTGGGGTATCAGCGGCAACATTTGCAGATGTACCGGCTACATGAACATCGTCAAGGCGATCCAGCACGCCGCGGCCGCAAACGCCGCCGAGAATACCGCAGGAGTAGCGTGATGGCAGTCGACACAACGGAAGCCGCCGCAGCCGCTGAGGCCGCGCGTCAGGCGATGGGCGGCATCGGCGTCTCGCTCGCACGCAAAGAGGACGCGCGCTTCATCCACGGCCAGGGTCACTACGTCGATGATGTCGTGCTCCCGGGCATGCTCCACATGGTCATCGTGCGCAGCCCGCATGCGCATGCGCGCATCAAGGGCATTGACAGCAGCGCGGCGATGGCGATACCCGGTGTGGTCGCGGTGGTCACCGGTGAGCTGCTCGCGCAGCACAAGCTCGCGTGGATGCCGACGCTCTCGGGTGACACCCAAGCGGTGCTCGCGACGGACAAGGTCCGCTTCCAGGGACAGGAAGTCGCCTGCGTCATCGCGGAGACGAAGTACATCGCCGAGGACGCTGCCCAACTGGTGAGCGTCGACTACGAGCCGCTCCAGGCGATCACCACACCACAACAGGCGATCGCACCTGGCGCAATCGTCATTCGCGACGAGAAAGAGGGCCAGACCGACAACAAGATCTACCACTGGGAAGCCGGCGACAAGGACGCGACCGACGCCGCGTTCGCGCGCGCTGCGAAGGTGGTGAGCCTCGAGACGTTCTACCCAAGATGCCATCCATCGCCGCTCGAGACCTGCGGATGCGTCGCCGACCTCAACCCGGTGACCGGCAACGCGACGATCTACATGACGAGCCAGGCGCCGCATGCGCATCGCACGCTTTTCGCGATCGTCGCGGGACTGCCCGAGGAGAAGATCCGGATCATCTCGCCCGACCTCGGTGGTGGCTTCGGCAACAAGGTGCCGATCTATCCGGGCTACGTGGTCGCCACCGCGGCGTCGCTGCTGATCGGGCGTCCGGTCAAGTGGATCGAGGACCGCACCGACAACCTCATCTCGACAGGCTTCGCCCGCGACTACTACATGGACGGCTCGGTCGCGATCGACGAGAACGGAAAGTTCATCGGGCTCCGCGTGAATCTCCTCAGCGACAACGGAGCGTTTTTCGCGGATGCGCAGCCGAGCAAGTTCAAGGCCGGCCTCTTCCACATCGTGACCGGCTCGTATGACATCCCTGCTGCGCACATCGTGGCCAACGGCGCGTACACCAACAAAGCTCCCGGCGGCGTCGCATATCGCTGCTCATTCCGCGTGACTGAAGCGTCGTACTTCATCGAGCGTCTCGTCGAGAGTGCGGCGGTGGAACTGGGGCAGGATCCTGTCACCACGCGACTCAACAACTTCATACAGCCCGAAGCGTTCCCGTACAAGTCCGCGTCGGGATTCGAGTACGACAGCGGGAACTACCCGGCAGCCATGAAAGTAGCCCTCGACATGCTCGGCTACGACGAACTCCGCAAGGAGCAGGCCGAGAAACGTGCCAAGGGTGAGTTGATGGGCATCGGCGTGGCCAGCTTCACCGAGGTGGTCGGCGCCGGCAAGGGCAAAGACTATGACATCGCAGGTTTGCGCATGTTCGACTCCGCCGAGTTGCGCGTGCACCCGACCGGCAAGGCGATCCTCAAGCTCGGCGTGATGTCGCAGGGCCAGGGCCACGAGACGACCTTCGCGCAGATCGTGGCTGAAGAGCTCGGCATCCCCGCGTCCGATGTCGAGGTCCGCGAGGGCGACACCGACAACACGCCGTTCGGGCTGGGTACCTATGCATCTCGCTCGACACCGGTCGGTGGTGCAGCAACCGCCGTGGTGGCGCGCAAACTTCGCGACAAGGGAAAGATCATCGCCGCCCATCTCTTCGAGGCTGACGTCGCCGACATCGAGTTCGCGAAGGGCAAGTACAACGTCAAAGGGTCGCCCGACAACGTCAAGACCATCCAGGACATCGCGTTCGCCGCGTACACCAACATCCCGGACGGCATCGAGGCTGGGCTCGAAGGTGTCACGTACTACGACCCGCCGAACATGACGTTCCCGTTCGGGACGTACCTGGTCGTGGTCGACATCGACAAGGGCACCGGCCAGGTCAAGGTCCGCCGCATGGTTGCCGTGGACGACTGTGGTGTGCGGATCAACCCCATGATCGTCGAAGGCCAGATCCACGGGGGTCTCACCGAGGGGTTCGGAATCGCCTTCATGGAGCTGATCACCTTCGATGACGAAGGCAACTGCATCGGCTCCAACTTCATGGACTACCTGATCCCGACAGCCTGGGAGACCCCGCGCTTCGAGCTGGGTCAGACGGTCACACCGTCGCCGCATCATCCGATCGGTGCCAAGGGCGTGGGCGAATCGGCCACCGTCGGGTCGCCGGCCGCGTACGTCAACGCCGTTATCGATGCGCTGTCGCATCTCGGCATTACCAACATCGACATGCCGATCACCTCCGACAAGGTGTGGGCCGCGCTGCGCAGCAAGGGGGTGACGGAATAGACGACCGACTGGTGAACCTGCTCGCCGAGAACGCCGCGTCGGGGCGTCCGTGCGCACTCGCAACCGTGGTTCGCACGGAGTCGCCGACGTCGGCGCATCCCGGCGACAAGGCCGTGATCACCGCCGACGGCGAGCTGCACGGATGGATCGGCGGCAGCTGCTCGGACGCGCTCGTCCGCCGCGAAGCGCTCGTCGCGATGAGTGATGGCTTGCCCAGGCTGGTGCGCATCCGTCCGGACACCGACACGGGCGAGACCCGCAACGGAGGTGAGCTCACTGTGGCCACGACGTGCCCGAGCGGCGGGACGCTCGACATCTTCATCGACCCGCATCTCCCCAAGCCCCTGCTCGTGGTGATCGGCGAGAGCCCGGCTGCGCGGACACTCATCCAGCTCGGCCGGGTCGTTGGTTTCCGCACCTGCGGCGTCCATCCCGGTGCATCCATCGATGACTTTCCGGGTGCGGATCGTGTGCTCAACAGCCTGGACCTCGGAGCGTTTGCCGGGGAGAAGGACTGCTGGGTTGTGGTCGCGACCATGGGGCATTACGACGACGATGGCCTGGAGGCGGCACTGACCCTTGCGGATGCCGACGTTGCGCTCGTTGCAAGCGAGCGCCGCTCCGCCGCCGTCCTGGACACCCTCCGAGACCGAGGGATGCCAGACGAGCAGCGTGCTCGGGTGCGTGCTCCGGCCGGAGCACGGCGCGCGGGGGCGCAGGAGGAGATCGCGCTCCATGCGCTCGCGGAGCTGGTGGCCCTGCGGCACGAACGCAGGACTGCGAACCCCGTGCCGGCGCCGGCCTCGCTTGCGGCATTCGCCGTCGATCCGGTGTGTGCGATGACTGTCGACACCAAGGACGCGTCGCATACCGCCACCCATGACGGCGAGACCTACTTCTTCTGCTGCTCGGGATGCCGCGAGCAATTCGCCACAGAACCGGCGCGGTTCCTCCGAGCCACCGCGGGCTGAGTGGTCGCGTCGAGGTCGGCGGGGGTCATCCTCGCCGCTGGGGCGTCACGACGGATGGGCGAGCCGAAGCAGCTGCTTCCGGTGCGGGGCCGGCCCCTCCTCGAGACAGCGCTCGCCGCCGCATGCGACTCGCGGCTCGATGAGGTGGTGGTGGTCCTTGGAGCACACGCCGATGAGATCAGGCGGGCGGTGCGTCTCGGCCGTGCTCGTGTCGTCGTCAATCCCGACCATGCCGAGGGGATGAGCACATCGCTGAAGGCCGGGATCGTCAGCCTCGCCGCCGACGTGTCTCGGGCCGTGGTCATCCTCGGCGACCAGCCCGATCTCAGTGCCGAGATGATCAACCGGCTCCTCGAGACCCAGGTCGCCTCCGGGCTTCCGGCGGCCGCCCTGAGTTTCGACGGTTTGCTCCACCCACCGGTGGTTCTCGCCCGCGAGCTCTGGGGCGACATCGACGCGCTTACGGGAGACGTCGGCTGCCGGGCTCTGGTTCGCGCTCACCCGGA
The DNA here is from genome assembly GCA_003132525.1 of Candidatus Dormiibacterota bacterium. GTDB lineage: Bacteria > Chloroflexota > Dormibacteria > Aeolococcales > Aeolococcaceae > Palsa-851. The sequence goes on along the minus strand of PKXZ01000016.1, from coordinate 33,282 downwards.
ACTGGTGGCGGCAGTCGCGGCCGACAGACCGGGAGGCCACCCGATCGACATCGACACCCGCGAGGACTTCGAACGCCTCACCGCGGACCCAGCCTGACGCTCTGCTAGCCTCGGGCGGTCCAGTTCGCGATACCGGAGGTGTGAGGTGCCAGCACTCGTCATCGTCGCCGAGCGACTCATCGACGGTACCGGGCGCGACCCGCTGGAGCGCGCCGCCGTGGTCATCGAGGACGGTGAGATCATGGCCGCGGGCGAGCGTTCGTCGTTGACGATTCCCGCGGACGCAGAGGTGCTCGAGGACGACGATCTCACGCTGCTTCCGGGGTTCATGGACATGCACGTCCACTTGGCGTCGTCGGGCACCAACCTCGTGCGCATCCTGATGACCCCGGCGTCGCTGGCGCTGCTCAATTCGATCCCCAACAGCGCGCGCACCCTCGCGGCGGGGGTCACGACAGTCCGCGACGCCGGCCATACCCCGGTGGGCGTCCGCCTCGCCGCCGAGGCCGGGTATTTCCCGGCGCCGCGAATGGAGCTGGCGATCAGCCTGCTGAGCCAGACCGGCGGCCACGGTGACGACCTGATGCCGTGCGGCGCGCGCCTCGGGATGACCATGAATGTCGACGTGCCCCACGGCGTCGTCGACGGGGTCGACGACATGCGCCGCAAGGTTCGCCAGGTGCTTCAGGCCGGCGCGGACTGGATCAAGCTCTGCACGAGCGGCGGCGTGCTCAGCGCCGGCGATCTCCCCGACCACGCGCAGTTCTCGATCGATGAGATCCGAACCGCCGTGGAGGAAGCCGCCGTTGTCGGCAAGCGTGTCATGGCTCACGCCATGTCACCGGCGGGGATTCGCAACGCACTCCTCGCCGGGGTCACGAGCATCGAGCACGGATGCCTCCTCGACGAGGAGGCCATCGCGCTCATGAAGGAGAAGGGCGCGTACCTGGTACCCACGCTGGTTGCGCCGGGCGATGTGATCGAAGGAGCCAGGACCAGCGGCGGCCTCCCGCCGGAGATGATCGCGAAGGCCGAACGGATCCGTTCGCTGCATCGAGCGGCCGTCTCAGCCGCGATTGCATCCGGCGTGAAGATCGCGATGGGCACCGACGCGGCGGTGGGGCCGCATGGAAAGAACCTCCGGGAGCTTGGCGAGATGGTTCGCTGCGGGATGACCCCGATGCAGGCAATCGAGGCCTCGACGCGTGTGCCGGCCGAGCTGCTTCGCCGCTCCGACCTCGGAACCCTCGCTGCCGGCAAGCTCGCCGACGTGGTCGCGGTTCGCGGCGACCCGCTGGCGGACATCGACACCCTCGCGGACCCCGGTCACATCCGCCTTGTGGTCAGGGACGGCCGCGTTGCGTACGACTTCCGGGCGCGGTCGGGGGAGGTTCAGTCCTCGTCGGTGTCGTGGCCGAGGGCGGCCTCGTAAGGAGGGATCCGCCAGGCGGCCTCCTTGCCGAGCAGGCCACCGTGGCCCAGCGACGACAGGTATGCCGAGTCCAGCGGCAGGCCCGCGTGGAGCCGCGCGATCAGCAGATCGAGCGCGCTCCGGCGCGAGAACATGCCGCATGAAGCTACGCCGATGACCGGGCGGTCGAGCAACTCGGCGATCCAGTAGCTGCTGCCCGGATGCATCGGCAGGCCACGCCGGATCGAGGTCGCGCCCGCCGCCAGGAGGCTCTGCCAGGTGACGTCGAGTGGATCGACGGACGCAACACCGACTGCCAGCACGATGTCTGCCGACCCGGCGGCATCGACAAGCGCCTCGCGGACCGCATCAGCGCTGTCGTCGATGTAGCGGACCGGCTCGATGGTGCCGCCGAACCAGGCGCTGCGCATCCCGAGCGAGTGCTCGAAACGGGCTCGAGCCTCGTCGGTGAGGTGCTGGCGCACGATTGCAGCCACGCGCAGCGGCAGGAAAGGCCGGACGCTGAGGACTCCGCCGCCGCCCTCGGCGGACAGCGCGGCGCGCTCCGCCTGTTCGAGTGACCACTCGGAGATTGCGAGCGGGGTGATCTTGACGCCGGCGAGCGTCCTTCCTGCATCGACATGGAGCGCGTCGGGCACCGTGAACACGGTCACCCCATCTACCGCGTTCACCGCCCCGAGCGCCCTGACGTCGACGGCGACCATTCCTCGCCACGCGGCGACCAGGCGCGCCTGTGACTCCACCGGCGGCCGGGCGAATGTCCCGGGACCGGCGACCGCGGCTGCGATCCGAATCGCGGCCGCATCCTCGCCGACGTCGCCTTCGTCGAGCCAGAGGACGTGCAGCTCGTCGGGATGGGCTTTGCGCAACTGCTGCTCGTGTGTAGCCGAGAGCACGGTTCCCTTGAGCAGAACGGGGTGCTTGTTCCGGTCGAGGACGTCGCGGCAGAGGACGGCGCCGACCCACTGCGATGAGGGTCCGTCGACCGCCGAGCCGAGGAGGACCTCCAGCCTCACCCGACGGGCGCTGCTGGAACAGCGGATAGCGATCCTGCGTCGCGGCCGCGCCGCACGGCCACGATCTCGGCAAGGATGGCGATGGCGATCTCCTCGGGCGTGGCCGCACCGAGGTTGAGCCCGACTGGGCTGTGGATGCGCGCGATGTCCGTATCGCTGAACCCTGCCTCGCGGAGTCGCACGACGCGTTTGGCATGGGTGCCGCGACTCCCGATCGCGCCGATGTAGCCGGTCTCGGTGCGAAGCAGGGCGGTCAAAGCCGGGTCCTCGAACTTTGGATCGTGGGCGAGACACACCGCCGCGTCACGTGGTCCCAGGTCGAAGTGGGGCAGGGCCTCGTCCGGCCACGCGGTCACCAGTCGTTCGGCGTCCGGGATACGTTCGACGTTGTTGAAGGCAGTGCGCGGGTCGACCACCGACACCGTGAATCCCGCGGCCCGAGCCATGGTGGTGAGCGCGATCGCGATGTGCACCGCTCCAATGACCACCAGCTGCGGTGAGGGGACGATCGGATCGATGAAGATGCGCATCCCGGATATCTCCTCGACACCTGGGAGGCCGGACGCGATCCTGCTGCGAGCCGCTACAACCACTTCGGCCACGGTCGACGACCCGCCCAGGCTGCCGACCAGGCCGCCGTCGGCGGTGGCCGCGGCGCGATGGCCGGCCTGATCGCCATCCAGGGCGGTGAGGAGCGCCACCGGTCGTGAGGTCTCGATGGCACGTCGCACCTCCTCGATGACCGGATCCGATCCGTCGCTGTCCAGGGTCTCGACGAAGATGTCGACCTCGCCACCACACGACAGGCCGACTGCCCAGCCCATCTCATCGCTGATGCCGTAGTGGAGCAGGCGAGGTGGGGCGTCGCCGGCGATGGTCGCCTGGGCCTCAAGAACCACGGCGGACTCGAGGCAACCACCGCTCACCGAACCGGCCATGCGACCGTCCCTGCTGACCAGGAGCCGAGCGCCCATGGGCCGCGGCGTCGAACCCGACGTGCCAACAACGGTCGCGACTGCAACCAGGGGGTCACCCTCACTCCATTCATGCAGCGTCGGCAGCAGATCCCGCATCACATGAGTATCCCCTTCCACGGCCGGACGGGACAAGCCGCCGTATTGTCCTGCGGCGCACAATTCCGGGAATGCAAATCGAGAACTCCTTTGCCGTCAAGGCGCCACCTGACCGGGTCTACGAGTTCCTGCTCGACGTCAACAACGTCGTCAGTTGCGTCCCCGGCGCGGAGCTGTCCGAAGTGGTGGATCCGAATACGTTCAAGGGCAAGGTTCGGATCAAGGTCGGACCGGTCACGGTGAGCTACAACGGCACCGCTCGGATCACCTCGCGCGATACCGACACGCGCACCGCGACGCTCGAGGCCGAGGGACGCGAGACGACGGGCTCCGGGACTGCGCAGGCCACGACGATCATGGCAGTGGCTGCCGACGGCGACAGCTCGAAGGTCACGCTCACCACCGACTTCACCGTGGTGGGACGGATCGCCCAATTCGGCCGGGGCATCATGGAGGACGTCTCGCGCCACCTGGTGGGACAGGCGGCGGAGTGCATTCAGTCGAAGCTCGAGGGTCCGCCGTCGAGTCCTGCGCCGGCGACCGACGCGTCCGCGCCGAACAACTCGTCATCGACCGCGGCTCCGGGTACACCTGCACCATCACCGGCGCCGGCGTCATCGGAGCCGGCGTCGCTCGACGCCCTCGCGCTCGGACGCGCCGTGGCCAGGGAGCGCCTGGGCCGGATCAACGTGCGGCCTCAGATGATTGCCGCGGCTTTCGCGGGACTGATCAGCCTGCTGCTGTTGCGCCGGGTGCGGCGATCCCGGCGGCGGCGCCGTGAGGCGAACGGCTGACCCGTCGAGGGAGCTGAGCGAGCAGCCTTCCGAGTGCGTCGAGAGCGTCGACGCTGTGGGCGCTCAGGAAATCGTCGCAATAGGGGAGGGCAGCAGCCATGCCGCGCGTCTCCGGCTGATACGCGCTGCTGCCGAGCAGCGGGTTGAGCCAGATCAAGCGATGGCAGCTCCTGCGCAGGCGGGCCATCTCCCGGCCGAGCTCATCGGGATCGCCACGGTCCCATCCATCGCTGATGATCAGCACGACGGCGCCATGACCGAGCACCCGGCGTGCGTGGTCACGTTGGAAGACATGCAGCGCATCGGCGATGCGGGTTCCCCCGCCGATGTCATGCACCTGGCTTGCCACGTGGTCGAGCGCCGAATCAACGTCGCCGTGACGCAGCAGGTGTGTGATTCTCGTCAAGTTCGTCGAAAACGCGAAGGTCTCGACACGCTCGCGCCTGCCGATCACGTGCGCGAAGACCAACAGTTGACGTGAGTAGCGATCCATCGAACCGCTGACATCGCAGAGGATGACGATTGGACGGCGCTTGGTGCGCACGCTCGCGCGTGCGAGCCGGTGGGCATCCCCTCCCTGGCGCGCGGCGGCCCGCATGGTGCGGCGCAGCTGAATCGTGCCTCGACGATCGGCACGCAAGCGCCGGGTCCTGCGCTCGGCGACCCTCCACGGGGACTGACCGAGCAGCCGGCGGACCGCCGCGAGCTCCTCCCACGTCATCTCGCGAAAGTCGCGCTGACGCAGCAACTCCTCGGCGCTGTAACCGGCGCTCGACGCGGACGGCCCCTCGACCTCCCGGGCAGGGCCGGTTGACGGCAGTCCGAGGGCGTTCATCCATGCCAGCGCCTGTTTGGGGTCGAGTGCCAGGGGACGGCTGCGCCCGGGGATGGAACCGGCCCTGCCTTCGCCACCCGGTGTCGAGAAAAACAGATCGAAGGCCGCGTCGAACACCGGGCCCTCCTCGCGCCGGGTCACGAACACAGCTCGAAGCGCGTAGCGGACCTCGTCCGTGTGCGCCAGGTCGATTGCCAGTAGCGCTTCGCACGCGTCGCGCACGCGCTCGGGCCCGGTGGTGAACCCGGCATCGCGCAGGAGGCGCGCGAAGAGCGTCACGCTCTCGACAGGATCCGGTGTGTTGCCGATCATCGTCCGGCGTGCTCCGTGATCGCCTCCTCGCTTCGCTGGAGATCTTCCTGGTGCTTGATCGCCGCACCCATGGTCTCGCGCAGCGCCGCGGGCGTCGCCTCGCTGTGGCCGAGGGCTGCGAGTGCCCGCGCCCAGTCGACTGTTTCTGCCACCCCTGGCACTTTGTAGAGGTCGAGACCTCGGAGTCGCTGGGTCACCTCCGCGACCTGGCGGCCGAGACGCTCGGAGACTTCGGGTGCGCGAACGCGGACGATCGCGACCTCTCGCTCGAGGTCCGGATAGTCGATCCAGTGGTAGAGACAGCGGCGCTTGAGCGCGTCGTGCACCTCGCGCGTGCGGTTACCCGTGAGGATCACCAGGGGCGGACGGGTCGCGCGGATCGTGCCCAATTCGGGGATGCTGATCGCGTAGTCGGCGAGGATCTCGAGCAGGAATGCCTCGAACTCCTCGTCGGACCTGTCGATCTCATCGATGAGCAGCACCGGCGCGACTGGGTCGTGGTTGTCGATGGCATCGAGCAGCGGGCGCCGCAGCAGGAAGTCGGGGCCGAAGATGTCCTGCTCGGCGCGGGCGCGGTCTTCGCTCTCGCCGACGAGGCGGATATGCAGCAGCTGGCGCGCGTAATTCCACTCATAAGCGGCGTGGGCCAGGTCGATGCCCTCGTAGCACTGCAACCGGATGAGTCGTGCGCCCAGACCGGCGGCGAGCGCTCGCGCAGCCTCAGTCTTGCCAACCCCGGCTTCGCCTTCGAGGAAGAGTGGCTTGCTGATGCGCATCGAGACGAGAATCGCCGTTGCCAAGCGCCGGTCGCACAGGTAGTCCTGGGCGGCGAGGAGTTCGACGACCGCGTCGACCGAAGCGGGCTGCGCGGCATCGGTCGGGGCGTTCATATGGTCAGCCTGACGAGTTCGCCGCACTGCGGTCAAGCCGCGCGACCGTCACGTCGCGCCGCCACATGGCAGCGTCACATGGAATAGACGTCGATCTCCGTCGCCTTGACGACCGCCAACACCTCTCCGCCGTCGGCAAGCCGCAGCTCCGCCGCCGCGGCCGGTGTCACCTCTGCTACGAGGGGAAACGGCCCGTCGAGCCGGATGCGCCAGCGGTCACCCTCGGGATCGACACCAGCGACCTTGCAACGCACCACATTGCGGGGACTGCCTTCTGGAGCCTGGCGGTAGAGCGCGACCGCTCGCGGCTGGATGGTCGCCAGCGCGGGTCCAGCCACGTCGGTTGCCACGGTGAGCGACGACCCATCCTCGAGCCGAATCTGATCACCGGACACCGCACCGCGGAGCAGGTTCAGCCCGGCCATGCGCGCGATCCATGCCGATCGAGGCCGCGCGGACACCTCGCTGAAGAGCCCCTCCTGGGTCACATGCCCTTCCTCGAGGACGATCACCCGCTCGGCCAGTGAGGCCGCCTCGAGGGGATCGTGGGTGACCAGTAGCCGGACCCCGCTGAAGGTAGCCAGGTGCTCGCGCAGCGCGCGACGCAACTCGAGCCGGCCGGACGCATCGACGGCGGCAAGCGGTTCGTCAAGGAGGAGTGCCTGTGGGTCGGTGACCAGGACGCGCGCGAGCGCGGCGCGTTGCGATTGGCCGCCGCTGAGAGCACTCGGGCGTGAATTGGCGTATCTCCCGAGGTCGACTCGCTCCAGCCACTCGTGAGCCTTCGTCGCTGCAGTGTCGCGGTTCATGCCGCGTGCGCGCAGGCCGAATGCGACGTTGTCGAGGACGCTGAGGTGCGGGAACAAACCGTGATCCTGGAACACGAAGCCGACCCGTCGGGCTTCGGGCGCCAGCCACGCTCTGCTCTCGGTGTCCTCGAACACGACGCCGTCGACCTCCACCCGTCCCGTGGCCACCGGTGCCAGGCCGGCGATGACGCGCAGCAACGTTGTCTTGCCGGCGCCGTTCGGTCCGAGGACGGCGACGGTGACGTTGGAATCCACACTGACGTCGCAGTCGAGGTGCAGGCTGCCGAGCTGCGTTTGCACGCGCGCATGCAGGGTCAACGGAGTGCTCCGAGCCAGCGGTCGCGCAGCACGACGAGCACCAGGATCGAGATCGCAAGGAGGAGCAGTGACAGCGTGATCGCCTCACCGACCTGACCCGAGCCCTCGAATGAGCTGTACGCGGCGATCGGCAGCGTCTCGGTGGTACCGGGGAAGCTCCCGGCAAACGTGATCGTGGCGCCGAATTCGCCAAGTGCTCGAGCCCAGCAGAGCGCGGCTCCGGCGGCGATGGACGGCGCCGCCAGTGGCATCGTCACCTGCCAGAACCTTCGCCACGGTCGAGCCCCGAGGGTCGCGGCCACCTCCTCGAGGTGATCGTCGCGCTGGCGCAGGCCCGCCTCGACGGTGATCACCAGGAAGGGGAATCCGACGAAGGCCTCGGCAATCGCGGCGCCGGCGGTGCTGAACGGAAGAACGATCCCGAGGTGCTGGAGCACGGTGCCGATCGGGGTGGTGGTGCCGAACGCCGTCTGCAGCGCGATGCCACCGACCACGGGCGGCAGCACCAGGGGGAGGGTTACCAGTCCGCGAAAGACCCGGCGTCCTGGCAACGAAGTGCGCGCGAGTAGATAGGCGAGGGGTACCCCAATGACGAGCGCGATCACCACGGCGATGGCCGAGCACTCGAGCGAGAGCCGGAGAGCGGTGAGCACGTCCGTCGACACGAGCTCCGACGGGAGGTTGCTCCAGTCGACGTGGGCGAGGAGTCCCACCAGCGGTAGTGCGATGAACAGAACGGCCACCGCCGCCGGGATGACGAGACCGATCAGCGGGCGTCGCGTGACGCCCCTGGTCACGACTTCGGTGGCGGCAGGAATCCAGCCGATAGCAGGATGGACTGGATATCGCCGGAGACAGCAGAGGTCACGAACGCCTCTGCGGCGCCCAGGTTGCTGCTCGCCTTGATGGCGGCGATCTCGTAGGTCCCGATCTTGTTCTGCGCGTCCGGGATGGGCACGCCGGTCACCTTGCCGGGCGCGCCGATCACGTCGGTGACGAACACGAGCGCCGCATTCGCATCGCCCGACTCGAGTTGCTCGAGCACGGCCGCATCGCTGAGCTGCAGCGATACAGGATGGAATGTCAGCGTGTCCGATGCTTCGATGTCCGTGACGTACTCACCGACCGGCACGCTCGGATCCCCGATCACCAGCTTGACCCCAGGGTTGTTGAGGTCGGCGAGCGTTTTAATGTTCAAGGGGTTGCCCGGCGCGACGGCGATCTCGAGCTTGTTCTGGCAGAAGGCCTGAGGCGTCTCGACCAGCCCCTTGGCGGTGAGCTGCGCCATGGTGTCGGTGTTGGCTGTCGCGATGACGTCGGCCGGGGCACCGCTGATGATCTCGGTCACGAGGTCCTGCGAGCCGGCGAACGAGTACGTCCCCGTGAAGCCTGGGTTGTCCACCTCCAGGCCCTTCTCCGCCGTGTTGAACGCGTTGGTCAGCGACGACGCGGCAAACACGGTCAGGTTCCCGCTGAACGGATCGGGTGACGATGACGCGGCCGGCGTGCTCGAGCTGCCACATGCGGCAAGTGCCAGAGCCGCGGTGGCAGTGATCATCACGGGGCGGAAACGGAGCTGCATCACTTCCTCGCCTGTGTGTCTGAGGATGGAGGCATCTCGATGACCACGTTTGTGGCCTTGACGGAGGCGACCGCGAGCATGCCCGGCTCCAGCCCGAGCTCAGCGACCGCCTCGCTACTGATCAGCGAGCTGATCCGGAATGGTCCGGCCTGGAGCTTGACGTGGGCCATCACCCCGTCGGTCGTGACATCCGTGACCAGTCCTCGGAAGTGATTGCGTGCGGACTCAGTCACCGGCAGGGCCGGCTGATTGCTCGCCAGCTCGACAGCGAATCGTGCGAGCGCGGCACCGTCAAGCAGGCGGTGTCTGCCCTCGGTGCGAAGCGTCTCGATGCGGCCGGCGTCGGCCCAGCGTCGAACCGTGTCCACGCTGACGCCGAGCAGCTCCGCGGCCTGACCCATCTTGTACGTCGGCATGAGCCGCGACCTTAGCGCAAAAGCTGGCTTCTTCTCAACCACGCCTCGCGATTGCGGTCTCGGGCACCGCGGTGCTACTCGGTCGACACCACGGTGATGGCGTGGACGACGTCACTGACGAAGAGCGGCGCGGGGTACACGACGCGCACGTATCCCTGCGGGTCAATGACATCGAGGTAGTTCGTCTTTGGCGGCTCGAGCGGCTCCCCCCATTGCAGCCACGTGATCTTGAGGGACGCGTCGGGGCCGAGCAGCCAGTGCCAGCCGGGATCCCACTGGGTCGTGAGGTTCGTCTTGATGAAGTCCTTCACATCGGCGGCGGTGCGGTCGGGCATCACGCTCACGATCAGCAGGACCGGCTTGATCGTCTTGGGGAGCGCCTGCTCGACGGCGACGATGTCACGACCGAGGATCGGGCAGAGGTTGACGCAGAGCGGGTCCATGAACGCCAGGAGGACCACATGGCCCTTCTCATCCGCAAGCGAAACTGTCTGGCCGTTCTGGTCGACGAGCCCGGTCAGAGGGGGAGTCGTCTGGCGCGTCAGCGGGGCGCCGATCACGTTCGACGAAGGCGTGAGGCTTACCTGGGCTGCGGTTGTCGATGCCCGCTGATGCATCGCGACCGACATCAGAGCGCCGATGCCGAGGCCGCCCGCGAGTGCCAGCACCACGATCAGCGCCTGCCCGCGCTTGGACCGAGTGATCCCTCCGAGGCTCCCCGATGGTTTCATCCACAGACCTCGTTCGCGCCCGGTTTGACGGTCTGATCCTCCCGCCAGCGAGGGTCGCGGCCAGCGCGGCGCCAATTATGCCTCGCCCGACCCGCGCCTGGGACCTGCGTGGTTGGCGAGCGTATGCTCCCCGCGTGATCCCCAACCGGCGTATGCGGTTTGCCGCGCCAGGCAGCGTGCTTCTGGCGCTCGTTGGGCTCTTTATCGGCCATACGCTCGAGTACCTCAGGGTGTGGGGATCCGCCGGTGTCGTTGCGTCGATGACCAATCCGGCGCACGTGTACATGCTCCCCGTCGCCGCAGTGCTCCTGGTGCTGAGTGCCGTCTTCGCCTTCCGCCTGGCGCGGGCATGGCAGGCGCTGAACGACCGCCTCGACCGGGCCGGCGCAGGTGTGCGTCGCATCTGGCGCGGGCGCTCGGCGCATGCCCCCGCCGCGCGACCCATACGGTCGAATCCGGGAACGCGGCTGCTCGCGATCTGGCTGCCATTGGCGGCGGCGCAGATCACCCTGTACGTTGTCCAGGAGAACGTCGAAGCGCTTGCGACGTCCCAGCGCGCGCCGGGGCTCGGTGCGATCACCGGGGTCCACTGGGCGGCGCCGCTCGTGCACCTCTATGTATCGCTGCTGCTCGCCGGTATCGTCCGCATCTGCCAGGTGCTGCTGCACCGGCGCGAGGTGGTAGTCGAACGCGTCGAGGCACTGCTGCGAGCCATCGTCGGGCGCTGCCGCACCGCCGCCGCTGTCCTCCGTTTGCCGGTAGCCCGCTCAGTCTCGCCCCTCGAGCGGATTGGACGGCACCTCTGGCGAAGGCCACCGCCGCCGCTTCTCGCTGTCTGATCGGCGTCCGTGAGCTTCGGCTCACCTTCGATCGCTCATCAACGAGGAGATATCACGTGTGGAAGCTCAGCCTTCGTGCATGCGCCGTCGTCGCGGGCATGCTCATGGCACTGGCGACGTCCGTCGCCGTCGCATCAGCGCACTACGTTTTCACGGCCGGTGAATATCGGGTTGCCATCGGATGGCAGAGCGAGCCGGCATCCGGCACCGACACGTTCGTCGGCGAAGAGAACGCGATCCAGGTGTTCATCGACATCGCCTCGGCGAACAATCCGAAAGGCACGCCGGTGAGCACCCTCAACCAGGATTGCACACATCCCGACTTCCAGGTCACGGTAACTGTCGGGACCACGACGAGCAGCCCGTTCTGCCCGGCACCCGCGTACGATTCCGACACCGGCAACGGCCGGCTCGACGAGTACGACTACGCGTTGATCCCAACTGTGGTAGGCGCGTATACCTTCCACATCTTCGGCAGCATCAACGGGACACCGATCGATAAGACGGTGACGTCAGGGCCGGCGACGTTCGATTCGGTCGCTGATTCCAGCGCTGTCGAGTTTCCCGTTGCGGTGCCCGCGGTCGCTGCCATCGCGACCAAGGTCGATGCCGTGAATCAGCGCGCGGAAACTGCGCTCGCGAGCGCGCAATCCGCCGCCACAGCCGCAAGCAACGCCAAGTCCCGCGAGTCGCTTGCAATCGTTCTCGCGATCGTCGCGATCGTGGTTGCGGTGTTGCTGAGCGCGGTCAATCTGGCGATCGGGTTGCGCCGCCGGAGCACGTAGCGCATGCGCGCCAGGCCGGCATTCGCCGTCGCGCTCACGCTGGCTGTCGGGGCAGCGATCGGACTGCCGTTGACGGTGGCCGCACACGCGCTCCCGCAGAGCGCCGTTCCACCCGAGGGTGCGGAGGTGCAGACGGCGCCGAAGGTCGTGGAGATCACGTTCGGAGAGCCACCGGACCCCCGTCTGTCCAGCATCACGGTCGTCAACAGCTCCGGGGTCAGCGTCGACGCCGGCCCAACGGTGGCCGTCCCCGGTCTGCCCCTCGAGCTCGAGGTGCCGCTCAAGCCCATCGGCAACGGTGTGTACACGGTGACGTGGAAGACGGTGTCCGAGATTGACGGCCACCTGGCAACCGGCGCGTACGCCTTTGGCGTCGGTGAATCGGCCACGAGCGCCAACGCTCACGCCGCAAAGTCCGTGGTGTCACCGCCGCCATCGATCCTCGCGGTCGTTGCGCGATGGCTGTTCTTCATCGGTTTGATGGCGATCGTCGGGGTCGCGTCAACGTGCTTGATCGCGTTGCGTGCGGTGCCCGGTTTCACGAAGCGCATGCTCGTGGCGGCATGGGTGATCGCCGCCCTTGGTGTCGCCGGCATCATCGAGGCGCAGCGCGAGGCGGCGGGCATCACGTTCAGCGCACTGTTCGCGACCTCACTTGGGATGACCGCGATCGAGCGCATCATCGCGATCGTTGCGACAGGCATCGCGATCGCGGTCGCCTGGTTCCTTGCCGGTGGCCTGTCGCGCCTCGGCGTACTGGTGGCGGGGATCGGTGCAGCAGCGTCCATGTGGGTGGACGTTGCGTCGAGCCATGCGGGCGCCCAGGCGCCGGTGGCCGTCAACCTCCTGATCCAGTGGGCACACATCGTCGCCGGCGGCGTGTGGCTCGGCGGACTCCTTGTGCTCATCCTCGCCGTGCGCGGTGCGCCGTCCGAGGTCAAGGGCGCCGCAGTCCGCCGCTTCTCGACAACGGCCGGGATTGCGATCGTGATCGTCGCGTTGACCGGCACCTTTCGCGCGGTCATCGAGATCGGCTCGATTGGACAGCTCTTCGGAAGTGCCTTCGGGATTCTCGTGCTCGTCAAAGTGGCGCTGTTCGTCGTGCTTGCCGGGCTTGGGGCCGTCAATCGCTACGGCAATGTGCCGCACGCGTCGACGGTCTTACGCGGCCTGCGCAGAGCCGGGTCCACCGAAGTCGTCATCGGAATCGCCGTGGTGCTGGTCGCAGCGACTCTTGTGAATGTTGCGCCGCCCTTAGCGTCGACGCAGTCCACGGCCGCGGTGCGAGCCAGCCAGCTCGTGGTGACCGGCAGCGACTTCGCCACCACGGTCAAAGTGCGTCTCACCGTGTCGCCCGGCTCTGCGGGCTTCAACGAATTCACGCTCCGCGTCACCAACTACGACAGCGGCGCGATCGTGCACGCCAGCTCCATCCAGCTCGAATTCACGCAACCGCTCAGACCCCAGCTCGGCGAATCGACGCTCACGCTCAAGCGCCAGCCCAGCGGCACGTTTGCCGCTCGTGGAGGCAACCTCGCGGTCGCCGGCATCTGGGAGGTCGCCGCGATCATCGAAAACGCAGACAGCTCCACAGAGGTGCACCTGCAGCTGACCACGATCACCCCGGCGCCGTATGTGACGGCGGCACGATTCGCCGGCCTGCCGACGCTCTACTCGATCCAGCTGCAAGCCGGCTGGCTTGCTCAGGTCTATCTCGACCCTGACAAGGCGGGTGCGGACGAGTTTCACGTCACGTTCTTCACGAACTCGAACGAGACGAGCGAGATCCACATCGCGTCGGTGACCATCGGGATGACGCCCCCAGGCGGGACTCCGACGATCCTTGTCAGCCGCAGGCTCGATCCGATCGGACATTTTGTCGCGGACGCCACCGTGCCTCCGGGCGCGACGCGCTACGACATCCTCGCCACCACCACGACCGGGATTGCGATCGCGACGTACGTGACGATCACGCCGGGATCGTGATCACCGGATCGACGAGTTGATCAACTCCGCGACCACCGCCGGCTGCTCGAGATAGGGGAGGTGCGCCATTCCCTCGAGCATTTCAAACCGCGACTGCGGCAGCCAGTCGGCGAGCTCCTTGGATCGCGCCACGATGAATGGCATATCGAGGTTGCCGCAGGCGACAGTGACGGGCACGGTGATCTCCTCAAGCCGTGACCATGCTGTAAGGCCGCTCTTGCCCGATTCCTCAGGGAGCTCGTTCTTCAGCGCGATGGCGTTCATGGCCAGCGCGAGATCTCGAGCCGGGCCGGCCACGCGTCCCTCGGCCGATGAGGGTCCGTCCAGCCAGAGCCACATCTCCACGCGGTTGAGCTCGTCGACCTCCCCTGACGTCTGCGCCGCCTCCCACATGCGCACCAGCCGGTCGGTGTCGGCGTCGAAGACGCTCGGTTCGGGTGCACCGCTTACCGACGGGGCGAGCAGCACCAGGCCGGCGACGCGTTCCGGCGACGCCAGCGCGGCATCGATCGCGATCTCCCCGCCCATCGAGCTCCCCACAAGCCACACCGGTCCGGTTGCCACCTGGTCGAGCACGGCGTTGAGGTCATCGAGGTGCGTGAAGCCGTAGGTGGCGCCCGACGTCTCGCCGTAGCCGCGCATGTCGTATGCGACGACGCCTTTCGCGGGCTGGAGCGCCTCGGCCACCGCATGCCAGGACCGGCGGTCGGCGACACCCGCGTGCAGGAGCACGACGGGTTGCCCGTCACCGGCCCAGCGCTCGCCCGCGAGGGTGGCGGTGCCCCGCTGCACGGTGAACTTCTCGGATGCCACCGACCCATTCTGACCGGAGTACGGTGCCCACGACGTGCTGAGCGTGGGAATCGACGTGGCCAGCCAGGACGCTCGAACGGCCATTTGCTCGATCCGCTGGGGCGGCAACCAGGCACGGATCGAGCCGCTTGGGCCGCGTGGTGCCGGCGATGGGGAGATACGCCGGTGCGTCGAGAGCGGCGACCGGGTCGGGGTCGACATCCCGCTGGGCTGGCCGAGCGCGTTCGTGGAGTCGGTCAGCAGCCACCACCGGGGTGAGAAGTGGACGGCCGAGGTCGACGCGGCGGGGATGGCCTCGCTGCGCCTTCGCGAGACCGATCGATGGGTCACGAGTCAGGCGCGCCGGCCCGGTGAGCCCGAGGCAAGATGCCACCCGATGAGCGTGTCGACGAATCTCATCGCGATCCCGGCCATGCGCATGGCGCGAGTGCTCGGACCGGTGGACCGAAGCGGTGCCGGCAAGGTGATCGAGGTGTATCCCGCCGCGGCGCTGTTCGTCTGGGGGCTGCCATATCGGCGGTACAAGGGCGCGCTGCCTGACCGTCGCGAGACACGACACGCCCTGGTCGACCAGCTGCGAGCACGGGCACCGTGGCTCGTCGCGACGCGCGACGAGGACTGGGGACGGATCCGAGAGAACGACCACGAGCTGGATGCGCTCATCGCAGCGCTTGTCGCACACGCGAAAGCGCGCGGCTTGTGCAACGAGGACTACGACGAGACGTCGGCCAATGCGCGCAGCGAGGGATGGATCGCGCTGCCCCTGCCCGACGCGCTGGACCATCTCGCTCCCTGAGGACAAGCCGTCACAGGCTTGCGGTCACAAGCTTGTTCAGAAGAGAGCGCGGTTGGCCGACACGGCGGGCTGTGTCACGCGGTGGTGGCATGCTCTGGGTGATGCCAGCCGACGAACCTGAAACCTTCGACCAGTCGCTGCGACCGGCCCAGGGGCAGCTCTCGTACCTCCAGATCCCGGCGACAAACGTGCAGCGATCAGCGGAGTTCTATGCGCGCGTCTTCGGCTGGCATATCGAGCACCCGCATCCCGGATTCGATGCGCCCGGCCTTATCGGCCAGTGGGTGACCGACCGGCCGCCCGCGCGTGATGCCGGCCTGCTGCCGTGGCTGAACGTCGACAGCATGAACGAGGCCATGAAGACGGTTCGGGCATACGGCGGCGAGGTGCTCGAGCATCCGACCCCCGACGGTCCCGACCGTCTCCTGGCGACCGTCCGCGACCCAGCCGGAAACGTCATCGGCCTGGTGCAGCTCGTCGCCCGCTGATAGCGGGACCCCGGTTGAAGCCTCCGACGGGATCCCCTCCGACCCCCGGTCAGCTCGCGAGAAGGACGCTCGGAGGAGCGACGTGGCGGTGGCCACAAGCGATGCACTTCAGCTCGGCGCGAACCGGACGGCTCATTCGCTGCATCCGACGGTACTCGCCTCGCGGGTGTTGGACGGTCAGCGGGATGAGCCGGGTCGCACCGCAGTGAGCACACCGAAAGGCATGGCCCTCATTCGACGCATCACGGCGGGTGTCTTGCACGGCTGGTATTTTGCTCCCGCCCTTGGCCAGGCTGTCAACTCGGGGCCGGCCGCCACTCGAAAGCGGTGCTATCGTTGAGGGCCCTCGGACGTCGGGTCGTTCTCTCGTATTCCGGCTTGAGGAAACCTCGATGATGCTCACCGCTCGTGACCGTCTCTCCGTGGCCATGGGGCTCTCGGTACGAGGCTCCGCGATCCGGCGCTTCGATGCGCCGCCGACGGCTCCGGATAAGGCGCCGACCGGTGTCCAGGTCAACGAGTTGCCGCCACCGCGGCGTGGATTCCGGCTTCTCGAGCTCGAGCGCATGCGTCGGGAGCAACTCGAGCGCGGCACGCGCAACCGATGAGCGCCGCGAGCGCGTAGTTCCGACTTGTCTTCAACGCGAAGTGCCGGCCCGCAGCGTCATCGCCGGGCCGGCAATCCGTGATGCACCTCGATGCAGTCCATCTGCTCCTGGTTGCCGTCGCGGCGCTGATCGCCGGTGCGGTGAACGCAGTCGCCGGGGGAGGCACGCTCGTGTCATTTCCGGCGCTGCTCCTGCTCGGCTTTCCGGCCCTGACAGCGAACGTCACCAACACGATCGGAATGTTTCCCGGCTATGCGGGAGGCAGCGTCGCGTATCGGACCGAGCTCCGCGTGCAGCGAGACCGCATTCGCTTCCTGGCACCAATCAGCATCGTGGGGGCGGTGGTCGGTGCGATCCTGCTGACGCGAACGTCGAACCACGTGTTCGCTGCAGTCGTGCCATGGTTGATCCTGCTCGCCTGCGCGCTGCTGTTGCTCCAGCCGGTGTTCACCGCGCGTATCAGCCAGAGCCGCCCTGCCGAGCAGCAGCATCGTTCGCCAGTCCTCGTCGTCGCGCAGTTCCTCGGCGGAGTCTACGGAGCGTTCTTCGGTGCGGGTCTGGGAGTGATGTTGCTTGCGGTGCTCGGCCTTTTTATCCGCGATGACCTGCAGCGCATCAACGCGCTCAAGGGCATGCTGTCACTGATCATCAATGTCGTCGCGGCGGTGTATTTCGCATTCTTCGGGCCGGTCTCGTGGATCGCCGTGCTGGTCATGGTGCCGACAAGCGCGGTCGGAGGCTTCATCGGTGTGAGCCTGGCGAGGCGCCTGCACCCGGTGGTGCTGCGCACCGTCGTCGTGGTCTTCGGCGTTGCGTTCGCCCTCCACCAGCTGCTCTAGCGGCCTCGGACCGATCGATCGCGAACAAGCTCACCGGCACGAACCGGCATTCCACGCAGTCATCGCCATCACGACGGGCCGGCTGACGTTTCCCTGCGTCAGGCCCCCGCGATCGGCGTGCTCGACTCCAGCCCCAGCTCGTGCTGGACGATGTTGATCGCGTTCTGCAGGTTGGCCTCGTCGTTGACGAACTGGGTTGTCGACACGGCGCCGCTGGCGACCCCGGCAAGGTCGTTACGCACGGCGCCGGCGGCGTTCACCAGGTTGTGGACGTCGTTCCTGGTCGACGCGGGGAACTGGATGGCCAGGAGCGCGTTGCTGAATGTGTCGAGAGCCCGCGCATACGCCGCGTCAATAGGTGCTTCGTTGGCAACGGTGTTCGTCCCCGTGGTGACCAGGCCCTTGCCAAGCGTGTCCCATGTGGTCGTGGCAGTGTCGAGCGCCCCTCCAGCGCTTGCGTACTGCTGGAGGTAGGTCGAGGAGGCTGTCGACGTCTGAGCGGCAGCGCTTGCGCACCCCACCAGCAGCAGACCCGCGGCGCACCACGCGAGGCGCCACGCCCGTGAACCCGTCAAGTCCTACCTCCGTGAGCGGCACTGTATGACAGCGAGCCCCGATGACCTCAATCCGCGAGAACGGCCAGTTCGATGCGTGCCAGGCGATCGGGGTCCGCAACCAGGTCCATTACCAGGATTCGATCCGCCCGGATGGTCAGCACCCCGACGCCGAAAAGACGCCCTCGCGGAGCCATGACCACGCCAACCGCCCCGTTCACGAGCGCCGGTTGGGCGAACCGTGAGCGCGCCGAGAATGCGAGCGCGCCCTGGGCGACCGTGGCCGCACCGCGCAGCTCCCTCGACGAACCCTGAGGCACGGCGGCGGCGTCGACCCGGAGCACGACGTCCGGGTCGAGGACCGCAAGCAGGGCCTTCATATCACCGCTTCGCGAGGCCGCGATGAACGCGTCGACGACCTTGCGTTGGCGGGCGAGGTCCACAGCCGGCACCACCGCCGACCCGCGGACACGCCGGCGTGCGCGGCTCGCCAGCTGGCGTGCCGCGGCGGAGGTCCGCCCGACGATGGGCGCGATCTCGTCGAAGGGGACGGCGAATGTGTCGTGGAGGACGAAGGCGAGTCGTTCCGCCGGAGAGAGCGTCTCGAGCACGACGAGCAGCGCCAACCCGACCGAGTCGGCGATCACCGCCTCGTGCTCGGGATCGGTCCCGGCCGCGTCGACGAAGGCGAACCCCGGCGCCCGGGCGTCGAGCGACTCCTCCCGGCGCGAGTTCCGGGTCCGGAGCATGTTCAAGCAGACCCGAGCCACGATCGTGGTCAGCCAACCGCCCAGGTTGTCGACGCCGCCGGCGCCGGAGCGGCTCAGCCGAAGCCAGGACTCCTGGACGGCATCGTCCGCCTCGCTCAGCGATCCGAGCATCCGGAAAGCTACGGCGCGCAGGTGGCTCCGCTCGGCCTCGAATCGTTCCGCCAGCCACTCGTTCTCGTTCATCGGTCACATTCCCTCATCACGGCGTGTCATAGCAGTGACCCGCGAAACCCACCAGATGTGACCGCAGGATCTCATCCGGTGCCGGTTGCGCCCGAATTGCGATGTGAGGAGGCTCGTCATGACGGCACCAATCCTGGTCACCGGTGGGAGCGGGACGCTCGGCCGTCGCGTCGTTGCGGATCTGCACGGCGCTGGGCGCGAGGTCCGCGTGCTCAGCCGGCGCGGCCACGCATCCGAGGATGGCGTGATCTACGTGAGGGGTGATCTGCTCACCGGCGAGGGGGTCGACGGCGCGGCGTCGGGTATCGACACGATCATCCATTGCGCGGGCTCCTTCAAGGACGACGTCAAGATGACCGAGACTCTGGCGCGAGCGGCGTCGCGCGCCGGCGCGTCACATATCGTTTTCATCTCGGTGGTCGGCACCGACCGCATCCCTGTGGTCGGGTTCGGTCGGCTCCCGTTCGCGTACTTCCGAAACAAGCAGGACGCGGAGCGGGTGATCGCCGAGTCCGGGTTGCCGTGGACAACGCTGCGCGCGACGCAGTTCTACGACCTGTTCCTGATCGTGGCCCGTGGACTGACCAAGCTCCCGCTTGTGCCGGTCCCCGCGGGGTTTCGCTTTCAGCCCGTCGATGTTGACGAGGTCGCGGCGAGGCTCGTGGAACTCGCGCTTGGCGAGCCGGCTGGATACGTGGCGGATCTGGGTGGACCCCGCATGTATCGGATGGTCGACCTGATCAGGACCTACCTGCGCGCCGCCCATCGGCGCCGGCTGCTCTTTCCGATCTGGGTCGGTGGCAAGACCGCGCGCGTCATCCGTGCCGGTGGCAATGTGGTCGCCGGCCCACTCGAGCCTGTTGGGACGGCGAACCGCAAGACCTGGGAGGCGTTCCTCACGGAACGCTTGGGGCAGCGCTACACTGCGTCCGTTTGACGGTGCGGTCGATCCGCGACATCGTGTCTCAGGCAGGGAGGTTCCGAGGTGGGGGTTTCGAGGCAGGCACATCGATGGCCCGCGCTGGGCGTTGCGATGGTCATGTGCCTTGCGCTTGTTCCCATGGGTCACCCGGCGCACGCTGACGGCACGGGTCCGACCTTTCAGAACTCGGGGCTGAGCGGTGGAGGCTTCATCAGCGTGCTCGCACAATCCACCAGCACCGGGACGGTCGTCGCCGGCGGCGACACCCAGGGCTTCTTCCGATCCGTCAATGATGGGCAGACGTGGACGCCCCAGGACGCTGGGCTCCCTGCGTCCGGGTATCACGTCGCGGCGCTCCTCAGCGTCGGGACCACCTGGTACGCGGCGGTCGGCGACGGCAGCAACGGTGGCGTCGCCGTATCGCTCGATGACGGTGTGACCTGGACGGAGTCACCGTCGGGGAAAGGTGCAGCACCGCCAGTCTTCGACGGGACGAATCTCCCGGGGCAGAACGGGAATCCGCGCGCCACCGGCGCGCTGCTTGCGAGCGACGGCACCTATCTCTACGCGGCGTCCTTCGGCCGCGGCCTGCAGCGTTGGGCGCTCAAGTCTGTCAGCCCCGCGGCCGGGTGGTCGTGCGTGGCGCTGTGCTCGTCATTTCTCAACTCGGTGGCGCTCGATGGCAAGGGCGACGCCTTCATCTCGGTCATCAGCAGGGCCGGGGCGAGCGAGGGCGTTGACGAGGTGACCGGCCTCGGGTCGAAGGTGCGAACCAAGGTCATCAGCGCCAAGAAAGGGGTCTCATCGGGTGTCCAGGAGCTGCTCAGTCTCGGTTCACGTGTGTACGCGGCCGGAGCGAACGGAATCGGCTACTGGAACGGAACGGCATGGTTGGTGCTGGACTCAACGCAACACTGGTACACGCTGACCGGCTACGAGACGGTTGCCGGCGAGACACCTGTTGACGTGCTGTATGCGGCCACGTACGCGGGGCACGGCATCAAGGATGTCGAGCAATTGATGGTCAACGGAACGCACGTGGTCATCACAGGGTTGGTGCCGCCGGACAGCGTCGGGGCGAACATCTACGGCACCTCCACCCCGTGGTGGGAGGGATCCAGCGCAGGCACCGCCGGTGACCTTCTCGGTCCCGAGGCGATGATCGGCGGCTGCGCGTCATCCACGAGCACTCTCTGCGCTGGGAACACCACCGACGTCTTCGCGGGCTCGAGCATCCTGCTGGGGTCACGCAACGGCGGTGCTCCCGATGCGATGCTCGTCTCGGGGCGATCCGGGATCTGGGACTACGCTCCCGGTGCGACGCCTGCGTGGCTCCCAGCGGTCGCCGGACTGGACTCGACGTTCGACCTCGGTGTTTCGGTGGACCCCGCAGACCCCGCCAACGTTGCCGCCAGCGACGCCGACTGGAATGTCATCGGCTCGACGGATGACATGACCGACGTCGACGGTGCGGTCGCACCCCCGCGATTCACCACCGGCAGCAGTACCGGTCTTGCGTTGACATGGGACGCGAGCGTGTCGCCGTCCGCGCTGATCATCTCCGGCGGCAATCGCGCCACAAACTCGCTCGGCTCGATCTGGTATGACGCTACATGGGCGACCGGAGGTCCATGGACATCGCTCTCGCTACCAGCGGGCGTCGCGATGCGGCCGATCGCGCTCGCGGCGCAAGTCACCGGCCCGAATGATTACGTGCTGCTCGCGGCGTTTCAGAAGAAGGGCGTCTATGCGTTCACCGCGACGGGAACCACGGGCACCTGGGCGCTTATCCCACCGCCAAGCGGCTCGTCGGGACCGACCGTCTCGCCCAATGACGTGCATGGGGTCAGCCTGGCATGGGCGAGCGACGGCAGTGCGGTGTTCATGTACGACGAGGGAACACACGCGGTTTGGGAGTCGCTGTTCATCGCTGGCGTATTCGCGCCGTGGACCGAGTTGTATGCGGACACCACCGTCTCGCCGGGGCGTGGATGGGTTGCAGCGGATCCGAGCACACCAAGCGTGGTATGGATCTCCAACACCAATGGACTTGGTTACATCGACACCGCCGCGTGTACTCCCACATGTCCACCGCCCACATGGGTGACGAGCAGCCCGGGTGGCCCGCTTGCGACATACACGAACGTCAATGGTGACTATGTGTACATGGCCAGCGGAGGCGCGACGCCGAGCTTCTGGGAGGTGCAGGTGACGCAATGTGCGGTGTCGTGTCCAACCCCGACGGGGTTCAATGACCCGTACTTCGACGAGGTCGCCGGCAACGCCACATCGCTGGCGGCTGGGGCAGACGGCTTCGTGTATCTCGCCACGCTCGGCAACGGCATTGCCATTGGCACCGCCGCGTAGCCGCGATCTACTTGAGCTCCTGAAGCTGGCCGTGCTCGAGTCCTGGGATGTTCACGGTCTGATAGAGCCCGCAAACATCGTCGCCAAACCCAGTCACTCCATTCAATGACAGTACCAGCCACTTCGGCTTCTGCTTGTCGGCGACGAGATACTGGCATTGCTTCTGGATCACCTTTTCCTGCGCGACGCTGTACAGAATGGAAAATGGGAATCCGAAGAGCAGCGAGGCACTCGGAACATGGGTCACGAGAGAGATGTAGTTGAAGCTCTCACCCACATAGTTCAGCTCCCCGCCCTGCTCAGCGGTGAATCGCTTGGCAGCGTCAACTGCAGCGGTGATCTGAGGGATGTCGTAGCCGGTATAGCTGTCAATGGCCGGATGGTTGCCCAGAAGGCGTGCCGCCTGGATCGGATTCGTGGTGAGCCATGTGGACGCAAAGCAGAGGCAGACGAAGACCCCTAACGGAAGCAGCCTCGCTTTGGTTGACCACCAGGTCCACGTTGTCCAACCGGCGCTCGGCTGCCAGAGAGCCTTGAACTCATCGGTGCGCAGCGCGACCCCCAGCAAGCTCGCGATGCACACACCACAGAGGAGCAGCAGCGTCTGCAGCTGTCCCCCCGCGAACGCGCGGTTCACGTAATACAGCAGGCCAATGATGGCCCACGATCCGACAAATGTCAGCGTGATCATGGCTCGATCCAGGATCGGGTCTTGCAGCGCTCCCTTTCGGTGTCGAAACCACATCAGCGCCCATCCCGCGGCAGCCGAGCAGATGATGACGGGTGCGACGATGAGGACTGGGCCGGGTACCTGAATCGGTGCCGGACCCAATGATCCGGCTGACTTGATAAAAAAACCCACGTAACCAAGGTTGAGACGCGAGCCCGTGGCAAGCAGGAGCAGCGGGTAGGAAGCGATACCGACGATCAACCCTGCGAGCCACAGGCCAAGAGCGCGCACGCGAGTGGACGACATTGCGCCGCAAAGGATCATGAGACCGTAGACAGCAGTCGCTGCGAGCCCGAAATCCTGCGAATTCCACGTGACGACTCCAGAGACGATGCCCGTGATCACGAGGTGCCAGGGTCGCAGCGTGCCGCGGTACAGATTGACGAGATCCGTCAGCCCGACTGCGGCGATGAGAAAGCCCGCGAAGAGCCGGATTGGCAACTCTTGAGCGAAGCTGACAATCGAGCTCGAATCACCCACCAGATGCGAGGTCACCAGCGTGATCGGGATCACGAACGCAATCGCAAGAACGAATCGATAGGCCCTGAACATGCGGCTGACAACCCAGACTGCAAGCGCCAGCGTTGCGATGCTGAGGACCGTGAGGATAAGGGCGATCGCAGCCACAAGTCCCAGAGGCGAGAGAAGGTGTTGGAAGGGAACGAGCAGCCAGCCATAGAGCGCGGTGTATTCAGGAATGAATGTGACATCCGGCACGTTGCCGGCGGCGGGTCCAAGCATGTCGTTGACCTGATTCAGGTTGTTGTCAACGAGCGGCATGTAATCGACTGTTCTTATCGCACCAAGGAGGTCGAAAAGACAGCAGGCGACCACGACCACCGCAAGAGCGATGCGAACAGCCCTTGGGAGGCGAGCAGGACGCAGGATGGTCCCGAAGACGATCACAAGGAGGACCGTTCCGAGGGCGACGACGTTGCCGAAACCCTCCCAGTAGCCCATGAGCTGGGGGCGCTCTATTGCCTCAATCCCGAGCACAAGGCCACACGCCGCGAGGACTGCGAGCGCGACATCAAACTGTGTTGAGCGATGGTTGCGCACGAAGGCTGCAGTGATGATCGCGCCCACCGCGAGCATCGCGAAGTACATCGGATGGTTGAGGTCGCCGGTCTCGTTATTGTTGGTCGCGAAGGTGCCAACGACAAGGATCAGGACACTGGCGGCTGCGACTCGGGGAACCAGCGTCGCAATCGTGCCGTATTCAGCCGTCGGTGCGGCGGGCGCGGCGCCGTCGGGAGCATCGCCAATCACGTGGCGGGATGGTAGCAAACAATTGTTTGCAACGCACCGTACCAAACTCTTCCGACCACAAGTGGCATCATCAGCCGCGCATGATCCGTCGCATTGCGGCGGCCGGAGTTGCCGCCATGAGTTGCGTCGCCTTCGCAGGGAGCGTCATGGCAGCCGCCCTCAACAATTACCCTGCGTATCTCGGGGGACCGGCGCATGCGTCGTACGTTCCCAGTGCAACCACGGTCACCGTCGCCAACGCGAGCGGCGCGCACTCGATATGGACGTGGACACCGAGTGGGACTCTCAATGCCTCGCCGGCTGTCAACGCTGGGGTCGTCTACATCGGGTCGGAGAACGGCGACTTCTACGCGATCAACGCCACCACCGGCGCGATCAAGTGGACCAAGTCGTTGAAGATCTCGGACTGCTCAAAGGCAGGCATCGTCTCGAGCGCCACCGTGGCCAAGGACCCGGTGACCGGCAAGCTGACGGTCTATGTCGGCGCCGCCGATCACTACCTGTACGCGCTGAACGCTGCAACGGGAGCCACCGTCTGGCGCACGCTGGTCGGGAGCACGAAGCCTGCCTACTACAACTGGGCAAGCCCCACCGTCGCCAATGGCGATATCTACTATGGGATCGCGACCGACTGCGACGAGGCGGGCAATGACGGACTCGTGTCGCTCAATCAACATACGGGCAAGCAAGTGGGCAAGTACTACACGTCCGGCAGCCCGACAGTTGAAGGCGCGTCGGTCTACACCGCGGCCGCGGTCGCTCCCGATGGCTCGGTGTACATCACCACTGGCGACGACAACGGCACGCCCGGAACCGACGCGACAGCAATAGTGAAGCTCGCGGGTGGAACGCTCGCCCGTCTCGGTGCATATCAGATACCGGGGCTGTATGGCAAGAACAGCGACTTCAACGCCAGCCCAACGCTGTTCATGATGGGAACCACGCCGATGGTTGGCGCCTGCAACAAGGATGGTGTGTTCTACGCGCTGACACAGGCGTCGCTCAACTCCAATCAAACCTCCACCGCCTGGCAGATACAGCTGGGGATTCCCTTTGCTCCCAAAGGGTTCGCGTTCTGCGGCGGGTCCGCCGACTACGACGGCACCCACCTCTTCATCGGCGCCGATGCCGCGACGACGGGCGCGCCTCCGGGGAGCATGTACGAGCTCACGACCAGCGGTGCGGTGGTGTGGGAGAAGCCGCTGAGCACGGGCCCGGTGGTCGGTACACCCAGCCTCGACGGCAGTGGGGTTCTCGCAGTCCCGACCTACAACGATACCGGTGGGACGAGCGCCGTCTATCTGATGAACAAGGCCAACGGTACGATCCTCAAGACACTCTCATACGCTGATCCGATCTTCGCCCAGCCTGTTTTTGCGGATGGCGAACTGTTGGTTGCGGGCCCAAACCTGCAGGCATACGTGCCATAGCCGACCAGGTGCGCTTATCAGTGAGGTCCACCCCGTCATCGAGCTGACCTCAGCAGCGATGCGATGTCGGCGACCGGCCCGAGGTGCCTCAGCTTGTCGGGGTTGACGATCGAGCTGATGCTCGTGATCTGACCGTCGGCGATATCGAGCCCCAATACGCCGATCAGCTGCTGCTCGCCGTCGAGAAGGAGGGCTCCCGGGCCGCCGTTGACTTCGACGGTGCGAAACGACACGCCCGGAAGCCGCGCCGCCAAGCGGACCCAGTTGATCAGCGTGCGCGCGACGCGGTCGCGCCCGCGCAGCGACCGCGCGAGCGCGGGGGCCTTGCCGCCGCCGTCGCCGGTCAGCTGAACATCGTGAGCGAGCAACGCCTCGAGCCCGGCGAGATCGCCTTGCTCGGCGGCCGCGAAGAACCGTCGTGCCAGCTCGTCGCGCTGCTCACGAGTGGTTTGGTAGCGAGGACGGCGCTGTTCGACGTGGCGTCTCGCGCGGGTGGCGAGCTGGCGCACGTTGGTCTCGGTCTTGCCGACGATCGTCGCAATCTCCGGATACCCGTAATCGAACACGTCGTGCAGCAGCAGCACGGCTCGCTGCTCAGGCGACAACGTCTCCAGGAGCACGAGCATCGCCAGCGACAGCGACTCGTTTGTCTCGGCGTGCCGGGCCGGATCATCGCTGGCGTCGGTGATGATCGGCTCTGGCAGCCAGTCGCCGACATACCTTTCACGACGGGCGCGCGCGGAGCGCAACTCGTTGATCGCCAGCCGCGTGGTCACTGTGGCGACGAATGCGCGCGGCGATGCAATCTCGTCTCCCGCGTCAAGGGTTTGATGCACGCGCAACAACGCCTCCTGCACCATGTCCTCGGCCTCGGAGACGCTGCCGAGCATCCGGTAGGCGATCGCGAACGCGACCGGTCTCAGCTCGTCAAGCAGCTGCTCGCGATCGGTCACGCCGCCGCAAACCCCTGCCGCCAGCTGGGATGGCCTGGCTGCCACGCCAGCTCGCGCTTTGCCTTTGCATTCGAGGCGCCGCGAAGCTCGGTCATCATCACCACGCCGACCTCACCGGCGAACAGCCGCCCGACGAACCGTGGCACGTGCATGGGTTTCCTGGCGCCGATCTCCTGGGCGAGCGCCGGCAGCCACACGGCGACCGGAGCGGGGTCATCGTCGGCAACGTTATACACGCCGCGACTGCCGTGCTCGACCGCCGCCAGCGTCGCCTCTGCCGCGTCGGCGATATGGATGAAGGACCACACGCCGCCACCGTTGCCGACCAGCGGGAACCTGCCCTTGCGAACCAGCTCCACCTGCTCCGCGCCCGCCGTCAGCGAGGTCCCCGGACCGTAGAACGCGCCGTAGCGGAGCAGAATCCCCTCCGTCCACCGTGCACCGAGGACCGCCTCCTCGAGGTGACGGACGGCAGCCACGACCCCGCGCATCTCCCGCGCGGGCACCGGATCGAGCGGGTCCTCCTCGGTCTTGACGGCCGAGCCGGTGCGCGCATATGCGCCGAAGTAGCTCTGCGCGATAAACCGCCGCACTCCCACTGCCTGCCCGGCCGACAGCAGGTGATCGGTTCCCTCGGTCCGCAGGCGGTTGGTCAGTTCGAAATCACGATCGAAGTGGCGCAGATCCAAGGTTGCCGGGATCGCGGTGAGCTGATGAACGATGACGTCCGGCCGAGCCCTGCCCACCGCATCGGCAACCTGATCCGGATCCAGCGCATCCGCGACCACCGGCACAGCGCCCAGCTCGCGGAGCATCACCGCTTTTGACGCACTGCGCGTCATGCCGTGAACGTCGTGGCCGGCGGCAACCAGACGCGGCACCAGCTGCTTGCCGATCGCTCCCGTCGCTCCTGCTACAAACACTCTCATCGTCATCTCCTTGTTGGGGGTGTCACCTACCCACAAGACACCACAGCAGCCCCGCTTGTGACACCGGGGTATGACGTCAGATCAGAAACGCTCCTCCGGACCTTGCTGGGCCCGCCTCGGGCTTGAGGTTTGTGATTACAGTGTCGGCCTGCGGGCGGGCGCCGTGTCGAGCTGCATATTGGAGAGTCACCAGATGAGTCGGTGGTCCGAGCAAGCGAAGGAAATCCGCGCAATCACCCTGTTCGTCGACGATCTCCGCGCGGCGAAACAGTTCTACCAGGACACCTTCGGCCTGCCCGTACACTTTGAGGATGGGAACTCAGCCGTCTTCCGCTTCGGCGGTGTTCTGATCAATCTCCTGGACGTGGCGGCAGCCGGTGCTCTCATCGCGCCTGCAGCCGTTGGGAGCAGTGCTGCGGAATCGCGTTCACAATTCACGATCGGCGTCGGCGATGCCGATGCCGTCTGCGCAGAGTTGACACAGCGCGGCGTGACGCTCCTGAACGGTCTGATGAACCGCCCGTGGGGAATCCGCACCGCCGCCTTCACCGACCCAAGCGGCCATATCTGGGAGATTGCCCAGGACCTGTCCTGACGTGTCCTCGCGCCAGTTGCAAACGCCGCAACGAGGCGTCTACGCGACGCTCCTCCGCACACCGCACGTGGGTAGCCAGGCGCTACTGGGCCTGTTTGCGCAGCTCACCCAGGGCGCGGCACCACTGGGCCTCGTCCTGGTGGTGCGTCAGGCGACCGGGTCACTGATCGCCGCCGGCGCGGTGAGCGCCGCCCTGTGGGTGGGAGCCGCTGTTGCGCGGCCGATTCAGGGACGGCTCATCGATTCGCATGGAACGCGACTGGTGATGCTGATCTGCGGACCGGTGCACGCCGCCGCGTTGGTCGGGGTTGTCGCCGTCGCGCGAGCCGGTGGCGGAGCCTGGGGGATGATCCTCTGCAGTGCTCTCGCGGGGTTGATGCTGCCGCCGGTGTCGGTGGCGATGCGCGTGGAATGGGGCCGGCACGTGCCTGCGAATGAGCTCACCGCGGCCTTCAGCCTGGTGTTCCTCACACAGGAGATCGCTCTTGTCACGGGGCCACTGTTGATCGCGGCTCTCGTCGCATTCGGCGCCGGCGTTGCACTGATCACGGCCGCAACGATCAGTGGCGTCGCGACGATCGGGTTCGCTGCGCTCGGCACCACGAAATCCATTGCACGCGCCGACGTGCAGGTCACATCACGCCGGCATCGAGCGACCGCCGTACCAGTCGTTCTCGCGGTTGCGTTCCTGCTCGGATCCACACTCGGCGTCTTTCAAGTCGCCGCACCGTCGCTCGCGATCACTCGAGGGGTGCCCGCCCTGGGAGGAATCCTCATCGCCGCGGTCTCGGTAGGCGGCATCACCGGAGCCTTGCTGTACGGAGGGGTGCGCTGGCGTGCAGACCCGATCGCGCGCCTGCTCCTGTTGCTTGGCCTGCTCGCGGTGGCGACGACATCCCTTGTCGCGGGGCTGCCGCTCGCTGTTGTCGGTTTGCTTCTGGCGATCGGAGGCCTCGCGTTGAACCCCGCATTCGCGACCACGTCGTTGCTGATCGATCGCCATGGTGGCTCCCGCGGAGCGGAGGCGTTCGGATGGATGTCGACGGCGGTCGGCGGGGGCACCGCCGCCGGCAACGCGATCGCCGGAGCGCTCGCACAACGTAACGGCTTTCCGCCGGCGTTCTTCGCGGCGGCTGTCGCAGCCTACGCGGCGCTGCTGATTGTCGGTTCAGACGCCTGGCGTTCGCGATCGCGAATTCCTGGCCGGTGAGGACGGTGGCCTCGGCCGGGGCCGCACTGCCAGGGCTCACCCACATGGAGCGTTCGGATTAGCCTTTCGGGTGTGGATGCAACGAACGACGACAACGACGACGTCCTCGAGGGCGGCTTCCCGGAGCGCAAGGGTGACGTCGATGTGGTCTCGTGGCAGGTAACCGAGGAGATTGCGTATCGACTCTTATTCGGACGTCTCTCTCCAAGGTGGGGCATTTCAAGCTGGGGACTGGTGACGCTGAGCCATGGTGACGTGGTTGGTCAGGTCACATACGACAATCGCCCGCCGGTCTTCACGCGCGACGGACTGATCGCCTGGCTCATGGACTCCGGTGTGGACGTACTCGCGGCCAGTCAACTGGCCGACCTGGCAGTGGAAGCGCGAGCAGATCTCTTTCCCGATGGACAATCCGGAGAAGATGCGCGGACGCTCTACTAGGAGATCTTGCGGCGGTAGATGACCATGGCGAAGCCGTACGCGACGATGAGGATGCCGACACACCACGCAAGCGCGATCCAGATGTCGGTGCCGGCCGGCTGCTGTGTGTACAGGTCTCGGATCGTATTGACGATGGACGTCACCGGCTGGTACTCGGCGAAGGCGCGAACTGGGCCAGGCATCGTGTCGGTGGGCACGAATGCGGAGCTGACGAGCGGCAGGAAGATCAGCGGATAGGAGAACGCGCTCGCGCCGTCCACGGACTTCGCGGAGAGACCGGGGATCACGGCGATCCACGTCAACGCCAAGGTGAACACGATGAGGATGCCGGCGACCGCGAGCCACGACAGCGCTCCCGCCCCCGACCGGAAGCCAATGAGAAGGGCGACGAGCACGACGACCACGAGCGAGATCAGGTTGGCGACCAGCGATGTCAGCACGTGCGCCCACAGCACGGATGACCGTGCGATCGGCATGGACTGGAAGCGCTCGAAGATGCCGCTCTGCAGATCCAGGAAGAGTCGGAATGCGGTGTAGGAGATGCCCGAAGCGATCGTGATGAGCAGAATGCCGGGCAGCAGGTAGTTCACATACGAATGCGACCCTGGCTTGATCGCGCCGCCGAACACGTAGACGAAGAGCAGCATGAAGGCGATCGGCATGATCGTCGTCGTGATGATGGTGTCAACGCTGCGTGTGATGTGGCGCAGGGATCGTCCCGTCAGATAGGCCGTGTCGGCGAAGAAATGCTTGGTCATCCTCGTTCCTTACTCGTTCGTGCCGGCGTTGTGGTCATGGCCGCCGTCGCCGTCCTGGTGGTCATTACCCACGATGGCGAGGAAGACGTCCTCGAGAGTCGGCTGCTTCTCGACGTATTCGACCTTGGCGGGAGGAAGCATCTGCTTGAGCTCGAGCAGAGTCCCGTTCACGACGATCCGACCACCGCGGAGGATCGCGATCCGGTCGGCGAGTTGTTCGGCCTCGTCCAGATAGTGCGTGGTCAGCAACACCGTCGTGCCGTGCGCGGCAAGTTTCTTCACGGCCTGCCACACCTCGATGCGCGCCTCTGGATCCAGCCCGGTCGTCGGCTCATCAAGGAAGATGACCTGCGGATTCCCGACGAGGCTCATCGCGATGTCGAGGCGGCGGCGCATGCCACCCGAATACGTCGACACCCTCCGCGCGGCCGCGTCGGTCAGCGAGAAACGATCGAGCAGGTCATCCGCGATCGTGCCCGGGTCCGTGAGGTGCCGCAAATGGGCGATCAGCACGAGGTTTTCCCGCCCGCTGAGGATTTCGTCGACCGCCGCGAACTGTCCCGTGAGGCTGATGGACCCCCGCACGTCTGCAGACTGCGTGGCGACATCGAACCCGTTGACGCTGGCCCTACCGGCGTCGGACTTGAGCAGCGTGGACAGGATTCTCACGACTGTGGTCTTGCCCGCCCCGTTGGATCCGAGCAGGGCGAAAATGCTGCCCCGCTCCACGTCGAAATCCACGCCGCGCAACGCCTGGACCTTCTTGTACGATTTTTCCAGGCCCTGCACGTGGATCGCCTGAACGGGCTGTGTCGCCATCAGACGGCCCCCTGGTCTCTGCCGGTGTTTTCTCCGGCGGCGCGCTCGATGGCGCTGATCAGCCGGTTCCGCTCCCGGGTCCTCCACTGCCCGTCCGGGTAGTTCTGAACGAACGCCTCGAGGAACTCCACGGGGTCCTCACCGACGATCTCGCGGATCGGGGTTCCGTTCGCCGCGCTCTGCTCGAACAGGTCGAGGAGGTCCTCGAACATTGCAGCCGCGTGGGCGCCGTCCCCGCCGGGTCCGACATGCATCAGATACCGCTCGAGTGCCTCGACCGCTGTGCGATAGCTCTCGGGAAGCTGTCGCGTGCGCACTTTGTGCTCCCGCCACTGCCGCTTCTCACCGACCACCTTTGAGATGAGCTTGTTCATCCGCCTCCTCCATGGAGCTGTTCGAGTTGTTCCGCGAGAAAGCGCCACGTCCTCCAGAACTCTTCGAGATATTCCTGTCCCTGCGCATTGAGCGAATACACCTTGCGAGGAGGGCCCTTCTCGGACGGGATCTTCTCCACGTCGACAAAACCCTTTTGCTCGAACCTGACGAGCAGGGCGTAGACGGTGCCTTCGGCGATGTCGGAGAAGCCCTGCTCCCGCAGCCGTGCCGTGATCTCGTAGCCATACGCGGACCGCACGGACAGGCTCGCGAGGACGATGCCCTCGAGCGTGCCCTTGAGCATCTCGGTCATCTGCTTGCCCATGGAACCTCCAACAGCGGCTACTCAGCGCTACTGACTACTGGTAGATAGTAGCACTGACTACCGTCGGCGGCGCAAGTCCACCTGGCGGCCGGGAGCGAAGGTGCGGGCTGCTCGGCATTGGCCGGCGCGCTGTTTCGAATACAACGGCGTACCACTCAGTACCGTGCTGTCCCCTGCTTCTCACCCCGTAAGTCGTCCGTGAGGTGGTCAGAATCAGGACCGCCTCGGAGGTACGAGGCCTAGAGTAGAAAGGAACGATGGGAAGACTGACACCCGTGGTCGCTTGTTACGTGGTCGTGCTCGTAGCCGCCGTGGTGTGCGTGGACGTCCTGTTCTTCAGTCACCAGTTCGGGGAGCGGCTGATAGCAAACGTCGGCATTGTCCTGGTGTTCTCGGCATTCTATTTGAGGTTCTTGCGCCCGGCTTAGCCGGCGATGCGTGCCTCGAGCGTGTCGGCAGCGTCCCGCCCGAGTTCCTCCGCGAAGCGCGTGTAGTACTTCGCCGTGACGTTCATGCGGCTGTGGCCGAACTGCTTGGAGATCAGGGATCAGCCGAATGCGTTTTTGTCATGCAGCAGCCGGAGGAACACAGTTGCACTGAGCCGACGGGGAGATTCGAACATATGGTCCCGATTCACTGCGGGGGGGCGCCTTCTCGACCGTCGGCATTTCCGAGGTCTCGGGCGCTCGATCCGGAATATGCCCGCGAAGCCCTCGCAACTCTTCACGGTCCGTCAGCTGCCGACGCCGACGGTGCCGCCACGCGACGCCCACTAGTGCGGTGAGAAGAACACTCGCGAAGATCGTGACCAACAGAACCACGATCAGGGGGGTGCTGAGGTTCCAGACCAGGTATTTGAGCTGCACGGATTGCGCGTTCTGAATGATGCCGATGAGAATCGCAATTGCGAGAATTACGCCCAGCAAAAGACTCCAATACACCCCCGTACCGCGGAACTCGCGCTGAGGGCTCTTGTCGCTCCGTCCGTTCATCATCAATCTCCCGTTGTTGCCTAGCCGGGCCGACCGCTGGTGTTCATCGCTGACGAGCGGGTTTGAATTCGAACTTGGAGCCGACGGGGAGATTCGAACTCCCGGCCAGCGGTTTACGAAACCGCTGCTCTACCACTGAGCTACGTCGGCGCGGAGTTGAAGCCTACCAAGGGCATACGAGACCAGCGCGCAGGCTGACCCGCAAAGCGGTGGGATTCGAGCAAACAGAACGAACCTGATCCTCGGTCCTGTCTCCGAGTCTGCTTCCATTCGCCGTCCGCGGGCCAGAAGTCTCGAA
>PKXZ01000030.1 GCA_003132525.1 Candidatus Dormiibacterota bacterium | reverse complement strand
TCGGCCTCCCAGCCCGCACTGATCCACTCCCGGCGGACAGGTCATTGCCTCA
The DNA here is from genome assembly GCA_003132525.1 of Candidatus Dormiibacterota bacterium. Lineage (GTDB taxonomy): Bacteria > Chloroflexota > Dormibacteria > Aeolococcales > Aeolococcaceae > Palsa-851. Next base: position 9,438 of record PKXZ01000030.1, on the reverse strand, counting down.
CCGAACATATGTTTGCTATGCTCTCACGCCATGGCCTTCGTCTCAGATCCCGAAGGGGCAGGTTGGTCATCGTCGCCACTTGGGTACGCTAGACGGTCAATGCCCAACGATCAGATCGTCATTCGCGGTGCGCGGGAGCACAACCTCAAGAACATTGACCTGACGCTGCCGCGCGACAAGCTCATCGTGATCACCGGGCTGTCGGGGAGCGGCAAGTCGTCGCTCGCGTTCGACACCATCTATGCCGAGGGCCAGCGGCGATACGTCGAGTCGCTGAGCGCGTATGCGCGGCAGTTCCTCGGGCAGATGGAGAAGCCCGATGTCGATCACATCGAGGGGCTGAGCCCGGCGATCTCCATCGACCAGAAGGGGACGAGCAAGAATCCGCGTTCAACGGTCGGCACGGTCACCGAGATCTACGACTACCTGCGCCTCATGTATGCGCGCATCGGGCATCCGCACTGTCCGAACTGCGGTCGCGAGATCAGCAAGCAGTCGATCGAGCAGATCGCGGACCAGGTCCTGCTCCTTCCCGAGGGAACCCGTCTGCTCATCACCGCGCCGATGGTGCAGGGCCGCAAGGGTGAGCATCGCGATGTCCTCGACGAGGCGAAGCGACTCGGCTACGTTCGCGCGCGGATCGACGGTGAGCTCCACGACCTGTCCGATCCAGCNNTGCGGTCGAGACTCCACGAGTCGCTCGAACAGGCATCGAAGCTGAGCGATGGGCTGATCCTGCTCATCCCCGCGGACCCCGAGAGCGGCATGCAAGAGTTGCTGTTCTCCGAGGAATTCGCGTGCGTGTACTGCGGGATCTCGATGGAGGAGCCGGCGCCGCGCAACTTCTCGTTCAACAATCCGCACGGTGCGTGTCCGGTCTGCACCGGACTCGGTGTGCGTCTCGAGGTCGATCCGGACGCGGTGGTCCCGGATCCATCTTTGAGCATTGACGAGGGCGCGCTCTCGGGGTGGACGCGGGGACCGTCGCAGCACTGGATGATGGAAGTGCTCGAGACGGTGTGCAGGCGGTTCAAGATCCCGCTCAACGTCCCGTGGAACGAACTCGACGCCAAGGAACGCCGGCTCATCCTCTATGGACTGCCAAAGGACGAGACCGTGCGCATGCGATACGTGTCGCACAGCGGGCATTCGCGGAGCTTCGAGGCCGGCTACGAGGGCGTGATCAACAACCTCCAGCGGCGGTATCGCGAGACCGAGTCCGAGTGGGTCAAGCAGGAGATCGAGCGGCTGATGATGCAGAAGCCGTGTCCAGCCTGCAACGGCGCGCGGCTCAAGCCGGAGTATCTCGCGGTGACCATCGACGGGATGAACATCGCCGAGTTCTGCAAGCACAGCATCAGTTCGGCGTTGCGGCGTCTCGACTCGTTGCGACTCAGCGAGCGGGAGCTGACCATCGCGGTCCAGGTGATCAAGGAGATCAAGGAGCGCCTCGGCTTCCTCCATGACGTCGGCCTCGACTACATCACCATCGACCGTGGCGCCGCCACGTTGTCGGGCGGGGAGGCGCAGCGCATCCGCCTGGCCACGCAGATCGGCAGCAAGCTGATGGGCGTGCTCTACATCCTCGACGAGCCGTCGATCGGGCTGCATCAGCGCGACAACCACAAGCTGATCCGCACCCTGATCGCGCTTCGCGACATCGGCAACACGCTGATCGTCGTCGAGCACGACGAGGAGACGATCCGCGCCGCCGACTGGGTGGTCGACATCGGGCCGGGAGCCGGCGAGCACGGCGGCCTGGTGATGGCGTCGGGCACCGTCGATGACGTGCTCGCCACGCCGCAGAGCGTCACCGGGCAGTTCATGCGCGGCGAGCGGAGCATCCCGCTACCGTTGATCCGCCGACCCATCGGTGCCAAGCAGCTCGTGGTGCGCGGCGCGCGTGCCAACAACCTGCACAACGTCGACGCCGTCTTTCCGCTGGGAACGTTCATCTGCGTGGCTGGCGTCAGCGGTAGCGGCAAGAGCACGCTCGTCAACGACATCCTGTATCGCAAGCTCGCGCAGTCGCTGTACCGCGCCAAGCACCGTCCTGGGGCGCACGACCGTGTCGAGGGCATCGCGAACATCGACAAGGTGATCGATGTCGATCAATCGCCGATCGGGCGCACGCCGCGGAGCAACCCGGCAACGTACGTCGGCGTCTTCACCGACATCCGCGACCTGTTCGCCAAGCTCCCAGAGGCGAAGATCCGCGGCTACAAACCGGGCCGTTTCTCCTTCAACGTCTCGGGCGGCCGCTGCGAGGCGTGCAGCGGCGACGGAATGATCAAGATCGAGATGCACTTTCTCCCGGACATCTACGTGCCGTGCGAGGTGTGCAAGGGACGCCGGTACAACCGCGAGGCGCTCGAGGTGAAGTTCCGCGGCAAGAGCATCGCCGATGTCCTCGAGATGACCGTCGACGAGGCAGCAGTGCTGTTCGAGCATCAACCCCGGATCAATCGCAGGCTGCGCACATTGCAGGACGTCGGGCTCGGGTATATCCGGCTCGGCCAGCCGGCGACGCAGCTGAGTGGCGGCGAGGCGCAGCGCGTGAAGCTCAGCACCGAGCTCTCGCGGCGCGATACCGGAAGCACGCTTTACATCCTCGACGAGCCGACCACGGGACTCCACTTCGCCGATGTCGAGAAGCTGCTCGCGGTCCTGCATCGACTGGTGGATGCGGGCAACACCGTGATCGTCATCGAGCACAACCTCGACGTGCTCAAGACCGCCGACCACATCATCGATCTCGGCCCAGGCGGCGGTGACAGCGGCGGCGAGATCGTCGCGGCGGGCACGCCCGAAGAGGTCGCGGCCAACCCACGCAGCGCCACCGGCGAATATCTGGCCCGCATCCTGCCACCGCCTCGAACCCCGGTCGCACGGGTGACCGGTACCCGCGTCGCGACACCACGGCAACGGAGACGCGTCCCGGTTTCGACCTGATCGTTCCACCCGCAACTCGAGTGGGTGCGCTAACGTGGAGCCACGATGACGTCCATGGACGGCGAGGACAGACGCCTGCGGCTCAGGCGTCTCGACGACTGCCTCGACGTGCTCGAGCAGGCACACGAGCTCAACCTCACTGAGGTCAGCGAGCGCATGGCCGAGGCATTGAGCGAACGAGTGCCGACCGTCCATGCTGGGATGCTCATCGCCGATGCCATCGAGGAGGTTCTGCGGCAGCAGGAGCCCTACATGGTGCAGATCCGCCCCGAGGTTTCACGCAGGGTGCGGCGCCGCCGCGACCCGTTCGACGTGAGGCTGCTGCTCCAGCGCCGCTGATCCCGAAGCTTTCGGCGGACCGTCCGCAGGTACACTCGTTCAGTCCATGAGTGCCTTCGGCTTCGATCCCGAGCAGATATTCGCTCGGCGGCGCTCCCGTCCCAGGGTCGTTCGGCCCCCTGGCCAGCTCCGGCGCCGGATCATCATCTTCGGCGTCATCGCGGCCATCATCGTGCTGCTCATCGTCGCGCGATGGCTGCTCGGGCTTCGCGCCGAGTACCTCTATTACGTCAGCGTCCATCACACCAACGTCTTCTGGACGCCGCTGATCGCCCACATCATCCTGTTCTTCGTCGGCTTCGCGATCGTGGCGGTGATCTTCGGCGCGGCCGTTGTCGGCTGCGCGGCTGCGGCTGCAAGCCTCGACCGGCGCGGGCGGCGGATCGTGCTCTGGAGCGGCGCGGTGATCGCCCTGCTCGCGGGGATCGCGGGCGGGTCGACGCTCTCCGGCGAGTGGCAGGACATCCTGCTCTGGCTCCACTCGGTGCCCTTCGGAGCCACCGACCCGGTGTTCCATCTCGACTACTCGTTCTTCGTCTTCACCCTGCCCGCGATCGACGACCTCATGGGGCTGCTCTGGGGCGGCGTGATCCTGGGGATGCTCGGCGCCATCGTCATGGCGGCGGCCGCGATCACGGTGATGAACGCGCCCGAGGAACTGCCCCTGCCCCTCGAGCCGCCGGCCGGTCGCGCGCCGGAGGATGCGCTCCGCGCCGCTGTCATCACCGGCGGGTTCGCGCTCGTCGGCATCTTCATCCTCGCCGCGTTCGGGGCGCACTTCGGCGTCTACCACCTGGCCACCAGCGCCCACAGCACCGGGCCGAACGGGACCGGGACCCCATACGTCGGCCTGGACGCGACGCAGCGTGCGGTGATCCAGCCCGTCCTCGGGTTCCTCCAGGTCCTGGCTGCAGTCCTGGCGGTGGTGACCCTGGTCCTCGTGATCATGCGCTGGCGCCGGGCCTCCACCGGCACCGCCATCGCGCTGGCGTCGATGCTCGGAGCCTGGCTCCTCGTGGCCGGGCTGACACAGGGCATCCCGGCCGCCGTCTACCAGGCAACCAGCGTCGGCCCCAACGAGCAGTCCGCGCAGACAAACACGATCAATGACTACCTGAACACGAGCCGCTACGCCTGGGCGATCCAGACCACGGGATCAAACCCGGAGGTGGAGAACAAGAGCTTCGGCACGCCCCACCCACCAACGCTCAGCGATCTCGAGTCCGACCTGGGCACGCTGCAGAACGTGCGCATCCAGGACCCGACCCAGCTGCCCGACACGCTCGCCCAGATCGACAGGACGCGCAGCTATCAGACCTACTCGACGATCACCGTGGACCGGTATCCCAACCCTGCCACCGGTGGCGACGTCGAGGTGATGCTCGGGGCGCGCGAGATTTCGGAAGGAGATCTGCCGAACTCGTCGTTCGTGAGCTCGGCGGAGGACTTCACCCACGGATACGGCGTCACGGCGGTCTCCGTCAACGCCGTCGGGGGCGAGGGCAAGCCGGAGGTCCTCGTCGGCGGCCAGCCGATGGCCCAGGTCACCGCGGGCTCGCCGCCCGATCTTTCCTTTGACAACTCCACCACCGCGGATCCGTCCATCTACTGCGGGCTTGACACCACCCAGAGCGTGGTCTCGGGNNGAGGATGGGATCCCGATCACCAACCCGATCGACAAGCTCGCGCTCTCGCTCGAGGACTTCGGGGGATTCAACCTCTTCCTCAACAACGCGCTGACGCCAAACAGCCGCGCGCTCGTCAACCGGCAGATCAGCACGCGCATCACGTCGCTGGCGCCGTTCCTCACCGTCGACTCGGATCCGTACATCGTGGTCGACCCCCAGACCGGCCACCTGATGTGGATCGCCGACGCGTACGTCAAGAGCTCGCTCTTCCCCGAGTCATATCAGCAGAGTGATGGCACCTCATACATGCGCAACGCCGTCAAGGCGGTGATCGACGCCAAGACCTGCGCGATCACGCTGTACGCGGTGGACATGAATGAGCCGATCACCGCGGCATGGAACGCGATCTACCCCGGGCTGCTCACCCCGCTCAGCGACATGTCGTCCTACCTGCGCTCGCATCTGCGCTACCCGGAGGACTACTTCAACGATCAGGCGCAGGCTTACGCGTCCGTGCACCAGGCAAACGCGGCGGTGTTCTTCCAGGGTGCGGACCTCTTCAACCTCGCGCAGGAAAGTGTCAACGGGCAGAACCAGTCGACCACCGCGTACTACGTTGAGGTCGAGCTCCCCGGCACGAGCACCCCGCAGTTTGTGCTGCTCCAGACATTTTCTCCAGGCGCCAACGGAAGCGGCAACGCCGCGAACAACATGACCGCGTGGCTCGCGGCGGAGTGCGACTACACCGGCACCAATGAGCCGAAGCTTGTTTCAGTGCGCCTGAATAACGCCGACAACGTCTTGGGGCCGCTGCAGTTCGACAACAACATCAACACCAATCAGACGATCAGCTCGGAGATCAGCCTGCTCGATCAGCACGGATCGACGGTCACGCTTGGCAACGTGATCGTCCTGCCCTTCAACAACGACTCCTTCCTCTACGTCCGGCCGCTCTACGTCACCGCGGCGTCGAGCAATGGCAGCTCGTTCCCGCAGCTGCAGGATGTCATCGTCGGCGACCAGAACGACGTCCAAGAGGGCACGTCCTTCGCACAGGCCGTTTCGAACCTGCTCAACAACGGCAATGCCATCCCAGGCCTGAACAACGCGGCCCCGGGCACCACCACCCAGACTCCGCCGCCATCGACATCACCGTCGCCGTCGCCCACAGCGTCGCCGAGCCCGGGTGCGACACCGACGCCCACCAGCACGCCGAGCGGGACGCTCCAGCAGCAGATCATCACCGTGGACAACAAGCTCGTCGCCGACAACGCGGCCGCGGAAGCGGCGCTGAAGGCGGGCAACTTCACCGCCTACGGTGCCGACGAGACCAAGGTGCAGCAGGACCTGGCGTCGCTGCAGGCATTGCTCGCCCAGCAGTCGCCGACCCCGAAGCCGTAACGGGGCGCGCTGGAACATGAGCGACGCCGTTGACATCGCGCCCGGGATCCACCAGCTCGACACGCTGCTCGGAGGCATGGATCAGCTCACCGCCGGCTTCCTGATCGACGGGCCGATGCCCGCGCTCGTGGAAACCGGCTCGCAGTCGAGCGTCCCGGCAGTGCACGCGGCACTCGATGCCGTTGGGCTCGGACCGCTCGACCTCCGCTGGATCATCGTCACCCACATCCATCTCGATCACGCGGGTGGCGTCGGCGAACTCGCGCGCGACTTTCCGAACGCAACGGTTGTCGTCCACGAGCGTGGCGCCCGCCACCTGGTCGACCCGAGCCGGCTCGTCGACAGTGCGTCGCGTGTCTACGGCCCGCTCCTCGATAGTCTCTACGGCAGGATGACCGCCGTCCCCGAGGATCGCCTCATCGCCGCGGGCGACGGCTTCCGGGTCGACGTCGGCAACGGCCGATCGCTCGTCCTCGTGGACTCGCCCGGCCACGCCAAGCACCACCATGCGGTCCTCGACGAGCACACCGGGACGCTGCTCGTCGGAGACGCGGTGGGCGTGCTCCTGCCCGATCTCGGCGTGCTCCGGCCGGCCACCCCGCCACCCGACTTCGACCTCGAGCAGGCGGTGCACAGCCTGCATCGCTTCGCAGAGCTGCGCCCCGAGCGGATGGTGCTCACCCACTACGGCCCGGTCGCCGACGCCCAGGCGACGCTCGCGGAGGCGGAGGACATGCTCCACGGCTGGGTGGAGGTCGCCGAGCGGGTGATCGAGGCCGCCGCTGATGCGGGTATCGACGACGTCGCCGCGGCGCTCGCTGACGCTTACGCGCTCGATCCGGAAACGCTGCCCGCAGAGGTTCGTGAGAAGGCCGAGATCCTCAACGGCGTGCACAGCAACGCGGCCGGCATCGTTCGCTACCTGAGACAGCGGGCAGCGGCACCGGTCGAATGACCACGGCCGCCCGGCCGCGCGACCGGCTCATCGCTGCGGTGGTGCTGAGCGCGGTGATCGGGCTGATCGGCGGGGGTCTCGCGGCCTGGGGCATCTACGCCCGCTTCGGGCCGGTGGAGCGGGTCACCCAGCAGACCATCGTCGGCGGATCCGGCGGCGGCAGCGGCACGCAAACCGCCGGCTCCATCGCGCAGGCGAAGTCGGTGTCGGTGGTGGAGGTGATCACCGAGACGGTGACCGCGACGTCGCTGCTCAACGGACCGACTGGCATCGTCGACGGCTTCGTGGTGTCCCCGAGTGGCCTGGTGGTCACGAGCATCCATGCCATCCAGGGCGCGGCCACGCTCCGCATCGCGACCAGCGACGGGCACAGCTACCCGGCCACGATCGTCCGCGCCGACCCGACCCATGGCGTCGTCCTCCTCCAGGCTGTGGGGGCGCAGCACCTGACCGCGCTCACCTTCGCGTCGGTCACGCCGACCGTGGGCGACCTCGCCATCGCCGTGGCCCATACCCCGTTCTCACCGGTGACGCTGTCCACCGGGACGGTGAGCTCCGTGGGAATCAGCGTGATGCTCTCGGGCACGACCACGCCGCTCCTCGACGCGCTCACCGTCGACGCGACCCCCGATCCGCGCCAGGACGGCGCCCCGCTGCTCGACGGCAACGGCAACGTCATCGGCGTGGTGGTCGACGCGGCCGGTGCCGCCCCCGGGGTGGTGGCGCTCTCCATGACGGCGGCGGCGGACCTCGTGGTTGAGGCGACCGGCGGCAGCGGCAGCACCCCGGTGCCGGCGCTCGGCGTCCAGTCGCTGGTGCTCGATCCCGCGACCGCGGCGGCGGCTGGGCTGCCGGTGGGCGCACTCGTCCTGTCGGTCACGGCAGGCGGCCCGGCTGCGGACGCCGGGCTCCTTCCCGGAGACGTGGTGACCGCCGTCGGGAGCACAACGCTCGACGCGACCCATCCGCTCGATCCGACCGTGCTCGGCCTCGCCCCCGGCGAGCAGGTATCGGTGACGGTGTTCAGCGACGGGAAATCGCGGATCGTCCAGCTCACCGTCGGGAGCGGCTGATGGCTCCGAGACGGCACACTGGACGCTCATGGAACTGACGTACCACGGCCATTCCTTCGTTCGGCTTCGTGGACGGGAGATGACCGTCGTCGTCGATCCGCCCCAGACAGCGCTGCCCGGCCTCGCCAAGGGGACGGTCGGCATCATCGTCCGCACCGAGGGGATCACCGACCCGGCCAAGCTCCGGCCGCGCGAGGGTGAGATCCAGGAGGTGGCCGGTCCCGGCGAGTTCGAGATCGGTGGCATCAGCATCCTCGGGCTCGCAGCCGGCGAGACCACGGTGATGCGCGTCGCGGTGGATGAGGTCCGCGTCGTCGTGGCCGGACGCCTGCGCCGCCAGCTCACCGAGGAGGAGATCGACAGCCTCGGCCATGTCGATGTCCTGGTCATCCCCGTCGGCGGCGGCGACGCGCTCGGCGCCATCGACGCGGCAAAGCTCGTCAACGCCGTGGAGCCGAGCATCGTCGTGCCCGCGCGCTTCGGCGCCGGTGGGGGCGGCGGCGAGTACGACACGGTCGGCAAGTTCGCCCAGGAGATGGGTCTCGCCGAAGGGGCGTGGGAAGCGCAGCCGCGCCTGGTGCTCACCGGATCCACCGGCGAGACCGACGAGACCCGGGTCGTTTTCCTCGAGACGAGAGCCGGCTGACCGTCACATTCGAACATCGGTGCGTCGTTGTGACGTGGTGCTGATACAATCGGAAAAACCATCCCGGGAGGCTCTGCGCATGGCGAAGTTCGTGTTCGTGACAGGCGGAGTCGTCTCCTCACTTGGCAAGGGAATCACCGCCGCATCGATCGGCACGATCCTCAAGGCACGCGGGCTCCATGTCGGGATGCAGAAGCTCGACCCCTATCTCAACGTGGATCCGGGCACNNATGTCGCCGTATCAGCACGGCGAGGTGTTCGTCACCGACGACGGCGCTGAGACCGATCTCGACCTCGGTCATTACGAGCGTTTCGTCGATGTCGCGCTGAGCAAGGCGAGCAATGTCACGACCGGCAAGATCTATGCGTCGGTGATCGCCAAGGAACGCCGCGGTGACTACCTCGGCGGCACCGTGCAGGTCATCCCGCACATCACCAACGAGA
>PKXZ01000067.1 GCA_003132525.1 Candidatus Dormiibacterota bacterium | reverse complement strand
GTACTTCGACGGCGACGGCGCCACCATCAGCCGGATGCTCGATCCGCGCCGCGCGGACAGTCCACTGCACGGCTTCCGCACCGAGATGCGCGACCTGATGAAGGACGTCAGCGATCGCCTGGTGCGCCTCGAAGCTGCGCGTGATGCTCGAGCCGACGAGCGCGACAAGGGCACTGCCAAGGGACTCGACTTCGAGGATGCTGTCGAGGTGCGTCTCGACGCGCTGTTGCGCGGCACCGGCGACCTTGTCGAGTCGACCGGCACGGCCATTGGCAACAGCGTGCGCGGCCGCAAGGGCGACTTCCTGATCACGCTCGACCCGACGTCGACGCGCGGGCTCCCGGTGCGCGTTGCCGTGGAGGCCAAGAGCGGACGCGTCGGGCTCGCCAAACTCGTCCGCGACCTCGATGAGACGCGGCACAACCGCGACGCGGTCGTCGCCGTTGCCGTCTACGGTGCCGGCAACGCTCCCTCGGGATGCGCGCCGTTCACTCTGCACGGCGAGCACATCATCTGCGAGTTCGATCCGGACGATCCCGACGACACCGCATTCACCGCCGCCGTACGCCTGGGGCGTGCGCTTGCGCTCGCTGCATCGCGCCACCATGAAGATGTCGTCGACGCGGTCGCCGTGCGCCGGGATCTCGAAGGAATCCGCGCGCAGCTCAATGCCATCGTCGGGATGAAGTCGAAGCTCACGTCGATCTCGACTGCGACTGGGGACGTGCGCAATGGGCTCGATGCGTTGCGCCAGGGGGTTCTTGATCGTGTGGTGTCAATCGAAGGCAACGTTGCCGAGGTCGCCTCCGGGCGCCAGGACGTCGCGTGACGCACCGCGATCACGATGAAAGCGGTGGAGGCGACGAAGGCGCTCTGCCTCGAGACGATCGATCGCCCGCGTGATGTCGACCAGATCCTCGCCGAGAACCTGGGTCGAGAAACCATCGATGGACTCACCGACGAGTGCATCGACAACGTCATCGAGCCGCTCTCGAACATCGGGGATCACGAACGTTTCCATGTACACATTGTACCAAACATCTGTTCGTCACTGTACGGGTCCAGCACGGACAATGTGTGTCCGGATCAAGTTACAGACATTTCCGGCAAGAACATCCGAGAGGCACGACGGATCGTGCATCCGTGCACGCCGCCAACGCACGCCACCGGTCGTGGTGCGGCGCTCGCGGCTTCGTTAGCCTGAGGGCTCTCTTCGAACTCGGAGGGGGCAACTCCAAGGGCGACTGGGGCACCGGGTGCGAGGACGGGCAGCGGTTAGACGGTCGCCGTCCGGCGCACACCCTCAGCGAAGAGAGCCGCAGGACGATGGTGGAGTGCACGCGTCGACGTCCGTCAGCCTCGGGCGATGCACCCTGGCCTTAGCACTCGCCCCGGCCACCCGCTAGCAGTCAGACCTCCCGAGTGCTAAACTAGCCCCTGGAACCCAGGCTAGAGGAACAAACCAGGAGGAACCATGGCCAAGCAATTGCTGTTCGACGTCGAGGCCCGCGCCCATCTCAAACGAGGGGTCGATCGGGTGGCCGACGCCGTGAAGATCACTATCGGTCCCAAGGGCCGCAACGTCGTGCTGGACAAGAAGTTCGGCTCGCCGACCATCACCAACGACGGAGTCACGATCGCCAAGGAGATCGAGCTCGAGGAGCCCTTTGAGAACATGGGCGCCCAGCTGGTCAAGGAAGTGGCGAGCAAGACCAACGACATCGCCGGTGACGGGACCACCACCGCCACGGTTCTCGCCCAGGCCCTGATCGCAGCCGGCCTCCAGAACGTGGCCGCCGGCGCCAACCCGATCCAGCTCAAGAAGGGCATCGAGCTCGGCGTTGAGGCGATCGTCAAGGCAATCAAGGAGCAGTCGATCCCGATCTCCGAGCGCGAGAAGATCGCGCAGGTCGCGTCGATCTCCGCGGCTGACCCCACCATCGGCGAGACCGTCGCCGACGCGATGGAGAAGGTCGGCAAGGACGGTGTCATCACCGTCGAGGAGTCCAAGGGTCTCGAGACCGAGCTCGAGCTCGTCGAGGGAATGCAGTTCGACAAGGGCTACATCTCCGCGTACATGGTCACCAACGCCCAGCGCATGGAGGCCGTCCTCGAGGATCCCTACATCCTCATCACCGACAAGAAGATCTCGGCGATCGCGGACCTGCTCCCGATCCTCGAGAAGGTCGTGCAGAGCGGCAAGCCGCTGCTGATCATCGCCGAGGACGTCGAGGGCGAGGCGCTTGCCACCCTCATCGTCAACAAGCTGCGTGGCACCTTCAACGCCGTCGCGGTCAAGGCGCCAGGCTTCGGTGATCGCCGCAAGGCGATGCTGCAGGACATCGCGATCCTGACCGGTGGCCAGGTCATCAGCGAGGAAGTGGGCCTCAAGCTCGATTCCGCACAGCTCAGCTCGCTCGGCCGCGCCCGCAGCGTGACGGTGACCAAGGACGACACCACGCTCGTCGAGGGCAACGGCAGCAAGGACGCGATCAAGGGCCGCATCGAGCAGATCAAGGCCGAGATCGAGAAGTCCACCAGCGACTGGGACAAGGAAAAGCTCCAGGAGCGTCTTGCCAAGCTCAGCGGCGGCGTCGCCGTGATCAAGGTCGGCGCGCCGACTGAGACCGAGCTCAAGGAGAAGAAGCACCGCATGGAGGACGCCGTGTCCGCCACGCGCGCCGCAGTCGAAGAGGGCATCGTGCCCGGTGGCGGCGTCGTGCTCGTCAACGCAATCCCGGCGCTCGACAAGGTGAAGGCCGAGGGCGACGTGCTCACCGGCGTGAACATCCTCCGTCGCGCGCTCGAGGAGCCCCTGCGTCAGATCGCCCAGAACGCGGGCATGGAAGGCTCCGTCGTCGTCGACAAGGTGAAGTCACTCCCCAAGGGCCAGGGCTTTGACGCCGCCAAGGGCGAGTACGTCGACATGGTCAAGGCCGGCATCATCGACCCGACCAAGGTCACCCGTTCGGCGGTCCAGAACGCGGCTTCGATTGCCGCGCTGCTGCTCACGACCGAGGCGCTGATCACCGACATCCCCGAGAAGAAGGGAGCACCGGCGGGCCCGCCGATGCCGGAGTACTGATCGGCAACTGATCGGATTTCAGAAAGGGCGGTCCGGGTTTCCCGGGCCGCTCTTTTCTTGTCTGCAGGGTTCTTCGTCGCCGGGCCTCAGCGATGAGTCGATCAACAATCGGCTACAACACGGCGACAGTCGGAGCGCCACGAGCCGGCGCTGCGTAGATTCGACCATCGCATCCCCCTCCAGAGGTATTTCGATGGACGACCCGCTGCCAGACCACGCTGCTGCTGAGGCACTCGGTTCCGGATTCCTGCACGTGACCGGGATCGGAAGCCGGTTGGCCAAACGCGAGGTCGACGAGGCGCACCTCGACACGCTCGACGACAAGCTGCTCACCGATCTCGACCGCGAGTTTCACGAGCGGGGCGAGGAGGCGGTTCCTGGACTCGATCTCGCCGCCGTGACCACGGTGGATCCCGCGTTCACGCCCGACTCATTCCTGTTGATCGCGAGGGACACCTTCCGGGTGCTGCAGGATTCCCACACCGACGGTGCGCCGTCGCTCGACGCGGACATCGCCTCGGCGGAGGTCGCTGCCGCGGTCATCGTGGCTGGTCGCGAGCGCGTGGTCGTCCGTTTCGGGATCATCGGCACCGCTCCGACCACCCAGGACTGGACCTTCGAGCGCGATCCGTCCATCGACACGAGCGCCGACGACGAGGATCACGAAGTTGCCGATGGCGGATGGCTCGTGGCCCATCGTGGATGGCGCCTGACCGGGATCGCAGCCGCCGCGTAAAGGCTCCCATTGGGGATCATGGGTGCCGAGGAGACACCCGTGCTAGGCAATGCCCGACTTCCCGGCCCGTTTGCGCGCGTACCCATCGCCTGGGCGATCGCGCTGCTCGTCTTCATCGGTGCCGGTCTCACCGCGACGTCGAACTCCAAGTCCGGGAAGGAGCAGGGGCTGATCCTCGCGGGGATCGGGGTGCTCCTGGTGCTCCGCGGAGCGATGGTCTTCAACCAGCACCGTCGCCAAGGCGAGCCCGTGACGAACAGCCCCATGCCGGCGAATCCCTCTGTCCAAGGTTCGACGCCCTCTGCCGCTCCAGCTTCCGTGCTCGCGGCCGTCACAACCCATTTCTCGCCGCCGACCCCATCAGTCCCCGACGTTCCCGAGACGGTGATCGTGGCGACCGACCTCTCCAAGCGATACGGGAACATCGTCGCCGTCGACGCGGTCAGCTTCTCGGTGCAGCGCGGCGAGATCTTCGGGTTGCTCGGGCCCAACGGCGCGGGCAAATCGACGACGCTCGAGATGCTCGAGGGGCTCCGCGATATCGACACGGGCACTGCTTTGGTGCTGGGAACCGACGTCAAATCGAACGCCATCGCGGTCAAGCGCCGCATCGGGGTGCAGCTCCAGGCGACCGCCCTGCCGAGCTTCACGACGGTCGCTGAGTCCATCGACCTGTTTCGCGCCTTCTACGACCACACCCGCGACACGGCGGATCTGCTCGTCGAGTTCGATCTGGTTCCGCAGGCGAAGCAGATCACCACCAAACTCAGTGGCGGGCAGCAGCAACGCCTGAGCATCGCGCTCGCCATGGTCAACGACCCCGACGTCGTGTTCCTCGACGAGCCGACCACCGGGCTCGACCCTCAAGCACGAATCTCGCTCTGGGACTTCATCGAGCGGTTCCGGGCTCGCGGCAAGACGGTGATGCTCACCACCCACTACATGGAGGAGGCCGAGCGCCTCTGCGACCGGGTTGCGGTGATGGACCAAGGACGTATCGTGGCGCTCGACACGCCCGACCGCCTTGTTGCGCTTCACGGTCCGGGCACGGCCATCGACTTCATCAGCCACAACGCTGAGGTTCTCCAGCTTCGCGCTTTGACCGGGGTGGACTCGGCTGAGGTCGACGCGGGCTCGGTACACCTGATCACCCGCGCGCCTGAGGTCGTCCTGGCGCAACTGCTCCATCCCGACGGCGATCAGCCCAACGGCATCACCAACCTCCGCGTGGAACGCGGAACGCTCGAAGACGTGTTCATCGCCCTGACCGGCCGGGATCTGCGTTCATGAGAGGGTGGCTGGCCCTCGTCAAGACGACTGTTCGGAGCAGCTTCCGGAACCGCGCGGCGCTCATCTTCACGCTGCTGATCCCGATCTTTCTGATGGTGCTGCTCGGCAACGTGCTCGGCGGTGGCAATGCGTCGGTGAACATCGGCGTTGTCGATAACGCGACCAACGCAACCAGCAAGGCATATGTCTCCACGCTCAAGCACAACAAGAACCTGGTCGTCGAGCAGGGCAGCGCATCGCACGAGACGGGCCGTCTCCAGCACGACGACGTGGTCGCTGTGGTGGTGATCGGACCAAGCTTCGGCACCACGTGCGCACCCGGCGCCTCATGTCCCGGGGCAGGCGTGAACCTGCAGCTCGACCGCAACGATCCATCGGACTCGCAGATTGCCGCAGAGGTGATCAACGCGATCACGCAGGGTTTCGCGCAGGCGGCGCAGCTCGGCGGCACGCCCGGGATCGCGGTCACCACGACCGAGGTGGGGACGCAGAACATCACGACGATCGACTATTACCTGCCGTCGATGATGACCTACGTCGCGGTCCTCGCCGGCCTGACGTACGTGTCGATCACAATCGTCGACCAGCGCGAACGCAAGGTGTTGCGCCGGTACCGCGCGACCCCGTTGCATCCGCTCCAGGTGCTCGGTGCGGCGATGACCGGCGGAGCGGTAACAGTGGCCCTGGAGGTGGTCGCGCTCGCCGTCGTCGGTGTCTTCATCTTCGGCGCGCGCGGACACGGCAGCTGGCTGCTCGCGATCGTCGCGCTCATCGTCGGGATCGCCAGCTTCGTGAGCATCGGGTTCCTGCTCACGTCGTTCGTCAGCACGAGCGACGCGGCCCGGGGCATCTCGTCACTGATCGGGTTCCCGATGCTGTTCCTCAGCGGCATCTTCTTCCCGGTCGACGCGCTGCCGCAGTGGATCCAGGACATCGTGCACGTGCTCCCGGTCTATTACGTCTCCGACGCGCTCCACCAGATCCTCAACTCGGGCAGCGGGCTCTCCCTCATCGATGTCGTCGTACCCCTCGCCTGGGCCGGCGCGTGCTTTGCGCTTGCTGCCTGGAGGTTCCGCTGGGAGTAGCCGGTCAGGAGCAGGCAGTGGCCCGGTACGCGGCGTTGCCGAGACTTGGAGCGGGTTTGCCGGTCACGGTGATGGTCGCGTCGCGCGCCGGCGGTGTGCACCCCGCGGGAAAGACGATGAACACGCTCCGGGCCCCGGCGGAGATGTACCCGTCGCAGCTCGTGCTGTTGCAGGTGTACGGCTCGAAGCTTCCCGACAGCGTGGCGGTCCCGTCGGCGTTGGTCGATTTCACGGGATTGGCGAAGAGGCCCGTGAAGCCGACGACGAAGAGCACCGCGATGACCACCACGGCGATCACCACCACGGGCACGCCCCACACGGGTCTCCGCCGCGGCGTCGCCGGCTCCTCGGCGATGGCCGGCCTCGGGGCCTGCTCGGGGGCGCTCGGCGGATTCTCCATCGCACTGGTACGGTACCGAAGTCCGCCATGGGGCAGCCGATTGTATTCGTCACCGACTTCGGGCGCGACGACGCCTACGCGGCGGCGCTGGTCGGTGCCGCCTGGCGCGTCGACCCGGCGGCGATCTGTGTCGAGGGCACCCACGGGATTCCGCCCGGCAATGTGCTTGCCGGCGCATACCAGCTCAAAGCCCTGGCCCGCGCCTTCAGCGGCGGCGTGGTGTTCTGCGCGGTGGTCGATCCGGGCGTTGGAACCGAGCGACGGGCGATCGCGATCAGGGCGGGCAACGTCACCTGCGTCGCTCCAGACAATGGGTTGGTGTCGTACCTCTGGGAGGAGACGGCGCCTGAGCACCGCCGGGCGGTGCGCCTCCGGATCCCGGCAGCCGCCTCCACCACGTTCCATGGACGCGATGTCTTCGCGCCCGTGGCCGCCGCGCTCGCGTCGGAGGCGCGATTCGACGACGCCGGCGATCCGGTCGAGGACCCGGTGATCCTCAGCGGCGCGTTCGCCGCACGGGAAGGGACGCGCGTGACGGGGCGAGTCGCCGTCGTCGATCACTTCGGCAATTCGATCACCACCATTCGCGCCGGCGACATCGATGACGCCGAGGTCCACGGGGTGACCTGGCCGGGCGGCTCGACGAGGGGACTGGTCACCACCTACGCCTTCATCACTGAGGGACCGCGAGCCTTGATCGGCAGCGCCGGGCACCTCGAGGTCGCCGGCCGGGGCATCGCGGCCGCGGCGGTCGGGGGTCCGCGTCTCGGCGACACTGTGGAGGTGGAGCTGGCATGAGCGCGAGCGCTGACTCCGCGTCGCTCGGCGACCTCACCTCCGAGCAGGTAGCGCACCTCGATGCCGCTGCCGCCGAGTGCGGCGTCTCGACTCTGCAGCTCATGGAGATCGCCGGATGGCAGGTGGCGCGCTGTGCGTGGCGCCATCTCGGCGGTCCGGCGGAGGTGAGCGTTGTCGCCGGGTATGGCAACAACGGTGGTGATGGACTCGTCGCCGCGCGGCACCTGTCCACGTGGGGATGTGCGGTACGGGTGCTCGTCCTTGGCGATGAGCAGCGGGTGGCCGGCGTGGTACGCGACCACGTGACCTCGGCGCGACTGTGCGGTATCGATGTCATCGTTGATGCGAATCCGGCAGCGGTGCGCGGCGTCATTGCCGGAGCCGACCTGGTCATCGATGCGATCCTCGGTACCGGTCTGCGCAGCGCGCCTCGCGAGCCGCAGTCGAGCGGGATTCGAGCCCTCAACGAGTCGGGGATTCCGGTCCTCAGCGTGGATGTTCCAAGCGGCCTGGATGCCACGACCGGCGACGCGTTCGACCCGACTGTTCAAGCCGCGCTCACGTGCACGCTCACCGCGATGAAGCGCGGTCTCCGGCTCGGCGACGCTCCCGCGCACGCCGGCGCAGTCTGGGTTGCCGACATAGGGTTGCCGGCGGCCGCATGGCTGCGGGCAGGGGTCGAACAGCCGTCGGGCATCAGGGGTGGGGAGTTGGTGCACACTTCGTCTTGATCTCCCGCTTGACCGCAGAGCGGACTCCCGGCTATTCTTCGACCCGTACTCCGCGCCCCAAAGCGCAAACGTCATGATCAACGTCTCAGCACACATCGCTCCCGAGGCGCGCGAGCTTGCCGCAACCGCACGCGAGCAGCTCGATGATCTAGTCACGTATGCCACGCATCTGGTCAACCACCAGGCCGACGCGGTGGCCTTCGTCGCCGGCGGGATCCATCACGCCAGCCGCTACCCACCGACGCGCCTTCGCGTCGACGGCCGCGCGGCGCTCTATCGCGCCGTCACGCGGGCCTGCCGGCACGGGCAGCGATTCCCACCACGCCCGCAGGGCATCGGCAGGATGTTCCGGCGCGGCAGCGGTTCGGTCCGCGTCGAGGTCGAAGAGGGCAGCGCGGGTCGCATCAACACTGTCAAGCGCGCTCTCGCCATGCTCGGCTTCGACCGCAGGGCGGCGCTGCTCCTCCGTGACCTGTGTGGCCTCGACTACCACGAGATGTCGCGCGCACTCGAGTGCTCACCCGAGGCCGCGGCCCGGCTCGTCGCCGCCGCGCGGCGGGAATTCGGCTCCATCTATCGAGAGATCGCGCTGTGAGGTGCAGCCTCCTCGCGCTCAGCAGCTACATCGACAACGAGCTCGATCACGAGCCGTCGGGTGAGCTCGAGGCGCATCTCGTCGCGTGCGATCGCTGCCGAACGGCGATCGGCCATCTCCGCGAGGAATCGGCGCGCATCGGCGGGCTCGCCCGAGTCCACGTGCCCGATGACGCTGTGCACGAGCTGTTCAGCCAGATCGGTTTGATTGCGGAGGAGGACGAGTTGCCCGAAGGACCTGTACATCGCGATCGACCTGCTCCCGTGGAGGCTCCGCCCTGGTTCGGCGCGGAGCGTGGTGCCGCGTTGCCGTGGGCGCCACGGCCGACCGCGCACGATCCATCCCAGCCACGCGAGCTGATGGGCGAACGCTCGCCGGTCACGGCCGTCGCGGAGCCTCCGGAACTGCTGCTCTGGGACGAGACCATCGACCAGATCGACACTGCGGTTCCCGAACCACCTCCGGTGCATGTGGTGCGTTCCTCTGAGCCGCTTGCGGCTCCCGACGTGGAAGTGGACGCGGTTGACGACAATGAGACCTACCCGATTGCGTATCTCGAGCCGGAGCCGATCGCACACCAAGAGCCGTCCCCGACTTCGTACGCGGATCGCTCGTTCAGCGACCCGCAGCCGCCCGCGTTCAACGCGGCAGTGCCGCAACCACCAGATCTGTCGACGTCGGCGCCGATGGTGGCGCCTCCACGGCTTGCGACCGGACCCAACGCGTTCCAGCGTCTGCGCGACGCGGTGGCAGTGCGCTTCGCCCTGCGCCGGGGCGGCGACGCGGATTTCGACTCCGGAGTCGAGATAGTCAGCGGCGTCGGAGCTCCCCGCTGGGATCAGCGCACCCGCCCGCGGCACTGGAACGATAGCCAGCCGATCGTGGTCACGGCGCCCGTCCCCACGGCGGTCACACCGCCTGCGCCCGCCGTCACAACGGCTGATGCAGTCGATGCTTCCGCGCCCGCCATTGTCGAGCCGCCGTCATCGCATTCCGCAGCCAAACCGAATCCGCTCAGCAGGTTCATGGCACGCATCACCGCCCTGCGGCCGGTCGACGACGTCGAAGACCCGGTGCCCGACGCGCACGGAATCGACAGTCACCTCGTCTCCGCAGACCCGGATGCGATCCCGCGCGACGATGCGCGAGCCGCCGGCAACACCGCCACGGCAACGCCGCCGCCCGAGCTCGCCGACGTGCTCAGTGAAGTGGCAAGCCTGGCCGCGCCCCTCGAGCGCACCCAAACACCCGCAAGCAACGGCACCTACGCGGCACCCGAGTCGTGGATGGACGAGAAGCCCGCGGCGCGGACTTTCGAGTATCGCGGAGCCGGCGCCGCGCCGACGCTCGATCCCGAGCCCGACACGGCCGGATTCGACGAAGAAGAGGAAACCCGTTTCGGTGTGCCGAGCGGTCCGGCCACAGCACCTCCTCCGGGGCGCCATCTTCGCCGCCTGCAGTCACAGCGGTCCGATCGGCGCGACTGGAACCCGGCCCAGCCGGTCACCGGCCGTCACGTGCTGCCGCTCGGCGGACCGGCCGTCGGCGCGGCGGACCGCGATCGCCGCCTCTGGCTGTTCGGCGCCGTGACCATCGTGCTGATGCTGCTTGGATTGCTCATCGGCAAGCAGGTGACCCAGACAAAGCTTCCTGTCGCAGCCACCCTGCCAAAAGCGACGGCGCCGGCAGTCCAGGCGACCGCCCCGCCCTCAGTCGCGTCACTCCCGGTGGCGACTCCCGCTGTGGCACCGACAGCGATCATCCCGTCATCGCCGACTCCGCAGCAGCTCACCGCAGCGAAGACGCTGGGCACGGGAGGCAGCGGCTTCTCGGTCGCGGACGTCCGCTACGGAGAGCACCCCAACGACTTCCGGCTCGTCTTCGACATGGCGTTCCCAGACACTGTGAGCGGGGATCCGACCACGGTGATCGGATACGACGGACCAACGACGCTCTACGTCGAGTTCAACGGCGTCGCTGGAGCATCGAACATCGCGACCATTCCGGCGCACCAGGTGGTCATGTCGGTTGACGCGCTGCCGATGGCGCGCAACACCAACCGGCTGATCTTCAAGATCACGCTGAGCAAGAACGCGCCTTTCGACGCGTACTACCTCTCAGGTGCTCGCCTGGTCATCGACATCACCTAGCCGGGATCTCTCCGGCGGCGGTCGTGGCCCCCTCGTGCGAGGGCGCTTCCGCGCCGGATGCGGGTGCGCCATGGCGTTCGCGGAGGTCGAACTTGAGCACCTTGCCCGCCGGATTGCGGGGCAGCACGTCGATGAAGACAACGGACTTGGGCTGCTTGTACCGAGCGAGCTTGTCCTGCGAGAACTCGATGACGTCCTGCTCGGTGAGCGACACGCCCTCCTTGGGCACCACCACCGCGCGTACCGATTCGCCCCAGCGCGGATCCGGGACGCCGATCACGGCGACCTCCTTGATGCCGGGATGCTGGTACAGCGCATCCTCGACCTCGGCCGGATAGACGTTCTCGCCGCCCGTGATGATCATGTCCTTCTTGCGATCGACGATGAAGAAGTAGCCGTCGGCATCGCGGATACCCACGTCACCGGTGTGGAACCAACCGTCGATCAGCACCTCGGCGGTGGAACCAGGCCGGTTCCAGTATCCCTTCATCACGTTTGGGCCACGTACGACAATTTCTCCGCGTTCACCGTCGGGTAGCTCGTGCCCGTGGTCATCGACGATCTTGACGTCGGTGAAGAACGGTGCGATTCCCGCGGAGCCGAGCTTCTCGGTGGCCATCGACGACGGGAGGAAGGACGCGAACGGCGAGGTCTCGGTGAGCCCGTACCCCTGGTTGAAAGGCAGGCCGCGGGCGCCGTAGACCTTGATCAGTGCCTCGGGCACCGGTGCGCCGCCGCACGACAGGACGCGGATGCTGCTCAGGTCACGCGTGGCGAAGTCGGGATGCTGCGCCATGAACAGGTACATGGCGGGGACCCCGAACATCGAGGTGATGTGGAACTTCTCGATGTACTCGAGCACCAGGCCGGGTTCGAACATCTGCTCGAGCACCACGGTCGCGCCTTTGATGAACGCAAGCAAGGGGGTGACGTTGAGGCCGCCGATGTGGAACAGCGGCGCGATCACGAGCGTGATCTCCTGCGAGGTCGAGTCGTCCGCGAGAAACGCGTTGATGTGGTTCCAGATGATGTTGCCGTGGGTGAGCATCGCTCCCTTGGGTCGGCCGGTGGTCCCCGACGTGTACATGATCAGCGCGACGTCGCTCATCGCCACGGGGTAATCGAGCGTGCTGTCGCGCTGGTCGTGAAGCACCGTGTCGAAGCCGCGCGTCCCACTCTGCTCGACGGCGCAGACATACTCGCGGACGCTGAGGTCCGCGCGGATCGAGTCGACGATCGCTGAGAAGGCTTCCTCGTACACGAGGGTATGCAGACCGGCGTCGCGAATGATGAACGTGAGCTCCGGCCCGGTGAGCCGGAAGTTGAGCGGCACGAAGATGGCGTCGAGCTTGGCCGCGGCAAAGAGCGTGAAGAAGAAGCGCGGGTGGTTGAGACCGAGGAAACCGACTCGGTCGCCGGGGTTCACTCCAAGCGCATGGAGGCCGTGGGCGAGCTTGTTGGTCAGCCGGTCGAGCTCTGCATAGGACCAGCGCTCGTCGCGGTAGATGAGGGCCGTGTTGGTGGGGTTGAGCTGAGCACGCCGGCTGAGCGTGAAGCCGATGCCCTGGTCATTCGCCATAGCTGAACCCTCCAATTACCCACTTCGCCCGCACCTCGATTCTCCCATTCGCGGCGTGCGAACGTTTCGCTCAGGCGGTCCAGCCTCCGTCGACCACCAGGACGGAACCGGTCACGAACGACGCCGCGTCCGAGGCGAGGAACAACGCGGCGCCGGCGATCTCGTCCGGCTCGCCGACGCGACCAAGTGGCGT
The DNA here is from genome assembly GCA_003132525.1 of Candidatus Dormiibacterota bacterium. Taxonomy (GTDB): domain Bacteria; phylum Chloroflexota; class Dormibacteria; order Aeolococcales; family Aeolococcaceae; genus Palsa-851. Next base: position 1,138 of record PKXZ01000067.1, on the reverse strand, counting down.
GCGCGCGTTCGATCGTTTCAAAGTGTCCGGATTCTCCCACAGCGCGCGCGCAAAGTCGGTGCGAACCAGACCCGGCGCGATGCAGTTGATCCGCACATTGTGTGGCCCGAGCTCGATGGCGAGATTGCGCGCAAGCTGGAAGTCCGCCGCCTTGGAGATGCAATAGGCGCCGATCACCGGGCTGCCTTTGAAGCCGCCGACCGAGGACACGATGATGATCGAGCCGTCCTTGCGGGCGATCATTTGCGGCACCACCAGCGTGATCAGCCAATGATTGGAGATGATGTTATTGTCGAGCGTCTTGCGGAATTGCTCGTCGGTGAGCGTGTGCATCGGCCCGTAATGCGGGCTGGAGGCGGCGTTGCAGATGAGCACGTCGATCCGGCCGAAAACCCGTGTCGTCTCCTCCACGAGACGCGTGAGTTGCTCCTTCGAGGAGATATTCGCGGCGATGGCGATGGCGCGGCCGTCGCCGAATTTCGCGTTGATCGCTGCCGCGACTTCCTGGCAGGGCTCGATGTTGCGGGAGGAAACGACGACGCTCGCGCCTTGCTCGGCCATGCGCTCGACGATGGCGCGGCCGATGCCGCGCGACGAGCCGGTGACCACGGCCACCTTGCCACTGAGGTCGAATAACGACACGATTGTCCCTCCCCGTGCGCATTATGGATTTTGCGCGACAGCTTATTGCAGACCATAACAACCCGGCAAGCAAAGAGGAAACGAGGAATGACCGCCATCAATACCGTGACCGATCTGACCCGCGAAGGCGACGTCGCCGTGCTCACGATCGATTCACCGCCGGTCAATGCGCTGTCGGCTGACGTCCGCAACGGCCTGCGCGACGGTGTAGCGCTTGCCGCCGGCGATCCCGCCGTCAAAGCCATCGTGGTGATTTGCGCCGGCCGCACTTTCATCGCCGGCGCCGACATCGCCGAATTCGGCAAGCCACCGAAGGGCGCGACTTTGCCCGAGCTGCAAGCCACGCTCGAAGGCGGCCCCAAACCGGTCATCGCCGCCATTCATGGCACGGCGCTGGGCGGCGGCTTCGAAATGGCGCTGATGTGCCACTATCGGGTCGCGGTGCCGTCGGCGAAACTCGGCCTTCCCGAAATCAAGCTCGGCCTTATCCCCGGCG
>PKXZ01000089.1 GCA_003132525.1 Candidatus Dormiibacterota bacterium | reverse complement strand
TCGCGGACAAGGACAAGGACGCTGACCTTTGGGATATCGCCGACGGGTTACTGGCCGGCGCGATCCAGTACTGGCTGTACTCGCGCCAGCCGTGCGGCGACCCGCGTTGTCAGGATTGCATGCCGATCAGCACCGCCCAGGGCCGGATGGCCGAACTCAAGCGCCTCCTGGAGCAGCTCGCCTCGGAAAGCGAATACTTCCACACGCCGACCGACGCCAACGCCGGTCGCGCCTAGACTATTGGCGAAAATCGCAGGAAGCGATTTTCCCGGACATCAGCGTCGTTTCCGCCGACGTGTTCAGCCGGCGGCCTTCGCCTTCAGGCCGCTGCCCGCGACTTCCTCCAGCGCCAGCTCGAATAGCTGGAAGCCTTCCTTGAGCAGCGCATCGCTGATGGTCAGTGGCGCCAGGAAGCGGATCACGTTGGAGTAGACCCCGCAGGAAAGAATCACCAGTCCGTGCCGGCCGGCCGCCTGCACCAGTGCCCGGGTGAGATCCGCATCCGGGGAGTCCGCGCGCGAATGCTTTACCAGCTCCACCGCCACCATGGCGCCTAAGGCGCGCACCTCGCCAATGCACGGGAAGCGTACGCCGAGCCCCTTTAAGCGCGAGCTCATGAAGCGCCCGATGTCCTGGGCGCGCTTGAGCAGTTGTTCCTCGCGCATCACCTCCAGAACCGCGAGCCCCGCAGCACAGGCGAGCGGGGAGCCCGCGAACGTACCGCCAAGTCCGCCCGGTCCGGGCGAGTCCATGATGTCGGCCTTACCGGTCACCGCGGACAGCGGCACTCCGCCAGCGACACTCTTCGCGATGGTAATGAGATCCGGTTCGACACCGGCATGCTCGATCGCGAACATGCGCCCGGTGCGGCCAAAACCCGACTGAATCTCATCGGCGATGAAGACGATGCCGTGCGTGTCGCACAGTGTGCGGAGCTTGCGCAGCAGTTCCGCCGGNNAGCATGGGGCCAAACCCGGTTTTGTAGGGCGCCACCTTGCCGGTGAGGCCAATGCACGCGAGCGTGCGGCCGTGGAAGCCTCCGGAAAAAGCGATGACACCCGAGCGCTTGGTATGGAAGCGGGCGATCTTCAGTGCGTTTTCGACCGCTTCGGCGCCGGTGGTGAGGAAGATGGTCTTCTTGGGACTGGCCCCCGGGGCGAGCGCGTTCAGGCTTTCGGCGAGTGCGATGTAGCTCTCATAGGGGGTGACCTGGAAGCAGGTGTGGGTGAACNNGCATTGGCGGCACGCTCGGCGTAGACCGCGAGCGAGTTGGTTACGCCGCGCGGCACCGCCCGCTGGCGGCGCTCGTGAAGTTCGCTGTTGGACGTCAAGGCAGTTCCTCGCAGTTACGGTTCATGGATGTTGCGCGTGATCGTCGGTGTCGGTGTCTACTATACGACCAGCCATGGTGCGAGCGCATCCGCATAGCGGGCGCGCTGCGCGCGCGCAGCTCTTTCGGGGCATGCGAGAGCGGGGCAGACCCCCTACAATGCCTCCACACATGAGCGTAACTGCACCCTCCACGGACCCGGTGGCGCCGATCAGCGCCGAGGTCGTGATTATCGGCGCCGGACCGTGCGGACTGTTCCAGGTGTTTGAGCTGGGTCTCCTCGGCATCAGCGCGCACGTGGTGGATTCNNCGGACAAGCCGATCTACGACATCCCGGCGATACCGATGTGTGGCGCACAGGAGCTGGTCGACCGGCTCCTGCAACAGATCAAGCCCTTCAAACCGCAACTGCATCTCGGCTACGAGGTCGTGGCATTTACGCGCCGTGCCGACGGGCGCTTCCAGCTGTCCACCAGCGCCGGGACACACTTTGACGCCGGCGCCGTGGTCATCGCCGGTGGTGTGGGCTCATTCCAGCCGCGACGCATCGGACTTGAAGGGGCGGAGGGTTTCGAGGGCGGCGCCATCCAGTACCGCGTGAAGAACGCGGGCGAGCTCGCGGGCAAGCGCCTGGTGATTTTCGGCGGCGGCGATTCCGCGCTCGACTGGACACTGGAACTGCTGCCGCGCGCCGCGGCGGTCACGCTCGTGCATCGGCGCNNTGACGCATGCGCTATTTCGAAGCGCTGCCGCAGTCGCTGATCGTCGGCGATGGCGCCCTGCGCGGCGTCAATATCAAGACCCGCGCCGGCGCGGCTCAGGCACTGGAAGCCGATCAGCTGCTGGTGTTTTTCGGCCTGCACCCCAAACTCGGCCCGATCGCCGAGTGGGGACTGGCGCTGGAGAAGAAGGCGCTCACGGTCGATACCGAGAAATTTCAGACGAGCCTGCCGGGGGTTTTCGCGGTCGGCGATATCAACACCTACCCGGGCAAAAAGAAACTGATCCTGTCGGGATTTCACGAGGCCGCGCTGGCGGCGTTCGCGATCCAGCATCACCTGTTTCCGCAGAAGAAGCAGTTTCTGCAGTACACCACTACCAGTCCCGTCATGCACCAGCGCCTGGGCGTGCCGGATTGACCGCGAAGGAGACGACCATGAGCCGCCTGCGCTACCACCTCGCCGCCGCCGTTATGCTGGCGGCGTTCGCCCTGCCGCTGTCCGCACACGCTGATCCCTGCAAGCTCGACATTTCGGGCAACGACCAGATGCAGTACGACAAGCAGGCACTCGCCGCGCCGGCGAGCTGCACGCAGATCACCGTTACGCTGCACCACTCGGGCAAGCTTCCCAGGGAAGCGATGGGACACGACTGGGTGCTGGTGCGTGCCGCGGATCTGGCGGCCGTAGCCCAGGCCGGCATGGGCGCCGGACTCGCGAATGACTACCTCGCGCCGGGAGACAAGCGCGTGCTGGCGCACACCAAGATCGTGGGCGGCGGGGAGAGCGCCAGCGTCACCTTTTCGTCAGCGTTGTTGACCAAGGGCGGATCCTACGCGTACCTGTGCACGTTTCCGGGACACAACGCCTTGATGCACGGCACGTTCAAGCTCGACTGAGCGCCTGAGCACCCACCCAGCCCATGGACCAGCGCCTCGCCGATCTGCTCAAGCTCCTCGAGCTCGAACAGCTGGAGGTGAACCTTTTCCGCGGTGAGAGTCGCGACACCGGTGCGCCGCAGGTGTTTGGCGGACAGGTGCTCGGCCAGGCCCTGTCCGCCGCCGCCGCGACCGTCGAGGGCCGCACGGTGCACTCGCTGCACGCGTACTTCCTGCGTCGCGGGGACTGCAACGCGCCGATTGTCTACGAGGTGGATCGCAGCCTCGACGGCCACAGCTTCAGCAATCGCCGCGTGGTCGCCATCCAGCACGGGGCGCAGATCTTCAACATGACGGCGTCATTCCAGGTCGCCGAGAGCGGTTTCGAACACCAAAGCGACATGCCGCAGGTGGCGACGCCGGAGCAATTGGCATCCTCCGGGGGGCCGCCGCCGGCGGTGCTCGAGAAGTTGCCCGAACGCGCGCGACGCTTTTTNNAAGCTGCCGCGACCCTTCGAATTCCGCCTGGTGCAGCCGATCGATTACCTGCGGCCGCAACGTGCACCGCCACTGCGGCAGATATGGCTGCGCGCGGTAGGGGCGCTCCCGGAGGATGAAATGCTGCACCGGCGGCTGCTCGCCTATGTGTCGGATTTCTTCCTGCTCGATACCGCGAACCTGCCGCATGGCAACTCGCCGCTGCGGCCGGGCGTCATCATGGCGACCATCGATCACGCCATGTGGTTTCATCGCACGCTACGGGTGGATGACTGGCTGCTGTACGACATGGAGAGCCCCAGTGCCTCCGGTGCGCGCGGCTTCGCCCGCGCACGGGTGTTCGCCCGCGACGGTCGCCTGGTGGCGAGCGCCGCACAGGAAGGCCTCATCCGTCCGAAAAAGGACGCTTAGCACTCAAGGCTGGGCCGGGTCGCGCCNNTGCGTCGAGGTCCTTCAACAGCAGCGGGTTGAATTGCGCCGGCGCCTCCATCATGAGGAAGTGCCCCGTGTGCGGCACCACGTCGAGGGTGAACTGCGGCAGCGATTTGCGAATCCGCGCCGCATCCGTCGGTTCCAGATCGGAGTTGATCGCGTACACCGGCACGTGCACCTGCGCGATCACGGGCGCCGTATCCACGGAGAGCAGTTGCTGCAGACTGGCGACGCCGATGGCAGGCGGCTCGAGCGACATGTCGTATGCGACCTTCTGGGCCAGCAGCGCATCGGCACCCTTCGGGAAGAGCGAGTCGGTCACCAGCGTGCGCGTCGAGCCGACAAAGTCGGCGCGGAACGGCGCGATTCGCGCTGCCACCTCGCGCGGCGGCAGTGGCGGCAGGCCGACCGAGCGCAGTGCGTCGACCGCGATGACGCCGATGACCCGCGGGCCAATCAGCGGGGTAGCGCTAAGCGCGACCAGCGCACCCATGCCATGCCCGACCAGCACGATGTGCGTGTTCGGAATCTCGTGCGCGATCGCCGCGACGTCCTGCGCGTAGTTGGCGATCGACCAGTCGCTGCGGTTGCTGTCCGAGCCGCCGTGGCCGGCGAGATTCAAGGACACGACGGTGTAGCGCGCCTTGNNGCTCGCCGTGTCCGTAAACCCGATATTCCAGATGCACGTTGTCCTTTGACAGCGTGATGCGCGGCCCCTCGCCGGGATCGGCCGCCACCGGCGCGGTTGCGGCCGCGTGGCCCGCGGACGGCGAGCCGGTGCTGGCCGCGGGGGTGCCATGCTTAGCGCAGCCGGCGAGAATTGTCAGCGCCAACCCGCAGGCCACCAGGCGTAACCACAACATCCGCATCTCCTTTACCAGCTAGGCGCGCAGGACCTTACCCGGATTCATGATGCCGTGCGGATCAAAAGCGCTCTTCACGGCGCGCATGAGATCAAGCTCCACCGCGTCCGCATAGCGCTCGAGCTCCTCGACCTTGAGCCGTCCGATGCCATGCTCGGCGCTGAAACTGCCGCCAAACTCGCGCACCAGGTCGTGGATGGCGCGGCCGACGCGCGGCGCGTCGGCAAGGAAGCGCCGCGCATCTGCGCCCGGGGCGGCGTTGAGGTTGAAGTGCAGGTTGCCGTCGCCGAGGTGGCCATAGGCGACCAGCCGTCCCTGGAGCGCGTTGGCGCTCACCCATGACGAGGCGCGTACCAGGAAATCCGGAAGCGCAGCCACGGGCACCGCGATGTCGTGCTTGAGGCTCGCGCCGTCCTTGCGCTGCGCCTCGGGGATGCTTTCGCGCAGCCTCCACAGAGCCGCCCGTTCACGCTCGTTGCGTGCCACGGCGGCGTCGAGCACCAGGCCATCGGCGAGCGCGGCGCCGAGCGCATTGCCCAGGAGTTCCTCCATGACGTCCGCGGCGTGCGATGAAGCCACCTCGCACAGCACGTACCAGTCATGCGCCCGATCGAGCGGATCGGTAACGTGCGCAATGTGGCGCGTCGTGAGTTCTACGGCGATGCGCGGGATGAGCTCGAAGGAGCTCACGCGATCGCTGCTCGCTTCGCGCAGGCGCGCCAGCAGCGCGAGCGCTGCGGGTACATCGGCCACGGCCGCAAATGCGGTTGCGACGTCGCGCACCTTGGGGAAGAGCTTCAGAGTCGCCGCGGTGATGACGCCGAGCGTGCCTTCGGCCCCCAGGAACAGTGACTTGATGTCGTAACCGGTGTTGTCTTTTCGCAGCGCCGACAGGGCGTCGAGCACCCGGCCGTCAGGCAGCACCACTTCCAGCCCGAGCACGAGGTCGCGCGCCATCCCGTAACGCAGCACGCTGGTGCCGCCGGCGTTGGTGGAGAGATTGCCGCCGATCTGGCAGCTGCCCTGCGAGCCGAGCGTGAGCGGCAGGTAGCGTTCGGCGTCCTCCGCCGCCTGCTGCAACTGCCCGAGGATGCAACCGGCGTCCGCCACCAGCGAATAGTTGGCGGCGTCGAGGCTGCGGATTCGATTCAGGCGCTGCAGCGACAGCACCAGTTGCCGGCCTGACTCATCAGGGGTCGCACCGCCGCAATAGCCGGTGTTGCCGCCGTGCGGCACCACGCCCACGCGCGCGGCGTTGCAACAGGCGAGCACCTGCGAAACCTGCGCCACGGTGCGCGGCCGCGCCACCGCCAGCGCCGCACCGTGATACAGCTGCCGGTGATCGGTGAGGTACGGGGCGCAGTCCGCGGCAGTCGTCAGCACCCCCTCTGCGCCGAGGATCTCGCGCAGCCGGGCGCGCAGCTCCTCGCCCGCAGGAGTCAACGTGCGCCGATCGCCCGCAACGCGGCGATGCGCTCATCCAGTGGCGGGTGGCTCATGAACAGACGCTTCAGTCCGGTAGCCACCGCGCCGTCCGCTATGCCGAACGCCGCGAACTGCTGCGCTGGCAGAGGTTGGTGAACCCTCGTGCACGCGTTGCGGCGTGAGCGACGACGAGCACCCCAAAAGGTTTGGGACGCCCGATGGGGACTGCGAAACGCGCGACGAGGCCCTGGTCGCGACCGAGGGCATCGCCGGCTGCCGCTTCGAGCTCGAGCTCGAGGAGGGCACCATTCTCGACGCGCTGGAACAGCGTGATGAGCGTGGCTCGGACATCGGCGGAATCCAGGTGCTCCGACCAGTTGCGCGTGATCACCTCCGCGACCAGGGTGCCGTTGTAGTGGAGGAGCACCGCACCAACTTCGCATGAGAGTGGCTCGGCCGCCTTGGTTGCGATGTGCCGAGCCGTCTCAACAACCCGCTCAGGGCGGTATTCGATGAGGTCGCGAATCGCGTGAACCATCTCGAGCTCGTCGGCGAGCAGCTTCGCCGGCGACACCTGCTGGACTTCGGCGACGAGATGCGCGGCAGCGGGGACCAGGGTTGCATCGGAGTCGGGCAGCGGCTCGTCGCTGCCGAAGACCACCAGGTGCTCCCCGCCGACAGGCACCAGCACGGCGTGCTTTGCCCAGTACGGGCCGACGACGCGAACGGGTTCGTCGGTTCCGTCAAGTCGCGCCGGGCGGCTGGAAGCATGGACCTGCATCGCCAGTGGCTCTTGATCGAGCGTCAGGTCGACGATGCCGGTCCAACCGGCCCCGCGGCCGCTCCCGCCGATGAGGCTCAGCCCAGCCGGCGAGATGTGAAAAATCAGCGTGTCCTGCGATAAGCGCGTTGCTTCATTGGATTGTGCGTGCATCGTCTTTCCAACTCCCTGACGGTCGCTCGCGGTGGCGGAGTCTCACATATTCGTGGTGCCTTGTAGGGACTCCCCGGTAGATCGCCGGAATAAAAGGACCCACCGGCCGCGAAGCCGGTGGGTCAAAAGGGGGACCGAAGTCCGGCGCTCGTCCCTTATGCGCGCTGCGCTGCGGGCACGGGGAGTGCGGCTTCGCGGGTGGTCCGTCCCGCTCCTGCCGTCTCGCGCCAGCGGACGATCTCGAAGAGGAAGGCGCCGAAGACCGCGACGGCCGCGATCGCCAGGCCGATGGCTGCGTAGCCGGCGAAAACGCCGATCTCGGACCAGCCGTAGGCGTTGAGCAACATGCTGCGAAGCGTGGTGCCTTTGAAGATGGTCGCCACTTCGCCGGCGAGCTTGGTGTTGGTGGGCGCGGCCTCAGCGGCGGCACTCAGCTGCGAGTAGGTCTGGCCGTTGCCGATCTCGCCAAGGTGGACGTTGATGAAGTTGTTGGCGTAGACCTGAGCCTCCGCACCGGTCAGCAGTTCGTCACCGGCGTACTGCGTCATGGCGATGTCGTCGACCTTGGGAAGCGCAGTGAGTGCCGCCGAGCCGGCTGCCGGGAAGTAGATCTGCTGCGCCGCGAGCTGGTCGTGAACAGTCGAGGTCGCGAAGCTGCTCGCCCAGAAGGCGAATCCGCTCACGAAGGCGAGGATGCCGATGAGTCCAACCTGGAGTACGAAGATCCGCCAACGAAGTCCGCTTGTCATGGTCCGTGTCCCTTTTCTGTCTGTTGTTCTCGAGTCCATGTGACTCTGTGTTCACATCCTCGACCCGGGCAGGGGTTTGACAACAGAGCCATCCGCCATGAGATCCCGGGTGCTGGTCCCGAGCTCGGTGGGTCATCGGTCCCTGGTGGCACAGTGCCACGTGACCCTCAACCCGATGTCCTGATCAGTCTGGCGAGCACCCCGTGGTCTCGACTTCGCCAGCGCCGAGCGATTAGCATGCGATGACCTTGAAGGACCTCGAGACCCCCGTTCCCGGGCGCGTCGGTGGGTCGACGCTGCCCGTGCTCGCGATTCGCGGCGATGCAGAGACCGGCCAGCTGGAGATCGCCGAGATCCACGAAAGCAGTCTCGCTCTCGGTGACATTCCTGAGAACACGGCGCGTCGCATGGTGCCTGCTGCCGAGTTTCGTCCGTGGCCGCAGCAGACGGTCTTTGTCGGTGGACAGCCCTTTGTCTACCAATGGACAGGCAGCCACGCGAGATGTGCCAGGTGCGATGCGGAGCTGCAGCCCTTTGCCTATTCAGGGATACCGGGAGGGGATGTACGCGAGCGCGGCACGGGGCTGCCAATCTGGTACTGCGAACGCTGCGTCCGCATCCTTTTGGGTCTCGCCGCGAGATAGCAGCGTGGCACCGTGCCATCCCGGCGATCAGCTCAGGCGGGGAACCTCGGTGACCGCGCTGCGGATGTCGAACGCGAGATGGACAACGCCGTACTCGATGGATCGGCTCACGCGCGTGAAGCCGGCCCCCTCGAAGACCTGCAGCATCCGCCGGTTGTCGATGAGCGTGTCGGCGCTGAAACGGGTGATGCCCTGGGTCATTGCGTACGTCGCGAGATACGCAAGGAGCAGTGTCGCCAGCCCGCGACCCTGATGCTCGTCGGCAACCGCGAACGCGACCTCGGCCTCGTCACCGTGACCGAGGTGCTCGTAGCGACCGACGGCGATCATCTCGCCGCCGAGAAATGCGACGAATGCCATGCGATCGTGGTAGTCGACGGTGGTGAAATGTGTGACCTCGCGATCCGTCAACGCCGACCTCGGACCAAAGAAGCGGAAGTACACACTCTGCTGGGACTGGCGCGCGAAGAAAGCTCGATGCGCGTTTGCGTCGCCCGGCCGGATGGGCCGTATGTGTGCCGCACCGCCATCCGTCAGGACAGTGTCGATGACCCACGCCGACGGATAGCCCGGAAGCGTCGCCGTTGTCACAGCGGAACTCGCACGCGTATCGCCGTGCCCGTTCCGACGTGCGAATCGACTTCGAGCGTCCCGCCGATCGCCTGCGCGCGTTCCGCCAGGTTCCCCATCCCCATGCCCGGCGTCGCCGATTCCGCGTCGAATCCCTGGCCATCGTCATCGATCTCGATGACTGCAGTCGACGCGGCGCGGAGTATCGAGACGCGACAGGTCGTCGCCGCAGCATGACGTCCCATGTTTGACAGTGCTTCGCGAACGATGTGCACGATCTGCGCCGAGGACTCGGCGAGCACGCTCTCCAGTGAGACGTCGATCTCGACGATCACCGTCACGCCCGTGCGTTCCTCAACCTCGTGGGCGAGTTGCTCGATGCTGTTGGTGAGGTTGCCGGCCGTGAGCACGCTCGGGCGAAGTCCGAAGATGTAGCTGCGCACATCGCCGATGACGCGGTCGATCTCGGTGACGAACTGCTGGATGCGATCCGCAAGACGCGGATCACCGACCACGGCGGCCGTCCCCTGGAGCCCGATACCGACGGCGAACAGGGACTGGATGACACCGTCGTGGAGGTCGCGAGCGATGCGCTCTCGATCCTCGATCATGCCGAGACGGGATATCTCGGAGACCACTCGCGCATATTCGAGCGCCAGGCTTGCCTGTTCGGCAAAGCTCTCCAGCAGCGGCGTGTCGGTCGAAGCGAAGAGGGGCCGCCCGGCGAAACGTCCGACCGCAAGCACACCGGCCGTGCTTGTCCGGAGCGCAAGCGGCACCAGGATCATCGGCCCGACCCCGGCGATGCTCACCATCGGCTGCGTCAACGTCGACTGGCCGGCGTCCGCGACAACCATCGTGCGCTCGGTCCGGATCACCTCGGCCGACAGCGAGCCGGCAAGTGGCACCTCGACATCGACCAGCTCGTCCGCACCCGCGCCGTCGGCGACGATGATGCGCAGACCGTCGCCTTCCGGCACGCTGATGGTGGCCATGTCGGCATCGCCGAGCTCACGGGCGCGTTGCGCTACCAATTCCAGCGTGGTGCGGGCGGTGTCACCGGAGAGCAGCGTCGTCGCCACCTCGCGCACCGAGTCCAGCCAGCGTTCGCGTTGCTGCAGCTCCGCGTACAGCTTCGCGTTGGCGATGGCAACGCCCGCCTGCGTTGCGAGCACGAGCAGGGTTGCCTCGTCATCTTCGGTGAACTCCGGTGCTGCCTGCTTGTCGGTGAGGTAGATGTTTCCGAACACGCGTCCGTGCGCACGGATCGGTGCGCCGAGGAATGTGCGCATCGGCGGATGGTTGGGTGGGAGTCCAGCCGAACGTGGGTCGGCCGCGATGTCGGGGAGACGCAGCAACGCCGGTTCGCGAATGAGGACGCCGAGGATGCCTCGCCCGTGCGGCAATTCGCCGATTGCGCCCCGTTGCTCCTCGCTGAGCCCACTCGTGATGAAGTCGCTGAGGTCGGATCCGCCCGGGGACAGGACTCCCAGCGCAGCGTAACGAGCGTCGGTCAGGTCGACCGCCTGGTCGACAATCCCCTGGAGGAGCGCTGGGAGCGACAGCTCTGCGGCCAAGGCCAGCCCAGTTTCGAGCAGGCGCGCAGCCCGGTTTCCACTCAGTGCCATCCGATCGGGATCATAGTCGTGCGGTTTCAGCGGCGCTGAGCGTCGCCACGAGCCGGCCGAGAAAAGCACGCACGCTCGCCTCGGCGACGCGATGCATGAGGAGCCGGTCGAGCCGGCGACCGACGGCGCCCAGCGGAGGTTCATATCGTCCCCGGAGCGTCAGTTGCGTGAGCTCGGCATCAAGTGGCGCAATCTCGAGGTCGGCACTCATGACAGGAAACAGCCCCGGCGTTGCTGTCGCCCTCCAGGCCAGCGGCACGACGGTCACCTCGTCGCGCTTGAGTGGCTCACCGACCTCCAGCTTCACCGTCTTGCCAAGCATGGGTACGGCGCCAACCGGGCCAATCCTGAGATGCAGAGTCTCGGCTTCGCTCACGGCAGCATCTGCCAGGAGGGCAAGCCACATCCCGTCCTCGGCGAGGATGCGACTGCACACCCGCTCGGCGGAAACTGGGACGTAGGCGAAGTCGTGAAGGAGCATTGTGTTCATGGCGTGCCGGTGTTCTCATCGTGGGTCCATGAGCGACCGGTGCCAAGGGGAGAAGGTCACGAACTCGGCAGGCCTATCGGCTTGGCCACTGCCGCAGCACGCAGTACAGTGCAGACGTGCCCGACGAGCCCGCGATCCGGATCATGCTCTGCGATGACCATGAGCTCGTCCGGCGCGGACTGAGCAGCATCCTCGATGGTGTCGGCGGCATCACCGTGGTCGCCGAGGCGGGAGACGCCGACGCGGCGCTCAAAGCGGTCGAGGCCAGCCACCCGGACGTGGTGATCATGGACGTCCGCCTTCCCGGCCGATCGGGCATCGAGGCCTGCCGGGAAATCCGGTCGGCTTTCCCGGACACGAAAGTGCTGATGCTCACGGCGCATTCTGACGACGAGGCGCTGTTCAGCTCGATCATGGCCGGCGCTGCCGGCTTCGTCCTCAAGCAGGTGCGAGGCAGTGACCTGGTGGGCGCCGTCCGGCAGGTTGCCCGAGGCGAGTCGCTGCTCGATCCGACAGTCACCGCGCGGGTGCTTGCCCGCCTCCGCGGCGAAGGGACGCAGGTCGATGACGGCATCGCCGACCTGACCCCGCAGGAGCGGAAGATCGTCGACCTGGTCGCCGAGGGGATGACCAACCGTCAGATCGCCGAGAAAGTGTTTCTGGCTGAGAAGACCGTCAAGAACTACGTCTCGAACATCCTGATGAAACTGGGGTTGTCGCGTCGCGCCGAAGCGGCCGCATTCATGGCGCGTCGCAACCTCAAGGCTCGCGAGTCCAGCGACTGGTCCTGATGCAGCTCAGCGCGGCTGCGGTATAGCCGGAACCGTCGCGGGTGCCGCGATCCCGGTCACCGCGAGGATCTCCGTCTCGCCGAGCGTGTCGTGCTCTAGCAACGCATGGACGAGCGCGTCGAGCTTGTCGCGATTGCTCGTGAGCAACGCAACAGCCTGACGGAGACACTCCTCGCAGATGCGCCGCACCTCCTCATCGATGAGCGCGGCCGTCTCCTCGCTGTAGGGCCGCGAGAACGAGAGTGGCTGGCCCGGGCCTTCGTCATCCGCAAGGCTGAGCACGCCGACCTTGGGGCTCATGCCCCATTTGACAACCATCTGACGGGCGATGACGGTCACCTGGCGGAGGTCGCTCTCCGCGCCCGTCGTGACGACTCCATAGACCAGTTCCTCGGCAGCGCGGCCGCCAAGCGCTCCGGTGATCCTTCCTCGCAGGTAATCCTCGCCATAGCTGAAACGGTCGTCGACGGGGCTCTGCACGGTCGCGCCCAGCGACTGTCCGCGCGGGATGATCGACACACGGCGCACCGGGTCCGCGCCCGGCTGCAGCAAGCCCAGTAATGCATGGCCGGACTCGTGGTAGGCGATCTTCTCGCGGTCGAGCTGCGTGAGTGAGAGCTTGCGCTCGGAACCGAGCTCGACCTTCTCGAGGGCATCGGAGAAATCGGCCTGGGACACGGTGTTCGCATCGCGGCGAGCTGCGGCCAGGGCCGCCTCGTTGGCGAGGTTGCGCAGGTCCGCACCGACCATCCCGGCGCTGAGTGACGCGATCAAACCGAGGTCGACGTCCGGCCCGAGCGGAATGTGTCTCGTGTGGATGCGGAGGATCTCGAGGCGGCCTCGCCGGTCCGGGAACGGGACCGTGACCCTTCGGTCGAAACGTCCGGGACGGAGCAGTGCGGGGTCCAGCACGTCGGCACGATTGGTTGCGGCGAGAACGATCACGCCGGTATGCGTATCGAATCCATCCATCTCGGTGAGGATCTGGTTGAGGGTTTGCTCCTGTTCCTCGTTGCCTCCGAGTCGAGCGCCCGTCGAACGCGACCGGCCGATGGCGTCGAGCTCGTCGATGAAGACGATTGCCGGCGCCGCGGCGCGCGCCTTCTGGAAAAGATCACGCACTCGAGCAGCCCCGACCCCGACGATGGCCTCGATGAATTCGGACGCTGAGATGGAGAAGAACGGCACTCCGGCCTCACCGGCGACGGCGCGGGCGAGCAGCGTTTTCCCTGTGCCCGGCGCCCCAATGAGAAGCACGCCCTTGGGGATGGTGCCGCCGAGGCGCTGATACTTCTCGGGCGTCTTCAGGAAGTCGACGATCTCGACCAGCTCCGCTTTCACCTCATCGATCCCGGCGACGTCCGCGAAGGTGGTGTCGGGTCGCTCGGCGTTGTACAGGCGGGCGCCGCTCTGGCCGAATCGCCCGAGAAGGCCACCGCTCCCACCACCGCCCAGCGCCGCGGCGCTTCTGCGCATCAGGTAGATGAACCCGAAGACGATCAGAAGCGTTGGTCCGAACCAGAGCAGCAACGTCTCCCAGAGTGGGGTGGGAGGGTTGGGGTTCTCGGCGAGAATGCTGACGTTGTTCTTGATCAGCGTGGTCTCGAGGTTGTCGCTGGCGAACGAGGGACGCTGCGTCAGGAAATTCTTGGCACTCGGTTGTCCAGCACCGGGGCTGACAGCACTGCGGGTCGTCCCGGTGATCGAGTCACCTGTTGCCGTGATGTTGACCACGTTGCCGCCATTGACCTCGTCCAGGAAGAGGTTGTAGGGGATGGTCACCGACGCCGGCGTGCTTGCGCTCTGGATGATGCTCGAGATCACGATGTTGAGCAGGAGCAGACCGAAGATGAGCAACCAGAAGCGCCGCCAGCGCATCGGGTTGTAGCCGACCGTATTCGGGCCGGGCTTCCCGGTGGGGGTCGGCATCCTCCCCGGTCCGGGACTTGCGGTCGCCATCGGTGAAGCTTAGTTGCCGCGCTCAGGCATGCAGCGCTCGCGCTGACCTTCGGGCGGCCGCTTAGCGAAACAGCGTCGCAAGCGCCTAGTCCCCGTTGTCGGGGATGACGTGGACGGCGGCATTCTCGGCGGACTCGTCATCGTCACCATCGAGAGAATCCGACGGATCCGGCTCACCGGAGACCAGCTCGATGTCGTCGTCGCCCGATTCGGGTGCCTGCAGCTCGCCGGCTTCCGGCTCCTGGAAGCGTGCGGCTCGATCGGGTTCCTCTTCGCCGAGACGCTCGTCGAGGGTGTCTCGATGATATTCGTCGACGTCGTGCAGCCGTCCTACCAGTGAGGAGTCGGTGACTGCCGGATCGTCCTCGTCACCGGTCACCTCTGCGGGATCGGGCTCCCCGTCGCCGAGCGGCGCGTCCGAATCGGCGGGGCTGTCATTCCAGGGCAGGTCTTCGGGATGGTCAGTCATACCTTCATGATGGAGGAAGGGTCTCGCGACACGGCAGAGGAGTATCAGATGACCAGCGCAGAGGTGCTTGCGGATGCGTTCGGGCGAGTCCGCGACGTCGTGCATCGCGTCCTCGATGGGCTCAGGCGCGAGCAGCTTGCTGCTCGCCTCGATGGCGAAGCCAACTCGATCGCGTGGCTGGTCTGGCACCTGACGCGGATTCAGGACGATCACGTCGCGGGCGTCGCCGGGACCGAGCAGGTCTGGAGCTCCGGCGGCTGGGTGGAGCGATTCGACCTGCCGCTCGAGCCGGCCGACCACGGCTATGGGCACACGTCCGCTCAAGTTGCCTCCGTCATCGTCGACTCGGAGTCGCTCCGCGACTACTACGACGCGGTCCACGAGGTGACCCTCGCGTACATCGCGGGTCTGACGGACTCCGACCTCGATCGGATCGTGGACGAGCGTTGGGACCCACCAGTGACCCTGGGGGTCCGGCTGGTCAGCATCATCCACGACGACGTGACTCACACCGGTCAGGCGGCGTTCATTCGAGGGATCCTCGAGCGCAGGTAGGCTCGACCGATTACGCAGCCTCACCGCCCGAACGGGCGGCGACGGCTTGCGGCGCGTAGAGGCTCTCGATCTCCGCCGCATACCGTTCGGCGACGAGCTTCCGGCGCACTTTGAACGTTGGCGTCAGCTCGACGCCGACCTCGAATTCTCGAGGGAGCAGACACCACCGCCGCACCCGTTCGACGTTGGCGAGATGGCCGTTGACGGATTCGACGCGTCGCTGTATCTCCTCGAGCAGCATCGGGTGGCGCAGCAGTGCTTCGACGTTCGTCGAGAGTCCGCGCTTGCGAGCGAAGTTCTCGAGGCCTGACGCATCGAGCGTCAGCAGCGCGGCGATGTACGGTCGCCGGTCGCCGATCACCACGGGTGTGGCGATCAACTCGCTGCGCAACAGATCCTCGATGTTCGACGGAGCGACGTTCTTTCCACCGGCGGTGATGATCAAGTCCTTCTTGCGGTCGGTGATCCGCAGGTACCCCTCGGCGTCGAGCTCACCGATGTCGCCGGTGTGCAGCCACCCGTCGACAACAGCCTCAGCAGTTGCTGCCGGGTCCTTGTAATACCCTCCAAAAAGCACCTCCCCGCGCATCAGGATCTCGCCGTCATCGGCGATACGCAGCTCGACCCCGGGTACGACCTGTCCGACTGTTCCGAGGCGCACGTGGCCGTGCCGGTTGACGGTGGTCACGGTCATGTTCTCGCTCATTCCGTAGCCTTCCAGGACTTCGAGCCCGAGCGCGTGGAAGAAGCGCAGCACTTGCTGGGAGATCGGGGCCGCGCCGGTGATGAGCGTGTGCGCACGCTCCAGGCCGGTCGCGTCGCGAATCCGGTGGAGCACGAGACGGTCCGCGACGCGGTGGCGCAGCCGCTGCATGGCGGTCGCGGCCTCACCGCGCTGACCGCGATCGACGGCCTGCTCACCGACGGCGATCGCCCAGCGTGCCAGGCGACGGCGCGAGCTCGGCATTGCGTCGATGACGGCATTGATCGTCGCCGCCATCTTCTCCCACACGCGCGGGACACCCACGAAGCAGGTTGGTCGGAGGTCGCGCACCTCTGAAGGCATCTCGGCGATCGAGGCTGCGAACCACAGCGCGTTGCCGGCGCAGTAGAGGCGCACCTCGCTGTTGAGCCGCTCGAGGATGTGCGCCAGTGGCAGGTAGCTGAGGACGCGGTCATCTGAAGACAGGCTGACGATCGGTCCCAACCCGTTGATGGCCGCGATCAGGTTTCCATGCGTTGCCATGACCGCTTTCGGCGGACCGGTGGTGCCACTGGTGTACACGAGCGTCGCGATGTCGCTCGCCTGCACCGAGTCAGTGCGCCGGTCCAGGTCATCCTCCAACTGCGGCAGCGCATCGCGACCACGTTGCATCGCGTCGTTCCACGACACCACGAACGCGTCGTCGCCGCCGGGCGCCGCGCCGTCCATGAGCACGACACATCGCAGCGCCGGCAGCTGATCGCGCACCTCGAGCACCTTCGCGAGGTGATCCTCGTTCTCCACCACTGCAATCGGCGCGTCGGAATGACCGAGGACATAGGCAGCCTCGGATGCGCTCAACGTCTGATAGAGCGGTGCTGTGCAGGCGCGAGCCAGCATGGTCGCGGTGCTTGCAATGAGGAATTCCGGCCTGTTGAAGGACCAGATCGCGACGTGTGCTTCCTCGTTCAGCCCCGCGCTGATGAAGAACGCCGCGAGGATGCGCGCCTGCTGCGCATAGGTGTTCCAGTCGATCGCCGCCCACGAATCGCCGTCGCGATGGAACATTGCCGGGCTGCTGGAACGCGACGCCGCCTGGCGACGAAACAACTCGACAAGCGTGCGCTCTGGAACGGGGGTCGCATTGGTCATCGATATCTCGCCTCAATCCGGCGATCGTCCCGAGCCGCTGGTGGTCTCCGAGTATGACCCTCGGTGCCGGCCGGCGTGCGTCTCAGACGGCGAGTGCGTCAGGCCACCGCCGCCTCGGGGCGGACCGGAACGGCGTCGAGGCACTCTTCGATGATTGCGTGGACGAGACGATCGACACGCTGCTCGCCGAGCCTCGGCGCCTGACGCGAGAGTCGCTCGACGATCTCCTGCTCCCTGTCGAGATCTCGCTCCGGCAAGAGCGCCGCCGATTTCTGCTCCTGCACCGCGCCGACCATTGCCGCGCGGTACTCGAGCATCCGGAACACCGCGTCGTCGATGGTGTCGATCATCGCCCGGCACTCCGCGACCGTGCCCGCCACGGCGGGTCTCGTCATCGCGCACAGCGACAGCGACGTCTGCACAATCCGGCTCAAGACCTGCGGCGTGATCGCCTGCGCGGCATCACAGAGCGACGCCGCCGGGTCGGGGTGACACTCGATGAGCAGTGCGTCAGCGCCTGCCGCGAGCGCTGCGACAGCGAGGGACGGGACCCAACGCGCAGCGCCGGCCGCGTGACTTGGATCGACTGCGATCGGGAGGTCGGTCATATCCCGAAGTACGGCGATCGCGCTCACGTCGAGGGTGTTCCGCGTGGCGGTCTCGAATGTTCGGATCCCGCGCTCGCAGAGGATGACCTGGCGGTTGCCCTCGGTGGTGACGTAGTCGGCGGCTGCAAGCCATTCGTCGTAGGTGGCCGACATCCCGCGCTTGAGGATCACCGTCATGCCGCTCTGTCCGGCGGCGCGCAGCAGGGGCGTGTTGTGCATCGAGCGTGCTCCGATCTGCAGCGCGTCGACATGGCCGCGCAGCACCTCGATGTCTTCGGCGGCAAGCGGTTCGGCGATCACCGGTAAGCCGGTCACACGCTTCGCCTCATCGAGAAGCGGCAGCCCGGCGGCGCCGAGACCCTGGAAGGATCCCGGCCGGGTCCGTGGTTTGAGGACGCACCCGCGGAGCACCGACGCTCCGGCGCGATGCGCGGCAATCGCATGTTCGACGTAGCCGGGCTCGACCGCGCACGGTCCCGCGATGACCGGCACGGTATTGCCGCCCACCTCGACGGCGCCGATGCTGACTCGGTGTGTGTCGTGTCGTCGCGTCGCGCTGACGAGCAGCGGCTCGATGGTCACTGTTTGGCACCTCCGTGTGGTGATGGGCCACCACACGGGATCCGGGGCTGACCCATCTCTGATGAACCAGCCCTGGTAACGACTGCGCGGTCGGGTTAGAAGACCCCCGGCAGCCTTACGGCTGGCGGGCCAAAGTATCGACGCGCAGTTGCGGCCATTGACGCAAACTCTAACACACGCGCGGCCTCGCGTTCCCGACTTGATCCGACGGGCGGAGCATGTCAGGCTACGCACGTATCGGCCAGCAGCTAGCAGAGCAGCCCCCGAATCGAGGTCTGTTCGACACGGCCACCGAGCATGACGCCTGCGGCGTGGCGTTCATCGCGCGGATCGCCGGCGGCCCGGCTCACTCTGTGGTCGACCAGGGCATCCAGGCGCTCGTCAATCTCGGTCACCGGGGCGCGTCGGGCGCTGAACCGGACAGCGGCGACGGTGCCGGAATCCTCCTCCAGCTCCCGGACGTCTTTCTCCGGGATTCGTCTGGGTTGTCGCTCCCGGCGCCCGGGGCGTACGGCGTCGGCATGGCGATGCTTCCCCAGGATCCGGATGAGCGGGAACGGTGCGAGGCAATCGCGCTCCAGGCGTGCAGAGCCGAGGGACTTCGCCTGCTCGGCTGGCGCGACGTGCCGGTGGACGCCGGATCGATCGGACGGTCGGCACGTACGGCGCTCCCCGTGCTGCGCCAGATGTTTGTCGCCGCCATCGGTCTCGAGGGTGCCGCGCTCGAGGGACGCCTGCTCGTGCTGCGACGGGTCATCGAACGCAACGCCGTCGCAGTCGGAATCGGCCGCGATCGCTTCCACTGGGCCAGCCTGTCGAGCCGCACCGTGGTCTACAAGGGGATGCTCACCGCGGCGCAGCTCGCGGGCTTCTACCCCGACCTGCTCGATGAGCGCATGACATCGATGCTCGCGCTCGTCCACGCGCGCTTCTCCACCAATGTGCTCCCTCGCTGGGACCTCGCCCAGCCGTTCCGGATGTCAGCGCACAACGGTGAGATCAACACGCTTCGCGGCAACGTCAACTGGATGCGCGCGCGCCAGTCGAAGTTCCGCAGCCCGCACTTCGGGGATGACATCGCAAAGCTGATGCCGGTGCTCGACGAGTCGGGATCCGACTCCTCGCAGTTCGACAACGCCATGGAGCTGCTGGCCATGACCGGCCGGTCGATCGAGCACGCGGTGATGATGATGATCCCCGAGGCGTGGCACCAGAACCCGCTCATGGATGACGAGCGGCGCGCCTTCTACGAGTTTCACGGCTCGCTGCTCGAGCCCTGGGACGGCCCGGCGGCGATCGCCTTCACCGACGGTCGGGTCATCGGCGCGACGCTCGACCGCAACGGCCTGCGTCCCGCGCGGTACCTGGTGACGGAAGACGGGCTCGTGGTCATGGCGTCTGAGGCAGGTGTGCTCGATCTGCCCGAGGAGCGCATCGCCAGGAAGTGGCGTCTCGAGCCCGGGCGGCTCCTGCTCGTCGACACGGCGGCGGGGCGGATCCTCGATGACGCGGCCGTGAAGAGCACGCTCAGCTCGGCGCAGCCGTACAGCGAGTGGATTCGAGCCGGGACCGTGCACCTCGACGAGCTGGATTCCCCCGACCATGTGCCCGCGCCGGACCCGGGCACACTCCTGGTCCGCCAGCAGGCATTCGGCTACAGCATCGAGGACGTCGAGCTCCTGCTCGAGCCGATGGGCGAGACCGGCGAGGAAGCGGTCGGATCGATGGGCAACGACACACCGCTCGCCGTGTTGAGCGAGCGCCCGCTGCCGCTCTTCAACTACTTCAAGCAGCTCTTCGCGCAGGTGACCAACCCGCCGATCGATCCGATTCGCGAGCAGGCGGTGATGTCGATGGTCACCACCCTCGGCGCCGGTGGGAACCTCCTCGAACAGGGACCGGCGCAGGCGAAGCGGCTCGAGATGCCGCATCCCGTGCTCACCAACCACGACCTCGAGAAGCTCCGCCACGTCACCCAGCGTCAGTTCCCGGCGGAGACCATCTCGATGGTCTTTCACCGTGACGCCGGTGCCGCCGGACTCGTCGCGGGGCTCGAGCGAATCTGCCGCCTTGCCTCACAGCAGATCGAGGCAGGTGCGACCGTTCTGATCCTGAGCGACCGGCACATCGATGCCTCGCACGTGCCCATCCCGTCGCTCCTCGCCACCGCCGCGGTCCACCACCACCTGGTCCGCGAGCAGACACGCACCGGGGTCGGTCTGGTCATTGAAACGGGGGAAGCGCGCGAGGTGATGCACCTCGCGCTGCTGATCGGCTACGGCGCTGAGGCGGTCAACCCGTACCTCGCGTTCGAGACGATCGCAGACATCGCGCGACGCGAGCTGATGCCCCCGACCATCGACGCGGAGCGCGCCGAGGGGCTCTACGTCCAGGCACTGGTCAAGGGGCTGCGCAAGACCATCGCGCGCATGGGCATCTCCACGATCCAGTCGTACTGCAGCGCGCAGATCTTCGAGTGCCTCGGCATCGACCGCACGGTCGTCGATCGCTACTTCCCCAACACCCCGTCGCGCATCGGTGGCATCCGTATGGATGTGATCGCGGCCGAGGCGCTGGCGCGCCATCAGCGCGCGTTTCCGGACGTGCGCGTCACGCCGCCGACGCTGGAGGATCGAGGCGAGTATCGATGGCGCCGCGATGGTGAGCACCACCAGTGGAATCCCGAGGTCATCGGCGCGCTCCAGCACGCGGTCAAGTCCAACGACGAATCGGCGTTCCAGCACTACGTCGCGCTTGCCGATGACGAGTCGCAGCGGCTGAAGAATCTGCGCGGCCTCTTCGTGCTCCGGCAGGCGCCAGTCTCAGTGCCGATCGATGAGGTGGAACCTGCGCTGGACATCGTGCGCCGCTTCTCCACGGGCGGGATGTCGCACGGCTCGCTGAGCAAGGAGGTGCACGAGCTGCTCGCGATCGCGATGAACCGGATCGGAGCGCGCTCGAATACCGGCGAGGGAGGAGAGGACTCCTCACGTTACGAGCCGGATGCCAACGGTGACTGGCGCAGGAGCGCCATCAAGCAGGTGGCATCGGCACGCTTCGGAGTCACTGCGCACTATCTGGTCAACGCGGATGAGTTGCAGATCAAGATCGCCCAGGGCGCCAAGCCCGGCGAGGGCGGTCAGCTGCCGGGACCCAAGGTCGACGATGCAATTGCGCGGCTGCGCCACTCGACGCCTGGTGTCGGGCTCATCTCGCCACCGCCGCACCACGACATCTACTCGATCGAGGACCTCGCCCAGCTGATCTGGGACCTGCGTTCGGTGAATCCGCAGGCCCGGATCAGCGTGAAGCTCGTTGCCGAGGCAGGCGTCGGCACCGTCGCTGCGGGGGTCGCAAAAGCCCGTGCCGACCACATCGTCATCGCGGGCTACGAGGGCGGCACTGGTGCGTCGCCGCTGACGGCGATCAAGCACGCGGGCGTGCCGTGGGAACTTGGCCTCGCCGAGGCGCAGCAAGTGCTCACGAGGCAGCGGCTGCGCAGCCGGGTCACGCTCCTTGCGGACGGCCAGATGAAGACCGGGCGCGACGTGGTCGTGGGTGCGCTGCTCGGTGCTGACGAGTTCGCGTTCGCGACGGCGCCGTTGATCGCGGCGGGCTGCGTGATGATGCGTGTCTGCCACCTCAACACCTGTCCGGTCGGCATCGCCACGCAGGACGCGGTGCTGCGCTCGCGGTTTGCCGGCCGGCCCGAGCACGTCGTCGCCTTCATGCTCTTCCTTGCCGAGGACGTGCGCCGCTGGATGTCGCGACTCGGCTTCCGGCGCTTCGAGGACATGATCGGCCGCGTCGACCTCATCGAGACCGATCCTGCCGTGCATCACTGGAAGGCGCGCGGGCTCGACCTCACGCCGCTGCTCATGGTGCCCGAGGTGGAATCCGCCACGGACCGCCGGCACAGCAGGGAGCAGAGCGCAGACCTGGGCGACATGCTCGACAACGAGCTGCTCGCGCGCTCTCGCGATGCGGTCCTGGGCGGGAAGGCCGTGCGCATAAGGCTCCCGGTGCGCAACGTCCATCGCTGTGTCGGCGCGATGCTCAGCGGCGAGATCGCACGGCGACACGGGGCTGCCGGTCTTGCGGACGGCAGCATCGATGTCGAGCTCGATGGCGCCGCGGGGCAGTCGTTCGGCGCGTGGCTCGCGAGTGGCGTCACGCTGACCCTCCGCGGTGAAGCCAACGACTACGTGGGCAAGGGACTCTCCGGCGGCCGCCTGGTTGTCGTGCCCCCGGCCGCTGCGACACGGCGCGCAGAGAACAACGTCATCATCGGCAACGTCGCTTTGTATGGTGCAACCTCCGGGGAAGCGTTCATCCGCGGTGTGGCCGGTGAACGCTTCTGCGTGCGCAACTCGGGTGCGGTCGCCGTCGTCGAGGGAGTCGGCGACCACGCCTGCGAGTACATGACCGGCGGGGCCGTCGTCGTTCTCGGGGCGACGGGGCGGAACTTCGCGGCCGGCATGAGCGGTGGGGTCGCCTACGTGTTCGACGAGCAGCAGATGTTTGCGGCGCGCTGCAACCGGGCATCGGTGGCGCTCGAGCAGGTGGGTGTCGACGACGAACTGGTGCACCGACTGATCGAACGCCACGCCGCACTCACCGGCAGTGCAGTCGCGAAGCGAGTGCTGCGCAACTGGACCCAGGAGCGCGATCGTTTCGTCAAGGTGATGCCCGAAGAGTACCGGCGGGCGCTGCGCGCCCAACTCGAGCTGGTGAGCTGATGGCGGCACGCACGGGGTTCCTCGAGCACACGCGGCACACGGCCCAGAAGCGGCCGGTCGCGGAACGCATCGCCGACTATCGCGAGGTGTACCTCCCGCTCCCGGTCCAGGTGCTGCGCGACCAGGGGTCGCGTTGCATGGACTGCGGGGTCGCGTTCTGCCACCACGGATGTCCGCTCGGCAACCTCATCCCCGAGTGGAACGACCTCGTCTATCACGACAACTGGAAGGCTGCCGTCGAGCGGCTGCACGCGACCAACAACTTCCCCGAATTCACCGGCCGTCTCTGCCCGGCGCCATGCGAGCCCGCATGCGTCCTGGCCATCAATGATGACCCGGTCGCTATCAAGCAGATCGAGCAGTCCATCATCGACCGCGCCTTCGGCGAGGGCTGGATCCGCGCAGAGCCGCCGGCCCACCGCACCGGGCGGCGTGTCGCCGTCGTCGGGTCTGGACCCGCGGGACTTGCGGCAGCGCAGCAGCTCAACCGCGCCGGCCACCGCGTGACGGTGTTCGAGCGCTCGGATCGCATCGGTGGCCTGCTCCGGTACGGGATCCCCGATTTCAAGATGGAGAAATGGGTGATCGACCGGCGCGTCGACCTGCTCGAAGCCGAGGGGATCACCTTCGAGACTGGCTATGACATCGGCATTGACGTGAGCGCGGAGCAGCTGCGGGAACGCTTCGATGCGGTCGTGCTCGGCGTCGGCGCCGACCGGCCGCGCGATATCGATGTTCCCGGGCGCGGACTGCGCGGCATCCACTTCGCGATGGACTACCTGGTGCAGCAGAACCGGCGGGTTGCAGGAGATCGTATCAGCGCTCATCCCGAGATCACCGCCCGTGGTCGCACGGTGCTCATCATCGGCGGCGGCGATACGGGCGCGGACTGCCTCGGTAATGTGATCCGCGAGCAGTGCCGCGAAGTGCAGCAGCTGTACATCTACGCGCAGCCGCCGGATTCGCGGCCGGAGGGGAATCCGTGGCCGCAGTGGCCACTCATCCTGCGCACGTACCCTGCGCATGACGAGGGGGGCTCACGAGAGTTCGGTCTCATGGTCACGCGCTTCGAGGGTGACAACGGCGATGTGGGCAGCGTTCGCGCGGTGCGTGTGGAAGCGCGTCGCGACCGTGGGAGCCGTGCGTTCGTCCCCATCTCCGAGGACGAGGTGCAGCTCGATGCCGACCTCGTGCTCATCGCGATCGGTTACGAGGGAGCGACGCGCTCCACGCTGCTTGATGAGCTCTCGATTACATGCGACGCGGGTGGCAACCTTGCCGTCGATGAGAGCTTCGCCTGTGCGACAGCGGGCGTCTTCGCGGCCGGGGACGCGGTGCGCGGTGCCTCGCTGATCGTCTGGGCCATCGCTGACGGGAGAGCTGCGGCGCGCAGCTGCGACGCATATCTGACCGGGAGCGTCCGGCTCCCCTAGCTTTACGCGGGCGGGGTCGGGGTTGATGTGGGAGCCGGCGTCGGCGTTGGCGTGGGAGCGGCACTCGCTGTCGGCGACGCGGGCGCCGACGGTGATGCTGATGGCGTTGGTGGAGGCCCCGTCGATGCGCTTGGCGAGGCGGACGGTGAGGCCCCTACGCTCGGCGATGCGCCGGCCGACGGGGACGGCAGCGCCGATGGGATCACGTCTGGCAGCGGGCCGATCTTGAGAGCCGGGACGATATTCCCGATGCGCGGGAGATCCGCCTGGGGACCGCCGAAAGGCGCGTTCGAGCTCGGCGCGGCGATGACCAGCGCAGCAACCGCCGCGACCGCCGCGACTCCAAGCGCTGCGAGCGGAGCAACGAGCGTTCGCCTGCGGGCCGGCCGATCGCCGGTGTTCTGCGGCGAGCGAGCATACGCGACGCTCGGGCGTCAGGATGATTCCTCGGCTGCCAGGCTCGCCCACGGAGCGTTGGAATAGACGAAAGCTTCGAAGAGCAACAGCAACGCCAGCACGATGGTCGCGAGACTCGGAGAACGCACCAGCATCGCCACAGCGCCGGCGACGCTCGCGACCACCAGGAGCGTCTCCGCGCGCGACGCGCGGAGCGCACCGATGAGTGAGCGACCCTCCTTGCTCTTGGCGGTGCGGAGAAAGTCCGCATGCTTTTGCACGAGGCCGCGGACGCACGCGAGCGTCACCAACCACGTCGTGACGTCGCCCCGGGTTGGCTCCACGACCCGCCCGTCTGGTTGGATGAAGACCTGCTTGTACCCGGCCCACGCCGCGCCCAGCACAGTTCGAAGGCGGTTCGAGGGCGCCGGCGCCGCGCCTCCCGGAGGCGTTGGCGTGGCGGCACCGCACACGGCCAGCATGAGGCTGCCCGCCAGTGCTGCAGAGGCAACCCGTTGCGGTCGCGCGAAGCCGGATTGGGCCTGGAGGCTCGCAGCCGACATGAGCCAAAACTCCACGTGGGTGCTTGGTCGATCTGCTCACGGGAGCCTCAGGCTCATCCGTTCGCATCCAATCTGTTAGCTGGACTAGCAGATTAATTGGACGTTACGGTATCAAAGCGCTCTGTCGGAACGGCCTGCGGGTCTGGCTTGGGAGGCCACGAGGAGGTGCCCGACTGTCGCTCGGATCGCCCATGTTTCGTGCCACGCGCACCAGCCGGGACCATATGTGATAGTATCGCTGTACGAATCAGCTATACGATCGCTGACAGTATCTTGGGATAGGGCGGGCAGCGACGCAAGGAGGTAGTTGCAATGGGCCTTGGAGTAGGCATCTTCCTGTTGGCGGTGGGAGCCGTCCTGGCTTTCGCCATCCACGTCACGACCAGCGGGGTCGACCTTCACACCATCGGGTACATCCTCATGGGAGTGGGTGCGCTCGGCATCGTGCTGGCGTTGATCTTCTGGTCGTCGTGGGGCGGTCCGGGATACATCAGGCGGAACGGAACCACCACGACCACGGTCGACGATCGTCCGCTCTGACGGCGACCGAGTCGCACCGACCAACCACGAAGACACATTGAAGTTCGCGACACAAGGAGGCGAGGCGTGATCGTTCTGGGCATCATCCTGCTCATCATCGGGTTGCTGGCAGCAATCCCCGTACTGGTGACCGTTGGCGTCATCCTCATCGTCCTCGGGCTCGTGCTCGAACTGCTCGGGATGGCCGGGCATGCGGTGGGTGGCCGGCGCCACTACTACTGAGGGGCTCAGCCCCTCCCAACGCGCTGAAAAGAGACACGTCCCCCACGGGGCGTGTCTCTTTTGTTCTTCGGCGACATGGTGCGGCCACGTTGCACCACGCCGGTGCAGCGCGCCGCGCGATGTGGCGCGCTGCCGGCTCGCGCCGGTTACGCCGTGCGGCTGGCGATCCGAGATGCAGGGGCCTCGGGCGCAAAGCCCACGACGAGGAGGACCAGCGCGGATACCGCGTGAAGCGCGATGTCGAGCCCGCCGATCGGCACGATGCCGAGGAAGTTCCCCGTGTTGAAGATGGCTCCAGCTACGGCGAGCACCAGGTAGATGATTCCGATGCCCCGGGCGAAGAGACGCGAAGCGCTCGCTCCTCGGGAATACGCGAGCAATCCGAGTGCGCCAACGGCCATGTGCACGACGTTGTGCACGGCGTTCACCGGGAACAACCCAAGGAGGTTGTGGGCCGCGATCCCATCGGCGCCTCCGACGATCGGAATGAAGCCGGCGATGCCGACGAGCAGATAGACGGCACCGGAGATGCCGGCCGCGGTCTTGGAGATGGACATGTGATCCCTCGTAGTAGCGGTCCTGTGACCGTGGTTGTCGGCTGGGTCTGGGAGTTGCTACGCGGCGTGTACCGCAGGTGGATCAGTGTTCAGGCATCGCCGCAGGTGATCCGGCCTCGTGGACGTGGCCGTATCACTTCACGACGATGGATATGTCCGGCGACCACACGATTGCGCTCACGGGACTGCTGTTTCTTCCAGTTGCGGTGATCCCCGTACTGCTTGCGCTGCAGAACGCTGCGGGAAGATCAGCGCGCGCCGCTCATCTCTGGTCACTGGTCGAGACGGCAGGTCCGGCGACGCGGCTGAGCTCGCTGCTCCTGCTCGCGACGGCGGACATTCACCTCACGCTGGTGCCGGTGCATCTGGTCGAACAGCCCATCACTGGCGTTCTCTTTCTGCTGGATGGGATCGCGTTGACGGCGGTTGCGCTGGCGGCCTTTGTGACACCGCGCTGGCGCGTGCCGGCGCTGATCCTCCTGGTCGCCAACATCATCGCCTACACGCTCTACCTTGGGGCCGGCTGGGAGGGCGCCGACGTCATCGGTGTCGGAACGAAACTGGTCGAGCTCGCAGGGATCGTCGTGGTCTGTCGCTCGTATCGCGAATCGTCGGGATCGCTTCGCGCTGCACCCGTGACATCGGTCCGCTAGCGAGGGTTGGGCCGGTCGAGGTTCCAGTGGCGTCCGACCACGGCCAGCCACGACCCATTCGGGGTCGCCGTGAGTCCGAAGCGGCTGATCATTCGCTGTCCACCTTCGTGGTCGCCGTACAGCAGGTCGATGGTCACGGGTTGTGCCGCGGTCGCGGCGTCGCGGGCGACGCCGAAGATCGGGTCGTTCGGATCGCGAAACGCACCCTGCCAGAAGCCGGTGTCGCCGGCGGGGACGTAGATGTCGCGGCTCATGCGCCGGAAATCGCGGACATCCGCCGGGTCGGTGCCCGCGATTCGTTCCGGGTAGAAGTGCCAGCCATGGAGCACCGCGATCCCGGACCCGGCGTTGCGAAGGCCGATCACCAGGTAGATCGCCTGCGGACTCACTTCGAAGGAAGCGTGGCCGCCGTCAATGGTCACCCAATGCAGGTCGTTGAACGAGACCTTCTGAGGCGGATCCTGAAGGCGCGACGGCATGAGCACCGGGCGCAAGCCGGCGAGCAGCGATCGTTCCGCGGCACGCGCCGCGCGATTCGCAGAGCGAACCGATGAGAACGTGGCGACCGCGAGGATCAGGGTTCCGCCCGCAGTCGCAAGCGCTGAGATCGTGACCCAGTCGACCATGACGCCGGAGCTTACCGATCCAGGAGGCTGAACGCGGCGCGGTGACGCCTCGTCAGGCTCGCTGCGGGATCACTGCGGAAACATGCCCGGGGCTGGTCGCAGCCTCGACATCACGAGCCCCAAGACGTTCGCCGCACGAGCTGCAGACGAGAACGGCCTCGGTCACCGCTCCGCACGACTTGTGAGTCACCTGGAGCGGCGGCCCGCTCGGCGCCGCATAACGGTCACCCCACTGACGCATCGCGGTGAGAACGGGCCACAGGTCACGCCCCTTGTCGGTGAGTCGGTAGTCGTGCCGGGGTGGGTGCTCGGAGTACGCGACCGTGGCCAGCACGCCCGCATCCACCAGCGTGTTGAGCCGGTCCTGGAGGATGTTGCGGGAGATGCCGAGACGGCGCTGAAAGTCGTCGAACCGGGTCACGCCGAGAAACGCATCTCGGACGACGAGCATGCTCCACCACTCGCCGACGACCTCGAGGCACTGGGCAACCGAGCAGTCCATGCCCGCAAAGCTCTTGCGATCCATCGCGTCAGCTTAGTGAGTTGCATAATAGAACGCAAGTGCGTAGAGTCGCGACAATGACCCAGCAGAGCGCTGCGCCGTCGGCTGCGCAGGTCGCGACACCGGTTAGTCGCCGGCGAATCATCTTTGCGGTCACGGCACTCGGGGCGTTCATGGCGTCGCTGGATCTGTCGATCGTCAACGTGGCGTTCCCCGCGCTCGAACGATCCTTCCCGAGCGATCCGCGAGCGACGCTCGCGTGGGTGATCACCAGCTACGGGATCGTCTTCGGATCGCTGCTGGTGATCGCGGGACGCACCGCGGACCGGCTCGGCAGCCGGAAGGTGTTCTTCGCCGGCCTCGGCGTCTTCACCGCAGGCTCGGCGCTCTGCGGCCTGGCGCCGTCCGTGGAATTTCTCGTTGCCGGCCGGGTGATCCAGGGCTGCGGTGCGGCCGCGCTCCTGCCGGCCTCGTTGAGCCTTCTGCTTGCCGCATTCCCCACTGACCGCCGTTCCCAGGTTGTGGCCCTGTGGGGCGGTGTCGGAGCACTCGCCGTGGCCACCGGTCCGTCGCTTGGCGCGGCCTTGATCACCGTCGGAGGATGGCGCGCAGCGTTCTTCGTGAATGTGCCGATCGGTCTGGCTGCATGGATCGCGGGCCGCCGTGTCCTCGTCAAATCACATGCCGGTATCCCGGGGGCGGCGCCGGACTACTTCGGCGCGGTGCTCATCGCGTTGACCCTCTCCGCGCTCGTTCTCGGCATCACCGAAGGACCCACCTGGGGCTGGGCGACTGCACCGGTGATCGGTTGCTTTGCCGGCGCCGTGATCGTCGGTGCGCTGTTCCTGTGGCGGTCGGCGCGGCATCCCGAGCCGGTTCTCGACCTGACGCTCTTCAGGGCTCGATCCTTCAGCGTGGCCAACGCGGCGACGTTTCTGTACGCGATGGGATTCTTCGCGATGCTCCTGGGAAACATCCTGTTTCTCACGAGCGTGTGGCACTACCCGATTCTCGAAGCGGGACTGGCGGTGACACCCGGTCCGCTCGTCGTGGCGCTCGTATCGGGACCCGCGGGACGCACCGCGTCGCGCGTGGGCTTTCGCAAGATCCTGCTTGCCGGCTTCACCGTGTTCTTTGCCGGGTTGGTCTGGTTCGCCACCCGCGTCGGTGTCCAACCCGAGTACGTCACGACCTGGTTGCCGGGAACGCTGATCATCGGGCTCGGCATCGGGCTCACCTTCCCCGTACTCGGTGCCGCGGCCGTGTCGAGCCTGCATCCGAACCGCTTCGCGGTGGGGAGTGCGGTCAACCAGACCGCGCGCCAGATTGGTGGTGCCTTCGGTGTGGCGCTGCTCGTGGTCATCCTCGGAACGCCGCACAGTACCGTCGACGCGCTGGCGCACTTTCACAACCTCTGGTGGTACGCCGCCGGCACCACGGCGCTGTCGGGTCTCGCATGCACCCTCATCAGCCATAAGCCGCGGGTTGCGGTGGAGGCGGCGCCTGCAGCCGAGGTGGTCAGCGAGCCGGTCGCAGTCTAGGCGGCGAGCACCCGGCGCGCCTCGCGCGCCATCTGCGCGTCCTCGCGTGCAGTGACGACGACGACCGCAGGCCCGCCATTCCCCGGCGCGATGATTGCGTCTCCGTCGGCGGGCAAAAGGGAGTCCGGGAGCCCGAGGATGTCGAGGCGAGCGCAGAGGCGGCCGCGGACCAACGCGGAGTGCTCGCCGATCCCTCCGGTGAACACCAGCGCGTCGAGGCGCTCGAGCGACGTCGCGAGCCCGCCGATGACCCGGACGAGCACGTGGATGTAGACGTCGAGCGCAAGGACGCACGCCTGGTTGCCGAGCGCCGCCTCGCGCTCGACGTCGCGGATATCCGACATCCCGCAGAGCCCGAAGAGCCCGCTGCCGTGCTCGAGCAACCGCGTCATCGCCCCAACGGTGATTCCGTGAGATTCCTGCAGCCAGAGCAGCGCGCCGGGGTCGACGGTGCCGCTGCGCGACGCCATCACCGCGCCCTCCAACGGCGTGAAGCCCATGCTCGTGTCGACGCTGCGGCCATCTCGTACCGCGCACGCCGAGACACCGGAGCCGATGTGCGCGATCACAACGTGCAACTTTTCGGCGGGTCGTTGCAGCAACTCCGCGCTGCGCCGGCTTGACCACGCGTACGAGAGCCCGTGAAAGCCGTAGCGACGCACGCCCCAGTCGCGCCAGTGCCCCGGAATCGCGTACGTGGTCGCGAACTCGGGGATGGCGGCGTGAAACGCCGTGTCGACACAGACGATCTGGGGCCGGTCGATGCTCGCCCGCGCGGCGTCGAGGAGTGCGAGCGCGGGTGGGACGTGCAGCGGTGCGAGCTCGACTGCGGCGTCGAGCTGGTGACGCACCGCGTCATCGACGATGACGGCGTGCCGGATCGACGCCCCGCCGTGCACGAGCCGGTGAGCCACAGCGTCGACGTCGCCTACCCGCGCGGCGAAGTCGCGCAGCGCCGCTATGGGATCAGCGTCGCCGTCGGTCTCGTGCGCATCCTGGACCCGATCACCGTCATCGACAACGCTCAGCTTCAGACTGCTCGAGCCGGCGTTGACTGCGAGGATGCGCATCGATCAGGCCGAAGTGGCAGCCGGCGACCAGCGCTGCCTCACCCTGGCCAGCGCCAATCGCGGATCTCGGGCATGTCCTCGAAATATTCCCGCACGTAAGCGTGGTGCCGCCGCAGCTGCGACTCGCAGAAGCGGTGCAGGTCCTCGGCGCCGGCGGGAGTGCGCCGGGTACGGTGGAGCGCCTCCATGACCAGGTGGTAGCGACTCATCTCGTTCAACACCACCATGTCGAACGGCGTCGTCGTGGTCCCATGCTCGTTGTACCCGCGAACGTGGAATCGCGCGGCGTTGGGGCGCCCATGCACGACCTGGTGGAAGGCTCTCGCATAGCCATGAAACGCCATCACCACGTCGACGTCATCGGTGAACAGGTCGGTGAACGTCTCGGTGCTGAGCGCGTGAGGATGGAATGGCGCGGGGCTCATCGCGAGCAGGTCGACGATGTTGACCAGGCGAAACCGCAGGTCGGGCACGTACACGCGGAGCAGCGCCGCGGCGGCGAGAGTCTCCAGCGTCGGGATGTCGCCGGCGCAGCCGAGCACAACGTCCAGGTCGCCGTCAACCTCGTTTGACGCCCAGGACCATACCGATGCACCACGCGCGCAATGCTCGATGGCCGCTTCCATGGACAGATACTGGAGCTCCGGTTGCTTGTCGATGACGATCAGGTTCACGTAGCTCCGGCTGCTGAAGCAGTGATTCGCCACCGAGAGCAGGCAGTTCGCATCCGGGGGGAGGTACACGCGGACAACGTCGCCGCTCAAGGACATCACGGTGTCGATGAGCCCCGGGCCCTGATGGCTGAATCCGTTGTGATCGTTGCGCCAGCAGGTCGATGTCAGCAGGATGTTCAGTGCGGCGACCGGCTCGCGCCACGGTAAGACGCGCGCTGCCTCGAGCCATTTGGCGTGCTGAACGGTCATCGACGCGGACACCATCGCGAAAGCCTCGTAGGTTGCGAACAGACCGTGCCGCCCGGTGAGCAGATACCCCTCGAGCCAGCCCTCGCAGAGGTGCTCAGACAGCACCTCCATCACGCGTCCACCGGCGCTCACGTGATCGTCGATCGGGATCGTCTCCTCCTCCCAGCAGCGATCTTCGATGTCGAACACGGCACCAAGCCGGTTGCTGTTGGTCTCATCCGGGCAGAAGAGGCGAAAGTTGTCTGGATTGCGGCGGTAGATGTCGCGAATCCACTCCCCGAGCCGCCGGGTCGACTCCGCGACGGTGACCCCGGGGTTGACAGGCATCGCGTACTCGGTGAACTCCGGAACGTGCAGGGGACGGAGCAGCCGCCCGCCGTTGGCGTATGCCGTCGCACCCATGCGCTTGTCGCCATGCGGCATGAGCGACGTCACC
This sequence comes from Candidatus Dormiibacterota bacterium, assembly GCA_003132525.1. Lineage (GTDB taxonomy): Bacteria > Chloroflexota > Dormibacteria > Aeolococcales > Aeolococcaceae > Palsa-851. The sequence continues at coordinate 4,998 of PKXZ01000089.1, read as the reverse complement.
TCCGGGACGGGAGCGCCACCCGGCTCGAACAGCTCGTCGGGTCGATAGCTGCGCATCCATGCCTCGAGCTGCGCGAGATGATCCGGGTTGGTCCGGACGTTGTCGAGCGGCACCTGGTGCGCACGGAAGGTGCCCTCAACGGGCAGCCCGTCGACGAACTTCGGTCCTGTCCATCCCTTGGGGGTGCGCAGCACGATTGCCGGCCAGATGGCCTGGCCCGAAGCGGCGCCGCTGCGCGCGGCCGACTGGATCTCGCGGATGCGCTCGTAGCAGCGATCGAGGGTCTGCGCAAACTCCTCGTGGACGGCACGCGGATCGTCGCCGCTGACGACGTGGACGTCGTATCCGTGAGCGGTCAGCAAGCCTCGGACATCCTGCTCACGCGCGCGACCGAGCACCGTAGGGCCGCTGATCTTGTAGCCGTTGAGCTGCAGGATGGGGAGCACCGCCCCGTCGCGACGAGGATCGAGGAAGCTCACGCCTTTCCAGGATCCCTCGAGCGGTCCGGTCTCCGCCTCACCGTCGCCGACCACGCATGCCGCGATCAAGTCGGGATTGTCAAAAACTGCTCCGAAGGCGTGCACCAGGGCATATCCCAGCTCGCCGCCCTCGTGGATGGACCCGGGCGTCGGCACGCTGACGTGGCTGGGGATGCCGCCCGGCGTCGAGAACTGACGCACCAGGCGGAGGAGGCCGGGGTTGTCGAGGGAGACCTCCGGGTAGATCTCGGAGTAGGTCCCTTCGAGGTACACGTTGGCGACGATCGCGGGGCCGCCGTGGCCGGGCCCGGCGATGTACAGGACGTCGCAGTCCCGCTGCTGGATCAGACGGTTGAGCTGGAGATAGATGAGGCTCTGCGCAGGCGACGTTCCCCAGTGACCGAGCAGCCGTGGCTTGATGTGCTCCGCACGCAGTGGTTCGCGCAGCAGCGGATTCGCCTGAAGGTAGATCTGCGCGACGGTGAGGTAGTTCGCCGCTCTCCAGGAGGTGACGAGAGCGTCCAGGTCGACGGTGCCGGTGGACGGGGTCAGTGTGGTCACCACCGCCATCGTAGCCGGGGCGGAGGGTTGCACCGGAATGGCACATTTCTCTGGGAGAGATGCAAGAGCAACCACCGAGCGAGAGCGGCAGGGGCGGCAGACGCCGCGTGAACACGCCCTCGGTCGTTGCCCTCCTGTGCATCATCGCCGTCGCCAGCGCGATCGGGATCGTGATCTCGCTCAGTCAACGCCCCACGTCCGCTCCGGTCAGCACCTCTCCCACACCGACCTCGGCGCCGCAATCACTCTCGCCGACCCCGGTACCACTCGAGCCCGAGGCCGGCATCGGCTTCAGTGTCGCCGACGACCTGGCGACGCACGAGGTCGTGCTCTTCGGCGGTGTCGGCGACTACCCGAACACCTGGCTCTGGGACGGCGCCAGGTGGACGCTGGCCCATCCATCGCTCAGCCCCGCCGGGCGTTTCGGCGCCTCCGAGGCCTATGACCCGCAGACCAAGACAGTGATGCTCTTCGGCGGGCGACTCGAGCCCGGCGATCCCGTCCACGACACGTGGGCGTGGGACGGGACCACGTGGGTGCAGCTCGACAGCGGGGCGGGCGGCCCAGATCCCGGTGAGGGATCCGACATGGCCTGGGACCCGGCGACCACACAGATGGTGCTGCTGACGCGGTCGGGGGTGATCTCGAATCCCGGCGCGACATGGGTTTGGGCCGGGACAGACTGGACCCGGTCGGCCGGTGGGGCGCTGCCTGCCGGCGCGACCTACAGTCCGATGGGGTACGACCCCGTGACGCGCTCGCTCATCGCAGTCGGCTGTTGCGTCGGGCCGCCACCGTCCACCGGCGCGGTGAACACGACGTGGAGGTGGAGTGGCAGCGTGTGGACGCTCCTGCCGCCGACGGCGGGAGCTCCCATCAACGGATCGACCATGGCGCTCAATCCGGCGACGGGCCGCCTCGTGCTGTGCAGCTGCAGCGGATCCGCGTCGTCGACGCAACTGGCTCTGTGGGTCTGGGATGGGCATGACTGGGCATCGTTTCCGACTGCCGTACTCCCCGTGGCCGGCGGGACTGAGGTCACCGACGGCACTGAGCTGCTGATCTTCGGACCACCGAAGTCCGTCGCTCAGTCACAGTCGCCACCCGTCGACGCCTGGGTGCTCACACCCCGTTCCACCTGGGCTCAGCTCGGGAAGGTCACGTAACCGACGAGACATTCAGCCGCCGGAGCTGCACGCCCCGGCGGTCATCTGCTGGCCGATCTGACCCGGCGAGGTGACGATCCCAAAGTTCCAGTTGTTCTCCGCGAAGGCCAGGTAAGCCACGGTCGTGACGAGCGGAATCGTTCCGCCGTTCGGAGGCGGTGCGTTGAGGTCGGCGCAGGCGGCGGTCAACACCTCGCCGGAGGTGGCACTCGGCCCCAGCGCGAGCAACTTTGACGGGATCTTGGCGAAGAAGATGATCGCGGCGACGTTCGGACGTCCATCCGGACACACTGGTGGCGAGACAGTGCCGTCCTGCGCGACCGTCACGCCGCCGCAGTTCTCGGGCTGACCGGGAAACGGCCACGGCGTCGGTCCAGGCGGTGTGGCGACCGGTACTGACAGCGGGACGGCTGTTGGCGTCGCGGTGGGCGCGGTCGTTGTGGAAGCGGACTTCGTGGGAGCGGGCGTCGTGCTGCCGCAGGCAACAACCACGAGCCCGGCGCCGGCGACGGCCATCGCCGTGAGGTGCTTTCCGAATTTCAACTGCGACACGTGGCTCATATAACGCCAGATCCCAAAGAGGGATACGCCGCGAAGCGGAGGCGGAGTCCACGGCTCGAAACGCTAGGCTGGGTGATTATCACCACCACAGCACCGGCAACCCGAGACGTCACTTTCCCATCGCGGGGCTCGACATTTCTCGGCTACCTCGCGCTTCCGGATGCCGTGGGTCCGCACCCCGGCGTGGTCGTGATCCATGAAGCCTTCGGCCTCACCGACAACATCCGCGACATCACGCGTCGATTCGCCCACGAGGGATACGTGGCACTCGCGGTCGACCTGTTCACTGGGCACAGCCGCACCGTTTGCATGGCGTCTCTCATGGGCTCGATGCTCACCGGTCGCGAGCCCGCATCAATTGCGGACCTGGGCGCGGCGATGGACCATCTCATCGCGCAACCCGAGGTGGACCCGGAGCGTGTTGGTGCCATCGGTTTCTGCATGGGCGGTGGCTTCGCCATCGCCTGGGGCCGGCGGGACCGGCGGCTCCGCGCCATCGCGCCCTTCTACGGCACCAACCCGCGCCCCCTCGAGGCGGTTCGCCGGATGTGCCCGGTGGTTGGCAGCTACCCGGGCAAGGACTTCACCGCGGGGTCCGGGCGGAAGCTCGACGCCAGGCTTGCAAAGCTGGGCATCGCCCGCGACATCAAGGTGTATCCGGGGACGCGACACTCGTTCTTCAACGATACCGGCAAGGCATACAACGCTGATGCGGCTGCTGATGCGTGGCGTCGTACGCTCGAGTTCTTCGCCGAGCATGTGCAGTCACCGCGGCCTCCCCGATGACCGAACCAATCGATGTCCGCGAGCGAATGGAACTGTGCGATCTTCTCCTCGAGCTCGGCCCGGACGCGCCCACCCTGTGTGACGGCTGGACGACCGCTGATATCGCTGCGCACCTCGTTTTGCGCGAGCACTACCACCGCTGGTCCGATGCGCAGCGCGCAGCGGAGAAGGCGAAGGGATTGCCGGCGATGGTTGCCCGGCTGCGCGCCGGCGCGCCGTTGATCCCGTGGCGTCTGCCGCGCATACGCAATGTGTTCAACGGGTTGGAGTATTTCATCCACCATGAGGACGTGCGCCGCGCCAACGGCCGCGAGCCGCGTCCGCCAATGGCTGATCTCGAGGCGCTGTCGTGGCGGATGACCGGTTTCACGGCTCGCCGGATCGCGCGCAAGATCCGCCCTCACGGCTTGGAGCTGGTTCGCCCCGGCGGCGAGCGACGACGCTACGGAACAGGCGACGGGGTAACCATCACGGGCCCGGCGACCGAGATCGGCCTCTACCTGAGCGGCAGGCGCTCCGCAGCGCGGGTGATCCTTGATGGCGCGCCCGATGCCGTGGCCGCAATCGAGCACGCCAACCTTTCGGTCTGAGTATCGAAAGGCGGCAGGATCGGTGAATGAACCCGTGACCCGGATGCTCGCGGACGATGCCGCGTCACGAGCACTCGGCATCCAGGTGCACGATGTCAGCGCAGGTGCCGCGACCGCGACAATGACCGTGCGCGCGGACATGGTGAACGGTCATGGCATCACCCACGGCGCCTACGTGTTCGCGGTTGCGGACACCGCTTTCGCATGCGCCTGCAACAGCCACGGCCCGCTGACGGTCGCCGCCGCAGTCGACATCACCTTCGTTGCGACATCGCGTGCAGGCGATGTGCTCGAGGCGCAGGCCGTTGAGCGCACACGGTTCGGACGCTCGGGCATCTATGACGTCACCGTCCGCCGCGGCGATGACGTCATCGCGGAATTTCGCGGCACCAGCCGCACGGTCGGGAATGCGCCGGCGTGAACCTCGGTACGGCCCCGCCGCCCGAGCTGCTCGACACCGGCGAGCGTCTGAGCCGCGACGAGTTGCTCGCCCTGCAACTCGATCGACTGCGCTGGTCACTTCGGCATGCGCACACCAACGTGCCGCATTACCGGAGCGCATTCGACGCCGCGGGTGTCACGCCTGACGACTGCGAGACGCTCGCCGACCTCGCGCGCTTTCCGTTGACCACCAAGCTCGATCTTCGCGACAACTACCCGTTCGGCATGTTCGCGGTACCGCGCTCGGAAGTGCGCCGCATCCACGCGTCGAGCGGCACAACCGGACGGCCGACGGTTGTGGGTTACACGCAGGACGACCTCGATACGTGGGCCGGCCTGGTGGCGCGATCGATCCGGGCAGCCGGTGGACGTCCCGGGGACATCGTGCACGTCGCCTACGGCTACGGCCTGTTC
>PKXZ01000046.1 GCA_003132525.1 Candidatus Dormiibacterota bacterium | reverse complement strand
ATCGGCGCGGTCTGATCAGGTGCGAGCGCCGAGCCCGCGACGGTGAGGCTGCCGCCCGCCCACACATGGTTGGGTGATGCAAATAAGCCTGCAGTGACGTCAAAGGCGGTGCCTGGCAGCCCGACGGTCTGCCCGGTGGCAGCATCCGTCACCGTGATCGGCCCCGACGTGGCGAACGCCGGTACCGACGCCTTGAGCTTGGTGCCTTTCTTGTTCGCCGTGGATGACATGGCCGGGGTGCCGTTGAAGGCAACGATGTCGCCCGACGCAAACCCGGTCCCGGTGACGGTGACCACGGTTCCGATCGGCCCTGAGGCGGGTTTGAACCCCGTCATCGTCAGGCCTCCGGCGGCCAGCGTCGTCGACGGGACCGCCAACAGCGTCGTGAGCGCGACAGCTCCCGAAATCACCAGCCCAAAGCCGCGACGGACGCGCGACGTCCTGTGCGCAGGTCGATTGCCTTGCCTCATGTCTTCTCCTTCCCGGAGCCGCCCATCACAGGGTTCATGCCGGAACCGTACCCATCTGCATTTGGGTAGCCTTAAGGCTCTCTGAAGGCCGCCCGGCGAGAGCCCCATCAGCGGTGGCATGACACTCGTTGGGAATCCCGCAGCTGGTCAATCGTGCAGCAGTTCCCGACCCCGAGTCACGTTATTGCCCTGGTCGTAACGGTCATCGCGATCGTTGCGCTGGGACCGCTGGCTCGGGCGCGGCCAGGACGGTGGGTGACGGTCACCTCGTGGCTGCTCGCGGTCTTCCTCGTCGTGAACGAGATCGTCTATCAGCTGGTCCAGGTGCAGAACGGCACGTGGAACGTGGACCACAGTCTCCCCCTCTATCTCTGCGACATCGGCGCCTTCGTCGCCGCGGCCGCGCTGATCTGGCCCAGGCCGGTCCTCGTCGAGGTGACGTGGTTCTGGGCGATCGCCGGTGCCCTCCAGGGCATCCTCACCCCGGATCACGTGATCGTGTTCCCGTCCTACGACTGGCTCGAGTTCTACGGCGACCACATCGGCGTGGTGGCAGCCGCCGTCTTCCTGGTGGTCGGGCGACGCCTCTACCCACAGCCAGGTGCGGTGCCCCGGGTCATCGTTATCAGCGTCGTGGTCCTCGCGTTGGTCGGCGTGGTCGACGCGGAGGCGCAGGCCAACTACGACTTTCTCCGGTTTGCCTCCCCTGGCAGCATCCAGACGCTGCTTGGACCGTGGCCCTGGTACATCCTCGGCACCGCGGTGGTTGGGCTCGTCTTCTTCGGCTTGCTCGATCTGCCGTTCTGGCCGCAGCGACGCCGGGCGAAGCGCGTCGGGGGGCCTCCGTAACGCGACTGAAAGGCGCCAGAGCGTATGTCTGAATACATCGTGGCGCTTAATCCTTACGAATCGCCGCGAGGGAGGCTCCGTACTCGTGCCGAGACGACACGACGTCAGTTCCTGCTGATCATGGGTGGCCTCGCCACCGCCGGCGCATCGCTCTTCGGTGGCGTGCAGATATTGCGGTTCATGTTCCCAGCCGCGTCCAGCAACGCGCCGGCCCTCTTCAAGACCTCGTTCTCATTCGTCCAGTTGACCGGTGGCGTGGTCGGCGGCAAGGCGCAGACGCCGGTCAACGTCATCACCGATACCGCGAACCGCGTGAGCGTCATCCTCGATGACGCCGGTATCTATGCGGTGTTGTTGATCTGCACGCATCTCGGGTGCACGCCGAACTACGTGACCGACGTTGTTACTGGGTCAGGTGTTGCTCCGTCGGTCGCGGACGATCGGGGTATCCGTACGAAGGCTCAGCAGATACCCAACGGCTGGGCATGTCCCTGCCACGGCAGCCGCTACTTCATCGATTCCACCAACTTCTACGGGCCGGCGCCTCGACCCATGGACTGGGTCAACATCTCGGTCACACCGGACGGATTCTTCGCCGTGGATAGAGGGACGCTCGTCGCGACGCGCGGCGCAGGCGACAACACCGCACCACAATGGCGGCTGCTGGTGAGTACGCAAAAGACGAACGGCAAGACCTACGGCGTGTAGTCTGCGCGGACTAGCAGTCCACGCACGGCGTGAGGTCCGCCGCCGCGCTGTCGGCAGATCGGCGATGCACCAGCACCATGTCGCGAGGGGCCCAGAAGGCTGCCCACGCCCGCCCGACCCGCCCTGGGCCGAGCAGACGGCGACGCTCGCTGAGCACCTCAGCGCGGGCTCGCGCCACGGCCGCGGCCTGTATGTGTTCCTGCTCCATGACGCGGGCCATCTCGATTAGTTGCGCTCCGTTCATCGCGATTACCTCCGTGTGAATAGTTCACGCTACGACTCGCACTGCGAAAGCTCGCCATCCGGCTTCCGCGCGACAAAGCGCACGTCGTAGCCCACCGATACCATCACGTGATCGAATCCGATCGTCTGGAGACGGGCGATCAGTGACGCCGGTTCGATTGGGTTGTACGTATCCCCTTCGTGGAAGTCGTGGAGATCGGTGCAGCCCAGGCTGTCAGATCCCACCAGGATCCCCGCCGGCCGCAAGACGCGCCAGGCTTCTTTGAGCACCTGATTCTGCAGCGTGGCGGTAGGCAGGTGATGCAGCATCGTGAACGTGCCGACGGAATCGAACGATGCGTCATCGAACGCAAGTCTCGAGGCATCTCCAGTCACGACCTCGACGTTCGATGCTGTGTACCGGGTCGCCAAGCGTTGTGCGGCCTCCGGATCGACTTCGATCGCGACCAGCCTGCGAACGCGCTTGCGAAGCCATTCCGTTGCTGCGCCGGGCCCCGGGCCGACTTCGAGCATCTCATCACCGAGAGCGAGCTCCGACAGCAGCGATCCCAATACCTCGCGGTGGAGGTGATCGGCCCATTCGGAGGTGGCGCACAAGGCGTGGTTGTCATTCATGCGTCCGACGGTGACAGGCGCTTTCCCCGCGGGCAAGGGCGTACGCTGACATGTTGTGTCGCGAGAACGACAACCGGTCGCCAGCCCTCACCCCATGTCGCGAGGGATCGATGCGGGCATGTTTCCGATGGCGCCGGGTGCACGGTTCGACTGGCATACGCATGACGACGATCAACTCGCATGGGCGTCGCGGGGCGTGCTCACTGTGCTGACCGATTCCGCAACGTGGCTGCTGCCACGGTCACGCGCACTGTGGATCCCGGCTGGTGTCCGGCACGAGGTGCGCGCCCAAGGAGCGGCGATCATGCGGTCGCTCTACGTGAGAACCGAACTCCTCTCGATCAATTGGAAGACCCCGACGGTGGTGAGAGCACAGCCCCTCCTCGCTGAGTTGATCGAGTATCTCGGCGACGAGACTCTCGACAGCGCTCGACGCGAGCGCGCTGCGGCCCTGCTGGTGGATCTCCTCGAACCGTTGGATGTGACGACCATCGAGTTGCGAATGCCTGCCGATGGTCGTGCCAGGACCGTCGGTGAGGCGCTTCTCCAGGATCCCGCCGATAACCAGACGCTGGCATCGTGGGGGCGGAAGGTGGGTGCGAGCGGGCGTACGCTCGAGCGAGTGTTCCTCTCCGAAACGGGCGTCCCGTTCGGCAGGTGGCGCACATTGGCAAGGCTCAAGGCATCATTGCCAATGCTCGCCTCCGGAGACTCCATAAGTCATGTGGCGCCTGCGGTCGGATACGAGTCGACCAGCGCATTCGTGGCTGCGTTTCATCGCGAGGTCGGGCTCACTCCGACAGCCTACTTCCGAGCCACTTGAATCTCGCGTAACTCGCTGAGGTTGTCGTTCTCGCGACATTGCTTGTCAGCCTAGGACCTTGTACGCAAGGGGAACGGTCGTCAAGGTCATGTCTACGCCGTGCCAGGCTCCCGGGCACAAGCGTCCACGCGGAGGAACGCGGCACAACGTCCGCTACGCAGCTATCGCCGTGACAACGCACGGACATGACAAGGAGGATCGACATGAGCGAGACCCAGGCGCTCAGGGCCGCAATCGTCGGCCTACTTCGATGCGCCGCGATGGAAGACGAGCTGCTGATCGTCTCGACGGCGGGCCATGACTCGGCTGGTAGCGCAGAGCACTGGGCGCCGGTGCCAATCATCGCTCACAACACAGAGTTCAAGCGTCAGCAGGTGATCCGGCTCGAGGCGGTGCTGCATCACCAGGTGCCGCCGAAGTTCACCGAAATCGATCACAAATGCGAGCGGACATACCGAACGTACGCTGAGATGAGTCCCGCCGTCGTCGCCGAGGACAGCAGGCGCACGACGAACGATCTCGTCGACGCGCTGCTGCTCGTTCCGGATGCGGACCTGACCGACCCCACGAGACACGAGTGGCTTCGTGGCCGGCCCCTCTGGCTGCAGACGATCGTTCGCGGCTTCTGGCACCCGCTGGGACACGACGGCGACTGGTATGCCGCCAACGCTATGGCGGAGCGCGGCATCGCATTGCGCCGCCACGCGGTTGCGACCGCTGAGTATCTGCACGCACCCGACCTTTCGCGCGGCATGGCCTGGTTCAGCCTGGCATGCACGTATGCGTTGGCCGGCACGACGGACGAAGCGGTGGAAGCGCTCGAGCATGCGGCCGTACTCAACGAAGACCTCCGCGCACGCATCGCAACCGAACCTGACCTCATCGCGCTGCGTCAGGACCGTCGAGTGGCGGCGCTCATCGGTTGAGCGCGAGAGCTTCGCGCGATGCTCATCGATGGCTCGATCCACCGATTCCATAAGCTGCGCTCCGTGATCGATGGCGACACTTCCGCCACAAGCGCGAAGATATCCCTCGCCACCGTCGCGGCTCAGTGGCTCCGACTCGGCTGCATCGGTTTCGGCGGTCCTCCGACGCACATCGCGCTATTGCGCCGAATGTGCGTCGAGCAACGCCACTGGCTCGATGCCAAGGAGTTCGAAGATGGGATCGCCACCACCAGCCTGTTGCCTGGACCGGCGTCGACTCAGCTGGCGATCTTCTGCGCATGGCGGCTACGCGGCGCCGTAGGCGCGATCCTCGGTGGCGTCTGCTTCATCGCTCCGGGATTGGTGCTCATCCTCGCCCTGTCGGCGGCATTCCTGGCGACACACCCGCCGCTCTGGATTCTGGGCGCGGCCGCCGGTGCCGGCGCTGCCGTGCCGGCCGTGGCATTGCATGCCGCGTGGGGATTGACGCCGTCCAGTTGGCGGCGAATCGGCGCGCGCCAGTCACAGCACGGCAGATGGGTTGTCTATGCCGCGGTTGGCGCGGCTGCCGCGGCGACGATCGGCCCGTACCTTGTCCTCGTGCTGCTCGGTTGCGGGCTCATCGAGGTCGCCGTCCGCACCCAGGAACACCGTCCGTCACCGCCGCGGTCGGTGACAGCCTGGCTGCCGGTGGCGTTGGTCCACACGGCCGCGATCGGCGGACTCGGGGCGCTGGCGTGGGTAGCATTCAAGGTCGGCGCGCTCTCGTACGGCGGTGGGTTCGTGATCGTTCCACTTATGCAGCACGACGCCGTCAGCACGTACCACTGGATGACCGGACCGCAGTTTCTCGACGCCGTTGCGCTCGGGCAGATCACGCCGGGCCCGGTCGTCCTGACGGTCGCNNTTCGTCTTCGTGCTCGCCGGTGGTCCGCGCTTCGATCAGATCCGGTCGAACGTCTCGATCCAGGCGTTCCTCACCGGGGCCGGACCCGCAGTCATCGGCGCCATCGCCGGATCGACGATCCCGCTCGGTCTTGCGTTCCAGGTGGCATGGCAGATCCCCGTCCTCGCCGGGGCGCTTGTCTGGCTCTTCGTGGTCCGTCGCGGCGTCGTCAGCGCTCTCGTGCTCGCCGCGGCCGTCGGCATTGTCGTGGCGCTCTCAGGCCTCTCCGTCTAGTCGCGCCGGACCGCGGTCGCCACGCGCTCTCCGCGGGTCGCGCTAGCGCTCAGGGACCAGGAGCAGAGGGATCGTTGTCCAGGCCGCGAGGTCAGCCGTCACGCTGCCGAGGAAGATCCGACCGACGTGGCGCAACTTTGGGAGACCGACAACGAGGATGTCCGTTGACGAGTCGAGCCCTTCATGCAGGACGGCGTGGGCAAGATCCTTGGTGCTGGTCGTGCGGGTGGTGACGACGCGGGCGGTGATCCCGCGAGCAGTCAGCTCGGCGACTGCATTCCCGATCTCCTCTCTCGGCTCTGTGTCGTCGTCAAGCCAGATCGACGTGTCGATACGGGCGTTCAGCTCGTCGGCGTGGAAGACCTCGATGGTGGCGCCGCTCGCTGCGGCGAGGTCGCCTGCGACCCTCGTTGCTTCACTCGATGTATCGACGTCGACCGCGAGTAGCAGGTGGCTGATCATTGGCTGTCTCCTTCGTGTGTCATGGCCAGAAGGCTGTGGGATGAACGCACTTCCGGGCAAGCGCAGGGGCTTGCGCCTGATCGATCTCCCAAGCGGTATCGATCAGCCCGACGTGGCTACGCCTGGGGTTGGACACCGGCAGCATCGCCACCTCAAGCCTCATGACCCAAACTCCTTACGCGATAAGGGAGAAACGCGGAGCGAGAGGGATTCGGACCCTCGATGGGCGTTTCCACCCATACCGCATTTCCAGACCGTCCGAACGGGGTGCAACGCGGGGCACTCACGGGCACCGCGTATTCAGATCTTAGGAGCTGAGGGCACCACGAGGCAGGCGAATGCATCCGCGTTNNCCGATCGGTGTTGGTCACCTGCACCAGACCCGTAGGCAATCGGTGTGCAACAGCCAGGTCGCCGATATGCAATGCTCGTGCCGCCCTCGTTGAAGGGCCTGACCGGTATGCCGGAGCGTCGAGATGGCGGAGCTGCTTATCACGGAAATCGACGGCATTGGCGAGGCGGAATACGACCAGGTCAACGCCGAGCTCGGCGTCGACATAAACGGCGGCGGAGACTGGCCGGACGGGCTCATCTCACATACGGCGGCCACGACCGACAAGGGCCTCATCGTCATTGAGATCTGGGAGTCGCGCGAGGCTCAGGAAGCCGAGATGCCGAAACTGGGTGCCGCGATCCAGAAAACCGGCCTCCAAGAGAAGCCGATGCGGGCCAACTGGTCCAAGCTCAAGGCCCACGTCATACCGGACAAAGCGATATCGGGTGGCATGGTCGAAGCTCAAGGCAGGGCATCTTCGGCGACTACAGCGGCAACGACGTAGGCCCGACGCGGTCGCAGTCCCAGGTCACGCTCGATCGCGCCCAACGCTCGAGAAACCAGGTTGCACGCTGGGGTGGGGATGGCGCTGTCCCCAGGACGGCCCGGAGTGGCGTCATGGACTTCCGAGAAGTCACCTTGATCACGACGGAGGACATTCGGCGCTGGGCGATCGCGCTGCCTGAGGTCGAGGAAACTAGCCATTTCCGGTTTCGCGTTCCTCAGTTCAAGGTGCGGGGCAGGACATTCGCCGGCCTGGGCAAGGATGCGACAACCGCGGTCTTCTGTGTCAGCGAGCAGGAGGCAGAGAGCGCCACCGCGGATGATCCGGCAACCTGCCAAGCCGTCCGACGCAGGGATGCGAGGAGAAGGGCATTCGGCGAATCAATGAGCGGTCGGCCATTGGCCTCATGGTCAACACCCCAGATCGGCTTTAGTGTGTTGGTCGCACGCTGGGGTGCGCGAGCATCCCCTCTCGCGAGTTGTCAGCGAGCGACGAAGGCTGAGCGGCGCGGGGGTGTCAAGGACGAGCTGGCCGCCGAGTCACGTTGGGATCCCAACGGCAGCGTCACGGTCGTCGAGGAACGCCCACCACGCGTCGGCGGCGGACCGAGCAGCACCAACCAACCGGCCCTCCGGTGCTCCGAGCTCCGCGACGGCCTCGATGCCCCAGCGGGCGTGGTCCAGATCCATGGTGGCGTGGATGTCCCAAAAGCGGGTTCCTGCCGCGCTGATCTCGTAGTGTCGTCGCAGGCCGTCTGCCTTCGATGCCGCTATCGCGGGCGCCTGCATCTCGTAGGCGACGAGCGCAGCGAGCCCCTCAGCCGGACTCGACTCAATGAGGTCCCGGTACGTCGTCAACAGAAGGCTCGTTGCGTCGCTCGGGAGCGTGTCGCGTGCTCCTACGGCATCCGCAAACGCCGCGAAAACAGCCACGTGCGGTTCCGGGTTGGACTCCTCGTCGGCAAGGTTCTGCTGGACCAACTCCGCCGCTCGACCCGGCCCGAGACGGGCGAGCAGTGCGCGCAGGATGCCCGGCAACGACGCCTCGAAGTAGCGATACTGCGCCGCGTAGGCGCCAAGTTCGCCCGGCTGAAGACTCCCCGCTTCCCAGCGACGGTAGAAGGGGTGGTCGAGGAGTTGGCGGTCGACCAGCGCGGCCGACAGGCTGGCTTGGAGTTGATCCGGAGTCATCACAGTCCTCTGCTTCCGTCCATTGAAACGCTCTCAGAATACCCCGCGCTTAGGCTTATGGCCGCCACCAGTAGCCTTGCAACGAGCCACTAGGACGCAATTGAAGCTCCGGTTGCCGCGGGATCCGATTACCCCGCCCACTTGAACTGGTCTCGGACGCGCAACCCTTAGCCCAGACTGGGGGCCCGCCGCATGATCTGTGGGGTCTCGGCTTGAGTTGCTCATCCAGGTCCGGGGCTAGAATGCCGCCAGCCGGATGGCATCACACAAGACACCGGTCGTCCAAGGAGCAACCAGTGAGCGCGCAGGTCCTGGCTAACAACCTGTGGGTCGTCATTGCGGGCTTGCTCGTCTTCACGATGACCATCGCGGTTGGACTGCTCGAGGTCGGCGAGCTCGGCGAGACCCTGCATGTCAGCTTATTGAAGACCATCCTCATGACCGGGATCGCTCTGTTCATGATGGGGGTCGTCGGATTCAATACCGCGTTCGCGCCCGACTTGGGTGGTGTCATCGGGAATCCCTTCTACGGCCCCGGTCTGTTCCTGGGAGGCTTCTCGACGAGTACCGGCACGGCGTGGTGGTCGGTGTCGTCGGAAGGGCTCCGCGTGGGCACGTATTTCCTGTTCGAGACGGCGTTCGCTGCTGTGACCCTCGCGCTCGTCGGCGTGGTGGTGCTCCGCAAGATGAAGCTCGAGGCCTTCCTGGCGTTCGCAGTCGTCTACTTCGTCGTGATCTGGAATCTCCCTGCTGCCTGGATCTGGAATCCCAGCGGGTGGCTAGCGAAGCTGGGGATGGTGGACTTCGCAGGCGGACTCATCGTGCATGGCGCCGCGGGTGCTGCCGGTCTCGCGATCATGTACCAGATCTGGCGCGAGGAGCGACGCACCGGGCTCACGCGGAGCCCACAGACGCCCATTCTGCTGAGCCCCGGATGGTTGACGCTCGCGATCCTGCTGCTCTGGGTGGGCTGGTTCGGCTTCAACCCGGGGAGCGTTCTCGCCTTCAATAACGAGGCGATCGTCGTTGTCGAAACAACCTTCCTGGCCGCTGCGGCCTCGATGGCCTCCTTGACTGCGTGCGCGTACCTCACCACTCGCGAGAATCCGGGTCCCCTGTATGCGGTCAACGGCATCCTCATGGGACTCATCATCATCACGCCGCTCGCCGGCTTTGTCAGTCCCGGCAGCGCCTTGATCCTTGGACTACTCGGGGGGCCGCTCTTTATCGCAGGGGAGCGACTCTTTGCTCGGTTCACTTGGCTCTCGGACCCGGTTGGTTTGCTGCCGGGGCACTTGGTCGGCGGCTTGTTCGGCGTCGTGATGATCGCGTTCTTCACCCAGACGCCATTTGCTGCCGGGTCAGGCTTTCCTGCCCTGCCCGACGGGCTCTTGTTCGGAGGCGGCGGCAGCGCGATCAGGCAACTGGGGCTCGAAGTGCTTGGCATCGTTGCGGTGATGTCGGCGGTGTTCGCGATTTCATACCTGACGGTCGCCGCAGTGAGCGCTGCCTTCGGCGGTATCCTGACGCCACGGTCGGGTGATCAGGTAGTCGCCGTAACGGAGATACACGTCGCAGGCTAGGTCCCACCGCCAGGCCTCTGGATCGGCTGTCGGCTCCAGAATGTCTGCACGCTGGGGTGCACAAGGCTTAGCCCCTTCGAGCAACGCCCGATTCTGCGAATCGACTGTTAGGGATAGATGCCGCGGTCAGTGGTGGCCTCTGCGACCCGCTCGATAGCAAGAAAGTACGCGCCCTGGCGCAGCGAGACCCCGTGCTGCTTCGACGTGTCCCACACCTCCGTGAACGCGCGGTGCATCACTTTCTCGAGGCGCGCGTTGATCTCATCCTCGTCCCAGAAGAACGACTGCAGATCCTGCACCCACTCAAAATACGAGACCGTCACGCCGCCCGCGTTGGCAAGAACATCGGGCACCACGGTGATGTTGCGCTGTTCAAGCTCGATATCCGCATCGGGAGTGATCGGGCCGTTGGCTGCCTCGAGAACGAGTCTCGCCTGAATGCGCCCGGCGTTCTCGCTCGTCACCTGGTTCTCCAGGGCGGCGGGCACGAGCACGTCGCAGGGCACCTCAAGCACTTCGTGGTCGGCGATGACGCGCGCATCGGGAAAGCCCAAGACACTGCCGGTCGTTTTCTTGTGCGCGATCAGGCGGTCGACGTCGAGTCCGGCTGCGTTGTGGATGGCGCCGCTACTGTCGGACACCGCGACGACGGTGAACCCTTGCTCGGACATGAGCCGCGCCGCGATCGAACCCGCGTTCCCGAATCCCTGGATCGCAACCGTCGAGCCCTTTGGGTCCATACCAAGCCGCTTGCAGGCCTCGAGCGCGACGAACATAACGCCCCGGCCAGTTGCTGCATTGCGCCCCTGGCTTCCGCCTACCGAGAGGGGCTTGCCGGTGACCACCGCGGGAATCGAGAACCCCTGCTCCATCGAGATCGTGTCCATGATCCAGGCCATGATCTTCGGCGACGTGTTGACGTCGGGCGCGGGGATGTCGTACTCGGGACCGATGATGACGCTGATCTCAGTGGCGTACCGCCGGGTCATGCGCTCCAGTTCACCCTCACTCAGCTGCTTGGGGTCGACGACGATGCCGCCCTTGGCGCCGCCGAACGGCAGCCCGGCGATGGCGCACTTCCACGTCATCCACATCGCCAAGGCTTTCACCTCGTCGAGCGTCACGCCCTGGTGGTAGCGGATGCCACCCTTGGCGGGGCCTCGCGCCATGTTGTGCTGCACGCGGTAGCCTTCGAAGACGCGCACCGAGCCGTCGTCCATCTTCACAGGAAAGCTGACGATAAGCTGCCGTTTCACCTCGCGGAGCACCGCGCGCAGTCCCGATTCGAGGTGGGTCAGATCCGCTGCCTCGTCGAACTGCCGTTGGGCGTTGTGCCACGGGTTTTCTGCAGGCGCACTTGTTACGGGCGCGGTCGCGATCGCGTTCACCTGGACACCTCAGCGGGCCGGCGGCGCTCTCGTCGCAGTGCGGCTCGCGGCTTCCGAGCCTACCTCTCCGGGATAGGCTTGCGGTGCGCCGACGGAACGCCCACCGCGCGGTTGACGAGGGTCGCAACAGCTTGAAGACCGCCGATCTGAGGGCAAGATCTTGCCTCCTTATCGGTTCACGTCGTCGACGTCTTCGTACCACTTGCTGTGGCGACTGAGGGGCGAAGCAGGACCAAGACAAATCCAGGGTTGTAAGTCGGCACGCGTTCCGGCAGGCGGTTTACTTCAACGCCACGGCCACGATTCTGAGAGTCGACTAGACCGCCGGCAGGACGGCCCCGAGTCCGGGCGTGGCGGGCGCCGTTTTGAGTGCGTGAAGCTACTGTGATGGATTACCGGCCCGGGCGCTATCTCATGAGTTCCACACGTGTCGGAAACTGTGGACCTCGCGCGTGACCACAACACGGAATGGGGGTCAATCTCACGCTTCCTGCCCTCGCAATCACCGGTGCCACCGGCGCCCTTGGTGGACGAGTGGCGCGACGTCTAGCGGAGCGCGGCGTCGCTCAGCGGTTGATCGTCCGCAACGTTGCGTCGGGGTCATCCTTGGCGGGGCGAGCTCATCGCGTCAATCCCTCTAGAAACGATCTTGTACGCTCGAGCGCACCGCGGTGCTCGTCCTCGACCTCCCGATCACACACGCAGAGCGGACTCACCAGTTCGTTGCTGTGGGAGCATCAAACGTTGCGAGGGATTATTGCCGCATCAAAGGCGGCCGTCCGCACGACAGACCGTACGGGGTCAACGAGCGGGAGGCAGAGCTGCACCGTGAAGGGCAACTCCGACTCGTTGAGATACTGAGCCGACTGCTCCTGCAGGAGTCGTTGCCGAGCGAACTGAGTTTGCTTGCGCATCTGATTGACCTGTCTTGTCCTGGCTTGATTGGCCGGCTGTTCCTTCCGAGCCGGTGCGCTTCTCATTGCGTCGAGAGTCTGATGTGCGAGAGAGTCGCCGCCACCGTCGGGTCGACGGCGACTCTCGGAGAAAAACCAGACTAGAGTTGGACGATCACCGACTTGGTCTCGAGGTAGCTGGAGAGCACTTCCTCGCCCATCTCGCGGCCCCAGCCGCTTTGCTTGAAGCCGCCGAAGGGCAGTTCTGCGCTGAACACGTTGTAGGTATTGACCCATACCGTGCCCGCCCTGATGCGCTTGGCGAGCTTATGGGCCTTCGAAATGTCCTTGGTCCACACGCCCGCGGCCAGTCCGTAGACGGTATCGTTGGCTTGACGGGCAAGGTCGTCGACGTCACTGAACGGCAATGCGACGATCACGGGTCCAAAGATCTCCTCGCGCAGCACGACGTCGTTGGGTTCGACGTCCACCAACACGGTTGGCTCAACGAAGTAGCCTGCACGGTCAAGTGCGTGGCCGCCGGCGAGCGCGCGGTTGCCCGCCTGCTCACCCTTGGCGAGGTATCCGGTGACCCGGTCGAACTGCTCACGAGAGACGAGCGGACCCATATCGCTGTCTGGATCCATGCCAGGCCCGACCTTGATCTTCCTGGCCGCCTTGGCGACACCCTCAACCACTTCATCGAAGCGGTCCTGCTGCACGAAGAGACGGCTCCCCGCACAACACACCTCGCCCTGGTTGAAGAAGATTCCCTGTGCCGCGCCGGCGATGGCCGCGTCGATGTCGGCGTCGGAAAAGATGATGTTCGGCGACTTGCCGCCGAGTTCCAGCGAAACCTTCTTCAGGTTGCCGGTGGCAGCCGTTGCGATGAGTCTGCCGACCTCGGTGGAGCCGGTGAAGGCAATCTTGTCGACGCCCGGATGAGTGGCGAGTGCGGCGCCAGCCGTCTCACCGAATCCGGTGACGACGTTGACCACTCCGTCGGGGAGACCGGCCTCGAGCATGAGTTCACCCAAGCGCAGCGCCGAGAGCGGCGTCTGCTCGGCAGGCTTGAGGACCACCGTGCAACCCGTGGCCAAAGCTGGACCCAGCTTCCATGCGGCCATCAGCAGCGGGAAATTCCAGGGGATGATCTGGCCGACGACGCCAACCGGTTCGCGCAGTGTGTAGGCGTGAAACTCGGCGCCCGGGAGGTAGGGCACCGACGGGTTGATCGTGCCTCCGTTGAGCTTAGTCGCCCAGCCCGCCATATACCAGAACAGGTCGGCAGCGAGCGGAACATCAGCCGCGCGGGCCACGCTGAGCGCCTTGCCATTGTCCAAACAATCGAGCTCAGCGAGTTCGTCGGCGTGTTCCATGATCAGGTCACCGATCCGGTGGATGATCTGGCCGCGTTCCGAGGGAGTCATGCGGCTCCACGGGCCGTTCTCGAATGCTCGGCGAGCCGCTCGCACTGCTCGATCGATGTCGTGCGCGTCACCTTCGGCGACGCCCGCGAGCACCGTCGCGGTGGCGGGGTTAAGTGTGTCGAAGGTCTTGCCGCTCTCGGCCTGCTCGAATTTGCCATTGATGAGCAGTGCGCGGGGCGACGATTTGAAAAACCGAGTTTTCTCGGTCGGATGGGTTGCAACAGCCATGTGGGTGCTCCTCCAAAGGAGTGCGTGTTTGGAGGGCCAAGAAGAAACGTGGAGGAACTGGCTGACAACCCCTGAGAAAGGTCGCCCCGACCGGCGCCTTGACGGCTCTCGCCTCGGTCCTGGGACCATCCCAACATAGCAGGTCGCGCGATAAATTGTTGCGCCGCCGTGCTAGTATCATGAGGCCATCATAGGATCCCATCCACTTTCCGTTGTCGAGGCCGCGGCTCACCTCAACGCCTCGCCAGCCTACGTGCGAAGGTTGCTCGCCAGTCAGCGACTCTTTGGTATCAAGGTGGGACCGGTCTGGGGCGTCTACCCAGAGGACCTCGAGAGCTTCATGCGTGGGCGTCGTCCTCCCGGTCGTCCGCGTAAGGCCGCAATGCGCCCGATCGACGAGGAGGACACGCGGCAGCGCATCACCCACGTGCGGGCTGCGGCTGGGACTGACGATGCGCTGTTGAAACCGAAGACGCTGGCTTCCCGTAACCCAGGGCCGCATCGACAGCGCCACTAATAGGCGAGGCCAACAGGCACGCGACCATCCGCTGGGTCGTGGTCGACCCTCAACCAGCGGTCCGTCGCACCAAGCGCGGCGAAGACCTCGGTGAACACGAGGGAGTATCGCTGGTCGCCGCCATATCGTCCCCCTGTCAATGTTGGCCAATCTACGGCGACAAGGGCGGCCTTGTGGCGAGGGAAGCCCGCGACCGTGAAACGAAGCTTCCCTATGGGGGTGGCGGCCATCCGATCAGCTGCCGTGTTTCATCTTCATTGAGCGTGATCTCGCGGGAGACTTTCGCGCTTTGCTTGACGTAAACCGTGGGGTTCCCAGGCATCCCCAGCAGAATTCGAGCCCACGTCCGGGTCTCGGGCTCCATGTTTCCTTTCTTCTTCGCTACCAACTCCCAGAAGCGCTGATGGTTGGGCTTGAACACGTGGCCCGGGTGGACGCGGCGAAAGAGCTCCAACTCGCGCCCGAGGTCGTCGAAGAACACCTGAAAGTCATCCGGGTCGCCTGCTTCGTACCAGCGTTCCGGCGCGTCCCCTTGCTCGGTCATGGCCTTTCTCCTTCCGCTCGGGGCGCGAAGCTTACTCAGGGCGTCGACCTTGCACATACGCGAACCCGAGCTAGGGTTGTCGTTCGAACCGAAATGCCTTCCCTGCGGACCTCCGGCGGCGCGCTTGAGGACACATTCGCGTGACTGAGCGGCCGCTAGTTCGGGTGCGTTAATTGCACGCTGGGGTGACGAGGATCCTCTGCTTTCCGCAACGCTGGGCCGCGCCGTGTCAGCTATTCGAGGAAGTCGGTCAAGCTCTTGCTGCGAGATGGGTGGCGCAGCTTGCGCAGCGCCTTGGCCTCGATCTGACGAATGCGTTCGCGAGTGACGCCAAATCGCTTGCCGACCTCCTCCAATGTCAGCTGACGCGCGTCGATGAGGCCGAAGCGGAGCTGCAGGACACGACGTTCGCGCGGGGTCAACGTGTCCAGGATGTTCTCAACTTCGATGTGGAGCATGGTTAGTGACGCCGCCTCCGACGGCGCGATCGCTTGCGTGTCCTCGACAAAGTCGCCGAGTTGTGCGTCCCCCTCCTCCCCGATCGGGCTGGACAGGGAAATTGGCTCCCGAGAGACCCTGACCACCTCCCGCACCTTTTTGGGCGTGAGACCCATCTCCTCCGCGATCTCCTCGTCGTTGGGCTCATGGCCGAGCTCCTGAAACAGACGCGTGCGGACCCGAACGAGTTTGTTCACGACCTCGGCCATATGCACCGGGATGCGGATGGTGCGGGACTGGTCGGCCAGAGCGCGCGTAAGCGCCTGGCGAATCCACCAGGTCGCGTAAGTCGAGAACTTGTAGCCCCTTCGATAGTCGAACTTCACAACGGCGCGCATCAAGCCGGTGTTGCCCTCCTGGATGAGGTCGAGGAAAGGCACGCCGCGGCCGATGTACTTCTTGGCGATGGACACGACCAAGCGGAGGTTGGCCTCGGTCAGCTTGTCACGCGCAGGTTCGTCGCCTAGCTCGATCAGCTGCGCATACTCAACCTCCTGCTCCTTACGCAGAAGGGCGATGCGCCCGATCTCCTTGAGGTACATCCGGATCGGGTCATCGAGGGAGAACGTGTCGACCATCTCCGCATCGCCCACGTGGTCTTCCGGATCGTCGCCGCCCTCTCCGGCATCGTCATCGCTGTCGCTGATCGCGATGCCCATATCCCGAAACACCTGGAAGACGCGCTCCAGTCGATCAGGTTCAGCTTCGACGACGAGAAGGCCCTCTAGGACATCGTGGGGGGATAGGCGCCCTTGCTCCTTACCTCGAATGATGAGGATCTCAGCAGCGACGACGACTTCATCGTCGGCTCTCCGGGACGCCAATGCCGCTCGCACGTTTTACTCTCCGAGGCCTCCACGCCGGTTCTACGTTGCCGCTACGAGACAGCGGGGAGTCGCGACAGTCGCCCTTGCTGCGAAGGCCGAACGGGCCTGCATAGCCCGATCATCGAACGCATGAGCTGCTCACTCTAGTGAACGGCTCACGCGGGTGACGCGAAGTTACCGTGGCTTGCTTACGAATCGGTCTCCGGTTCATCAATTGCACGCTAGCGTGCAGCACGCTCCCGAACTACGATATCGCCCGTGCTGGTCGACCACCACACCAAGGACCTCCTCCTCGTCATGACGCGCGATCAGATGGAGCCGGGCAAAAAACGATGCGGTGGTTGCTACGTTTCTAGCACCAGCTGGAAGCTGGATCGGGTTGTTCGCCTTCCGTCGGCAGGAGTCGCCGGCTGAGCGCTCGAACTGCGATGCCCTGTGTCGAGAAGGAGGCCCCACGCAGCAAGCGCAGGACCCCAGGGGGCCGATCTATTGGCATCGTTGACTGCGGCGAGCGAGATCAGAGCACTCTCTGCAGATAGGAGTTGTGTTCCCACGTAGCGGCATCCGCAGGTGATGCACTTCGCGCTTGCGCGTACAGGTAGGTCGGATCGCCCCGAGCGCCGGGAGCCGGCGTATGTCAGCGGTACCAGTCGAGTCCCACCGCAACCGACACAACGGAAGGTCGGAGCGTCGGGAATCTGCCTGCTCACTGCGCTGCCCACCTCATAGCGAAACTGCCGCTGTCCTTCTGATGCATCGTTGGAGCGCCGCCGGCTCCGAATTAGCTCGTTCAAAACCCTCGACATAGCCTAAGCGGCGCACCCCTCGCGAATCTGATCACCGGCAGACATCTGGTTACAAACGTGTACGGCAGGGTGCGCGAGACGGTTCTCACCGGTACCCCATGTTGTCGATGTCTTCGAAACCATCGCCACGATCCGGCGGCCCGGCAGCTCGATAATGCTCCGGCATCACGCGATGCTCTTCGCTCGCTGCGCGATCGGCCTCTTCGAGGGATTCGCGCAGGTCGGGTCCGGGATCCAGATCGGCTGCGGCACTCCGCGGATACCCTTCGTCGAGGGGGTCGGGCGGTAGGGTGGCACCGACCATTTCAGCGCCGAACGACGTCTGCCAAGGCTCTTCCTCCTCGTGAAACGAGTCCGGTGCGGAGGGCCAAAGGAAAAGCTTAAGGCGCCGGGCGGCAGTCCTCGATGGGCTGCCCGGACCTACGTCGTGAGGGCTCTCGCCTCAGTCCTGGAACCATCACAACATAGCAGGTCGCGTGATAAACTGTTGCGTCGGCGTGCTAGTATACTAAGGCAATTATAGGACCTCATCGTCCTTCTATTGCCGAGGCTGCGACGAAGGACGTGGTTTTGACGTGAGCACGTTCACCCACGCGCGGGGCTGACCAGCATGGAGGATCGACTCGACGTCTCGGGGTGACCTGCATATTGAGGTTGGGACGACCATCTGCGCGACAGTTCCCACTTCTCACGTTGCGCAGGAGCCGAATAAGTTCGCGCAAGGCGGTCCTGGTCCAGTGTGTTAGTTGCACCTTGGGGTGGCCGGCAGCGCCTTCATGGTCCGCGCAGGCTGACTATTTGCCCCATCATGAACCCGAGAAGGCAACGCACCGCGTAGGATCAATTTGAAGGCTAGGCCGCCGCGGCCAGCGGGTGACGGGACCCGATTGAGAGAGCCGCCGCTCTTACAGCGCGTGTGCAACACGCAAGAGGCAACCCACGTGGACCGCGGCATGAGCGTCAACGCCGGGGCAAACCGGCTTCTTGATGCGCTTCCAATGGATGCCAGTCGGCGGCTCCGGCGATCGCTGAGTCCCGTGTGCCTGGATATTGGGAGGGTACTCTTCGAGCCGGGCGAGCCAATTGTCTTCGTCGACTTCCCGCGCAATTGCGTGGTCTCGTTGGTTACACCGTTCCAAGAAGGGACGAGCGTGGAGGTGGCCTCGATTGGCAACGAAGGCATCGTCGGGGTGCCCATCCGCCCCGGGGGCTCACTCGCATTCCGCGCCGTCTCCTCGGTGGCAGGATGGGTCGACCGCATGGAAGCGTCGACCTTCCTCAACGAGGTCAAAGCCGACCCCCGTCTGCAGGAACTCGTCAACGACTATGTTCGGGCTTTCTTCGGCGAGATCGCCCAGGCGGCGGCGTGCAATCGACTCCACTCGAACGAGGAGCGCCTCAGCCGCTGGCTGCTGATGAGCCAGGACCGTGTCGGCACTGACGAGTTCGCCATCACCCACGACCTCCTCGGCCAGATACTCGGCTCGCGTCGAGCTACGGTGACCCTGTCCGCAGAGCGCCTTCGAGCCGCGGGCCTCATCAGGTACTACCGCGGTCGAGTCACCATCGTTGATCGCGTCGGGCTCGAGGCGACCGCGTGTGAGTGCTACCGAGCGATCACCGCCGAGTTGGATGGAGTTGTCCGGAGGGCACAAGGCAGCAGCACCACGATGTGAGGGTAGTTTCTCAGGGCCCTCGATCTGCTCGAGCCGTCACACCGTAGAGACGCGAAAGGAATGTGCTGTTCCTCATCGGGGCACCGAGCTTTAAGTCCAGCGCGAGGGAGCGGTAGCGGACAGACGCAGGGATAAGCGCGCGGCACGATGGGAAAGCCTTGTCTCAACTGTGTGCCCGCTGCGGCTCTGACCGTCTTCTTTCGCTGAGCTTTGATGCAGCTAGTCCGGATGACGAACAGCCAAATGATGACGATCAGCCGGAGCTGCCCGAGCCGCCGGAGCGTCCCGTCAAGAAGTGTGTGGCGTGCAGACAGCATCTGTATGCTCGCGACCTCGCTCATACGCCGCTAGCTTCCACCTGAGGGCGGCCAGCAGCCAGATCATTCCGTCGTTAGAGATCGGCTCCCCGACCGGACGACATCGCCAGAGTAGAGGCGTCGCGCGCAGTCGAGCACTTGAGAATCGCGCGGACGCGAGCATGAGGCCAGCCCTGTACGTCCCCACCCCTGCTTGTTCGCCCACCGGCGGCTCCGGTTCTAGCCGAGCTTTTCGCACTCTTTGCATCGGTGCGTACGCCCGCCGGTTCCGCTGATGCGGTGCTCCGGCTTGAGCTGCTTCCCATCGGGACACGCGTTGTGATCGTGATAGACCTCACGTTGGCCCGGGTACCCTGGGGAGTCGGTGTGGTACGGGGGATCTGGTCCCATGATCGCACCCTGTGCGGCGTCGCCCCGCGCGGGGCGTTCAGTCCGCCGGTTCCGCTCACACTAGGCCACCTTCGGTCAGAATGCGAGTCAATGAGCGCGTCCCTCGGACGTCACGCCTAGGCTTCCGCGCAGTCCTCGCACAGTTGGTAGTCGC
>PKXZ01000070.1 GCA_003132525.1 Candidatus Dormiibacterota bacterium | reverse complement strand
GGATCGGATCTGGAGGCGCAGCGCGGCGTCCACGACGACGTCGCCGATTCGGAAGTCCTCCACGAGGACGTCGCCGTGCAGACGCTGCGAGCTGATCGCGCGGAGGAGAGACCGCCGAAGCACCTCGTCGTCGACGCCGTGCTCGCGCTTCAGGATCTCGATTTTGAGATTCCGCAAGGGCAATTCGTCAGCGTTGTCGGACCATCTGGATGTGGCAAGAGCACCTTGCTGCGATGCATTGCCGGGCTCGATCTGCCAACGACCGGCACCATCGAAGTGAAGGGTCGACGGGTCAGTGGGCCAGTGGTCGATCTTGGCGTCGTTTTCCAGCGCGACGTATTGCTGGACTGGCGCAAGATCATCGACAATGTGCTGCTACCGGTCGAGTTTCGCCGGCTTAACCGGCGCGCATACGAGCCTCGCGCCCTTGCATTGCTCGATAAGATGGGCCTGGCCGAATTCGCCGGACGTTACCCTTGGGAATTATCGGGCGGGATGCGCCAGCGCGTTGCGATTTGTCGCGCGCTGCTGGACGATCCCGACATTCTGCTCATGGACGAGCCATTCGGCGCCGTCGACGCCATCACGCGTGACCTGCTGCACGAAGACCTGCTTCGCGTCCAGGACGAGACAGGGGTCACGATCGTTTTCGTCACGCACAGCCTGCGCGAGGCGACACGTCTCGGCGACCGCATCGTGGTGCTGAGCTCGAGACCCGGGCGGGTCCTCGAGGAGTTCCCGATCGAAGGGGACAGGTCGCCAGAGGCGAACGAGCTCGCCGCCGCCGACATCGTGCCGCGCATCACCGACCTTTTGCGCTCGGAGATTGGACGCCATGGCCGTAGCTGAGGTCGCCCTGTCCAACGACGTTGGCGAAGGGCTCGATCGCCTCGAGATGCCGGTCAACTCGAAGCCGCCGCTGCCGCGACGCGTCGCCACTGTCGTTCTCCCAAAGCTTGCGGCGATCGGTTTCTTCCTGCTCGTCTGGCAGCTCGTGTACATGAGCGGCATCAAGCCCGACTACGTCATCCCCAGTCCCAGCGATGTTTGGTCCAGCCTTGTCTATTACTGGCAGCAGGGGAGCGTGACTGAGGCGATCTGGACGAGCATCATGCGCGCTGCCTTCGGGTACGTGGCCTCGGTCGCGATCGGCACGCCGCTCGGACTGCTCATGGCACGGGTTCGGATCGTCCGGCTGGCCCTCGGCTCGACCATCTCAGCGCTGCAATCGCTGCCGTCGGTGGCATGGGTGCCGCTCGGCCTCGTTGTATTCGGACCGAACAACACCACCATCTACTTCGTCGTGATCATGGGTGCGTTCCCGTCGATCGTGAACGGGATGGCGCACGCCGTCGACCAGATCCCACCGGTGCTGCTTCGCGCTGCGCGGACGATGGGCATGCGTGGCCTCCGCCTCTGGTGGTACGCGGTGATCCCGGCGGCGATGCCCGGGTATGTCGCCGGCCTCCGCCAGGCATGGTCGTTCTCGTGGCGTTCACTCATGGCCGCAGAGCTCATCACGCGCAGCGCGGACCTCGGTCTCGGGCTCGGTCAGCTCCTCGACTTCGGTCGCGAGCTCCCCAACATGAGCGTCGTCGTCATGTCGATCCTGCTCATCCTGATCGTCGGAATCGCGGTGGACTCATTGATCTTCAACCCACTCGATCGAGTCGTACGCGAGCGTCGAGGACTCATCGCCGAAGTCTGATCTCCGCGCGCGTCGCGGCCTCTGAGTGTCAGGACAATCAATCAGATAACACGATTGCATACATAAGATGAATCGCTCTAGACGAATCGTTCAACTGTCCGCATACTTCGATGACATGCCGCGTTTGCAGCGGTAGAGAGATACGGGAACTAGGGGGGATACCTTCACATGCTTCAGGCACGCACAGCCAAAAGGTTCTTGACATTGCCGCTTGCGGTCGGCGTCGGGATATCGATGCTGCTCACCGCGGGCGGCCCGCTCACCGCGCATGCGTCTGCTTCGGTGCCGACCGCTCTCGGTACGATCCACGAATACGCGGTTCCGACCTTGTCGAGCACGCCGAACGGCATCGCCGCGGGTTCGGACGGCAACCTCTGGTTCACCGAGTACACGTCGAACAAGATCGGGCGCATCACACCGGCCGGCGTCATCACCGAATTCACGGTGCCCACTGCCAACTCGGCGCCGCGGCAGATCGCCGCCGGCCCTGACGGCAACCTCTGGTTCACCGAATTCAGCGCCAACCAGATCGGCAAGATCACCACGTCGGGGACCATCACCGAGTACACGATTCCGACCGCGAACAGCGGACCGCGTGGCATCGTCGCCGGTCCTGACGGCAACATCTGGTTCACCGAGTTCAACTCCGGCAAGATCGCCAAGATCACGACGGCGGGAGTGGTCACCGAGTACACGATCCCCACGGCCAACAGCGGCCCGCGCGGTATCGAACCCGGCCCCGACGGCAACCTCTGGTTCACCGAGAACACCAGCAGCAAGATCGGAAAGATCACAACGTCGGGCGTGATCACTGAATACACCACCGGGCTTACCGCCAACAGCCAGCCTGCGCGAATCCGTATCGGACCCAACGGGAACCTGTGGTTCACCGAGAACATCGGCAACAAGATCGGTGAGATCACCACGTCCGGCACGATCAGCGAATTCAGCATCCCCACCTCGGCGAGCGCGCCGGTTGGCATCACCCCGTCGGCTGATGGCACGCTGTGGTTCACGGAGAACGGCGGCAACAACATCGGCGACATCACGACCTCCGGGACGATCACCGAGTACCCGGTGCCGACGAGTGGCGCGGGACCGCAGGACATCGTCGCCGGATCTGACGGCAACATCTGGTTCACCGAGCAGACCGGCAACCAGATCGGGGTGATCACGCCCGGGCCTGCGAAGATCGTCCTCTCGCTGGACAAAGGATTCGTGCCGTCGACGCTGACCCCCGCAGCGCCCGGTGCGACAGTCGAGTGGCTGTTCGTCGGCGCGGAGTCGCACGGCGTCACCGACTCGACAAAGCTCAAGCTCTTCGTCTCCGGCGCGCACAATGCCGGCACCTCGTACTCATTTGTGTACAGCGGCGCGGGAGCCTTCAAATACAAGGATTCCGTGCACACGACGCTGACGGGGACTGTGTCGGTGCCGGTGACAGGCACTCCGGCATCGGGCGCACCGGGCACCACCTTCACGATCACGTTCGGCGCGGCGACAGCGCCCACCGGTTTTGTGTACGACCTCCAGGTGAAGGCGGTCGGCTCGAAGAGCTATGTGCTCCTCAAGAACGGCGTCACCGCCGGCAGCACGACGTACGCACCGACCAAGGCGGGGAAGTATCTGTTCAAGGCACGGCTGCGTAAGTCGGGCTCGACGACGCTCGCATCCCCCTACTCCGCCGTCCTCACGCTCACGGTCACGTGAGCGTGGTGCGGCAGGAAAGGAAGAGAAGGAGCGAACTCGAGATGTACAAGACTGAACGCGCCCCCTGGGGGCGCCGGATCATTACGGTGCTGGCCGGACTTTGCATGCTGGGCGGCAGCCTCGCAGCATGCGGGTCCGCCGCCGCCGCCGGCACTGGCGGCAACGGAACTCGGAGCGACCCCCTGGTACTGCAACTGGGGTATCTGGCCAACCTGACACATGCGCCGGCGATGATCGGCGTGAACAACGGGTCGTTCCAGAAGGCTCTCGGCAACACCGTGACGCTGAAGACCCAGGTGTTCAATGCCGGCCCTGACGCAATCACTGCGCTGTTCGGCGGGGCGCTCGACATGGCATTCGTCGGGCCGAGCCCCGCGATCAGCGGCTTCATTCAGAGTCAGGGTCAGGCACTCCGGGTCATCAGCGGCGTTGCCATCGGCGGAGCCGAACTCGTCGTCCGCCCGGCGGCGAACATCAACAGCATCGCCGACCTCCGCGGCAAGACCATCGCCACGCCGCAGCTCGGCAACACGCAGGACATCGCGCTTCGCGTATTCCTCGCGAATCACGGCATGAAGGTCAATGCGCAGGGCGGTGGCCCCGTCCATGTCATCAACGCCGCGAACTCCACGATCCTGACGCTCTTCCAGGAGGGCCAGATCGACGGCGCATGGGTGCCCGAGCCGTACGCGACCAGGCTGGTCGACGAAGACGAGGGCAAGGTGCTGGTCAACGAGGCATCGCTCTGGCCGAACGGCCAGTTCCCGACCACGGTATTGATCGTAGCGACCAGCTTCCTCGACGCCCATCCAGCCGTGGTATCGAATTTCCTCAAGGGGCTCGTCGGCGTCGTTGACTGGACCAACGCGAATACCACCGCGGCGGAGAACGCGGCCAACAGCGCCCTCACCGTTCTGGCGTCGAAGCCGCTCTTCGAGAACGTGCTCCTGACTGCATGGTCGCATCTGCAATTCACGGTGGACCCGGTGGCCTCAGCGTGGCAGGAAGAGGCCACGCATGTCGTCGACGCGGGGCTTGCAACCAGCGACAACATCAAAGGGATCTTTGATCTCGGACCGCTCAATCAGATCCTGCAGCAGGAGGGCAAAGCGCCCGTCAGTGCCGCAGGCCTCGGCTGAGTGCGGCGACATGAGAGGGGCATCAGGGAGGAGTGAATGATCGACAGGCGCATCGATTGACCGACGACGTCAACTGAGCACATACCCATCCGACCGAAGCGGCGACGAACGTCGCTTCGACATGAGATTCAGAGCGGTCACATGACCGCAGCAAGGAGAGCAACACACAGATGAAAACAGCACTGATGCGGCACGCGCCGCGCAACCTAGGACTTGGGCTTGGAGCGGCCGCGGTCGCCTCCGTGGTGGCACTGCTGCCCGTCGCGGCCGCTACCACGGGAACCATCACGACCTACGTGATCCCGACCTCGAACAGCCAGGCCAACGGCATCACCAAGGGACCGGACGGCAACGTCTGGTTCACCGAGTTCAACTCGAGCAAGATCGGCAAGATCACGCCGTCCGGTGCCATCACCGAGTACACCGTGCCGACCGCGGACAGCGGACCGCGCAACATCGCCGTTGGACCGGGCGGTGATCTCTGGTTCACCGAGTTCAACTCCGACAAGATCGGCAAGAGCACCACCAGTGGTGTGATCACCGAGTACAGCGTGCCCACCGCGAACTCCGGGCCCCGAGGAATCGTCGAAGGCCCCGACGGCAACGTCTGGTTCACCGAGTTCAACACCAACAAGATCGCCAAGATCACCCCGTCCGGCGTGGTCACCGAGTACAACGTGCCGAGCGCGAACTCGGGTCCGCGCAGCATCGACATCGGACCGGGCGGCTACATGTGGTTCACCGAGCAAGGCACCAGCAAGGTGGCGAAGATCAACACCGCTGGAGTCATCACTGAGTACGCCACGCCGACGCCGAACAGCGTTCCGGCGCGCATGACAGCCGGCCCGGATGGGGACATGTGGTTCACCGAGAACGGCGCTAGCAAGGTAGGCAAGATCAACCCCACCACGGGCGCGATCACCGAGTACACGATCCCCACAGCGTCGGCCTTCCCGGTTGGCATCGCGCCGGGACCGGACGGCAACGTGTGGTTCACCGAGAACACCGGCAACAAGATCGGCAGGGTCACTCCCTCGGGCGTGATCACGGAATTCAACGTTCCGACGGCCAACAGTGGCCCGCAGAACATCACGACCGGTGCTGACGGGAACATCTGGTTCACCGAGCAGAACGCCGGTAACGTCGCCAAGCTCGACGTCGTCGTCACGAAGAGCACCGGCACCGGCACCAAGACCAGTGGCACGACAACCACCACCACGGGCACAGGGGGAACGGGCTTCGGCGCGCCATCGACGGGCACGTCAGCCACCCCAGTCGTGCTCCTGGGCGTCGGACTTGCCGCGGTCGTCCTTGGGACGGCCGGGGTCACCAGCAGGCGGCGGCGGCGCGCTCGCCCCTGACATGAGCTTCCCAAACCGACTGGATGGAGGCACCCCGGGTGGGGTGCCTTCATCCCCCGAGGGGGGATACCGGTACTGGCGGCAGAGGATCGCCTTGGCGGTGCTCGTCTTCGTCGCCGCGGTCAGCGCCGGCGTGGTGAACGTCCCTCCTTCGGGCCTGAGCATCTTTGAGAGTGAGGCGAGCGCCGGGGCGTTCGCTCAGCCATACACCGTCGGGCCCAGCGCCGCGCCACAGAGTGCCTCCGCCAGTACAACGCCGCCGCCCGCGGCTGCGCCAACGGCAACGCCCACGCCCTCGCCGGCGCTCGTGTGCCCGCTGCCGAGTCTCAAGCCCCGCCGCGGCGTGCCGGCCTCATGGCCGATCGCCATCCAGATTCCGAGCATCGGAGTGGACGCCGCGGTCGAACTGGCCGGGCTCGACAAGCACGGCGACATGCAGGTTCCGGTCAATCCTTGTGACGTCGCCTGGTACAAGCTCGGCGCGGTGCCCGGGGCTGCTGGCGATTCGGTGATCGACGGTCACCTCGACTGGTGGACCGACGGCCCCGCAGTGTTCTGGAAGCTCAAGAACGTCCGAGCCGGCGCCGAGATCGACATCATCGACGCGAACGGCGCGAAGCTTCGCTTCAAGGTAACCACGCTGGTCTCCCTGCACCGGTCGGGCGAGCCGCCGGGCACGTTCACGACCACAGGGCCGGCGCTCCTCACGCTCTACACCTGTGCCGGCGTCTGGGAACCGGGTGCGGAAACGTACAGCCAGCGACTCTTCGTCGAAGCCGTCCCGCTGCATGTGAAGGGATGACCTGAGCTAGCCAGACGCGGGTCGGATGGCGCCGATGATGTTGCCCATGGAAAGCCCGTCGGTGAACCAGAGCCGGCCATCGGGACCGTCCGTGATCCAGGTGACCCCCGTGTCCGACGCCGTCGCTGGAGGCTGGTAAACCGTCACCTGACCTGCGTAGGTCATGCGGTCGATGACACCGCCGTCCGTGTACCAGATATCCTTGTCGGGTCCAACGACAATGTGCGCCGGATCCCAGAAACCCAGCGTCGTGTCGGCAGGAAAGTTCGTGACCTGACCCGACGATGTGACGCGCCGCATCGTCCCCTGAGACGTCAGCCACCAGCGGCTGCCATCCGGCCCGATCGTGTATCCATCGAATTGCGGGCTGTCTTCGCTGAGCTCGGTGACAGTGCCGGTGCGCGTGACTCGCACCACTTCGGCGCTTGGTGAGTACCCGGCGATCGCACCACACGGTGTCGTTCCGCCCGCCAGGGCGATCCGGCTGTACAGGTTGCCGTCTGCACCAACTTGGATGCCACTGGGTCGCCCTGACCCCGGAAGGGCAAAGAGCGTGATGACACCAGTTGGAGTGATGCGTCCGATCTGACCGTCGGTCCCAGGCCCAGCGCCCCCGACCTGACTGACATCGAACCAGAGGTTGCCGTCAGGGCCGGCGACCATGTCGATCGTCTGGGTGTGGACCGGTTGCGCCGAGGGCGACACGAGCGGTACGTTGACGGGGAACAGATCGATGTGGCCCGTCGCCGGCGCCAGTCGGCCGATGGTGTCGCCGGTACCCACCGAGAACCAGACATACCGTCCGGGGCCGGTCGCGATTCCGTCGAACCCCTCGCCGGGATTGCCGGGGATGGAGTACATCGTGATCTTCCCCGCCGGCGTCACCCTTCCGACTATTTCGCGGTCTCCGTTTTCGCCGTTCAACGCGCCGCCAACGAACCACACATTGCCGTCCGGCCCGGTCACCGCCGGCCCGATGTTGTCGAGCCCGGGGACCGGGTATTCGACGATGCCAGTCGTCGCCGTCGGACTGGGCCGTCCACCGCACACTTGCGTTGGGAAGGTCGGCGCGCCTTGAGGTGCCTGCGTGTGCGCCGGCGCCGTCGCGGTGAGATTGCGGGTCACAAGGATGACGATCGTCAACGCCGCGCTGATCGCAACGAAGACGGCCGCTGCGGCGAGGCCGCGAACCACGCGGGAGCCCCGCTGAGCACTGGCGAACGATGGCGCGGCGAGTGTCAAACTCCTCGGCAGAGGCCGGTTTTCGATGCCGTCGAAATACCGGCCGGCAATCGCGCGCAGGTTCGCGTCGATGGTGATGTCGTCATTCATGGCTCATCTCCTTCCTCAAAGTCGCGACCGCACGACCGAGGTGGCTCCGCGCCGTCCCCGGTCTGCATCCCATGAGCGCGGCGGCCTCGGCGACCGTGTATCCGTGGCGAACATGGAGCGTGAAGACGGCTCGCTGCTTGGCTGTGAGCACCCCGAATGCCCGATCGAAGTCGAGCAGGTCTCCGCCAAATGCGATCTCTCCCCGCGCGCGTGCGTCGACCGACGCGTCGGCAAAACGGCTCGGGGCATCGAATTGCCGCCGGCGGAGGCACTGGCGCACGCAGATCCTGGTCAGCCACCCGCCTGGGTGCTGCGGGTCGCGGATCTTCGACCAGGATCTCCACGCCGAGAAAAGCGTCTCCTGAACGGCATCCTCAGCGGCCGATGGATCCCGAGTGATGATCAGCGCCAATCCGTACAATCGCCGCCGCTCGGGCAGCACCGCTTGCTCGAAGGTCGGATCCGACTCGACCCTGTTCATGTTGCTGACGACGGAACCCTCCCGATACATGTCATCTCTATAGAGCCAAGATCGCAGCGATTTTCTTACGCAGCGCCCCTCACTTCCCTCCTCAGGAACCGTTACAACTTCCGCGCTTGCCCCGGTCTCCGCGCGGTGCTAGCGTCGGCGTGCGAGCTCGGCGGTCGATGAGCTCGGTGAGAGTGATCAAGCGCCCACAACCTGGCGGTGAGGCGGAGCGCATCCGGAGGCACCTCATGCTCGAGGAGGTCGGGATTCCTCGGCTCGTGGTCGGCGGCCTGGGTTCGGGTTCCGGGAAGACCTCGATCAGCCTGGGTCTCACCGCCGCGCTCCGCGCTCGCGGCCGCACCGTGCAGACCTTCAAGGTCGGCGCCGATTTTATCGACACCGCATACCTGGCGCACGCGAGCCGCCGGCCATGTCGCAACCTCGATTCCTGGGCGCTCGGAGCCGACGGAGTGCGACGCTCGCTCGCGCACGGCGCGATCGGGGCCGATCGTCTGATCATCGAGGGCGCGATGGGCGTGCTGGACGGGCACGGCATGTCGAGCGACCCGACGGCAAGCGCCACCGACTTCCCAGGCAGCACCCTCGAGGTCGCGCACATCATCGGCGCCCCGGTCGTGCTGGTGGTCGACGCCTGGGAGACCGGCGAGACGGCTGCCGCGGCGGCGCTCGGCATCAAGCAGCTGGACAGTGCCGGCAGCGTGATCGGCGTGATCCTCAACAACGTCCCGAACGACTACCGGCGGCGAGTGATCGAGGACGCCATCTGGACACTCGCTCGCATGCCGGTGCTCGGCGCGCTCCCCCACATCCAGTCGGTCCACATCCCTGAATTGCGCACCGGGCTACTGCCGCTGCTCCAGAACCCGCACGTCGATGAGGCGATCGCGGAACTCGGCGATGCGGTGACGAAACACTGCGACCTCGACCTCATCGAGCGCCTCATGGAAGGAGCGCGACCGGTGCGGCCGGCGGCCCGACGGCACGTCGCCCCGACACACGATGAGCCGGTGCGCATCGGTGTCGCCTTCGACGACGCCTTCTGCTTCTACTACGCGGAGAACCTCGAGCTGCTCGAGGACGCCGGTGCGGAGATCATCACCTTCTCCCCGCTCGAAGACACCATCCTGCCGCGCGACCTCGGCCTCATCTATATGGGTGGTGGCATCTCCGAGGCGTTCGTGCCCAGGCTCGCGAGCAACCTGTCGTTCCTCGAATCATTCCGTCGCACCCACGCGCATGGCGTCCCCGTCTACGCCGAGGGATGCGGTCTCCAGTATTCCGCCCGATCCCTGCGCACCAGCGACGGTGCCATCCATCAGATGGCCGGTCTCATCCCCATCGACGTCGCCCTGGAGGCCGGCACGCTGCACAGCGGCTACCGCGACCTGAGCATCGCCACGTCATCGATGCTCGGTCCCGCCGGCACGCGCCTGCGCGGGCACGAGTTCCACTTCAGCCATCTGCTCTCCGGCGGTGACTGCCTGAGCGCCGCGTACACCATGCACGACTGCGACGGTGAGCCACTCGGCTGTGAGGGCTGGACCGATCCGCTGATGCTCGCGTCCTTCATCCACCTCCACTTCGGACAGGAACAGGAACTGGCCGGCCGCCTCGTCGCCACGGCTCGCGAGTCGCTCGATCGCAGAGCGCATGCGATCCTGGCCGGGCACGGCAGTCGATTCGCCGCCCCGGTGTAGGCTTGGGATGCGATGTCCCAGGCCCCGTCCACCATCGGTGAGTTGCGTCGCGCGGAATACCGCGTCCTGCCCGTCAGGACTGAGCTTCGTCGCAACCTGATCCGCAAGCTCAGCAACAACGAGGAGCTGTTCGCTGGCATCCGCGGCTATGACGACTCGGTCCTCCCGCAGATCGAGAACGCGATCCTCGCCGGCCAGGACATGGTCCTGCTCGGCGAGCGCGGGCAGGCGAAATCACGCCTGATACGGTCGTTGGTGACGCTCCTCGACGACGCGGTACCCGCGATCGCGGGGTGCGAGATCAACGACGACCCGTACGAACCGATCTGCCGCCGCTGCCGCGACCTCGTCGTCGAGCACGGCGACGCCACTGAGATCGCGTGGCTCAGTCCCGAGCAGCGCTATTCGGAGAAGCTCGCCACCCCGGACACGTCGATCGCCGACCTGATCGGTGAGGTCGATCCCATCCGGGTCGCCGAGGGGCGCTACCTCAGCGACGAGCTCACCATCCACTACGGCCTGATCCCGCGCACCAACCGGGGCATCTTCGCGATCAACGAGCTGCCGGACCTCGCCGAGCGCATCCAGGTGGGACTGCTCAACATCATCGAGGAGCGCGACGTGCAGATCCGCGGCTACCGGCTACGCCTGCCGCTGGACGTCTTCGTGGTCGCCACCGCGAACCCCGAGGACTACACGAACCGCGGGCGCATCATCACGCCGCTCAAGGATCGCTTCGGAGCGCAGGTGCGCACCCACTACCCGCGCACCCTCGATGACGAGATAGCGATCGCCGAGCAGGAGCGGATGACCTTCGACGACATGCCGGTCCCGGTGATCGTCCCGGCCTTCATGCAGGAGATCGTCGCTGAGCTCTCGCACGTCGCCCGCCGCCATCCGCAGGTGAACCAGCGCAGTGGCGTCTCGGTCCGGCTGACCACAGCCAACTACGAGAACCTCGCCGCGGGTGCCCTTCGCCGCGCGCTGCGCACCGGCGAGCGCGAGGCGGTCGCGCGCATCAGCGATCTGCCGGCGCTGATGTCGTCCACCGCGGGAAAGATCGAGCTCGAGACCTGGGAGGACGGCGACGATGGCGCGGTGCTCGAGAAGCTCGTGCGCACCGCCTGCAACAACGTGTTCCGGCGCCACTTCACCGTCCAGGAGTTCAGCGACCTCGTGCAGCGCTTCGACCGCGGCGGCTTCACCGTCGAGGTGGGCGATCAGCACACCATCGCGCACTACGCGCAGGCGCTCACCGAGCTCGGTGGCGTGGAGCGCGCGCGTCAGCGGTTGGGCGAGCCCGACACCGACGCGATGCGAGTTGCGGTTCTCGAGTTCGTGCTCGAAGGGCTGCATCTCGGTAAGCGCCTCAACAAGACCGCACTCGACGGAAGCGCGGTCTATGGAGGGTAGCGGGGTACCGGACGAGCCTGTTTCTGATGGCGCCGCACGAGCGTCTGCCGACTCGGAGGGAGCAGACTCGCCGGCGAACGGCAGAGGGGACGAATCCGGTGAGCTGGCGACCGAAGGCTCGCGGGGGATTCCGCGTGTGCCGCGCCAGCATCGCTTCAGCGTCTGGGACGGCACGCAGGATCCACTCGGCGATGACGCCGACGCGCTCTTCGACCGGCTGAGCGAAGACGTCTTTCACGGCTGGGACTTCGAGACGGCACTGCGCCGCCTGCTGAGTCAGGGCTGGCGGGACCGCGATGGGCGCAAGTTCTCCGGTCTCGAGGAGTTGATGGAGCGGCTTCGCAAGCAGCGTCAGAAGCAACTCGAACGCTACAGCCTCGACAACGTCTTCAAGGACATCGAGGAGAAGCTCGACAATGTGCTCCGTCTCGAGCGTCACGGCATCGACGAGCGACTGAAGAACGCAACCGACGGCAGCGCGCAGCGGATCCTCGAGCGCGTCGCCAAGAAACGTCGCGAGCATCTCGACAACCTGCCCCGGGAGCCGGGCGGCGCGATTCGCGAGCTGCAGGGCTACGAGTTCATGGATCAGCGCGCAGAGCAGGCTTTCCAGAAGCTGCTCGAGGAGATCAAGCAGAACGTCGTCAACACGTACTTCAAGCAGATGTCCGAGCAAATGGGCCAGATGTCGCAGCAGGACATCAGCGCGCTTCGCGAGATGGCGCGCGACCTCAACGCACTGGTGCGTCAGAAGCTCGAGGGAGTCCCCGATGCGCAGCTGCAGCACAACTACGAGGACTTCCTGAAGAAGTGGGGCTCGATGTTCCCCGATGCGCCCGCAACCTTCGACGAGTTTCTCGCCCAGCTCGCTGCGCAGATGGCACGCATGGACTCGCTGATGCAGTCACTGTCGCCCGAGCAGCGCCATCAGCTCGAGGAGATGATCTCTGCCACCTTCGGCGACCCGGACCTGCAGGCGCAGCTCGCCGAGCTGATGGGCGGTCTCGAGCTCCTCTCGGATCGCCGTCACCTCGGTCAGCGATACTCGTTCTTCGGTAACGAGCAGTTACCGTTCGATGAGGCGATGGGCGTGATGGATCGCTTACAGTCGATCGAGGAACTGGAACGCGGGCTCCGCGGGATGTACCGCGGTGAACCACTCGACGACGCCACCGAGGAGGCGCTGCGCGACGTTCTCGGTGATAATGCGGCGCGCGATCTCTCGCGGCTGCAGCGCATGACCGACCAGCTCGAGCAGCGTGGACTCGTCGAGCGCGACGACGAGGGAATGCGCCTGACCGCGCGCGGGCTGCGACGCATCGGACAGAAGGCGCTCGGGGATCTCTTCGCGCGACTGCGTCGCGATCGCTTCGGGGACCATCCGATATCGCGGCACGGCCAAGGGGGCGAACGCGAGGAGGACACGAAGCCTTACGAATTCGGGGACGTCTTCGACTTGGACGTCAGGGAGACGCTCATGAACGCGGTGCGCCGCGATGCCGATGGCGGTGACGGGAGTGACTTGCGGGTGGAGGGGACGCCGGCTCCGGCTTCAAACCGGACTATTCAGCCTCCGCCGGGGTCCCCTCCACCCTCGGGTCTGTCTCCTCAGCTTCGCTCTGTTCCTCGACTCTCGCCCGAGGATTTTGTCGTTCATCGGTCCGATACGCTCACGCGGTCGGCTACCGTCTTGATGCTCGATATGAGTCGGTCGATGCCGCTTCGCGGATACTTTTATGCGGCTAAGAAAGTTGCTCTGGCGCTTGATTCTTTGATTCGGTCTGCGTATCCGCGGGATACGCTTCATATCATTGGGTTTAGTGACCTGGCGAGGGAGATCAAGCCTGCGGCNNTTGCCGCATCTTTCGGTGAATGAGTACGTCTACGGGACGAATATGCAGCATGGGTTGATGCTGGCCCGGCGACTGCTGGCGAGGGATCCTGGGGAGAACAAGCAGATCATCATCGTTAGTGATGGGGAGCCGACGGCGCATATTGAGAATGGGCGTCCGGTGTTCTTTTATCCGCCGTTGCCGGAGACGTTTCACAAGACGTTGCTGGAGGTGAAGCGGTGTACGCGCGAGAACATCGTGATCAACACGTTCATGCTTGAGTCGAATCACCACCTGGTGCAGTTCGTCAATCAGATGACGCGGCTCAATCGGGGGCGGGCGTTCTTCATCAGCCCGGATCGGCTGGGGGACTATGTGTTGGTTGATTACGTGAGCTCGAAGCGGGGGGCGGCGTAGTCGGGTGGAGTTCAGGGAGTATCTCGGTCACATTCGTGCCGACGGCGATGTGATTGCGGCGCTGGCGCCGCAGGGGTTGGATCGACCGGTGCCGGNNCCCGAGGAGGGTGAGTGGGTCACCGGTGAGCCGTTCGGCAAGGACACCGTCGAGTGGTTCGCCGATGAGCACGCGAAGTTGCTTGCGGAGCTTGCGGCGCACTCACCGAAGGACTACGCATGGTCGTGGTGGGAGCCGGACCAGACAGTTGGGTTCTGGTATCGGCGGATGGCGCTGGAGACGGTGGTGCATCGCGTCGACGTCGAGGNNCGGAGGCTCCCGGCACCGGCACGGTGGAGTTGCTCGCCGGCGACCGTGCGTGGTCGGTTGTGCTCGAGGACTCGCGCACCGTGGTCACACCTGGTCGTCGCACATCACCGCACGCGGTGCTGTCGGGCGACCCTGCCGAGCTGTTCCTGTACCTGTGGGGACGGGTGCCCGGTGACACGCTCGAACGTCGCGGCGATGAATCACGGATCGCGCTGATGCGGTCGCGTCTCGCCGCAGCCACGCAGTAGCGGCATGGACCGGGGGACGTTCGCGGAGCGGGTGCGCCTGCAACTGGTGTCGCGGTATCGCGGCAACACCGTCGACGTGGACGCGTCGCGTTTTGCGTTGCACGTCACCGGTTCCGGCATCGACCTGATGCTGCCGCTCGCGCCGCTGCACCATGCCTGCGAACGCCAGCCGGACAAGGTGCCTGCGTTGATCGGTGACTACGTTGCATCTGTGGAGCATCAGCTCACACCCCAGCCGGCGATTGCGCTGTCCACATCGCGGCTGCTCTGGTGCGTGCGCAATGACCGTTTCCTCGGCAGTCACGGCCGCGTCGGCGACCTTCTGCGCGCGCCGGTGGGTGCCGACATGTCCGCGTTCGTCGCCGAGGAGCTCCCCGGCTCGATCATGCGCGGCGTGCCGCGTGACGAATGGACATCGATCGGGATGAGCGATGATGACGTGAGAGNNTGCGGCCGCCGCCAACACGGCGGAGCGCTTCGAGTCGCTGGTCACGCGCATCGCGCGCACCGACCGCATTCCCGCCGATGGATGGCGAGTCGCATCGGATCCGCTCTTCCAGGGCAGCCTGCTGCTCGCGCCGCGCGTGCTGGCCGCTTTCGTCGAGCGGGCAGGCGGCGATGTGCTGCTCGGCGTGCCCGACCGCGGCGCCGTGCTCGCACTCCCGGCGTCGCTTCCGTCCGCGGAACGCTTTCAGCGCCGGGTGCTCAAGGAGTGGCGCGACGCGATGAACCCGTGCTCGCGAGAGATGGTGATCACCGACGGGCAGCAGCTGCGCGCCGTGTCCCGCGGGTCCCGGAGGTCAGCGCCGGTTGTGCTGCCCTGGCTCGCCGAGTAGCAGGCGGGACGCGCTCCCGAGCCGGTTCGCCTCCTGGCGCGCGACGAATGCGCTTGCGGCACCGAGCGCCATGGCTGCCGCAACGCCGGCGAGCGTCCTGGCGGCCACCCGCGTTGCGCGGCCGCGCACCGAGATGCCCGAGAGCCCTGGTCCTTCGCCAAACCACATGGTCAGGGCGGTCTGCTCGGCGATCACCCCGCCGTCGCCGTGAACCCGGCTGCGCTCGATGCGCACGGCAGCCGGTCGCGGACCGCGCCAGCNNCGGCGCTGATCGAGGAGCGCGGGGGCTGCACGCAGCGCGCTACTACTGGCAAGCGCGCGGACAACAGCAACAGCGCGTTCCGACGTCGGCATCGTTCGACAGGATAGCGTTCTCCTGGTGACGCTGATTGAGGACCTCCCCGGCCGCATCGAAGCGAGCTTCATCGGCGCGCTCGCCGGTGAGCACGCCG
>PKXZ01000076.1 GCA_003132525.1 Candidatus Dormiibacterota bacterium | reverse complement strand
GCTGGCGGAGTGCTGCGCGGCTCTGGAAAGACTGCGTCCCGACGAAAAACGGGGTCAGGTGCTCACCATCCGCGGTGCGACCCTCATCAATGACTCCTACAATTCAAACCCCGAGGCGCTGAAGTCGATGATCCGGACGCTGGCGGGCGTGCCGGCTCNNCATGCGCCAGAGCGCGCGAAGTTTTTTGAGAATTCGGATGAAGCGGCGAAATTTCTAGCGGCCAATCTGGAGCCAGGCGACGCGGTGCTGCTGAAGGGTTCGCGCGGCGTGCGGCTGGAGCGCGCGCTCGAAGTGTTGCAGGGCCACGAAAAAGACGGCGGTTCGCAGGGCGGAGCGCGATAAGATAAGCGGGAAATCCCACCAGGTCTGCCGGAGGAAGTTTGCTTTATTGGCTGCTCTATCGAAAGCTTTACCTCTATTTCAGTCCCTTTCGAATATTCAGGTATCTGACGTTTCGCACCGCCTTCGCCTCGCTCACGGCGCTGCTCATCACGCTCATCATTGGACCCTTCGTCATCGAGAAGCTGCGCGAGTTCCAGATCGGCCAGTACATCCGTGAAGAGGGGCCGAAGGCGCACCAGAAGAAAGCTGGCACCCCCACCATGGGCGGTGTGCTGATCTGCATCGCCATCCTGCTGCCCACATTTCTCTGGGCCGATCTGTCGAATCCTTTTATATGGGTGGTGATGTTTTCGACGGCGGCCTTCGGCGCCATCGGATTTGCCGATGACTATATTAAGGTGATCCACCGGCGGAACCTGGGGCTGACCGCGCGCGCCAAGCTGACGTACCAGTTCCTGGTGGCGGCGGCCATCGCCATTGTGCTGGTGCTGATGGACCTCGAGGGCAGCTACTCCACGCGGCTGATGGTGCCGTTTGTCAAGGTCCTGCGGCCGCGCCTTTCCATTCCCGCCCTCATGCACATTCCGCATCTCGGCGTCCTGGCGTTTCTGCCATTCATCGTCTTCGTCATGCTGGTGATCGTCTTTTCGAGCAATGCGGTCAACCTCACCGACGGACTGGATGGCCTGGCCATCGGCTGCACCATCATCGCCGCCGGCGCCCTCACGGTGCTGACCTATGTGAGCGGGCACGTTATTTTCGCG
The DNA here is from genome assembly GCA_003132525.1 of Candidatus Dormiibacterota bacterium. GTDB lineage: Bacteria > Chloroflexota > Dormibacteria > Aeolococcales > Aeolococcaceae > Palsa-851. Next base: position 73,630 of record PKXZ01000076.1, on the reverse strand, counting down.
GACTACCTGGAGCTGCAGCGCATGCCCATGGTCAGCGAAGTGACCGTCTTCTGCGGGGCCATGACCGGGGCCAGCATCGGATTCCTCTGGTATAACGCCCATCCCGCTGAGATTTTCATGGGCGACGTGGGTTCCCTGGCGCTGGGCGGGGCCATCGCCACGGTCGCCGTGGTCATCAAGCAGGAGCTGCTGCTGCCGTTTATCGGCGGCGTTTTCGTCATCGAGGCCATCTCGGTAATCCTGCAGGTGGGCAGCTACAAGCTGCGCGGGGGCAAGCGCATTTTCCGCATGGCGCCGCTCCACCATCACTTCGAACTGATGGGCTGGTCGGAGTCCAAAGTGATCACGCGCTTCTGGATCGGCGCGCTGGTGTTTGCACTCTTTGCACTCACCACCCTCAAGCTGCGATAAAGGGTAGAGCGGGCGTGACACAATGAGCATGCCGGCGCTCGCGAGTTTTCATGGAAATCAAAGGGAAAAAAGTACTGGTCGTCGGTCTGGGCAAGTCGGGGCTGGCGGCGGCGCTGTTTTTGCGGCGCCAGGGCGCGCAGGTGACGGTTTCCGACGTGCGCAGCGCCGAAGCGCTGGCGAAGGAGATCCCAGCGCTCATTGAAGAAGGCATCGCCGTCGAGGCGGGCGGCCATGGACTGCTGACCTTCCGGCGTCAGGACCTGATCGTCGTGAGCCCGGGCGTTCCCGTCGACACTCCGGAACTGACGCAGGTGCGCAAATTCGGCCTGCCGATCATCGGCGAGCTGGAGCTGGCGGCGCATTATCTGCGCGGCAAAGTGCTCGCGATTACCGGATCGAACGGCAAGACTACCACCACCTCGTTGTGCGGCGAGATTCTTGAGGCCGGCAAGTTGCCGGTGCAGGTGGGCGGCAACATCGGCGTGCCGGTCATCGCCCTGGTGGAGGCTTCGCGTGACGATGGATGGTCGGTGCTGGAAGTTTCGAGCTTCCAGCTCGAAACGACCTACGAATTTCATCCAGAGATTGCTGTGATCCTGAACATCACGCCGGATCACCTGGACCGTCATGGAACCTTTGAGAATTATGTCGCAGCGAAGGAGAAGATTTTCGCGCAGCAAACGGCAGACGATGCTCTGGTGCTGAATGCCGACGACGATGCCGCGTCGCGCGCTGCGGCTCGGGCAAAATCGCGGGTCTTCTGGTTCAGCAGAACACGCGTGGTGCGGCAGGGCGCCTTCGTACACGACGGCGTCGTCACCTGGCGTGCCTCGGAGCAGGCCTCGCCGGAGCCGGTGCTGAAGGTCGCGGAGATTTCTCTAAAGGGTGCGCACAACGTGGAGAACGTGCTGGCGGCTGTGTGCGCGGCGCGGCTCGCGGGCGTCGAAGCAGCGGCGATCCGCAAAGCGGTGATGGGATTTCATGCGGTCGAGCATCGCCTGGAGTTTGTCGCGAAGATCAACGGCGTCGACTACTACAACGACTCGAAGGCGACCAACGTGGATGCCTCGATGAAGGCGATTGCCGCCTTTCCCGGCGGCATTCATCTCATCCTCGGCGGCAAGGACAAGAATTCCGATTACCGGCAGATGCGCGCGCTGCTGCAGGAGCGCGTGAAAGCGGTCTACACGATCGGCGCGGCGGCGGAAAAGATTCACACGCACATTGAGGGCTCGGCGCCCATCGTGAGTGCGGGCACACTGGAAGAAGCCATTGCCAGGGCGGGCGCAGTAGCGCAGCCGGGGGAAATTGTGCTCTTGGCGCCGGCGTGCTCGAGCTTCGATCAGTTCGAGAACTACGAGCATCGGGGACGGGTCTTCAAGGAAACGGTTTTAGCGCGGCGCGGTCTGGCTGCACTCACGGCTACGTAGGGAAGAGAAACGAGTTTTATGGCGAAACGAGTTGGCGTCGACAAGTGGCTGTACTTCGCCGCGCTGGTGCTGGTGGTCATCGGCCTGGCGATGGTTTTCAGCGCATCGGCTGTGATGGCCGGGGAGCCGCGCTTCGGCTCGCCCTACTACTTTGTGGCTCGCCAGGCCATATGGGCGGTGCTCGGGCTGCTGGCCATGACCCTGCTGATGAAGGTGCCGGTCAGCACCTACAACCGGCCCACCGTCGTCTTTCCGGTGGTCGGAGTCACCATCATTTTGTTGCTGGGCGCCTTTCTGACGCACGACTCCCACAACACCCACCGCTGGTTTCGCGTCGGCGTCCTCTCCTTCCAGCCGTCGGAGATCGCCAAGCCCGCGCTGGTGCTGTTTCTGGCGTGGTTCCTCCAGAACCGGATGCACCTGATGGAAGACTGGCGAGGAACGCTGATCCCCGCCGCGCTGCCCAGTCTCATCTTTATTGCGCTCATCCTGAAAGAACCGGACCTGGGAACGGCGCTGGTCTGTGCGGGCGTGACGGCGCTGATGCTGTGGCTTGCCGGGATCAACACGAAGTATCTCGGGTACGCGGCTCTCGCGGCTTCGCCGATCCTGTACTTCATGCTGTTTTGGGTGAAGTGGCGGCGCGATCGCATGTTCGCGTTCCTGAATCCTGAATCGGACCCGCTGGGCAAAGGCTTCCACATCATTCAGTCGCTCATCGCGGTGGGTTCTGGGGGATTTCGGGGCGTGGGATATATGGACGGCAGGCAGAAGCTCTTCTATCTGCCCGAGCCGCACACCGACTACATCTTCGCGAACATTGCCGAGGAGCTTGGCCTCATCGGCGCGTTGATCGTCGTGGGACTGTTCGTCTTCATCGGCTGGCGCGGGATGCGGGCGGCGATCCTGTCGCAGGATCCGTTTGCCCGCTTCATGGCGTTCGGCATCACGGCGACGATTCTCATCCAGGCTTTCTTCAACATCAGCGTGGTGCTGGCGTTGGTGCCAACGAAGGGAATCACACTGCCGTTTGTGTCCTACGGCGGGACTTCGCTGTTCATCATGCTGGTGCTGGTCGGGGTGTTGCTGAACATCACGAAAGAAGTGGATTGACGAAGAGCAGGGAACAGGGAACAGGGAACAGCTACCAGATGCGACGGACGCCGTAAGCGTCGACTGCTGATAGAGCGCAGTGCCAGCAGTTGTCGTTACAGCTATGCACCAATATAGCAGCACCGTACTGGGGACCAAAAAGGCTATCACGCTCCTCCTTCCCGCGGGCACATTTCTCTCGATTCACACCGAAGAGAGCGACGCCCATCTGGCGCCGAACCCTAACACGGTTCCAGACAGCCGTCTATAGCTGCCCTCGCACGGCTACTAGATTGTATACCTACCGTGAATGGCCACTTACCCAGATCTGTGTAGGTGCAGAGAACGGGCCACACGGTCCCCGAGCAACGGCGCGCAGAACGGCGCCGGCCCAGGCGCGCCGCGGCCCTATATTCATCGCGTGAACGCAGCGAGGACTGTCTTGCTCTACGCCGTGTCCGCGATCGTCGGCATCCTGCTCGGGCTGGCAGCCGCGCAGGTCACCATCTCCTGCACCGGGCACTGTGTCGCCCAACCACGGTTCCCGGTATGGCAAAGCGGGGTGATCGGCCTGGCCGGCGCAGTGGTTGTGGCCATCGCCTGCGCTCTCCTTGATGAGGAATTCATTCCAGTGACGCGCCAGTGGCTCCGTGCCGCGCGGCGCCGCATCTCCGGCGACCGTCGCAATCGGCAGGCAAGTTAGCGTCTGCCCGCAATCCCCACCGTCCTAGACTGGCCCTTGTGAGACGCGTGGCTCGGAAGTTCGCCCTGATCCAGATCGCCGCCCTTGTCGTACTCGGAATTGGCCTGGTTTCCTGTGGTTATCCGACCGCGCCCGAGTGCGGCCAGCCCAACGCCGCGCATACCGCGCCGATCTCGGCCGACCCGGCGGTCGCCTGCTTCCTGACGGCAGCCAAGCACTGCAAGAGCATGGAACTCGACGTCCTCGGAGACGGCTATTCGAACTCGGTCGACCAGCACTTCATCATCACGCCGAAGGACCATTGCCGGATCGACGACTACGTCGTCTACGACTACAACAGCGTGCAGACGACAGCGCTCAACTGGCAGTGCACGAGCTTTGCCCAGTTACCCGACTGGGGACTGGTGCTGACCGGTTGCTCGCCGCCGGTCAGTTGCTACTCCGCGCTCAATGCTCCCGTGATCGACCCGCCGGCGGTGCCACCATCGCTGCCGCCGAGCGCAACGCCGACCCCGGTCCCGTCGTTCATCGCCACTCCAGCTCCGGCTGGTTCGCCGGTTGTCAACGGTCAGCCACACTGCTGAAGAGCGAAGGTGAGACGATTCAAGAGTGGCTGACCCTGTTTCGCTGACCCTCCCGGCGATGGGTGAGTCCGTATCCGAAGGCATCGTGTCGCGCTGGCTCAAAGCTGTGGGCGACACTGTCGACGAGGGCGAGCCACTCGTCGAGGTGACCACCGACAAGGTCGACGTCGAGGTCCCTGCGCCGGCAACCGGAAGGCTCACGGAGATCGTTGCCGCCGAAGGCGAGACCGTCGCAGTCGGTGCGATTCTCGCGGTCATCGCACCCGGTCCAGCTGCAGTCCCGGCCGCGACAACGTCCGCGGAGCCGGCAACAACCGAGACCTTGCCGCCACCTTCCCCCAGGTCGCCGGAACTGAACACCGAAGCCGCTCCCGAGGTCGCAGCCGAGACGCCTGCAGGTCCTGAGGGGGCCGCTCAACCGGCCCCGCCGCCACCGCCGCCCCCCGCAGAGCCGGAGTCACAGCCGGCGCCCGTCTTCGCGTCCAATGGCTCCGACGTCGACGCATCGCCACTAGCCCGGCGTGCGGCGGCAAAGAACGACATCGACCTGCACTCGGTCCGCGGTTCGGGCCCGGGCGGGATCGTCACCAAGGCCGACGTGCTCGCCTCCAAGACTGGCGCAGGCCCTCGGCATGACACCACCGTGCGCGTTACCGACGCCGAGCTTGCGGAGCCGATCAAGGGTCCGGCAGCAGCGCTCGTCGACTACATGGAGCGCAGCCGCGACATCCCGACCGCGACGTCGTTCCGGACCGTCAGTGTGGAAATCCTCGACAGCCGCCGACGGCAGCTGAACAGTGCCCTCGCCGCCGGGGGCAACGCAGGCAAGGTGTCCTTCACCCATCTCATCGGGTACGCGATCGCGCGTGCCGCCGCCGCGAGCCCGTCGTTGACCACGCACTTCGCGCGCACCGACGACGGCAAGCCGGCACGTGTCCCCGGACCCGCGCACCTCGGTCTGGCCGTTGACAGCGTGCGCAAGGACGGGTCGCGTTCGCTGGTCGTCCCGGTCATTCGCAACGCCGCTGAGCTGCAGTTCAGCGAGTTTCGCGACGAGTACGAGCGGCTGATCGAGCGCGCGCGCACCAACACGCTTTCGGCGGACGAGCTCCAGGGCGCGACCCTGACGCTGACCAATCCCGGTGGCCTCGGGACCGTGGCGTCGGTACCGCGGCTGATGCCGGGTCAGGGAACCATCGTCGCAGTCGGAGCCATCGGCTATCCAGCGGAATGGCGGGGTGTGCCCGAAGCCAGCGTCCGCGACCTCGGCGTTGGCAAGATCATGACCATGACCAGCACGTACGACCACCGGGTGATCCAGGGGGCCGAGTCCGGTGAGTTCCTCGGGCGCATCGAATCCCTGCTCGACGGCGCCGAGGACTTCTACGAGTCTGTTTTTGCCAGCCTTGGCTTGATCCTACCGGCACTCGAGCGAGTCCCTGCTCGCGTGACAGCGTCGTCATCGCCGTCGGTGGCGCCCGCCCCAGTCGCCCAGGGGACGCCGGACCGCGTCCTGCTCGGTGCGATGCAGGCGGCGACATCGCTCGTCAAGGCACACCGGACCCACGGCCATCTTGGAGCGCACCTCGACCCGCTCGGTTCGCCGCCAATCGGCGACCCCGCGATGGACCCGGCGACCTACGGTCTCACAGAGGACCTGATGGAGCAGATCCCCGCGGACCTGCTGCGCGTTTACGTCCCAGGACACAACCTCGCCGAGGTGCTGCCGAATCTCCGGCGCACCTACTGCAGCACCATCGCTTTCGAGATCGAGCACATCTCGAGCCACGAGCAGCGCGTCTGGCTGCGCGAGCACATCGAATCCGGCAAGTACCGGCCGGCGCTGACGGTCGAGGACCGGTTGCGCCTGCTCGAGCGTCTCACCAAGGTCGACGCGATGGAGCGGTACCAACGCGCTGCGTTCCTCGGGCAGAAGACCTTCTCCATTGAAGGTCTCGACGCGCTGGTGCCGATGCTCGAGACACTGATGACCATGGTCGCCGACGACGGCATCGGTGAGGCGGTCATGGGCATGTCCCACCGCGGACGGCTCGCCGTGGTCGCCCACGTCGCCAATCACTCGTACGAGTCGATCCTCAATGCGTTCGAGCTCGCGTCTGCGCGGCGACAGATCTCCCGCTTCGAGACAACCGGCGACGTCAAGTACCACATCGGCGCTACCGGCACGTATCACACCGAATCCGGCAAGGTGATCCTGGTTCGGCTGCTGCCCAACCCCAGTCATCTGGAGGCGATCGACCCGGTGGTGGAAGGTTGGTGCCGCGCTGCGCAGACCCAGCGTCGCGCGACAACGTTGCACCTCGACCCGATGGCGGCACTACCCGTGCTGATCCACGGCGATGCGGCCTTCGCCGGACAGGGTGTGGTGCAGGAGGTGCTCAACCTGCAATCGCTCCCCGGGTACACAACCGGTGGAACGGTGCACTTCATCGCCGACAACCAGGTTGGCTTCACCACCGATCCGCACGAGGGGAGGTCGACCCGCTACGCGTCCGACCTGGCCAAGGGCTTCGACATCCCGATCGTGCACGTCAATGCTGACGACGTCGAGGCGTGCCTGGCTGCGGTCACGTTCGCGTACGACTACCGGCGCGCGTATCGCCGCGACGTCATGGTGCACCTGATCGGCTACCGCCGCTTCGGCCACAACGAAGCCGATGAACCGGCATACACGCAGCCCCTCATGTACAAGAAGATCCGCGAACACCCAACCGTCCGGGAGATCTTCGCCGCCAAGCTCGTGACCGAGGGTCTGGTCAGGCCGGAAGAGGTCGAGGTGCAGGCCAAGGCGATGTACACACGCATCGCCGATGCACACAAGCGGGTCAAGGAAAACCTTGCCGCCGAGCTGGACGATCTGACCCACGAGCAGGTGATCGAAGAGCCGGACGACCCGATGCTGCGTACCGCTGTGTCCGGTCGCCAGCTTGCGGCGCTCAACGAGCAGCTGCTCACGTTCCCCAAACACTTCACGCCGAACGGCAAGCTCATCCGCCAGATGGAACGGCGCAAGTCGGCACTCCTCGAAGGCGCGATCGACTGGGGTACGGCCGAAGCCCTCGCCTTCGCATCGCTGATCACGCAGGGGCATCCGATCCGATTGACCGGCCAGGACACCGTGCGCGGCACGTTCAGCCATCGCCACCTCGCGTTCCACGATGAGACCAACGGCGAGCTGTTCATCCCGATGCAGCACCTCACCGATGCCCAGGCCACGTTCGAGGTGCTCAACAGTCCACTCAGCGAGGTGGGGTGTCTCGGGTTCGAGTACGGCTACAGCGCTGCGGATCCAGAGACACTGGTCATCTGGGAAGCGCAGTACGGTGACTTCTTCAACAACGCGGAGATGATCGTCGACCAGTTCGTGTCGTCTTCGCGCGCCAAGTGGGGCCAGCACTCACGCCTCACCATGCTCCTGCCCCACGGCTACGAGGGCAGCGGGCCCGAGCATTCGAGTGCGCGCATCGAGCGCTTCCTGCAACTCTCTGCCAACGACAACATGCGCCTCGCCAATTGCACCACGCCGGCGCAGTACTTTCACCTGCTGCGCAGCCAGGGGCTCCTCGGCGACCCGCGGCCGCTGGTCATCTTCACGCCGAAGAGCCTGCTGCGCCTCAAGGAGTCGACGTCCAAGCTTGCCGACCTCAGCTCGGGGCGATTCCAGCCCGTCATCGACGATCCCACCGCAACAGACCGTCGCGACGAGGTGCGTACGTTGCTGCTCTGCTCAGGCCGGATCTACTACGAGGTCATCCTGGCGCCGCAACGCGCAGAGGCGACCGACATCGCCATCGCCCGCGTCGAGCAACTCTATCCGCTCCCCATCGACTCGATCCTCGACCTGGTGGCCTCGTACCCCAACCTCGAGCGGCTGTGCTGGGTGCAGGAGGAGCCGCAGAACATGGGGGCGTGGGGCAGCCTCCAGCGCGCGATCGGCCTGGCGCGCCCGTACAACATCCAGTGGGGTTACATCGGCAGGCCGGGCCGTGCCAGCCCCTCGGAAGGGTACGCGGGCTCACACCAACTCGAGCAGGAGCGCATCGTCACCGAAGCATTCGCCACGTCACGGCGCGGAAAGCACGAGCCCGTCGAACCGTCGGTGGACGGATCTGACGTCGCCGTTCCCGCAACCACCCACACCTCGGCATGACCCAACGCGTCGTGGTGCTCGGCGGCGGTCCCGCCGGCGATGTCGCTGCGCTTCGCGCCGCGCAGATGGGCGCTGAAGTCACCATGGTCGAACGCGCCGACTTAGGCGGCACGTGCCTCAACTGGGGCTGCATCCCCACCAAGTCATTGCTCGCCGGTGCCGACGTGCTGCGCAAGATCCGCGACGCCGCGTCGTTCGGGATTCGCGTTCCCGAACCGGAGATCGACTTCCCCCGGATGATGAAGCGCAAGGAGGAAATCGTCCTGGCCATGCGCAGAGGCGTCGAGTCCGCCTGCAAACGCAAGGGCGTGAACGTCGTCCGCGCCCAGGGCGTTGTCGACGGCGAGGCAGTTGTGACCGGTGCCGAGCGCCACGAGTTTGATCACCTCATCGTCTGCGTCGGCACCGAGGCATCGGGACTTCCGGGGATCGACATGGAGCACCCGCGAGTGGTGACGTCCGACGGCATCCTCCGCCTCGAGCGCATCCCCGACCACATGCTCGTGATCGGCGGCGGCGTCGTGGGTTGTGAGTTCGCGAGCCTGTTCGCAGCCCTGGGATCGCGCATCACCGTTGTCGAAGTGCTGCCCCAGGTCCTCGCCGGTGTGGATGCGCGCATCGTCCAGCAGTGGCGCCGCCTCGTCGAGAAACAAGGAGTCACCTTCTTGCCCGGACGTCGCGTCGAATCAATGGACTACGCCGCCGACGCCGTCAAAGCGCATCTCGACGACGGCACCGCGATCGAAGCGGATCTCCTCCTCGTCTCGGTCGGCCGCCGTTCACGGACCCGCGGAATCGGTCTGGAGGAAGCCGGCGTCGCCATCAACGATCGCGACCACATCGAAGTGGACGAGTACCTCCGCACTGCAAACCCCAAGATCTGGGCTGCAGGCGATTGCATCGGCGGTCTCCAACTGGCCCACCTCGGCAGCGCCGAAGGCGGCCGCGCCGTCGCAAACGCACTGGGCCACGAAGTAATGCCGATGGACCGAACCGTCGTGCCATCCTGCATCTACACGCATCCAGAAATTGCCATGGTCGGCCTAAACCCAGAAACGGCGAAGGCAGCCGGCATCGAGGTGAAGCTCGGTCAGGCACGCTACATCGGCAACGGCAAGGCGCTCGGCGAAGGCGAGCCCGACGGCCTCGTCCAGCTGTACGCCGACCAGATCACCGACCGGCTCGTGGGCGCCACCGTCATGGGCGTCCACGCGGTCGAGATCATCCACGAGGTCGGCGTAGCGATCAGCGACGGGCTGACCATGGACGACCTGGGCTCGATCATCCACGCGCACCCCACCGTCAGCGAACTGATGATGGACGCCGCGGAACTGGGCGAAAACATCGCGCCGTACCTGAGCTGAACGCCCTTGCGACGCGGACCTGGCGGCGTCACCCGCGCCACCGTCTAAGCAACGCCCTGAGACGCGGAGCGGGAGGGGTCACCCGCGCCACAGCTCAGCTTGTCAGCGCCCTCCCTCGCGCAAGCAGATTGTCGCGCTCTCTCGGGCGCTGCCAAATTCGCGGTGGCACGGGCGACCCCTCCCGCTCCGAGCCCAGGCTCAGCTTAGGAAGTCGCTGTCTTCCGCAGCCGCTCGTCGCGTCGCCGTTTGTTGCGCATCCGCACGGCGACGACGAGGACGCGTCCTTCGAACCACGTCGCCCATGCTGATGCGAGCGCTCCCGCCAAGAGGATCGCACCGAGCCATCTCGGGCCGAGGACAACGATGGTCAAACCCGCCACGAGGAGCACGGCGAAGACGGTCAGGAACGTCGCGGTCAGGAGCGCGCGCCAGGTCAGGAGGATCGATGTCTTGACTGCCATGACGGCCGCTTGCGCGTCAATACGAGCTTTCGGCGTCGCGCCAGGAACCGGCTGACCGTTCGCGTAAGCGCGCCGCCGGTTGGTCGCGATGCGCCAGAAAAAGAGGCTCGCCGCAAGCCTGGCGAGGAGCCGGATCAAGATCGCCCACGGCATGTCCCCATGCTACAGTCGCCGAGCGTTTGAACCGTGGGAGCAGCGAGATGATTCGTGCATACGTGCTCGTGACAGCGAGCGCAGGCAAGGCGCAGCACGTGGCGGATGGCCTGAGGGGCAGCGACGGCATCGTCCTGGTCGACGCGATCACCGGCGAGTACGACGTCATCGCCCAGGTCGAGGCACCCGACGTGCCGGGGATCGGACGTCTCATCCTCGACCGGATTCAGTCCGCGGACGGCGTGGTCAAGACGATCACGTGCCTCGCGGTCTGATCCCGGCGTCTCCATCCCCGTCGGGGGCTCTGGGCTGGGTGGTCTAGCCGGCCTCTACCGGACGGCGCTGGCGCGCCTTCGTGGCAGCGCGCACCTGCGTCGCTCGCTGGTCTTCTGGACCGTCCTCGGGCTGATCCTCGGCGAAGCGGTAACCAGCGATGTGGCACTCGTGCATGGGCACGGCACCATCACGCTCGCCGTTGTCGCCACCGCGGTCTGGTGGCTGTTGGTGACCATCGGGGTGATCGGCGGCGCCGCGCTGCTGCGGACGCCCGACGGGAATCCCGTCGATCGCTATGGGGTCCCGAATGGACTCACGGCCCTCCGTGGGTACGCATGTGTTCCCGTGCTGTTCATCGGCACGCTGACACTGCCGGGACGCCTCGGCCTCGCACTCTGGGGCAGCATCGGCGGGTCTGTCGGTCTCCTCGACGCAGTGGACGGTTTCATCGCCCGCCGATACGGCCCGGTCACCGTCCTCGGCAAGGCCATGGACCCGTTCGGGGATGCCATCTACTTCGTCGTCGGGGCAATCGGATCCTGGGCACTCGGGATCCTCCCGCTGTGGCTGGCGGTCCTCATCGTTGTTCGCTACTCGGGCCCGGTCTTGCTGACGCCGATCGTCCTGCTCACCGGACGCCGCCCGGAGCTCGTGTACACGGTGTGGGGTCGACGCAACACGCTGTTCACCGGCATCGTGATCTTCGCGTTGTACTGGGTCCGCCTCTTCTCGGGACCGGTCGACATCGTTGCGCTGATCATCGCGATCCCGACACTCGTGCCCACGGCATTGCTCCACTTTGTGGCGCTGTTCGAGCGGGTGGCCGCGTCGCCGCGGGCACGGTGACGGTGCGGGTCAGGATCCGGAGGGGACGAGCAGGTCGCGGAGGTGCAGCAGCCAGCCCTCGGGCGTGAGGCCGTTGGCCACTGGGACGTAGTTGCAGTCGAATCCGTCAGCGAGGACGCGCGTCAGTGCCGCGTCGTCGAATCCCACGCCGACGAGGCGGGCGATGTCATCCGCGGCGGATGCAACGGTGTCCGGAGAGGCATCACGCGCGAACGCGTGCAGGGCCGCATCCGGGGTGGCGTGATCCTGCTGCCAGTCCTGGTGGTAATAGCCGGCCAGCAGCTGCGCGAGTCCCGGGTATTGGGTCGCTGCGTTGTCGATCGCGATATCGATATCGATGGTGCCGTTCATTGTCAGCGCTCCTGATGTCTCTTGTGCCGTTGTGGGGAACGGGTCGGGTAGGCGGTGACGAGCGTGAACCCGCCAGGCAGTTCGTCGTTGCGACGCAGCACCAGGCGGACGGCGGTCACCTGCGTGGGGACCACCACGCCCCGGCTGACTTCGGCGTAGGTGAGCACCTGCCCGACCACCTCGCCCATGTCCTCCACGAAGCTGAAGGGCGCGCCCTTGTCCCTGCCTGCGAGCCAGGCGGTGATGTCCGAGCTGCGCCGCGTCACGGCGATATCGACGCAGCGCTGGGCGGTGGCGCGGCTGACGAAGCGACCAGCTGCGGCGACGCCCTCCCGGAGGATCCGGCGCATCTCGTCGCCCGGCTTCGTGTCGACATGGCGGCGCAGCGTGTGCCCACCGCGTCCTTCGTAGACGCTGAGGTCCTCCACCGGGATCCGGCGAGGGCGTGGCCCCGGAACCGGCCGGTCAATGCCATCGAGCATGAATCTGTCCTCCCGCGCCTGGCGATGAGCGGCAGATGCGTGCCGCGATAGGCCGCAGTCTCAGCGGGCTCGGCGGACACGGCGCAGACGTTTGACCGGACGGGTCGCGAACGCATAATCACGGCCCAGTGCTCGCAGTCCTCAAACCGACGCCTGCGCCCGGGTTCGTGATCGGCGATGTCCCGATGCCCTCACCCGCGGCCGGCCAGATCCTCCTCCGCGTCGCCGCCGCATCAGTTTGCGGCACCGACGTGCATCTCTACGCCTGGAACCCATGGGCCGCTGCGCGCGTGCATCCGCCGCGCGTGGTCGGCCACGAGGTCTGCGGCGAGGTGGTCGAGTGGGGAGACGGCGTCCAGGGACCGCCCATCGGCACCCGGGTCGCGGTGGAATCGCACATCGTCTGCGGCCACTGCGACGAGTGCCGTCGCGGTGATTTCCACGTCTGCGAGAACACCCGCATTCTCGGAGTGGACGTCGACGGTGCATTCGCGACCCACTTCGTCGTTCCCGCCGCCAATGTGTGGCCGGTCGGCGATGCGGTGCCCCCAGACGTCGCCGCTGCCATGGAGCCGTTCGGCAACGCGGTGCACGCCTGCTCCTATGGCGACCTCGCCGGTCGCACGGTGGTGGTGTTCGGCTGCGGTCCGATCGGCTGCGCCGCAATCGCCGTCGCCCGCGCCCAGGGCGCGGCGCGGGTGGTGGGGGTGGATCGCAACGAGTACCGGCTCGACCTCGCGGAGCGCATGGGCGCCCACGCGATCGTCCGTGCTACCGACGACGCGGTGGATAACGCCGTGCGCCGAGCCGCCGGCGGCGCCATCGACTGCGTGCTCGAGATGAGCGGATCGCCGGTCGCGGTGGCTTCCGCGACGCGCCTGGTGCGTCCCGGGGGCTGGATCAGCCTGCTGGGCATCGGCGACGGACCGGACGTCGTCGACCTCTCCAGCGACGTGGTCATGAAGGGTCTCAGCCTCTACGGGATCGCCGGCCGGCGCATTCCCGCAACCTGGGAGCAGGTCACCGCGTACGTTCGAGACGGCGTCATCGACGTGCGCACGCTCATCACGCACCGTTTCGCGCTCCACGAGATTGATGCCGCGATGGCCCTGATGAAGTCGGGTCAGTGCGGCAAGGTGACGCTCACCCCTGAGTAGCGCGCGGGGTATCGTTGATCGCATGGTGACCAGCGCAGAGACGTCGCAGGCAGTCCAGGCCCTCGACGCATCGCTCAACGAGGATCTCGAGGCGCTGCGTCGCGACGGGTTGTTCCGTCCGCTGCGCGTGCTCGAGTCCGCACAGGGGCCCGAGGTCGAAATCGCCGGCAAGGCGGTGATCAGCCTGTCAAGCAACAACTATCTCGGCCTCAACACACACCCGCGCCTGGTCGAGGCGGCGTCGCGGGCCGCGCTGGAATGGGGCGCCGGCACGGGTGCGGTGCGCACCATCGCCGGCACGCAGACGCTGCACGAGGAGCTGGAGCGCCGCCTCGCGGCGTTCAAGCGTACCGAGGCGTCCCTGACGTTCCAGAGCGGCTACGCGGTGAATATCGGCGTCATCGGCTCGATGCTCGAGCAGGGTGACTGCGTCGTGAGCGACAAGCTCAATCACGCGAGCATCATCGATGGCATCCGGTTGACCAAGGCTGATCGGATCCTCTACGAGCACGCCGATCCCGACGATGCGGAACGTGCGCTCAGCGAGGCACGCGGCAAGGGATACCGGCGCATCCTGCTGGTCACCGACGGCGTGTTCAGCATGGACGGCGACATCGCGCCGCTTCCCCAGCTTGTCGAACGCGCGGAGCATTACGGCGCGGCGGTGATGGTGGATGACGCGCACGCGACCGGCGTGCTCGGTACCAATGGCCGGGGCACCACCGACCATTTCGGGCTGCACGGCAGGGTCGCCCTCAACATCGGCACGCTGAGCAAGGCGATCGGCGTGGTGGGCGGCTACGTCGCGTCGACGCAGATCGTCCGGGATCACCTGATCCACAAGGCGCGTCCGTTCCTCTTCTCATCATCGCATCCACCCGCAGTGGTTGCTGCGTGCATCGCCGCGGTGGACGTGCTCGAGCAGGAACCGCAGCTCATGGAGCAGCTCTGGAGCAACACGCGTCACTTCAAGAGCGGACTTCGCGAGCTCGGGTTCGACATCGGCGACAGCGAGACCCCGATCACGCCTGTGATGTGCGGCGAAGCGCCTGTCGCAATGCAGCTCTCCGACATGCTCCTCGAGCGCGGAGTTTTCGCCCAGGGCATCGGGTTTCCGACCGTTGCGCGAGGCAGGGCGCGGGTCCGCACGATCGTCTGCGCGACCCACACCCACGATCAGCTCGACCGTGCGCTGCTCGCGTTCGAAGAGGTCGGCAAGCAGCTCGGGCTGATCGGGGAACGCCGGCAGGCGTAACGCCATGGCCCCAAGACGCTTCTGCGAGTTGCTCCCTTCGCGAGCCGGGCAGCGATAGCGATGGCACATCGCACCGCTGCGGAGCTCGAGGAGGAGCGGCTGGAGATCCTGGCCGCGCAGCGCGACCGAACGGCCTTCGCGCCGCTCTACGAGCGCTACGTCGATCAGATCCACGCCTACGTCTACACACTCACCCACGACATGGAGCAGGCCGACGACGTGACCGCAGCAACGTTTGCCAAGGCAATGGAGGAACTCCCACGCTTCGAGTGGCGCGGGGTCCCGTACTCGGCCTGGCTCTACCGAGTCGCCGGCAACCTTGTGTCCAGGGAGCGCCGCCGGCCCGGGTGGATCGAGCTCGAACCACGCATGCTCCCGGACGCCGACGCCGATCCCGCGCTGCACGCGGAGGAGAACGATCGGGCCGACGAGGTGCGCGCTGCGGTCGCCCGCCTTCCCCACGACCAGCGCCAGGCGATCCTGCTTCGCTTCGGCGGTGACCTGCGCAATCGCGAGATCGCCGAGATCATGGGACGGAGTGAAGGGGCGGTGAAGCTGCTCACCTTCCGGGCGCTGACATCGCTGCGCAAGCGTCTCGGCGCGCCGATGCCCGCCGACCGTCTGTCGAGGTCGGGATCGTGAACATCGAGGATCGCCTCGATGGCGCGCTCGACGGCGACATGCTCGCTTTCGCCGCGGCCCCAGAGGTTTCGGCCCTGGTCGACACCGGCGACGAGATCGCCACGGCGTTTGCCGCCTGGACCTTGAATCCCGCGCGGCGAGCCGACATCTACGCGGCGGCGCTCGCGATCGCGGATGCAGCCGGATTTGGTGGACGCGTGCGGGCGCTCGGGCTCGACCGCCGGGTGCAGGCGGTCGCCGGTGGGGCCGTGGTCACGCTTGCCGCGGTTGCGGCTGTCGGGGTCGCCATCGCTCGTGGCAGGCGCCACACCGAAGCGCCGCTGAGCGCCTGAGCGCTCCGATGGACCAGGAGCCGGAGGTTCCCGACGCGGAGCGCGAGCGTATCCGTCAGCGGGATCGCAAGCGCGAGCGCCGCATGATCGTCGACAACGCGGGCATCAAACGCGTGCTCCCGGCGGTCGCCGCGAAGCGCCGCAAAGCGGCCCAGCCGCCTCAGGAGTCGGAGAGCTGACCGCTCAGGACCTCAATGTTGGAGGGAGTCGGGCTGCCGCCGGCAGGCTCGACGGTTGCGGCGACGCTCTTGTACCCGGCCAGGCTTCCGGGGATGACCGCCGTCCAGGCGCTGCCGTTCGGAGCTCGGCTGAGGAACGCGACTCCCTTGGGTGAGCCCTGCGGTGGGATGAGCCAGACCTCGTAGGTGCTGGTACCGGCGAGCGGCTGGAGCCCGGTCACCGTCAGCACCGCCGGCGATCCGCTCGAGCTGACGTCGAGGGTGCCGGTCGCCGTCGTTCCCGACACGGTGTAGGTGACCGGTGTTCGTGCGCCCATCCTGCCGGTGGCGCCCCAGATCCCGAAGGCGATAGCCGCGATCACCGCGGCGGCTCCGACAGCCGTGAATGCCCGGCTCGCCGGGATCGCATCGATCAGGCGTCGCCACCACGACACCGGTGGCGACGCGGTCGCCTCCGCAAAGACCTGGGCCATGAGGTTGCGGCGCAGGCGTGCGGGTGGGGGCTCGAGATCGAGCGCGGAGGGCAGCAATGAGGCGAGGTCGGCATATTCGGCAGCGGTGTGCCTGCACGTCGCGCACGTCCTCAGGTGACGCTCCATCGCGTCTCGCTCCGACGGCTCGAGCGCGCCAACAGCCTCGAGCGCGAGGAGGTCCGCGACCTCGTCGTGGCTCATTGGGTCTGCCATGGCGTCTCCAGTCGATCCGCGAGGCTTGTCCGCAGCTTGTCGAGGGCGATCCGGACACGCCCCTTCACAGTGCCGAGCGGTACCTCCATCGCGGTGGCGATCTCGGACTGCGAGTAGCCGCCGTAATAGGCGAGCTCGATGGTCTGGCGCTGCTCGGGCGGAAGCTCGGCGAGGGCCTTGCGGACCTCCTCGCCGCTGAGCTCGAGGGCGACCGCAGCCCAGGGGTCGCTGACTGCGGGCTCGATCGATTCGCCCTCGATCGGGGTGTCGAGCCGGGTGCGATGACGGTCGCCGCGAAGGCGGTCGATCGCCCGGTTGCGGACGATGGTGCAGATCCACGCCCGCAAGGATCCCCGGCCCGGCTGGAACGTGGAGCCACGTCGCCAGACCGCCAGGAACGACTCCTGCACCACGTCCTCGGCCGCGCCCCGGTCGCTCAGGATGCGCAGCGCGACTGTGTGGGCGAGGCCACCGTATCGGTCATACAAGGCTTCGATCCCCTCGGGCGAGTGGGCAGCGATCGAGCGGATGATGTCGTCGTCACTGAGCACTTTCATGCTCCGACACACGCTCGGGATTGCGCATCTGTTGGTACGGGTGTGTTATGGCGCTCGGATCACACAGGTGCGGGCCACGCGGACGGCCGGCCACGCCGAGGCTGCCCCTACGAAACCTTGACGCGGCCGCCGCGAACCCGGGCCGCGGTGGACTGGAGGAGCACCGGCTCGTCGGGCTGCTGGGCCACGATCGTGGCAGCGGCCGGTCGGAGGCTGGTAGCCGCCGGACCCTCGAAGACCACTTTCACGGCCCCCGCAGCCGTGCCCGCCTGCGCGATCGAGAGCGCTGCGGCGTACTCGTCGAGCGGGAAGCGATGGGTCACCACGCCGTCGACCGGGAAGCTCGAATCGCTCAACCACTCGCGGATCGTGCCGAAGGTTCGCTTGCCGTCCGGCTCACGCCCGTAGGACGCGGCTCCGCGCACGGTGAGCTCGCGCGCCCAGATCAGCGACCACTCGATCTCGTGGCGGCCGGAGCGGCCGCAGAGCACGAGCGTGCCCCCGGCGCGCAGCAGGCGCACCGCGAGATCGATGCTGAGCGCCGAGGCGCGGCAGTCGAAAACCACGTCGACCCCACCGTCGAGGACTGGGAGACCACCCCCGGCCGGGCGCATCACCCGCGCTTCCATGTGCTCGGCGGTCTTCTGGAGCATCTGCTCCGAGGAGCCGTGCCACACGCGGTTGGCGCCGATCGAGCGAATCGCCATGAACGCGGCGTTGGGGTCGCCGTTGAGCGGGGCACTCTCGCGATGACGCCGGCCCATGCGCGGCCGGGTGGTGCTCCGGGCGTCGTGCAGGACGATGATGTCGAGGTCGGGATGCAGGCGCCGGAGGGTCGCGACGATCAGCCGGCTCAGCGCCCCCGACCCGATGACCACGGCGGTATCACCGCGCCGCGACCAGCGCAGGACCGCGTGGAGCGCCGTGGCTGCCGGCTCGGCCAGGACGCCTCGCTGGTCGGAGATGCCGTCGGCGGGGACGAGCATGTCCTCATGAACGAGGAACCCCTCGCTCCAGCCGCCGCCCGCCCGTTCGCTCGATCCGACCGAACGGCCTGAGCACAGCGCCCCACCGCGGTCGGCGTTCTCGCAGAGGTGGGTATCGCCGGCGCGGCAGCGACGGCACTCGGCGAGGCCTTTGTGAGCACAGCGCAGGGTGGGCTCGACCAGGACGCGGTCGCCCTCGTGAGCCCAGCGGGTCGAGGAGGCACGCTCCACCACGCCCACCACCTCGTGCCCGGGGATGAACGTGCCGGCCGAGGCGTATGCGGTGAGGACGTTGAGCACTGGATCGCGGTGCACGAGGGCGAGGTCGGTGCTACAGATGCCCGCCAGCGCCGGGCGGATGAGCACCCAGCCGGGGCCCGGAGGAACGGGAGTCCTGACGTCGCGCACCTCGACCGGAAGCGAGGAGCTCGGCTGCGTGCGCCGGCGCCGGCCGCGGCCCCGCCGCCCGGAGCCGGGGTCGATGAGGGTCGGGTCGACGACTAGCGCCCGCATTGGGCGTGCCACAGGCTGAAATGGCCGCGAGCAAGCGCGGCAGTGAACTCTCTCATCGCCTCAAGTTGTGAGGATACCGTCGCTCACCCTTGCTGTGCAGCATTGACAATGGGTCTGATGACCGATCAGCCACCGCCTCCGAGCCCGCCCCCGGTTGGCGTGGGCGGATCACCGCCCGGTTGGGGTTCGCCTCCACCCGGCTGGGGATCACCGCCACCCGGCTGGGGTTCGCCGCCTCCGGGATGGGGATCGCCGCCTCCCGGATGGGCTCAACCCCCGGCGTGGGGAGCCCCGCAGCCGGGCTGGAATCCGGGCTTCATGCCGTCCCAGGTGGGCTCGGGGCGCTTCCGGTCGATGTCGGTCGGAGAGTGGCTCGACGCTACCTTCACGATGTACCGGCGCAATTTCGTTCTCATCGCCTCGATCAGCGCGGTGGTGCAAATTCCCTACGCGCTGGTCACCTGGCTGCTCTTCGAGCTCACCGGGGTGGCGACCTTCGTGCGTTCACCGTTCACGTCGCTGGGCACCCAGACGATCACCCCGGCGCAGGCGCAGCAGCTCCTCAACTCGTATCTCGGTGTGCTCGCCGTCTCCATCGGGTTGCTGCTGATCAGCCTCCTGGTCGTCGTCCCGCTCGGAGAGGCGGCCACGACCCGGGCAGTGAGCGACCGATACCTCGACCGCCCGAGCTCGCTCCTGTCCGCGTACCGCGCCGCATGGGGCCGTCTTCGCTCGCTCATCGCGATGATTCTCATCCTCATCCTCGCCTATGGGGGCTCGTTCGCGGTGGTGATCGCGGTCGCGGCGCTGCTCGGTGCCGTCGGAGCAGGAGGTCTCGGCGCCCTCCTGGCGGTGCTCGCGTTCCTCGCGCTGATACCGGTCCTGATCATGGTCTACGTGCGAACCGTCGTCGCCGTCCCTGCGATCGTGCTCGAGCGCGTGTCCGGCTGGGGCGGGCTGAAGCGGAGCTGGCAATTGATCAGCGGACGTTTCTGGCCAACCTTGGGACGCATGGCCCTGCTCGCGATCATCACCGCGATCATCTCCTCGGTGATCGGCGCCATCTTCGAAATTCCCGGATCCGCGCTCGACCCCAACAACACCTTTGTCTTCGACCAGGTCGCAAGCGCGATCTCTGCGGTGTTCATCGCTCCCGTGACCTACATCGGGGTGACGTTGCTGTACTACGACATTCGGATCCGCAAAGAAGGCTTCGACATCGAGATGCTCGCCCGGTCGCTGTGAGGCGTCTGCTCGTCGGGGTCGTTGCCGGGGCTGCGCTGTTCACCGTCACGGGATCCACGGCGACGCCGGCGCGCGCCGCAAGCCCGTGCGTGACGCTCGAGTACCTGGCGTTGCTCGGTCGCGCGGACACCGCGCTGACTGCGGTTCCTCCGCAGCCTCCGGCTGCGCTCACGGCTGTCACCGAGGCCGAGGATCTCGTCCCCGCGTCGACACCGGATCTCGCCCCGATCATCGCGAACCTCACCGCCACGCCGCCCGGCCTTGATGGCGCCAGGCAGCGACTCGATCTCATCGTGACCACGCTGGCGTTACCCGCAGGATCGGCGTGTCACGTCGACTCGCAGTCGGCGGAGAACCTCCTGCACCAGGTGTACGCGTCGTCAGTTTTTGCCGATCTCGACCAGAATCAACCACAGTCGATCTTCGAGCGCATCGGCGCCGCGATCCAGTGGATCCTCTCGCACCTGTTCGGGTTGCTCGGCCAGGGCGGATCGATCCTGCTCGGCCTGCTCGTGCTCGCCGCCATCGCGGCGCTGGTGATCTACCGGCTGCGCGGCATCGCCGGCAGCCGGCGTGCGCTGACAGCGGATGAACCGGCGAGCGCCGGTGACGACCCGGAGCGTGAGTGGGCCCTCGCGCTCGCCGCCGCACACGGAGGCGACTATCGGGAGGCGATTCGCCGCGCGTTCCGTTCGGCGCTGCTCGATATCGCCGACCGGCGAGCGCCGGTCAATCGCGCCTGGACCACGCGCGAGATGCTCGCGACGCTGTCCACCGACGCTGATCTTCTCGCAGCGGTCGCGCCGGCCGCAGCCTCATTCGACAAGGCCTGGTATGGCGGGGAGCCCGTCGGCGCCGATGACTGGGAGGTGGCGCGCGCCCGGTGCGAAGCCGTCCGTCGCGTCGCCCGCCGAGCAGCCGGAGCGCAACACCAGTGAGTCGCCCGCCGCTCTCGGCGATGCTCACACTGATCGCGGCACTCGGCATCCTCGCGGTCATCGCGATCAGCAGCGCGATCCCTCCCAACGACCAGACGGATCCGTCATCGCGGTCGGCAGGGAGCCTGGGCACGCTGGCCCTTTACACGTGGTTCTCGGACCTCGGCCTCGACGTGGGCCGGATCACCGGGAGCTTTGACCTCAAAGGCAGCGACCTGGTCTTCTGCTACGACCCCACGGTCGCGTTGACCAGCTCCGACGTCAACGCCCTGATGTCATTTCTCCACGGCGGCGGCGACCTCGTCCTCGTGGTCACGCCGGACAGCCTTGCCGATGCCGCGCCGATGCTCGGACGCCTCGGGGTGAACCCGTCCGCGACTGCCGGGAGTGGGGTTGCGACCGTCGCGCAGCCGTTCGACAGCACGGATCGCGTGCAATCTGTCCCGGTCACGACGGGGCTCACCTTCTCCGACCAGGCACCGCTGGTTCCCATCCTGGAGGAGCACAACGAGGTGGTGGCGGGCGTCGTCCGCGTCGGCAGCGGTGGGCGCGCATATGTCCTCGGCGACACCGAACCGCTTTCCAATGACGGGCTGCGCCACCCCGACTCATCGTTCCTGGCACTCAGCCTGCTGCAGCGTGCTCGCGGTGGCCGGATCAGCTTTGACGAATATCACCATGGTGAGGGGACAGAGACGAGCGGAGCCGGTGCCATCTTCGAGGGTCCGGTCGGATTGGCGACGTTGCTGCTCGGATTCGTCGTGCTGCTGGCAATCGCGCTGAACGGCCGGCGCCTCGGCAAGCCCGCGCAGGACGGTGGCGACACGCAGGTGCCGAGCGCCGGCTCCTACGTGACGGCGATGGGACAGCTTTTCGCGCGCAGCCGCCAGCGCGGACCGATCGCCGCACGATACGCCGAGGAGCTCAAACGCAGGATCGGCGGCGCGACCGGCGTGGACTGGCATCTCGACGATGCCGTCTTCTGCGCAGCCATCTCGGTGGCCAACCCGCAAGCGGCAGGTGGACTCGAAGCGCTGCTCGCCCACGCCCGGTCGCTCGCCGCCGGGCGACCGGAGGAGAGTGAGCTGCTCCGCCTCGCTCGCGATGTGGATGCGTTCGAGAAGCAGTGGACCGGTGCACCGGTTGGCTGATTCTGCAAGCGGGGAGGGCACAATGCCACGAGTGGCACCTGCGAACGACGCCGTGGCATTGCGCGGCGCACTGCACGAGACCATGGGTCGAGCCGTGGTCGGCCAGCTCCAGATCATCGATGGCCTCTACATCGCCGTCCTCTGTGGCGGCCACGTGCTCCTCGAAGGCGTGCCCGGGACGGCGAAGACGTTGATGGCGCGCACCCTGGCCGCGGCGCTCGACGCACGCTTCACGCGGATCCAGTTCACCCCCGACCTGCTCCCCTCGGACATCATCGGGACCAGCGTCTATCGTCCGGACTCGGGAACCTTCGAGTTCCGTGAGGGACCGATCTTCACCGACACGCTGCTCGCCGACGAGATCAACCGTGCCCCCGCCAAGACGCAATCGGCGCTGCTCGAGGCCATGGAGGAGCGGCAGGTGACGTCCGACGGCGAGAGCCGGGCGCTCGGCGATCGGTTTCTCGTCGTGGCCACCCAGAACCCCGTGGAGTACGAGGGCACCTATCCACTTCCGGAGGCACAGCTCGATCGGTTCTTCTTCAAGCTCGAGGTGAACGTCCCGGAGCCGGCGACCGAGGTGGTGATGCTCCGACGCGTGGATGGCGGGTTCAACGCCCACGACCTCGTTGCTGCCGGCGTGAGCGCGATCATCGACGCGGCAGCGCTCAAGAGAGTGCGTGCCGAGGTGGCGGCGGTTCGCGTCTCGGACGAGGTGCTCGGCTACATCTCCGCCATCGTCACGGCCACCCGGACCAGTCCGGATCTCTCACTCGGGGCCAGCCCGCGTGGCTCGATCGCCCTGCTCCTCGCCGGCAAGGCGATGGCGGCGATCCAGGGGCGTGATTACGTGGTTCCCGATGACGTCAAGGATGTGTGCATCCCGGCGCTGCGGCACCGGATGATCCGCCGGCCCGAGGCGGAGATCCAGGGAGTGTCCGAGGTTGCCGCGGTACAGCGGGCGGTGGGCAGGGTCCCGGTCCCGAGGTGACCTGGCGAGGCGCCGGTCTCCTGCTGGTCGCGGTCGCGGTCATCGCAGGCGGAGCGCAGGCGACGGCGGTGTTCGTGGTGGGACTCGTCCTGTTTGTCGCCGTCCTGCTTGGGATCGCGGTCGACTCGCGGCGTGCGCCGGGCAAAGCCGTGCTCCAGGTTGAGCGTGAGTGCAATGACCTGCTCTCCGTGGGCGTCGCCAATCGGGTGACACTCGCGATCACGGCTCGCGCGGCGGGCGCTTCGGCGATCGTCCACGAGCGCATCCCGGCACGGCTGCATCCGTCGCAAACGCGATGGAACGTGCGTCTCCCCGCGCGCCTCGAGTACACGGTCACGCCGGTTGCGCGCGGCGACGTCGTCCTCGGACCCGCGGTCGTCCGCGTGATCGGCCCGTGGAGGATCGGCTGGCGGCAGACGACGGTCGCTACCACGCGTCCCGCCCGCGTCGACCCGAACCTGGCTGCCATCGATGTCTACGAAGCGCTGGCACGTCGCGGTCAGCTCGCCGAGCTCGGGCTGCGCACCATGCGCCTGCGCACCGAGGGCAGCGAGTTCGACCGGGTGCGCGAGGCGTTTCCCGACGATCCGTTGCGCGCCATCAACTGGCGTGCCACCGCGCGGACAGGCCGCCTGATGGCCACCGATCTCATCCCCGAGCGGGCCCAGCCCCTGGTGATTTGCCTGGACCACGGCCGTTTGATGGGCATCGGCGCCGGCGAGCTCACCAAGCTCGACCACGCGATCAACGCGGCGCTGCTCCTCGTGCACGTTGCGCTTCGTGCCGGGGACCGGGCGGGGATGCTCGCGTTCTCCGACACCGTCACCGGAACGCTCCCGCCGCGCGCCGGCACTGCGCAGTTGCGACGCTTTCTCGACGCGACGCGCCCCATCCAACCGGGTGAGACGGAGGCCGACTACGACGATGCGCTGGCGTATTTCAGCCGCTGGCAGACGCGTCGCTCACTCGTTGTCATCTTCACCGACGTGCTCGATCCAGACCAGGGGAAAGCGCTCATCCGGCAGTGCGTCCGCCTGCGTCGCCGTCATCTGCCGTTGGTGGTCACAGTCCGCGACCCGGCACTCGACGACGCCGCGACCGCCGTCCCGCGCAGCGGCGACGATGCCTACGCCCGCGCTGTCGCGGGCGGCCTCATCGCGGATCGCGACGACACGCTGCGCATGTTGCGCAGCTCGGGCGTCGAGACCATCGACGCCGACGCGCGCACGCTGTCACCCCGGCTCGTGAACCGTTATCTCGACCTCAAGCGGCCTTGCCCGCGAAGTTCCTTCGGGTTGCAGGGTCGAGCAGCATCGCGTACAGGACGATGAGCTGGAGGACGAGGTAGACGACCAGGACGATGTCTCCAGCGCCGCTGTGCACGCGGCCGAAATCCGCGAGGGCGATGATGATGCTGATGATGTCGAGCACCACGATGATCCAGCGTGCGACCTGCGACGGGCGTCCCACGATGATGCCGAGGATGAGGTCGACGATGCCGATGATCAATGGCACCACGGCGATCGCGAAGAAGACCGCTCCGGCCGCATTCACGAACGAGTTGCCGAACTGATTCGCGTAGTTGTCGTAGCCGGGGATGTTGTGCAGGGCCGCATGGCCCGCGGTGAGGATGTACACGCCGATCGCAACCGAACCCGCGGCGATGAGGATGACGAGGATCGCCTTCACGATGATGATGATCTGCGCGATCGTCAGCCAGAAGGTTCGCTTGTGCACCGTGACGACGACCGGCTGCGGCAGCGCCTGGGGCGCATACGGCATCTGGCCTGCGTACGCGTTGCCAGGGGAATAGGGTCCCTGCGGCGGTCCGGCGGGGGGTGCGCTACCGGGAGGCGCAAATCCGGGCGGGTCCGGGGGTAGGCTGCCAGGCGGTTGGGGCGGCAGTGCTGCCACGTTGCTCTCTCCTCTTCAGTGGTGCCGTCTCATCCGGCGAGTCGGTGGCCGGATTCTAGACTTTGCGGACCACGAATGTGCTCGCGATCTTGTCGTGCCAGCCTTGCTTGCGCGGGTCGAAGGCAGCCCAGATGAGTCCGATGTAGAGCGCGATGGTGCTGATCAGATAGCCGAGGAAACGGCCGAGGGCGCGGCCGATGCCGATGTTCTGGCCCGTCGCGGCGTCAACGACGTGGAGGCCCAGCATCCGCTGGCCCAACGTCCCACCGAACTTGGACCAGAGGATCACGAAGTAGAGCAGTTGCACGCCGAGTCCGATCAGCTCCCAGTAGCCGACCGAGCCGATGTAGGTCGACGCACAGGTGGTTGCCAGGGATCCGGACTGGGCGGCGATGTTGACGCAGGTGGCGTACGAGCTGAGCGCGGAACCCTCGACCACGAAGAAGATGACCACGAAGGGCACTCCGACGATGATCCCGTCGATCAGCGCGGCGGCGAAGCGGATCCAGAATCCCGCATAGGCGATGCCGGGAGCGGGACCCGCCTGCGGTGCCGCGTAGTACGTCGCCACCGGGTATGCCGGAGGCGGCGGTGGGAGATAGTGTTGCCCTCCGTCCCATTGACCAGGCGCCTGAGGCGGGGGTGGCGGCAGCCCTCCTGTGGTCATCGTGCCAGGACACTATCAGGCTTGCCGGGTTTGTGACCGTTGCAGCCAAAACGTCACCCTACACGGTCTCCGGCATCGCCTCCACTGCGGCGATCACCGCACGCGTGATCTGTGTCGGCGTGGACGCACCCGAGGTGACGCCAACCCGCCGGACGCCTTGGAACCACGATGGGTCGAGGTCTGCGGCGGTGTCGACGAGATATGCGGGCCGGTGACCCTTTTCGCGAACCACCTGCACCAGGCGTTGACTGTTGCTGCTGCGTGCACTTCCCACCACGACCACGCAGTCGACGTCGTCAGCCGCGAGCACCGCGGCTTCCTGACGCTCCTGGGTCGCGCGACAGATCTCGTTGTGGACTTCGATGGTGGGGAAACGCTCAACCAGGCGCTCGATGATCGACTGCGTGTCCCACATGCTCAACGTCGTCTGACACGTGACCGCGAGTGGACGTCCGTCCGGTAGCTCGAGCGTGTCGACTTCGTCGATGCTCTCGATCAGGGTGGTGTGCTCAGGCGCGATACCGAGCACGCCGGCGGGCTCAGGATGGCCCCGCTTGCCGATGTAGATGACGTGGTGCCCGCTCGCCACCAGCTCACGAACGAGATCGTGGGTACGGGTCACATCACTGCATGTCGCGTCCACGAGGTTGAGACCGCGCGCACGTGCCGCCTCCACCACTGCCGGCGATATGCCGTGGGCGGTGAAGATGACCGTCCCTTCTTTGACCTGTTCGAGCGCCTTCATGCGGTCGGGTTCGGCCACCAGCGCGACACCGGACTCCTCGAGCTCCCGCGTCACGTGCTCGTTGTGGACGAGATACCCGAGCATGGTGACCGGCTCGCTGCCCGAGCGGGCAGCGCCTTCGCGTTTTGCGATCCGTATCGCTTCCACCACACCGTGGCAGTAGCCACGCGGTGTGATGCGGACAACGTCCATCGAGTCCAGTCTACGCGGGGGTTTCCGCAGGACGGTCGAACCACGGGACCCGCCGCCGCCCCGGCTGCCGCCCGGCCAGGAGCAGCCACGAGTAAAGAAGAACACCCACGGTTCCCCCGATCGCGAGCTTCACACCGTCCGGGAGCGAGCTCGGAGAGACGAACGCCTCGAGGGTCCCCGCGATGATCAGCAGGCTGGCGGCGCCGAGGACGAGCATCACGGCTCGAACCGCCACGCGCGCCAGCGCCTCGCCGCGGCGAAGCTGGCCCGGGCGCAGGATGGCGTCGCCGAGCATCAGCCCGGTACCGCCGCTGATCACGATGACGCTCAGCTCCAGGATGCCGTGCGGCACGATCAGCGACCAGAACTGATAGTTGTAGCCACCCAGCTGGACCGCGGCGGCAACGGTCCCGAGCATCCATCCGTTGCTGAGCAGCACCAGGGCCGTCGGAATCCCGAGCAGGATGCCGCCTGCGAAGCAGATCAGGGCAACGCGAATGTTGTTCTGGATGATGAATGCGGCTGCGAACGGCGCGTCCTGCACGCCGGTGCCGATCTGTCCACGGGCCATCTCGTCAAAGAGCGATGGTGGGACCAGCGACGCGCGCAGGTCGGGCCGCAGATCCACCGCAAGCCACCCCGCGATGAAGCCGATCACCATGAGTCCCAGGCTCGCGACGATGTAGGGCCATGCGGCGCGGAACGATCGGGGCAGTGCCGTGGCGAAGAACGGGCCGATCGCGCCGATGCGCCACGCCCTGCCGCGATAGAGCAGAGGATGAGCCCTCGCGCAGAGCGTGTTGAGGTACTCGGTGATGGGTGCATCCGGGTGGTCGCGGCGTGCGATCGCAAGGTCGCTCGAGGTCTGACGGAGCAGCAGTCCGAACTGCTCGATCTCGCTCGCGGACTGATTGCGGAGACGACCACGCTTGGCCGTCTTGATCGCCGCTTCCAGCGCACCCCAGCGCCCCTGGCGCTCGGCGATGAATGCGTCGAGGCTCACGGGTAGAGCTGAACGAGTTGCAGGTAGACGCGCTCGATGAACAGCTCTGGCGGCCAGAGGCGCTCCGGTGCACCGGGCGGAAGGCCGAGCCGGTCGAGCAGGCGCTTCGCGATGTCGGCGGCGAGGTCGGCACGGAGCTTCGGGCTCAGACCGGGCCTCGAGAGAAAGACACGGAGCGCGTCGCGCTCGAAGCCACCGATGCGGTCGAGCCCATCGATCGGCGGACCCGCGTCGGGGGTGCGAAGGATGATCGGCGGCGGCGCGACAGCGGCGGCGAGTGAGACCACCGCGCGGTCGCGAACCACGATCGTTCCGGCGCCGAGATCCCCGAGACGGCGTGTCTGGGGTTGAAAGAACATGATCACGATGCCGACCAGAACGACTCCCACGTCGACGACGCGGATGACATTGCGCACAGCGAGGGCGCCGAAGTCGGCGGCGGAGCCGTCCACCCGGATCACGCGGAGACCCATGGCGCTCTTGCCGGGGGTCTTGCCACCGGTCACCGCCTCCGCCACGAAGAAATAGCCGAAGTAGACGAAGCCGGCGAAGAACCCCGCTCCCGCATCCGCGAAGCCGGCGCCCTCCGACCCGGTGACGAAGACGCTCGCGACCGCGCCGTAAAGAAGGAGCGCGACCAGCGTGAGCGGCACGGCCAGCAGGTTGTCGAGGATCTGCGCCACCAACCGGCTGCCGAGACCCGCGACGCTGTACCCAAGGGTGACGTTGTCCGAGGTCTTGACACTGATCGTGTCGAGCTGGCTCGAATTCACCGATTCATCGTCGCACGCGCGCCGCCGTGCGCCGTCATTGTCGCGAGACGGTGACTCCGGCCGCCTATTCGATGATGGCGACCGTCTGGCCTTCCTGGACCACGTCGCCCTCGGCCACCAGGATGTCCGTCACGGTGCCGGACGTGGGGCTCGTGATCGGAATCTCCATCTTCATCGACTCGAGGATCATCAGCGTGTCGTCCTCCTCGACGACCGAACCCAGCTCGACGACGATCTTCCAGAGATTGCCCACCAACTCGGCCTTGACCTCGGTCACGTTGCCCTCCTCATACCGGTGGCACGCCGTGCTTACGCCAGGCGCGCCGCTGCCTTTTTGTCGCAGCTCCTTCGAGTGCGTCAATGATCACTCGCCGCGTATCGGCGGGGTCGATGATGTCGTCGACCATCGCCCATGACGCGGCGATGAACGGGTCGATAGTCTGACGTACGGCCGCCGCATATTCCGCTCGCGCGGTGACCGGATCGCCGGCCGCGGCGATCTGCTTGGTGAAGATGATGTCGACGGCGCCCTCGGGACCCATCACCGAGATCTCGGCGGTGGGCCAGGCGACGAGCGTGTCCGGTTCGTACCCGCGACCGCACATCACGAAGTACCCGGCTCCATACGCCTTGCGCAGCACCACGGTCACCTTGGGGACGGTCGCCTCGCTCACCGCGTAGAGCATCTTCGCGCCGTGGCGGATGATGCCCTGCTTCTCCACCTCCGTGCCGACGATGAATCCGGGGACGTCCTGCAGAAAAACCAGCGGAATGTTGAACGCGTCGCACAGCCAGATGAACCGAGCGGCCTTGTCGGCGGCGTCGATGTCGAGAGCGCCACCCTTGATCATCGGCTGGCTGGCGACGATCCCAGCCGGCTGTCCGTTGAAACGCACCAGCGCCGTGATGATGTTGCGCGCGAATGTCGGCTTGACCTCGAAGACGTCACCGTCGTCTGCAAGGCGCTCGACCACCTTGCGCATGTCGTACGCGGCGCGCGGGTTTGTGGGCACGATCTTTCCGATGTCATCGATACGCCGGTCGCGGGCATCAGCGGTCTGCCGTCGCGGCGGTTCCTCGCGATTGTTGGACGGCATGAAAGCGAGGAACGCGCGGACGGCAGCGATGCACGCCGCGTCGTCGTCGACCTCGAGATCCCCCACACCGCTGATGTAGCAATGGACCTGGCTTCCGCCCATCGCATGGTCGGTCGTCTCCTCGCCAGTGGCGGCCTTGACGAGGCGCGCGCCCCCAAGCGACATGCTGCTCGTCTCCTTGACCATGGGGACGAAATCCGCGAGGCCGGGAATGTACGCGGTGCCTGCCGCGCATGGACCGAGCATCGCAGCCACCTGCGGAACGACGCCACTCATCTGCACCTGCTCGAAGAAGAGCGCGCCGCTCCCCGCGAAGGTGCTCCCCGCAGCTTCCTGGATACGCGCCCCCGCTGAGTCGAGCAACCAGATCATCGGAAGGCGGTTGAGCATCGACTTCCTGCGCAGGCGCGCCACCTTCTGCTCGCCGATCATTCCCATCGACCCGGCCATCACCGTGAAGTCGTACGCGGCGCAAAAGACGCGGCGTCCGTCGACAAGGCCCTCGCCCGTGACCACCCCGTCCGCCGGTGTGCGTTCCGGCTCGCTCACCGCCCCGGTCATCGAATGCTGGTGGGCGAGCAGGCCGAGCTCGACGAATGTGCCCGCGTCGAAGAGGAGGTCGATCCGCTCGCGAGCGGTGAGCTTGTTGCGCTCGTGCTGCTGGGCTATCCGCTGCTCGCCACCCATGGCGAGCGAACGCGCGCGGCGATCACCGAGCGCGGCCGTGAGCTCGTCGAGGCTCGGCGTGTCCGAGCCGGTGCTCATCGCGGTACGAAAGGTCAGGCAGCGACGCCGATGATCCGGCCGTCGATCCAGCCGGTCCACCCGTTCGAGCAGATCACTCGCGCCCAGGCACCGCGTACCTCGGCGACTTGGATCGGCAAGCCGGGCGCGAGATTGGCGACCACCGGCCCGGACGGATCCGGGGCGCCCCATGCGCGGAGGCCCTGCGGTGGCACGGAGTGGCTCGGCGCCCATCCGCCGGCAGCAGGCTGCGGCACCGGCTGAGCCTGCACCGGCTGGGCCTGGTAGGGCTGCTGCGCAGGTTGCGGCGTGTAGGCCGGCTGCACGGGTTGCGCCTGAACCGGCTGCGCCGGTTGCGGGGTGAAGCTCGGGGTGGGCAGTGGCTGGCCGACCGGGATCCCGGAGGGGATCGAGCTCGGCTGGGGCAGCGACGGGCTCGGGGATGGCTGGAACGTGGACTCGGCGGCGGCCGGCACCGGCGTGTCCACGACCGGCGTGGAGTCCGGCTCGGCGTCCGCATCCACGGCATCGGATGCGACCACCGCGGCTTCCTCATCGACCTCGGATGCGGTTTCAACACCGCCGATCGCGTCGAGCAGCGTGCTGGCGCGGGCGAGCTCGGCGACGGCTTGCACGAACGTGTGCTTGCTCAACCCGTCGAGGTAGACGTACGTCTGGGCGACGACTGTGGTGTCTGCGCCGGAGCGCTCCACCGAGGCGGTGACCGAGCCGGGACGCGAAGCGATCAGCTGGTTGGCGGCATCGACGTTGTCGCCGGTGAGCGTGACGCTCCGCCGGATGGTCACTCGATCGGCGCCGTCCGCCTTGAGCACCACCAGCTCGACGGGCGCCGTGCTCAGGGTTCCCGCCTTGAGCCCGAACGAGAAGTCCGTGCCCGGCTCGAAACGGTCGGAGGCAATCTCCAGGTCGTCATCGGAAGAGCACCAGGTGGTGATGCTCTGCTTGACCTCATCAGGTGTCATGCGTTTGATCTCCTCTCCGCGTCCAAGACTTCGGCGACTATACGGTGTTCACGATGCGTGGGCCGGGTGAGCGGCGGCCTCGCCCATCGCGAGCAGGCCATCCAGCACATCACCGATCTTATTGAGTGCGAGGGAGAGATGGCCCTCTTCCGGGAGCAGATGCACCTCCGCTCCGGGGATGTGCGCGGCGAGCCAGGCGCCGTGCGCCATCGGGACCATGCGATCCGCACCTCCTTGCCAGACGGCCACGGGCGTCTGGAGCAACCCCGGATCAAACCCCCATGGAGTGGCGAATGCAAGGTCGTCGTCCCGCCAGCCCGCGATGCCGGTCGATACGGCGCGACGCATGCTGCCGGCCATGTACTCGGCGTACCCGCCGCTGAGCGCTGCCTTGTCGACATCGCTGACGAGACCTCCCAACGCGGCCGCCACGTCGGCGGGCTGGACGTCGCGGAGGGTCGCGGCCTCGCGCTCGAGGTACGTCTCCAAGGCGTCCTGGCTCTGCATGGCCGCACCGAACTCCTCGAGGTTTTCCGGACCCATGCCGGCGAGCCAGTCAAGCCCGTCTGCCGGGTACGGCGCGACGCCCGCGAGTGACGCGGTGGCGATCACGCGATCGGAAAGCAGGCCCGCACACGCCAGCGCATGTGGACCACCGCCCGATTGACCGGCGCAGAAGAACGCGCCGATCTTCAACGAGTCAAGGATCGCCTGCGCGTCGGTGGCCACGTCACTGACCGCGCGTCCGGGCATGGCCGACGACGAGGAGTACCCGGGGCGAGAGAACGTCACCAGGCGCAGGCCGCGCTTGCCGAGCTCCGCGACCAGTGGCGGATAGGCGCCCGCCGCCGACGGCGTCCCGCTGTGAAACAGGAAGCAGCGGCCGTCTTCCGGTCCGGCGGACACGACTTCGAGCTGACGTCCGTCAGGCGCCTGGACCATGCGCGTGCGCGGTTCGGAACTCATCGCCTCATGGTACCGAGCCACCGACGAACGTGACGATGTCGACGCCTTCAGGGCTCGAGGTCGTGCGCGGTGGCGTGCGACGGTTGATACAGACCGATATCACCACCACCGGGAATACGCATGCGCGTCATGCGTCCGAATCGCTCCGTGGTGATGGGCGCGGAGAACGCAACGCCCCTGGCGGTGAGGTCGGTAACGGTGTTATCGATGTCGTCGCACATGAGAAAGAGCTCATGGTGACCGCTGGGCGACGCCTCGCCGGCCGGATGGACGCCCAGCTCCGCGGGCGGCAGCTTGAAGATGAGCCACCCGCCGTGGATATCGACGTTCGGCATCCCGAGCACATCGCGAAAGAAGGCCCGTGCCCGGTCGGGGTCGTCTGCGTACAGCACCGCGTGTGCGGCGGTGATCATTGCGGATCCCGTCCGGTGATACCGAGCAATCGGTCAAGCAGCGGAGCGTCGTCCGGCACGGCAACGGCCGCAGGAAACACGCCGAACTTCCTCCACTCGTCAGCATTCGGGCTCAGCTCATCCCAGAGGCCCTGCACCAGATCATCAGGCAGTGCCGGGTCGATGCCGATCACGTTGGCGATGTCCCACGCCCGCAAACCGCGGAAGCCGTTGATCTGCCAGAAGTACTCGCGAGCCGCGTATTCGCCAAAGGAGCAGTGCACGGTGCTCTCCAGGTCGTAAAGCTGTGCCGCCGCCGAGCACGCTCTATTGACGATCGATGCAAAGGCGGCTTTGGGATCGTCACCAAGCAGATCGCCGTCGAACTTGTCCTTGCCGGCTGCGTCCATCGTCCGGCCGGCAAGCATGTCCGGCACCCACGCGTCGTCGTACGCGTGATAGCCGATGACCTCGCGAAGGGTCCGCAGGTTACCGTCTCTGCCGGCGAAGCTCTCCGGCATCTGCATGTCCCAGTGGCCGTCGCCGATCTGCTGCACGACACCATCGAGCGCGCGATCGGCAAGGACGAAGACGTCTGTCTCATTCACGGCGGCTCCTCTATATGGACGGCTCAAGTGTCGCAGCAGGCGATCGCGGCGCGTCGAACGGATCTCGAAATCCAATCGAGCGGGCTGTCACGGGCTGATAACACGCCGGGCGTTCGCGTCGACAGCGGATAGGCTGCCGGAAGTGAGCCGATCTCTGAGGCCTGCCCGGCTGATCATCGCCATCGCCGCGGCGCTGCTGGTCGCGTACGCGGTCGTCTGGTCGCAGGTGAGCAGCATCGACGTCGGTCGGAGTGACTTCACCGCGTTCTACGTCGGTGGCACTCTCCTGCGCGAGGGGCACACCGGCGACCTCTACGACCAGTCGGTGCAGCAACCGCTGCACAGCCGCCTCATCGCACCAGACCGCGAGGGGAACCTTCCGTTTGTCAACACGCCGGTGGCGGCTGCTTTGGTGCTGCCGGTGACCTTCCTGCCGCTGGCCACTGCGTATCGCCTCTGGGGGATTCTCGAGCTTGCGGTGCTCGTGCTTGCTGTGGCGCTCGCCATCCGCTGGGTCGACTGGCCAACTGGGACACCACGCGTCTGGAAGGTGGCTGCAGGGGCCGCAGCGCTCGCGTCGATGGGGACGTGGACGACGGTGATCCAGGCCCAGTGGACTCCGATCCTGGCGCTCGGCATCGTGCTGGCCTATCGAGCGTGGAAGGGAGGCCACCACGCCACCGGGGCCGCGCTGCTGGTGGTCTCGGCGGGCATCGCGAAGCCTCACCTGGCGCTCGGGCTGCTCGCGTTCCTGATCGGCTGGCGCCGGCGCGGGATCATTCTCGGCGCCCTCGCCGGGGTCTGCGGACTCGCGCTTGCCTCGATTGCGCTTGTCGGTCCAGCGGGAGTGGTGGGCTTCGTCAAGATTCTCGCGTCGTCCACAACGCGGTGGGAGCTGGCGAACATGCTGAGCTTCATCGGTGTGGTGGGATCGCTGTTCGGCGACGGTTTCGCCGCTCATCTGATCGGCCTGGTGGTCACCGTGGCCGCATGCGCGGCCGCGGTGTGGCTCGGCACGCTGGTCCGTCGAGACCCGAAACGACTCGACACCGCGTTGGTGGGGGCCGCCGTGCTCTCGCTGCTGGCCTCGCCTCACGCATATTCAGATGACCTCGTGATGCTGGCTCCGGCGCTGGTCATCGGCGTGGCGGCGGCCGCCCGCCGCATGACCCGGGACACGCACTTGACGCCGACCTCGCCGGTGAGCGTCGCCTTTGCCGCATGGTCGCTGATCTCACTGGCCGCCTTTGCGGACTTTGCCGACGCCGCGAAATTCCCGCCCGGGCAACTCTCCGGCTGGGCGCTGGTGATCGCCGCGGCGATCGCGTGCGTCGCGTCGCGGCGATCAGATCACCCCGTGGCGGCCGCGACCCTGAGGATCCCGCCGCTCGCCGGTGCTCGGACCGGTACCTAGTCGGTAACGTCCCCGGCGGCTGAGCGCGGCGCGGGTTAGGGTGCTCCCGCAGATGCCTTTCTCCGGCCTTCGGACGCCCGGTAAGCCGGACGCCGCCGCTGCGCGCCCGAGACCCTGGGTCATCGCCGCAATCGCGAGCAGCGCCGGGTCGATGGCGATCGCGGTCGCGGCAGTCCGCAGCGCGGTCATGTTTCCTCAGGTCACCGACTACGCCGGCGTCGCGGCGACGCACCAGGCGCAGGCGGCGGGGCTGGGCTGCATCTACTCCAAAACGGTGCAACTGGCCGGGTTGCACCTGGTTCCGGGAGCGGTGGTTCCCCAGACGGCCGCGGGAATCGTCTGGCACTTCAACGAACCGCCAGTGCTGACGCTCCTGGCCGCGCCCTTCTCGGCACTGCGGCTTCCGATCGCCGTCGACGTCTGGGAGGTCGTCCTGTTTGCGGCGATCGCTGTCTGCGCCTCGCTCCTCTGGCGCAGACGTGCCGGGCTGCCGGTCTGGTTGATGGCCGCCGCAGTCGGGGCGCTGCTGCTCAACGAGATCGCGAATACCGACTTCAGCCTCGCTCAGAACGATCCGCTGCTGCTCGTGATCGCGCTGCTGGCCATCGAGTTGATGCGCCGGCACCTCGATGTGGCCGCCGGCGTCCTCATCGGTGTGGTTGCGCTCAAACCGCAACTCGTGTTCCTCGCGGTGATCGCGCTGGTCATCCACCAGCGGTGGCGGATCGTGGCCGCCTGCGCGGCCACCGTCGCCGGGATCGCTGCCTTCTGCGTCCTCATGGTCGGGCCATCGTGTAGCCTCCAGTGGCTTGGCAGCGCAACACAACTTGGGGAATTTCAGATCGGGATCGGACTTCCGGGCACCATCGCCCGATGGACCATGAGCACGACTGCAGCCGAACTCGCCTTTGTGGCGCTTGCCATCGTCGCAGTCGTCCTGCTCGTGCGGATTCGCTCGCGCGTCGATACCGGCGTGTTCTTTGCAATCGCGCTCGCTCTGGCGGTGGTGATCGGGCTCCACACCGTGGCGTATGAGGTGCTCTTCCTGGCGCCACTCGGAATGGCGGTCGCGGTCTCCAAACCCTGGATGGTGGTTGCCACCGGGTGGGCGTTCACGGTGGCCCAGGTCATCTATCCAAGGGGCGCGGGTCCGTTCCTGACGACAGAGGTCGTCCCATTGGTGGCAGTCACCGTTGCCGTTATCTTTGTCGTCCGCCGCGGTGCCAATCGCGGCCTTGATCAGGAGCCGGCGGCCACGACTCGGAAAACGCACGATCTCGCCGCCGCGATGTAGATGGAGCGGAAAGCACAGTTCGACCACGACATCGTCGTCGTCGGCGGATGCGGCCATGTGGGACTGCCGCTGGGCCTGGCCTTTGCCGATAGCGGTCTCGCCGTCCGGCTGTACGACACCGATGCGAATGCGGTCGACAAGGTCAACGGCGGATCGATGCCCTTCGCGGAGGCGGGCGCACCAGAGGTCCTCGGCCGGGTGCTCGCCGCGGGCCGGTTGCATGCAACCACCGACGCCGAGACCATCGATCGCGGCGAGCACATCGTGGTTGTCGTCGGCACTCCGGTCGACCGGTATCTGAGCCCTGATGTCGAGGCGGTTGCGCGCGTGCTCGCCCCGCTCACCGGCCACCTCGTCGACGGGCACCATGTGGTCCTGCGCAGCACCGTGTACCCCGGGGTCACCAAGCGCGTCGCGCGGCTCATCGCCAAGGAGGGGCGCGACGTCGATGTCAGCTTCTGTCCGGAACGCATCGCGGAGGGCCATGCGCTCGTTGAGCTCCGCTCGCTCCCGCAGATCATCTCCGGCACCACGCCACGCGCGGTGCAGCGCGCTGCCGACCTGTTCCGGCATCTGACGCCGGAAACCGTCGAGCTCGAACCCGAGGAGGCGGAGCTCGCCAAGCTGTTCACCAACAGCTGGCGCTATCTGAAATTCGCCGTCGCCAACCAGCTCTACATGATCGCGAACGACAACGGGCTCGACTACGAACGGATTCGGCAGGCGGTGATGTTCCACTACCCGCGTGCGGCGGATCTGCCCGGTGCCGGCCTCACGGCTGGTCCATGCCTCCTCAAGGACACGATGCAGATCACCGCGTTCGCTGAGAATCGATTCACGCTCGGCCACGCCGCGGTGATGGTGAATGAGGGAATCCCGCTGTATGTGCTGGGCAAGCTCGAGCAGCGCTTCGACCTCACGGCGATGACCGTCGGCGTTCTGGGAATGGCGTTCAAGGCCGAGTCGGACGATCCGCGTTCCAGCTTGAGCTACAAGCTGAAACGCATCCTCACCGGCAAGGCGGCGCGCGTCCTGTCCAGTGATCCCTACGTCACCGGGGACCCCGACATCCTTCCCTTCGAAACCGTCGTGGCGGAGTCCGATCTGCTCATTATCGCCGCGCCACATCGTGCGTACGGTGAGCTGCACACCGACAAGCCCGTGGTCGACATCACCAACCTGCTCGGCAGGGGCGTCACGGTTTGAAACCACGCGTCAGCGTTGTCATCCCCGCGTACAACGAGGGCGCCCCGGTGGTGCCCTTC
This sequence comes from Candidatus Dormiibacterota bacterium, assembly GCA_003132525.1. Lineage (GTDB taxonomy): Bacteria > Chloroflexota > Dormibacteria > Aeolococcales > Aeolococcaceae > Palsa-851. The sequence continues at coordinate 36,617 of PKXZ01000076.1, read as the reverse complement.
CTCGATCGGATTTTCGAGGCGATCACACTGCCGGCGGAGGTGCTGGTGGTCTACGACACGGTCGAGGACACGACCGTGCCGTTTCTCGAAAGCTATGCGAAGCACCAACCGCAGCTGCGGCCCGTGCACAACACGCTCGGGCGCGGGCCGGCCAAGGCGCTCCGATTCGGTATCGGACAGGCGACCGCCGACGTGGTCGTGGTCACGATGGCAGACGGCAGTGACGATCCGATGCAGATCGATCAGCTCACCCGGTTGGTGGAGCGCGGTGTGGTCGTCGCATGCGCATCGCGGTACATGCGCGGCGGTCAACAGGTCGGCGGTCCCTGGATCAAAGGACACGTGTCACGTCTCGCAGGCGTGTCGCTGAACCTGATCGCGCGTGTCGGCACCCACGACGCGACCAACTCCTTCAAGGCATATTCGCGAGCGTTCGTGGAGCGAGTGGGCATCGACTCCGACGCCGGCTTCGAGCTCGGGATCGAGCTGGTTGCCAAGGCCCGGCGCCTTGGTCTGCCGGTCGCCGAGCTGCCGACGATCTGGCTCGACCGCGCCGACGGCACGTCCAATTTCAAGGTCAAAGCGTGGATACCCCGCTACCTGCACTGGTACCTCTATGCGCTCGGCCTCAGCGGCCGCGAGGGCGGCGGCGGTGGCCGCGGCGGCCGCTCGTGACCAGGGTCCTCGTCACCGGCGCTGCCGGCTTCATCGGCGGGTACGTGGTGGAGGAACTGCTCGAACGCGGCTACGAGGTCGTCGGCGTCGACAACGAGTCGAAGTACGGCCATGTCGTCCGATCCTTCGACAGCCATTCGGCATACCGGCTCATTCGAGGTGACGCGCGCGACGCCGATCTCATGAGCGACGCGCTGGAGGGATGCGACCACCTGATCGCCGGGGCCGCGATGATCGGCGGGATCTCGTACTTCCACGCATACGCATACGATCTGCTGGCCACCAACGAGCGAATCCTCGCAGCCACGTGCGACGCGGCGATTCAAGCGCACCGCGAAGGCTCGTTGAGCAGGGTCACCTACCTGAGCTCGTCGATGGTTTTTGAATCGGCGACGACATGGCCGTCCGCTGAGGGCCAGGAGCTCGAGGTCCCACCCCCGAAGTCGTCGTACGGCTTTCAGAAGCTCGCGGTCGAGTACTTTGCTCGAGCCGCTCACAGTCAACACGATCTGCCATACACGGTCGTCCGCCCATTCAACTGCGTCGGAATTGGTGAAGGTCGAGCGCTCGGCGACGTGGAGATCATGAGCGGCAACGTCAAGCTGGCGATGAGCCACGTGGTGCCTGACCTGGTGCAGAAGGTCGTCAAGGGACAGGACCCGTTGCACATCCTGGGGAGCGGGACTCAGGTGCGGCACTACACGTACGCCGGCGACCTTGCCAGGGGGATCGTGGCGGCGATGGAGAGTCCCGCCGCCCTGAACGACGACTTCAACCTGTCAACGCGCGAGTCGACAACGGTGCTGACGCTCGCGGAAAAGATCTGGCACAGGATCAAGGGCGACGACGTGCCCTTCCGGTACGTCAGCGATGACCCTTTCGAGCACGACGTCCAGCGCAGGGTTCCCTCAGTCGAGAAAGCAAAACGCGTTCTCGGCTTCGAAGCCACGACGACGTTGGATCAGATGCTCGACATCGTCATCCCGTGGATCGAACAGGCGATCACCACAGGCGCGATCTGACCTCTCGGGCGCAGCGGAAACCGTCCGCGTGGCCCCAGACTTCACGCTGATGACCGGGATCGAGATCACCACGCTGCGCGCGTCGGAGGAGACGCGCGAGCAGCTGAGCCAGTTGCTCATCGAGGTTGTCGCCGATGGCGGCTCGGTGAGCTTCATGCACCCGCTCGACTCGGTGGTGGCAGATGCTTACTGGGAGGACGCTTTGACCGCGGCCGCCCAGGACAAGCGGGTCGTGCTCGGCGCATGGGACGGCGACGTCCTTGCCGCGACGGTCACGCTCCTCCTCGACTTTCCGCCCAACCAGCCGCACCGCGCCGAGATCGCCAAGCTGATGACGCGGCGCAGCTATCGCGGCCGCGGTATCGCCACGGCGCTGGCGCGAGCGGCGGAGACAGTTGCGGTGGAACTCGGCCGGACGTTGCTCGTGCTCGATACCGCGGTCGACGGCGGCGCAGCGCACCTCTATCACCGACTCGGATACACGCTGACCGGCGAGATCCCCGATTACGCGTTCAAGCCGCACGGAGGCCTGACCGGGACCCTGGTGTTCTGGAAGCGGATCGGTCCGCTGCGGCCTCCCGACCTGATGTGACCGGCTGTCTCATGTGACCGGCTGCGCCGCGGATTAGAGTCGTGCACGATGAATGCCGCGGTCATCGGTTTCGGACTTGGATTCTTCGTTGCTTTGCAATTGGGGCCGATGTCGCTGTTCCTGATCAGGTCGACACTTCGCAGCGGCTGGCGTGTTGGCGCTGCAATCGGAGCAGGCATTGCATCGATCGATGGTCTGTACGCTGCCGCCGGCGCCGGGGGTGCGACGCCGCTGCTCACCATCCATCCCGTGCGGATTGCTCTTGGGCTCATAGGCGCTCTCGTGCTCGTCGGCCTCGGCGCGCGAACGCTGTACAGCGCGGTCCGTGTGCGAGTCGGCGGTGAGACGCCCTCCGAGATAGCCAGTCCACGGCGGGCGTTCCTCACCGCCCTCGGTGGCACGGCTTCCAATCCCTCGACCATCGTGTCGTGGGGCGCCATCTTCGCCGCGGCGAGCACGGCCGGACTCGTGCATACGACTGCTTCCGCGATCCTCCTGGTGGCCGGCGTTGCCATTGGTAGCCTGACCTGGGTCACGATGCTCGCCACCGGTGTCGCATTGGCCGGTCGCTCGTTGAGTCCACGAGCGATTCGCGTCACCGATGGTGTTGCCGGCGCCGGCATGATTGGATTCGGTGGTGTGCTTGCGTTGACGACGTTGGTAGCCCCGGCAGGAATCGAACCTGCGCGCACGGTTTAGGAAACCGCCGCTCTATCCACTGAGCTACGGGGCCGCAATCCCGCAATGCTATCCGCTCAACGCCGTGTCCAACTGCGATTGGCCCGCGTGAGCGACAGTCGGGAAGGGGAGATTCGAACTCCCGACCTCACGGTCCCGAACCGTGCACTCTAACCTGGCTGAGCTACTTCCCGGCGCCCGGCCCGGATGATACCACCCGCCTCAGCAGCCTCTGAGACACCCTGCATCGCGCAGGCCGGAATCGCATACTGAGGCAATCGCGCGGTGCCACCGCGCCAGGAGTCCAGGTATATGGGTCGCATCACCATCGACATGACCATCAATGCTCCCGTGGCCACGGTGTTCGCGTACGTGGACGACTATCGCAACACCACCAAGTACATGAGGGATCTGGTGAAGTGGCAGCCCACCGGCAAGGTCACGCACGGCAAAGGTGCACAGTTCGACGTGGGCATGAGGGCGGGTCCGACGACGCTCACTTCGGTGGTCGACATCACGACATGGACCGAGAACACAGCGATTGGCTGGCACTCCAACGAAGGCTTCAAGCAGGTCGGTCTCTGGACATTCAAACCCAAGGGTTACAAGACGCAGGTGACCTTCGACATGGAGTACGAGTTTGGTGGCGGAATCGCCGGCAAACTTCTCGGCCGCGCCGCCGAGCCCATCGTGCGCGGCAACCTGCAGCGGTCCGTCGAAACCCTCAAGCTGAACACCGAGAAAGTCGCGGGTCCGAGGCCGGCGCCGAAACCAGCGCCGAAAGCCAGCACAAAATCTGCAACAAAGGCTTCCGCGCCGGCTCGGAAGAGCACCACAAAACCTGCAACAAAGCCAGCGGTACAAACGAGATCCAGGGCGAAGAACTCGTCAAGAAACCCTTAGAATGAATCCATTCCCGGCAGAACGAGCCGGGCGAGGAGCGAGAATCATGACGAGCGACAAGACAGGTTCCAACGGACACGAGCCCCACACCGGCGGCGTGCGTGTCAAACGCGGTCTGGCGGAGATGCTGAAGGGCGGCGTCATCATGGACGTGGTCACGGCGGAGCAGGCGAAGATCGCGGAGGACGCGGGTGCGGTCGCGGTCATGGCCCTTGAGCGCGTTCCATCGGACATCCGTCGCGACGGCGGCGTTGCTCGCATGAGCGACGTGAGCCTGATCAACCAAATCATCGCGGCGGTGACCATTCCGGTCATGGCCAAGGCCCGCATAGGGCATTTCGTCGAGGCACAGGTGTTGCAGTCACTCGGCGTCGACTACATCGACGAGTCCGAGGTGCTGACTCCGGCGGACGAGGAGCATCACATCGACAAGTGGCAGTTCGATGTACCGTTTGTGTGCGGAGCGCGTGACCTCGGCGAGGCGCTCCGGCGCATCGGTGAAGGCGCGGCAATGATCCGCACGAAGGGCGAGGCCGGTACTGGCAACGTCGTCGAGGCCGTACGCCACATGCGCGCCGTGCAGGGCGGCATCCGGCGGATCGCGTCGATGCGTCCGGAAGAGTTGATGGCTGAAGCGAAGCACCTCGGTGCACCCTTCGACCTCGTCCAGGAAATTCACAGCACGGGCAAGCTGCCGGTCGTCAACTTCTCCGCTGGCGGCATCGCGACTCCGGCCGACGCGGCGCTGATGATGCAACTCGGCTGCGACGGCAACTTCGTCGGCAGCGGCATCTTCAAGAGCACCAACCCGGAGGCGTACGCAAAGGCGATCGTCGCCGCCACAACGTATTACGACAGGCCCGACGTCATCGCTGACGTGAGCGCCGGCCTGGGCAAAGCCATGCCGGGCCTCGACGTCGCCTCGATGCCGGCTGGAGAGCTGCTCGCAACCCGCGGTTGGTAGTGCTGCCGCCGCGCGGTCTGGGGCGTACACTAGTGGTGTGCGAATGACGCGAAGTCTGCCCCGCCAGGGACGGAGCGACCGCGTCCGCTGAGAGGGAATTGACCATCCTTCGGGTAGGCGTTCTCGCCCTCCAGGGCGACGTCCGGGAGCACCTGATGGCACTCCGCGACTGCGGCGCAGAGGCATCAACGGTGCGCACCCCCGCGGAGCTCGACAATGTCGACGCGCTCGTCCTTCCCGGTGGAGAGTCCACGACGATGAGCCGCCTGCTCCAGGTCTTTGGTCTCGAGGCACCGCTCCGCGAGCGCCTGGCCGGCGGCATGCCCACACTCTCAACGTGTGCCGGCCTGATCCTCATGAGCCGCGAGGTGCTCGACGGCCGCCCCGATCAGATCGCTCTCGGGGTCCTCGATGTCAGCGTCCGCCGCAACGGCTACGGACGCCAGGTCGAGTCCTTCGAGGCCGACATCCCGATCGCGCCGCTCGGGGTCGCCCCGTTTCGCGCGGTGTTCATCCGGGCGCCGCTCATCGAGCAGGTGGGCGGTGACGCCGAGGTTATAGCCAGTTTCGGCAGCAACCCGGTGGCGATCGCCCAGGGACCCCACGTCGGTCTCTGCTTCCACCCGGAGATGACAGACGATTCGCGCCTGCACCAGCTGTTCCTGGAGCGCGCGGCGGCAGCCCTCGAGGTCAGCGCGGCGTGATCATCCGCTCGGCATCGTTTCGCGATCTCGCGCGCATCGAGCAGCTGTATCGGGAGGCAACCGAGGACGAGCGCCACGGAGCGCAGATGACTCTCGACAGCCCCGTCCCCGAAGCGACGTTGCTGCGCCTCTGGCAGGCGCTGACCAAGTCGCTCTCCTCGCTGGTGCCGATCACCGACGTGTCGGAGGAGATGCTCGTCGCCGAGGACACCAAGGAAGGCGTCGTCGGCTTCGTGCAGGTTCAGTCACTCTCCGTGCGTCCGCGCTCGTGGCAGATCCTCAACCTCTGCACCTCGACAACTGCGCACGGCCATTTCGCCCGCGCGGAGTTGCTTGACGGCATACGCAATCGCGGTCTCGAGCACGGCGTCCAGCGCGTGCATGTGCGCCTGCCCCTCGACCATCCACTCCTTCCGGTCTTCCTCGAGCACGGCTACGCCCAGTTCGCCACCGAGCAGATCCTCTACCGCGACCAGGCGACCGCCGATCCCGAACCGTCGGTGAGATCGACGCTCATCCGTCCGGCGCGCAGGGATGACATCGGGGCGATCTACCTGCTGTACCTGCGCACGACGCCATCGCAGGTGGCTGCTGTCGAAGGTCCCTCGCTGAAGACGTGGCAGGCTGGATACGCGCAAGGGCTCATCGCCGGCATGGGCCGCGACAACGTCCGTCACCTGGTCGTCGAGCGGCCCGGCATCGTTGCCTGGGCGGCGATTCGCCCGCCGACGGCAGCGCAGCCGGCGAGCCTCAGCATGATGGTCGAGGGCCACGACCCCGGATTGCGTGACGCGATCATCGATGCGGTGCTTGCAGAGCTGCCGTCGGGACCCGCTTCGTGCGTGCTCCGCCACTACGACTCCGAGCTGATCCGGGCACTCCAGCAGCGCGGATTTGCTGTGTACGGCACGCAATTGCTGCTGATCAGCGAGCTCGGTGAAAAAGTGCGCATCAATGCGCCGTCGCGGCGCAAGAAGCCTGTGCTGGTCCATGCGGGTATCGCACGCAGCGTTCCATCGAGCTCACCGTCCGCCCCACTCCGCGTCCTGTCCACGACTACAACGAGGAGACAGAGATCGTCGCCCAGGTGATGCCCTACGGATCCTCATGGGAAGAGGAGCTCGCCCTGCTCTTCTCAGCTCTCCCGCCCCGCATCGCGTCTGCCGCGCAACGTCTCTCTCAGGGACGAGGCGATCTGCTCGAGATCGTGCTCGACCTTGGTCGCGAGCCCGAGGCCCGGTTCACCGACGGTGAGGCGATCCTCGACTCCGCGAATGTCGGCAACGCCGAGATCGACTATGTGACCGAGCACGTCGGCCTCTTTGGTGACGACAACCGCGCGGGAATCGAGCGCACGCTGCACAGGATCAGCGCCATCCGCAATCGCAAAGGGACGATCGTCGGACTCACCTGCCGGGTCGGGCGCGCGGTCACAGGGACCATCGACATCATCAAGGACATGGTCATCAGCGGCCAGTCGATCCTGCTGCTCGGGCCGCCCGGTATCGGCAAGACCACCATGCTGCGCGAATGCGCGCGCGTGCTCAGCGACGAGTGCGGCAAGCGCGTTGTCATCGTCGACACGTCGAACGAGATTGCCGGCGACGGCGATATCCCTCACCCGGGCATCGGGCGCTCGCGCCGCATGCAGGTCAGGACGCCGGCACTCCAGCACGCGGTGATGATCGAGGCTGTCGAGAATCACATGCCCCAGTGCATCGTCATCGACGAGATCGGCACCGAGCTGGAGGCCGTCGCCGCGAGGACGATCGCCGAGCGTGGCGTGCAGCTCGTCGGCACCGCCCATGGATCCAATATTGATTCCCTGCTGGTGAACCCGACACTCAACGACCTGCTCGGCGGCATCCAGACGGTGACCCTCTCCGACGAGGAGGCCCGGCGCCGCGGCACGCAGAAGTCGGTGCTCGAGCGCAAATCGCCGCCCACCTTCGATGTGCTCATCGAGATCCAGGAGCGGGACCGGGTGGTTGTGCACGCGCCACTTGCGGAGACCGTTGATGAGGCGCTGCGCGGCAGGGTTCGCCCGCCACAGTTGCGCACGCGCGACGAAGCGGGCGCGATCGTGAGCCGCGTCGACACCAGCGCTGCGGCGACCAGGCCGTCGCCCTTCGAGCCCGCGCCATTTCCCGGCGGCGGACGTGGCGGCAGGCGGACCCGTGAGCGCCGGCGGCGTTTCGACGTCGACGAGTACATCGCCGGACAGCAGCGGCGCGAGCGCGAGTGGGAACCGCCGGCACCGGCGGTTCGTCCCGGACCGCCGCTTTCGATCTTCCCCTATGGCGTCTCACGCAATTACCTCGAGCAGTCGCTGCGAGAGATGCGCCTTCCGGTCCGCATCCAGCACCACGTCGACGACGCCGACCTCGTGCTCACCTTGAAGAACTACTACCGGCGACACGATTCGCCGGTGCGCGCGGCGGAGTCCTCGGGCATCCCGATCCACGTGCTGCGCAGCAACACGGTCGCGCAGATCAAGGGAGCGCTCGCCCGCGTGTACGGCGTCGATGCGCCCGCCCAGGAGCCGGACGACGAGCCCGAAGGAGACACCGAGCCTGCGATGCAGGAGGTGCTCGAGGGGATCGAGCAGATGCAACGAACCGGTAACGACGTCGAGCTCACACCGCAAAACGCATACGTGCGCAGGCTGCAGCACCAACTCGTGGAACAGCACGCGCTCACGGCGCGCAGCACCGGTGACGAACCCAACCGACGACTTGTCATACTGCGACCCTCGGAATGAGCCGTTCGGGCGAGGGGCCCGACGGCGGGGGAGCGTTGAGAGACATGGGCGCATGGCGCGGCTTTTTCATCTCGTTCGAAGGGCTTGATGGTGCAGGCAAGAGTACGCAGGTAGCGTCGCTTGCGGGCGCCCTTCGCCAGCAGGGCCATGACGTCGTCACGGTGCGACCCGACGAGACTCCACTCGGAGAGATCCTGCACAGCTTTGTGCTCCAGCATCAGCGGGGTCCGGCGCTCGAAGCGTGGGCAGAAGCGCTCCTCTTCACCGCCGAGCGCGTGCAGCTGCTGCACGAGACGATCCTTCCCGCGCTGCGGCGTGGAAGCGTCGTGATCGCCGACCGATACGCCGATTCGACGATCGCATACCAGGGCGGCGGACGCGGCATCCCGACTGCGGATCTGCTCAGGTTGCACGCAGCCGCGTGTGGCGACGTCTGGCCCGATCTGACCATCTACCTGGCGATACCCGCCACCAGCGCAGCGCAGCGGCAGCGTGCCCAGCAGCTGCCGCTCGATCGCTTCGAGGTCGCCCCGGAGACATTCCACGCTGCCGTGGAGGGCGGGTTCGAACAACTTGCCGCGGAGCATCCGCGCCGGTTCGTGCGCATCGATGCCACCCGCCCCGCAATCCTCGTCTCGCGCGATGTCGAGAAGGTGATCGTGCAGCGCCTCCCCGCGGCAGCGCCGGCATCGCCGTCCCCGAGGTCAGCCGGCGGTCTCGAACCGAGCTCCTACGGCAGCGCGCCCGTAGGCTGATCCGCCGTCAGCTTGACTGGGCTGTCGAAGCTCGCTGAAAGCAGATAGGTCGAACGGTCCAGGTACAACGGGGAAACGACAAGTCGGTCGTCATTGAGCCACTGCATCGGCGTGAAGCCCGAGACAGTGGCCACGGTTGCGCCGTTGACCAGGTTGACGATGGTTGCGACGTAATGACCTGAGGCAAAGTCGCCGATGTAGGCGCCATACGCGAGATACCGATCATCGTCGGAGACGACCACGGAACCGAAGGCCGTGGCACCTGCGGCTTGCATGGTCACCGTCGCTGTCTCCGAGCCGATGTCGACTGTCAAGTCCGGGGAGCTCGGGTTCGGGGCCTCGCAGACGTCAACAGGAGTTGGCGCATCACCCGCCTGCGGGTTCACCGGTAGGCAGTTTCCCTGGACGGCTGTCAGCAGGCGTGTTGTCGGATCGAACGTCACCGCTTCGAAGTCCGTGTCGTTGATGAAAGGTCCTGCGCCACCCAGTCCCGTTGTCGACCGTTGCGAGATGAGGACACCGGTCGAGCCCCATGAGATGGGCAGGAGTACCAAGTCGTCGCTGCTGGTGTCGTCGTACACCATGGTCGCAGACGCTGCATTGCCGCCCACCGGCTCGGTCCACAGTTGCGAGCGGTCGCTCGTGGCGCCATGGTCACCCTGGATGGCGAGCGGGATGCCGAAGATGAAGGTCTGGTCATCGGGGGACACCGTGAACGTGGTGTATGCCTGGAGATCATCTGAAGTCACTGTGGTGCTCACCTGCGGGACCAGGCCTACATCCGTGACGGTGCCGTCCCGGCCGAGCGCTTTCACGACTGTCCCGTCGATGAAATAGACGGCCTCCGACCCGACCGTGTAGGCGTCGCCGTCAACTCCTCCGGGGTCGTTGACTGTAGCCGCCACCGTTCCGTCCTCGCCGATGAGAGAAAGTCGCACGGCAGTCCATGGGGTCTCGGCCGGCCCTGCGTCCGCGACCGTCACCACCAGTGGCGCTGGTGGCGCCGGCATGGGTGTCTGGGCCGGCGTCGGTTGTGCGGTCGGAGCGGCGCTCCGAGCAGATGCCGTCGGCGACGTCGCACGTCCGCAACCGGCCAGGAGAGTCAGCAGCACCGCACCCACCAGGCCGGTGGTGCTCACGCGAGACGGAATGCCGCTCACGCGACGCTACTCCGTGGGTGTGCTCAACACCACATCGGTTGCCGGCACGACGCGCTCCACCCGGCTGCCGGCGAGGTGCACACGGACTCCCGGGGTCCCGGGAGCGCCGGGATCCCACCCGAGCGCATGCAGCTCGCGCGCCTCACCCCAGGTCCGGGCCTGGCGCTGCTGGCGACCGTCGGTGAACGTCATGGTCCCGGGCCGGGTAGCGAAGCCGAATCCGACCTCGCCGCCGGTGCTGAGAAATGCCTGCACTTCAGTCAGAACGGTCGCGGGCTCGAAGAGTTCCTCAGCGCCGGCCAGCGCCGCCGCGAGGCTCGGCATGCCACCGGACTTTGCGGCTTCGCGGACTCCCGCACGCTGCGCCACCTGCTGCGCACGCTCGCGCCTGCGGCGCTCGGTGGCGAGTTCCGTGGCACGCATGCGGATCTCGCGGAGATGCTGCTCGTACGGAGCCATCGCGGCGATGGTGGCGCGCTCGGCGGTCTGCAGCCCGGCACCGATCGCGTCGAGTCCATCGTCGCTCAACTCACGAAGTGCATCGGGCTCGACCCTGTCGCCGAGCAGAGGAAGCTCCACCCCTGGGCACTCTACTCGCAGCTCTGCAGCGCATCGCGGCGCGTGCGCGTCCATTTGCTGTATGACGCATGCAGCCATCATCGAATCGAGGGAGGCACTGCTCGTGGGTCAGGTTCTTCACGATGCCGTCCGCGTCGAGCGCGAGGGTGCTGTGGTCACGCTCACCATCGACCACCCCCCGGCAAACGCCGTGAATGGCGATGTCGTCCGTGGCCTCGCCGAGGGGCTCGCGAGTGCCGAAGCCGACGAGACCTGCCGTGCGCTCGTCATCACCGGAAACGGGCCCAAGTTCTTCTCCGCTGGTGCGGACATCACCGGCTTCGGCGCGGGTGCCGACGCCATCGGCAAGGCCACCGATCTGACCCTCCTCTTCGAGGCTTCGCGGCTCCCGGTGATCGCCGCCGTCAACGGCATCGCGTTCGGCGGTGGCTGCGAGCTCACGCTTGCATGCGACATCCGCATCGCGGCGCGTACCGCCCGCTTCGGCCAGCCGGAGATCAAGCTCGGCATCATCCCCGGCTGGGGCGGCACCCAGCGCCTGCCGCGGCTGATCGGCACGGCGCGCGCTGCCGAGCTGCTGCTCACCGGCGATCCGGTCGACGCCGAACGCGCGCTCTCGATCGGACTGGTTGCGGAGGTCGTCGAGCCCGACGACCTGCCCGCCACTGCGCAGCGTTGGGGGGAGTTGCTCGCCGCGAGGGCGCCGCTCGCGCTCGCCGCCACCAAACGCGCCATGCGGGCCGGCGCGCAACTTTCGATTGTCGAGGCATTGAAGGCGGAGCGCAGCGAGTTCGTCGCCCTCTTCGGAACCGAGGACGCTCAGGAGGGGATCGCGGCGTTCATGCAAAAACGTCCGCCGGAGTGGAAGGGGCGCTAGTGTCCGCGGCAGTGACCGCGATCATCAGCCCGATCGCGCTGGTCCTGCTTGCCGGCGCGTCGCTGATTGCGAGCGCGTTGCGCTGGCGAAAGCTGCTCGGCTTGATGCGGCGGACCACGCGTCAGGAGCATCGTCTCGATCACCCGTTGTCGCGTGTGCGGGCCTTCTTCGTCTACGTGATGGCCCAGGGGCGGTTGCTCAGGTGGCCGCTCGCCGGTGTGCTCCACGCCTTCATCTTCTGGGGTTTTCTCGTGCTGCTCACCGCGATCGCGCAGGGGATCGTCGAGGCGCTCTGGCAGGGATTCCAGTTCAACCAGCTCCCGGGGAGCGGGGCGATCGCGTTCCTGCAGGACCTTTTCTTCCTGGTGGTCATCTGCGGAATCGCGCTGGCACTCTATAACCGGCTGGTCATCAACCCGACGCGTTTTCGGGGCAGCCACCGCGGCGACGCCATCCTCATCCTCGCGTGGATCGGTGCGCTGGTCATCTGCATGGAGCTCAACTACGCCACGCGAATTGCCGAGGGTGCGCCCGAGGCGCTCGGTCAGTGGCGACCCCTCGCGTCAGCGCTCGCAAGCATCTTCCGGCCGCTCGGCTCGAGCAGCGAGGCGCTCATCGTCCTGCACGGCATCTTCTTCTGGGCGCACCTGACGCTCGTGTTCGGATTCCTCGTCTACCTCGGCTACAGCAAGCACCTGCACATCCTCACGTCGGTTCCCAACGTCTTCTTCAAGAACGAGCGGCCGAAAGGAGCGTTGCGCACGCTCGATATCGAGGCCGTGATGAACGCCGAGAGCGAGGCCGACCAGCACTTCGGCGCCGGCGCCCTCGAGCAGTTCTCATGGAAGGACACGCTCGATCTCTACACGTGCACGGAGTGCGGACGCTGCCAGACACACTGTCCTGCATACAACACCGGCAAACCGCTGTCCCCAAAGACGCTCATCACCGATCTGCGTGACCTCGCGTACGAAAACCTCGCCGGGGGATACGCCGCGACCAGGCACGACGCGCACCTCGCGCAGGACGGAGACGCGAGCGAGGGTGCGGCAATGTGGACCAGCGGGGATCATCACGCCGGCGCGGTCCACGATCTGCCCGGACACTTTCAACCGTCATGGCTTTCGCCCGAGCAGGTGGCGGCAGCAGTGCCCAACGACGGAGCACGTCCGTTGATCGGAGGCACGATTCTCGAGGAGACACTCTGGGCGTGCACCACGTGTGGCGCTTGCATGGATCAGTGTCCCGTGCTGATCGAGCACGTTCCCAAGATCATGGACATGCGCCGCCATCTCGTCCTTGATGAATCGCGCCTGCCCAGGCAGGCGGAATCGGCGCTGCGCAACATCGAGAACGTCGCCAACCCGTATGGGTTGTCCCATCAGTCGCGAGCCGACTGGGCAAAGGATCTCGGGGTTTCCTTTATCGCGGACAAGCCCGATGCCGAGTACCTCTACTGGGTCGGCTGCGCGGCGTCATTCGACGAGCGCGCGAGAACGATCGCCGCAGCACTGTCCAAAATCCTTCAGGCCGCGGGAGTGGACTTCGCCATCCTGGGCACCGAGGAGAAATGCACCGGTGATCCCGCGCGCAGAATCGGCAACGAGTACCTGTTCCAGGAACGCGCCAAGGAGAACGTCGAGGTGCTCAAGCGCCACAACGTGCGCAAGATCATCGCGTCGTGCCCGCACTGCTTCAACACATTCGCCAACGAGTACGGTGACTTCGGCGGCGACTATGAGGTCATCCATCACACCCAGCTGATCGATCGGCTGCTTAAGGAGGGGCGGATCACCCTCGACGCTGCCAAGGGGCAGGAGGAGACGATCACGTACCACGACTCCTGTTACCTGGGGCGCTGGAACGACATCTTCGCCCCGCCTCGAGAGATCCTCGAACGCATCCCAGGCCTCAAGGTCGTGGAGATGGCGCGAAGCAAGAGCGAGGGGATGTGCTGTGGCGCCGGCGGCGGCAGGATGTGGATGGAGGAGGGCCAGCCCCGGGTCAACCACCGCAGGGTCGACCAGGCGGTGGACACGCACGCCACCAAGGTCGCGACGGCATGCCCGTTCTGTCTGGCCATGTTCGACGAGGGCATCTCAGCCAAGCAGATCGGCGGCGCGCTCGCGGTGGACGACGTCGCTGTCTACGTGGCCCGGGCGCTCAAAGACCCCGTCGCGGACTGACCGGACGCGCCGGGTCAGACAGCTCGAGGCCCCTCAAATCGGGCGAGGCAAGCGCTGGTTCTGCAGCGTCTGAAAGCGCGCGCCGCAATCTGCGCACTTGAATCCAGGCTGGTCGTACCCGGTCTGTCGATCCCCGAATGTAAGCGGCACCAACCGCGTGCTCTCGCAGCGAGCGCATGGCGGATCCACCGGCACGCGGAGGTCTTGAGGCATGTGGAGAGGATGGCACGTCGACGGCAGTGGCGCAGCGGCGAGCGGTCAGGGCACACTTGGCTGCCCGGCGGCAGCGGGGTACCCGTCCAAGGAGGCAGGCAGTGGCAGACACCGAAGTGGTCGACGCGTACAGTCCCGAATGGGCCGAGGCCTTCAAGGCCGAGATCAACAAGTCGCCGGTGTACAAGCAGGCGGCAGCAGGTTGGGAGGGCACCGTCGGCCTGGTCGTGCTCGCCGAGCCCGACAAGAATTTTCCCGAGGATCGAGGTGTCTTTCTCGATCTCTGGCACGGCGAGGCCCGCGACGTCCGCGTCGGCACCCGTGAAGACGCCCAGCAGGCGAAGTTCGTCATCACCGGCGCCTATTCGCGCTGGAAGCAGGTGGCGCAGAAGGAACTCGACGCCACCAAGGGAATCATGCTCGGCCGGCTGAAGCTGAAAGGCGACTTCCCGACCATCGTTCGCTATACCAAGGCCTCGCAGGAGCTGACCAACTGCACGACTCGGGTGCCGGTCCGGTGGCCGGACGAGGCGTGAGCGGATGAGTCCCCGGCGTGCCGGCAGGGGTGATGAGGGTCGCCTGCTCGTCGTCGGAGCCGGGACCATGGGGGCGCAGATCGCTCAGCAGGCCGCCCTCAATGGGATCGACGTCTCGCTCGTCGACGTCGATGCGGAGCATCTGCAGCGAGCCATGGCGTCGAACCGTCAGTGGCTCGATCGCCGGGTCGAGAAAGGCCGTCTGGAGCGCTCCGAGGCCGACGCCGCGGCAAGCCGGGTGACGGCTACCACCGACCTGGCAAGCGCGGCAGCGGAGTCGGCGTGGGCCATCGAAGCGGTGGTCGAGTTGCCCTCGGTCAAGCGGGAGATCTTTGCCGAGCTCGACGCCCACCTTCCGGCGCGCGCGGGCATCGCCACCAACTCGAGCAACATCGTGGTGTCGCGCCTCGCGGACGCGACGGCCCGTCCAGAGCTCTGCTGCAACATGCACTTCTTCCACCCGGTGCTGGTCATGGACCTGTGCGAGGTGGTTCGCGGGCCTGAGACCTCGGACGACACCTGCGCTCGCGCGGTTGCATGGTCGAAACGGATGGGCCGGACGCCGATCGTCGTTGAGAAGGAGATCGATGGCTTCATCGTCAACCGGATCCTCGGATCCGCCTCGCGCGAGGCGTTCTCGCTCCTCCAGGGTGGCGTCGCGTCCGCGGAGGACATCGACATCGCGGTCCGCAAGGGGCTCAACTGGCCGATGGGTCCATTTCAACTGGCGGACTTCTCCGGCCTCGATACGGTCCTGACGATCCGCCGGGACCGCATGGAGCGCGATCACGCTCCGGGCGATGTCGCGACCGTCGCGATCCTCGAGCGGATGGTTGGCGCGGGCCGGCTCGGCCGCAAGAGCGGCCGCGGCTTCTACGACTACGCGGTCGACCCGCCGGCACCGCTGCCCCCGCCGGACTGAGCCAGGGCGACTCGAGCCCGCCGTCCCGCCGCGGTTCTCGCAGCCGGGATTCGCAGCGCCGCGACCCCGATGCCGATCAGCGCCAGCGGCACGAGCCTGCCAGGAGGCGCAGGGGACGCATTGCCGGTGTCGACAAGGGTCAGCACGCTCAGCGCCGCCCACGCGGCCATCACGCGAATGCTCAGGAGGCCCGGCCAGGATGCCGCCTCGGTGGCCGCGGCGCGGGCCATGCACCATGCGAATACCGGCGCCAGGATCACGAGGTCGTGGGGCAGAAGATGCGGGGATGCGGCCAGCGAGAGCGCTGCCGCACCGGCGAGCGAGAGCCCCAGCGCTGCGGGATTCCCACGCGAGCGCGACCCCAGGATCGCGCACCCCACGAGCGCGATCAGCGACCCCACCAGCCCGATGACCACGGGGGCCGTTCCACTCCCGAGCCAGGACGCGACCAGCCCGGGGATGCCGAGCGTGCTCGCCCCCGGCGTGTTGCCTGCCGCGAACCCCAGGGCGGACACGAATCCCGCGAGTCCGGACGGGCCGACCAGGTACAGGGACACGACGGCCACGACGGCACAGCCGGCCACCGCACCGCCGAGCGCTCGCCAGTCGCGCCTCGCGATCAGCCAGATGCCGAGCCCGATCGCGAGGTGGGGCTTGGTCGCGGCGAAGGCGAGCGCGAGCCAGAATCCAGCGGCCGCCGGCCGCTCCTTCCGCCAGGCGGCGTAGGCGACCGCGAGACCGATTGCGGCGATCCCGTCGATCTGACCCAGCAGCAGGAACGCGTAGGTGCCGCCGGCGGCAAGCCCCATGAGCAGCGTTGCCGTTCGAGTTGATCGCCCGGTTCCCGTGGGCCAGGGGCCGGCGCGGATCGCCACCCATACTGCGAGGGCCAGGAGCAAGAGCTCGATCAGCGACCACACCCGAAACGCGGTGCCCGGATCGAGCATCGTGAGCGGCAGCGCCAGGAGTGCTGTCGTCGGAGGGGTGATGAATGGAAGGTTGATGACCGTGCCGGCCGGAAGCAGGGTCAGGTGGCGCGCGTGCTCGACGGACTGGTCATAGAGCTCGCCGCCGTCGCCGCTGCGCACCAGAAGTGCCGCCACGTATGAGGCGGAGAAATCGGTGCCTCGTTCGCGCAGCGGGGTCACCTGGGCCCAGGCGATCGCGTAATACGCGAGAAGGACGGTGCTGACGGCGGCCGCGATGGCGACCGCGCGACGGGTTCTCACGGCCACTGGACGCTAGCATCGAGTTCCCGGAAGCGAACGCGGCGTTGCCGTATTGCTTCCTATACTCGGCCGAAGATGGCGAGCGCATTCACCAGGATCGACCATGTCGGCATCGCCGTCGCCGACCTCGATCTCGCGGTCGCTGTGTACGAGCGGCTCACCGGCTCGCCCCCCGCGCACCGGCAGGTGGTGGCCAGCGAAGGCATCGAGGCGGTGATGTTCGACGTCGGCGAGTCGCGCATCGAGCTGCTCGGCAGCACCGGGCCGGAGTCGAAGATCGCGGGGTTCCTGGCCCGGCGGGGCGGCGGTCTGCATCACGTTGCCTACGGGGTCGACGACGTTCAGGCCAGCCTCGACCACTTCGCCGCGCTCGGCCTGCAGCTCCTGGACACCTGCCCGCGTCAGGGCGCGGGGGGCAGGCTCGTGGCGTTCCTCCATCCCTCGGCCGCTGGCGGGGTGCTCACGGAGCTGTGTCAGTCAGAGCAGGAGAATGCCGGGTCGCGCTCGTGAGCGACCGTCCCGGCGCCGAACCCGGCAACCTCAATGAGACGGAGTCCGGCCTGCCGCTGGAACCGTTCTACGTCGATCAGCCGGACGAGCCACCGCCGCCTGGCGAGTACCCGTACACGAGGGGCATCCGCGCCGACGGCTACCGCTCGCGGCTCTGGACGATGCGCCAGTACGCGGGGTTCGGAAGCGCCGAGCAGACCAACGAGCGCTTTCAGTACCTGCTGCGCGCCGGACAGAGCGGGCTCTCGGTGGCGTTCGATCTGCCCACCCAGATGGGATACGACAGCGACGACCCGGTGGCCCACGGCGAGGTGGGCAAGGTGGGCGTCGCGATCGACTCGCTCGACGACATGGAGCTGCTCATGCGCGGCATCCCTCAGGACCGCGTGACGACGTCGATGACCATCAACGCGCCGGCCTCGGTGCTGCTCCTGCTCTACGAGCTTGCGGCCGAGCGCAAGGGGATCGACGCCGCGTCATTGGGCGGAACGATCCAGAACGACATCCTCAAGGAATACGCCGCGCGCGGCACGTACATCTATCCGCCGCGCCCGTCGATGCGGCTGGTCACCGATACATTCGCGTACTGCGCGGAGCATCTCCCTCGCTGGAACACGATCAGCATCAGCGGCTACCACATTCGCGAAGCGGGCGCGACTGCCCCGCAGGAGATTGCCTTCACGCTGAGCAACGGCGTCGCCTATGTCCAGGCAGCAATTGAAGCGGGCCTCGACGTGGAGGACTTCGCTCCGCGACTCAGCTTTTTCTTCAACGTCAGCAACGACTTCTTCGAAGAGGTTGCAAAGTTCAGGGCTGCACGGGCGCTCTGGGCGGACGTCATGCGTGAGCACTTCGGCGCATCGGGGGAACGCAGCCTGCAACTGCGATTCCACGCGCAGACGAGCGGAGCGACACTCACTGCACAGCAACCACTGAACAACGTGGTGCGCGTCTCGCTGCAGGCGCTCGCCGCCGTATGCGGCGGTGCGCAGTCCCTGCACACGAACAGCTACGACGAAGCGCTCGCGCTCCCGTCGGAGCAGGCGGCAGAGATCGCGCTGCGCACGCAGCAGGTCATCGGCCACGAGACCGGTGTCGCCGGCGCTACCGATCCGCTCGGCGGATCGCATCTCGTCGAAACGCTGACGCACGACCTCATCGAGGAGTCACGGGCGCTCATGGCACGCGTCGAGGAGCAGGGTGGCGCCGTCGCAGCGATCGAGGCCGGTTTCTACCAGCAGCAGATACAGGAATCGGCGTATCGCCACCAGCGTCTCGTCGAGTCCGGCGAACGGGTCATCGTCGGTGTGAACCGGTTCACGGAGACGTCGCAGCCAACAGTGCCGATCCTGCAGATCGGCGCGGACCTGGAAGCGGCGCAGATCGAGCGGCTCACACAGGTGCGCGCCACTCGATCGGGCGGCGACGTGGATCGTGCGCTCGATGCGCTACGAGCCGGTGCTCAGGGAACGGCCAACCTGCTGCCGCTCATGCGCACGGCGTTGGAGGCTCGAGCGACCGTGGGCGAGGTGTGTGGTGTGCTCCGCGACGTGTTCGGCTCGTACCGTCCGCCGGTCACGGTATGACCCCGAAGCCGCATGCGCTCCCTGGTAGCCTGACGCGGTGACCAGACAGGCGCGCAAGGGCGTTCCCCCCGCCGGGGCGAGCGATGCGGTCGTTCCCACCGGCGTTCCGGTGCCGCTCGATACCGAAGCAGCTTCGTCGAGCAGCGCTCGTGACGGCACTGGGAAGAAGATCAACCTGCTTCGTAAACGGCGCTACGACGCCGTGCATCGGGGCGGTGCCGCGGAGCGCTCGCAGCACGCCAAGGGCAAGCTCACCGCGCGCGAGCGCATCGACAGGATGCTCGATGCTGGCTCGTTCACCGAGCTCGACATGTTCGCGCTCCACCGCACGACCAACTTCGATATGGACGATCGGAGGATCCGCGGTGACGGGGTGATCACCGGCTGGGGAACGATCGGAGGCCGGCAGGTCTTCGTGTTCAGCCATGACGCGTCCGTGTTCGGCGGCTCGCTCGGCGAGGTGTTCGCGGAGAAGGTCACCAAGATCATGGATCTCGCGCTGCGCACCGGCTGTCCGTGCATCGGTATCAATGACTCGGGTGGCGCGCGTATCCAGGAGGGCGTCGTCTCGCTGGCGGGATACGCGGAGATCTTCTATCGCAACGTGACGTCGAGTGGTGTGATCCCGCAGCTGTCGCTGATCGCCGGACCGTGCACGGGCGGGGCCGTGTACTCGCCCGCGATGACCGACTTCATCTTCATGGTGCGCAAGGTCGGGTACATGTTCATCACCGGTCCGGATGTCATCAAGGTCACCACCGGCGAGGAGGTGACGTTCGAGGAGCTCGGCGGCTCGGATGTGCACAACCAGCGGAGTGGCGTCGCTCATTTCATCGCCGACACCGAGGACGAGGCATTCGCACAGATGCGCGAGCTGCTCTCATATCTCCCGCCGAACAACCGCGAGCAGCCGCCGTACCGTCCCACGCTCGACGATCCGCACCGCGAGGACGCCGAGCTCCAGACGATCATCCCAGACAACCCGAACCAGCCGTACGACATGCGCAGCGTGGTCACGCGCGTCGTTGACGACGGGCGGTTTCTCGAAGTCATGCACTACCACGCCGAGAACATCATCTGCGGGTTCGCGAGGTTGGACGGTCACCCCATCGGCGTCGTCGGCAATCAGCCACGGGTGCTTGCCGGTGCGCTCGACATCGCCGCCTCCAACAAGGCGGCGCGCTTCGTGCGCTTCTGCGACTCGTTCAACGTGCCGCTGGTAACCTTTGTCGACGTGCCGGGTTTCCTCCCCGGCACCGACCAGGAGTACGGCGGCATCATCCGTCACGGCGCCAAGCTGCTCTACGCGTACTGCGAGGCGACCGTGCCGAAGCTCACCGTGATCACGCGCAAGGCGTACGGCGGCGCGTACGACGTCATGTGCTCCAAGCACATCCGCGCCGACTACAACGTGGCGTGGCCCACCGCGGAGATCGCGGTGATGGGGCCGCAGGGTGCGGTGAGCGTGATCTTCAAGCGCGAGATCGCTCAGGCCGCCGACCCGAAGCAGCGTTCAGACGAGCTGATCGAGGAGTATCGCGAGCAGTTCGCCAATCCGTACTACGCGGCCGAGCGGGGCTACGTCGACGACGTGATCGAGCCGCGGCAGACGCGAGGTGCGCTGATCGCAGCGCTGCGCATGGCGCGCGACAAGCACGTTGAGACACCACGGCGAAAGCACGGCAACATTCCGCTCTGACGGTCAGCGCGGATTGACGCGTCGCCCGCCCGTGCGCGGGGCGGAGTCCTTGAGGCCGGCGGACAGCGGGACGTACGCCTTCGCGTAGGCCCGGTCGGTGCGACCCTGGGCGTGGTGGATCGCCGGGACCGCGGCACGCACGAGCAGCACCTGGAGCGCGGCCGCGACGGGCACGGCGAGGATCGCTCCGATCAACCCCTGGATCGCGCCGCCGACCAGCAGCGCGAGCACGACTCCCAGTGCCGGCAGGGACACGACGCGGTTCATCACCATCGGCACGACCGTGTTCGCGTCGACGAGCTGGATCACCATCAGAACGATCAACACCACGATCGGGTATTCAGGGCTGACGGTGAATCCCAGCAGCACCGCCGGCACCACGCCGATGATGCCCCCGACCATCGGGATCGCGGCGGTGAGGCCGGCGAAGATGCCGAGGAGGACCGGGTCCGGAAGCCGAAGCAGCCAGCACGCGACTCCCACCACGAGTCCGAGCGCCAGGCTGTTGATCGCCACTGCCCGCAGGAAGCCGCCCATCCGGAATCCCATCTCCCGAAAGATGTCGACCACCAGGTCCTGGTGTGGCTCGGGAAAGAGATCCACCGCGAACGCCTTGAGCCGGTCGCTGCTCACCAGCCACAGGAAGCCGACGACGAGCACCAGCACGAAGTCCACGATGATGCTGAAGATCGTGCCGCCGATCGCGAACAGGATGTTGCGCGTGGCGTCGATGACCGTGCTCACCTGTTTCGCGACGTCGACATTGAAGTGAAACTGCTGCTCCACGCCGGTGAACCACTTGAGAAAATCCTTCTGATATGTCGGGAAATTGGTGGCGAGCGACGACGCCTCGCTGACGATCGGCTGCACCAGGAGCAGCACCATGATCGCGATGAAGGCGAGCACCGCGAGGTAGACGACAAGAATGCCGACCGGTCTCGGAAGGCGCCGCACCTTGAGCTCGTCCACCAGCGGTCGTATCCCTTCGGCGAACACGATCGCGACCAGCACGACCAGGACGATGCTGATGATCGTGGCCAGGAACGCGACCAGCGCCACGATGCCGAGCACGATCAGCGCCGCCGTCACGAGCGTTCGCACCGAGATCACATTCACGCCGTCGCGACGTGACGTCTTCTGTGGCTCGGTGGTAACGCGGTCGGAAGCGTCCCCGGCTCGAGGTTCGGCCGGCTCTGGCGCCGGATCTTGGTCTGGTGGAGTCCCGACGACGCGCTCTGCCAACGCGGTCAGCCTAGCAGCCTCCGGCTGCTGCTGAGAGATGAGCTTTGCGTACTCTGTCGGGCGTGAGCGACCTCGAGACTCGACCAATCGGCGGAGGGGCTCTCGAGGCCACGGTGGTTGGACTCGGTTGCAACAACTTCGGCCGCCGGCTCGACGCCGAGGGAGCGGCTCGCGTGGTGCACGCAGCACTCGAAGCGGGGATCACCTTCTTCGACACTGCCGACATCTATGGTGGCGGGCAGAGCGAGGAGATGCTCGGCGCGGCGCTCAAGGGGCGGCGCGAGGACGTGGTCATCGCGTCCAAGTTCGGGCACAAGTCCGGCGGCCCGGACTGCGGCGGGTCCCGAGCGTGGATCCGCGTGGCCATCGAGAACAGTCTTCGGCGGCTCGACACTGACTGGATCGACCTCTACCAACATCACACTCCGGATCCCGTAACCCCGATCGAGGAGACCCTCGAGACGCTCACCGAACTGGTGAGCGAGGGCAAAATCCGCTGCGCCGGCTCGTCGAACCTGGCCGGTTGGCAGATCGCCGACGCGGACTGGATGGCGCGAACCCGCGGCCTCACCCGGTTCGTGACCGCGCAGAACGCGTACAGCCTCCTCGATCGCTCGGTCGAGGAAGAGGTGATCCCGGCGTGCGCCCACTACGACGTGGCGATGATCCCGTACAGCCCGCTCGCCAACGGCCTGCTCACGGGCAAGCATCGGCGCGGCCAGCCGCCCGTCCCGGGCACGCGTCTCGCAACTGCCCCGGGCGCCAACCCCAGCCGTTGGCTGACGGACGCCAACTTCGACGTCGTCGAAGCGGTCGAGGCCTTTGCCCAGGAGCGCGGCATCTCGATCCTCGATGTCGCCATCGGTGGTCTCGCCGCCCAGCCGCAGGTCGTCTCAGTCATCGCCGGGGCGACATCGCCGGAGCAGGTGCGAGCCAACGCGCAAGCCGGCCACTGGCGGCCGAGCGCGGCCGACCTGGAGGAGCTCGATCGCATCGCTCCTCGTCGATGAGCCACACCGCTTTCTCTAGACTGGCCCGCCGATGAAGCTCCTCGAGTACCAGGCGAAACAGCGTTTCGCCGCCGCCGGCATCCCGGTACCGCCGGGCCGGCTGGCGCGCACCCCCGAGGAGGCGGCCGCTGCGGCTCGTGAGCTCGGTCGCATCGCGGTGAAGGCACAGGTGCCCATCGGAGGCCGGGGCAAGGCGGGCGGCATCGCGGTCGTGGACACACCCGAGGAAGCGCAACGAGAGGCCGCGCGCATCCTGGCGATGGACATTCGCGGCTACCCGGTGCGCAGCGTCTGGTGCGAGACCGGCCTGAGCATCGATGCCGAGCTCTATCTCGGCATCACGCTCGACCGTGACCGCCGGAGGCTTGTGATCATCTTCTCCGCCGCGGGCGGGATGGAGATCGAGCAGGTCGCCGAGGAGGCGCCCGAGCGGATCGCCAAGCTCTGGCCGGACCCGTTCGCCGGCCCGCAGCCGTTCGAGATCCGCCGGCTGGCGTTTGCCGGACTCAAGCACGCTCCCGAGCTGCACGACCGCGTGCCGAAGCTGGTGAGCAGCCTCGTCGGGCTGACCAGTCGTCTCTATGAGGTCGCCACCTCACTCGACGCTTTGACCTGCGAGATCAATCCGCTGGTGCTGACACCCGAGGGAAATCTCGTTGCCGCCGATGGCAAGCTCGAGATCGACGAGAACGCCGATTCCCGGCACAAGGACATCGCCGAGGAGCTCGCGCGCGACGAGACCGGTGATGACGGCCGCAGCGGCGACGACCCGTTCGAGGTGGAGGCGCGCAAACGCGGCCTGACCTACGTCCACCTCGATGGCGACATCGGCTGCATCGGCAACGGCGCCGGCCTGACCATGAACACGCTCGACCTCGTCAAGCAGCACGGCGGCGAGCCCGCCGACTTCCTCGACATCGGCGGCGGCGCCAACGCTGAGCGCGTGCACAACGCGCTCGAGATGGTGCTTCTCGACCCCAAGGTGCGCGGAGTCTTCATCAACATCTTCGGGGGAATTACGCGAGGTGATGAGGTCGCGCGCGGCATCATCGCGGCGCGCGACGAGCTGCACATCACCAAGCCGCTGGTGGTCCGCATGACGGGCACGATGGAAGAGGAAGGACGAAAGCTGCTCGAGGAGGCCGGCATCGTGCCGGCCAAGACGGCGACCGGGGCCGCAGAGACCATCGTTCAACTCACCAGGGCAGGGAGCGCATGACGTTCGTCTTGCGCCGCACACACGGTGGCGAGGGCATGAACTGCGGTGGGCACGGGGTCGGAACGCCTTCGCCGTTCCGCCCCTCGCTCTCGCCCGGGGGAGTAGCCCGGGCTCCGAGACGGCCCTCCTCCGTTCATGCCCTCGCCAGCGTAGTAGTTCATCTGGCCACTGATGCCCTCACCTCCAGGCTCGCCTCATGAGCGTGCTGGTCGATCGGTCCAGCCGCGTGCTTATCCAGGGCATTACCGGGCGCGAGGGAAGCTTCCATACCGCTCAGATGCGTGCGTTTGGGACCAATATCGTCGCCGGTGTTTCGCCCGGGAAGGGCGGGACGGATCAGGAGGGGGTGCCGATCTTCGACACCGTTGCTGATGCTGTTGCTGCGACGGGGGCTGACGTCTCCGGGATCTTTGTGCCGCCGGCATTTGCTGCTGACGCGATCATGGAATCGGCGGCCGCGGGGATCGAGTTGACGGTCTGCATCACCGAGCTCATTCCTGTGCAGGACATGATCCGGGCGCGGGAGTTCGTGATTCGGTCGGGGCATCAGCTGCTGGGTGCCAACTGCCCGGGGATCGTGACTCCTGGTCAGTGCAAGGTCGGGATCATTCCCAATCACATCAATACCCCTGGACCGGTCGGGATTGTTGGGCGGAGCGGAACGCTCACGTACGAGGTCATTCAGGGGCTTGGTCAGGGTGGTATGGGGCAGACGACGTCGGTCGGCATCGGTGGGGACCCGGTGATGGGGCTCAGCTTTCCCGACGTCCTGCAGCGTTTCGCCGACGATTCGGAGACCCGCGCGGTGGTGCTGATCGGCGAGATCGGTGGATCCGACGAGGAGAACGCCGCAGCCTGGATTCGAGGGACCGGTTTCGACAAGCCGGTGGTGGCGTTCATCTCCGGGCGCACCGCGCCGCCGGGCAAGCGGATGGGACATGCCGGGGCGATCATCAGCGGCAACACCGGCAGCGCGCAGAGCAAGCTCGATGCGCTCACGGCGGCCGGCGCGGACATTGCCGACACGATTGAGGACGTCGTCCGGCTGACGGCAGTGAGGCTCGGCACGCAGCCTCGCTGAGAGCGTGCCTCGAGCCCATCCCGCCGCGCTACCGTTAGGTTCGAGTGAACTTCGATCTCAGCGACGAGCAGCGTCATATTCGCGACGTGGTTCGCGACTTCGCCCAGGCGGAGATCGCGCCGGCGGCCGCCCATTACGACGAGACGGGAGAGTTTCCCTATGCCCTCGTCGCCGGGATGGCGAGGCTCGGCTTGTTCGCGCTGCCATTCCCTGAGGAGATGGGTGGTGCCGGGGGCGATTTCATCTCGTACTGCCTCGCCATGGAGGAGATCGCTCGCGCTGATGCCAGCTGCGCGATCACGCTCGAGGCTGCCGTCTCACTCGGGATCTCGCCGATCGCGAAGTTCGGCTCGCGAGAGCAGCAGGAGCGCTGGCTCGAGCCGCTCATGGCCGGTGACCGGCTCTGGGCGTTTGGGCTCACCGAGCCGGACGCGGGATCTGACGCCGCCGCCACGCAGACGCGCGCGGTCCGCGATGGCGATGAATGGGTCATCAACGGCCGCAAGGCGTTCATCACCAATGCGGGGACTGACATCAGCGCGGGGGTGACCATCACCGCCATCACCGGTTCGCACAACGGTCACAAGCAGATCAGCACGATCGCCGTGGAGCATGGAACACCCGGTTACTCGCAGGCTGCCAAATACCGAAAGCTCGGGTGGCACGCATCCGATACCCGGGAGTTGATCTTCGAGGACTGCCGTGTGCCGCTCGGCAACCTCGTCGGGACGCCCGGTCAGGGATTGACCCAGTTCCTGCAGATACTCGAGGGCGGCCGTGTGGCCATCGCCGCACTGTCCGTCGGCGTCGCTCAGGCGTGCCTCGACGCGTCGCTCGCCTACTCGTCGGCTCGACGCCAGTTCGGGGTTCCGATCGCGACGTTTCAGGCCACCCAGTTCAAGCTGGCCGACATGGGCACGCAGATCGAACTGGCTCGACTGATGACCTGGCGAGCCGCCGCCGCGATTGATGCGGGGAAAAGTGCGGCACCCTATGCATCGATGGCAAAGCTGCACGCGTCCGAGGTGGCGACCGCGTGCGCGAATCAGGCGATACAGATCCACGGCGGCATGGGCTTCATGGAGGAGTCACCGGTGGCGCGCCTGTATCGCGACGTCAAGGTCAATGAGATTGGGGAGGGGACGAGTGAGGTTCAGCGCATCCTGATCGCGCGCCACCTGCTCCGGCCGTTCGAGGTGCTCGAGAGTGACGGTGGCGACTGAGGCGGTCATCGTCGCGGCGGCGCGGACGCCTTTCGGCAAGCTCGGCGGTGGCCTCGCGTCGGTGCCTGCCGTCGATCTTGGGGCACGGGTGATTCGCGAGGTCCTCGAGCGGACCGGCACCGACCCGGCCACCGTCGATCAGCTGATCATGGGCATGGTGCTCGCGGCCGGCCAGGGACAGGTGCCGTCGCGCCAGGCAGGGTTGCGCGCGGGTCTCCCCGCGAGCGTCTCGTCGTTCACCGTCAACAAGGTCTGCGCGAGCGCGCTGAAGGCGGTCAACCTCGGTGCGCTGCTCATCCGCTCCGGCGAGGCGGACGTGGTCGTGGCTGGTGGGATGGAGTCGATGTCCCGCTCGCCATATCTGCTCGAGGATCAGCGCTTCGGCAGTCGCTTCGGCGACCGCGTCGCAGTCGACAGCATGATGCGCGACGGACTCTGCTGCCCTGTCGACGGCGTGCTCATGGGTGTGCACGGCAGCGATGTCGCATCCGAGCTCGGGGTCACCCGAGAGCAGCAGGATGCATGGGCGTTCCGCTCGCAGATGCGCTACCAAGAAGCGCTCGCCGCCGGACGGTTCGCGGACGAGATCGTGCCCGTGAGGGTCAACGGGTCAACGGTGGGACGCGACGAGCAGCCGCGCGCGGACACGACGCTCGCGAAGCTCGCCGCGCTCCGCGGTGCGTTCGGCGACGGGACCACCGTCACCGCCGGCAACGCGCCGGGAATGAACGACGGCGCCACAGCCGTATTGCTCATGAACGCCGAACGCGCGCGTGCGGAAGGGCTCACGCCGCTCGGCACCTGGCTCACCTACGGTGAATCCGCCGCCGAGCATCCCTACCTGGCGACCGTACCCGCGCTTGCGGTCGAGGCCGCCCTCGCCCGAACCCGCGGCGAGGTCGACGCCGGCAAACTCGAACTGGTGGAGATCAACGAGGCCTTTGCCGCAGTCGCGATCACGAGCACGCGGATGCTCGAGGTGGATCCCGATCGCGTCAACGTCAACGGCGGGGCCATCGCGATCGGCCATCCGATCGGCGCCAGCGGAGCGCGGATTCTCATGACGCTCCTCTACGAGTTGCGCCGTCGCGGCGGCGGATACGGGGCCGCCGGCATCTGCAGCGGCATCGCGCAGGGCGAAGCAACGCTCGTCCGTGTCGACTGAGCTCGTCGACGCAGCCCTCGGTGGCCGCATCGGGGCGTTCGTGGAGGACGCCATCTTGCCGATCGCTGCGGCAATGGCGCGCGGAGACGGTCCCTCCCCCAAGAGAGTCGTCGAGGCGGCGGGCGAAGCGGGCCTGGCCGGGATACTCACCCCCGAGGCGTATGGCGGCGCGGGCGGCACGCACGCGGACTTCATCGAGTTCATTGAGACGGTCGCGCGTGTCGATGCCAGCTGCGCGGTGATTCTCGACGTGCATCTCTCGGTCGGCACCGAGCCACTCCTGGTTTTTGGCAATGATGACCAGAAGTTGCGCTATCTGCGCAAGCTCGCACGCGGCGAGTGGCTCGGGGCCTTCGCGTTGACCGAGGCGGCCGGAGGGAGTGACGCCGTCTCGATGCAAACGCGGGCCGTCCGCGACGGTGACTCCTACGTGCTCGACGGCGCCAAGGCCTTCATCACGAGCGCCGGCGATGCCGATCTCTACATCGTCATGGCGCGCACCGGCGAGGGCGCGCACGGCATCAGCGCGTTCCTGGTGGAATCGGCGTGGCCGGGTGTGCGCACCGGCACACCGCTGGCAAAGATGGGGCTGCACGGTTCATGGACGGGCGAGCTGATACTCGATAAGGTGCGCGTCCCCGCGAGCAACCGCCTCGGCGATGAGGGTGTCGGCTTCACGGTCGCCATGTCGGCGCTTGACAGTGGCCGGGTTGGCATCTCGGCGCAGGCGGTGGGCATCGCCCAGGGATCGCTCGATGCTGCGCTCGCCTCCTCGCGTCGCCGCCGCGCCGCGGACCTGGACGTCGATGTCACGGCACTTGCGGACATGGAGGTCCGCACGAGCGCCGCACGTCACCTGACTCGGTATGCGGCGGCACTGGTCGACGCCGGGCGGCGCGTGACGCTCGACGCGGCGATCGCGAAGCTGTACTCCACCGACACGTGTGTCGCGGTCTCGCAAGCGGCAGTCGACCTCTGTGCTCCTGATTCCGCAGCGGAGGATCACCCGGCGGCGGTGCGCCTCCGCGACGCGAAGGCGTGCCAGATCTACGAGGGCACCAATCAGATCCAGCGAGTGGTGATCGCTCGCCACCTGTTCAACGACTGACTCGGTGGCTTGGTAGCATCAGCCGCATGGACATCCGCCTCAACGAAGAGCAGACCATGATTCGCGACACGGTGCGAGATATCGCTCGCGAGCGTATCGCGCCACGCGCCGCGGACATCGACCGCAGCGGCGAGTTCCCGTGGGACGTGGTCGATCTGTTCCGCAAGCACGATCTTTTCGCGTTGCCGTTTCCGCCCGAGTACGGCGGTCTGTCCGGCAGCGCACTGACGCTCAACGTCGCCATCGAGGAGGTGGCCAAGGTCTGCGCAACGAGCGCGTTGATCCTCGCGGTCCAGGCCCTCGGCGGATATCCTCTGATGATCGCGGGGACCGACGAGCAGAAGGCGCGGCTGCTCCCGGACCTTGCCAGTGGAGCCAAGCTCAGCGCGTACGCGCTCAGCGAACCCGGCGCCGGCAGCGACCCGGCCGGGATGCAGACGCGGGCCGAACGTCACGGCGACGAGTACGTGATCACCGGCAGTAAGATCTGGATCACCGCGGGTGGTGTCGCGGACACGATCACCGTCTTCGCCAAGACTGATCCCAACGAGCGGGCGAAAGGTGTCAGCGCCTTCGTGCTCGAGGATGCGCAGCATCTCAAGGGATTCACCGCGAACACGATCCACGGCAAGCTCGGCATCCGCGGCAGCAACACCGCCGAGCTCCACTTCGACGAGGTGGTCATCTCCGCCGCGAATCGAATCGGCGAGGAAGGTGACGGCTTCCGCATCGCCATGAAAGTTCTCGACAGATCGCGCCCCGGAGTGGCCGCGCAGGCGCTCGGGATTGCGCAAGGGGCTCTCGACTACGCGGTCGGATATGCCAAGGAGCGCAAGCAATTCGGCAAGGCGATCGCGGAGTTCCAGGGAATCCAGTTCATGGTCGCCGACATGGAGGCACAGACCGCCGCCGCACGGGCGATGGTGTACTGGGCCTCGCA
Organism: Candidatus Dormiibacterota bacterium; assembly: GCA_003132525.1. Lineage (GTDB taxonomy): Bacteria > Chloroflexota > Dormibacteria > Aeolococcales > Aeolococcaceae > Palsa-851. The sequence goes on along the minus strand of PKXZ01000076.1, from coordinate 7,078 downwards.
GCTCATCGACGACAAGAGCCCGGATGTGGGCCATTTCGCCGCGATCGCGAAATTGCTCGCCGCGGACACGGCGATGAAAGTCACCACCGATGCCGTGCAGATCCTCGGTGGCTACGGCTACGTGAACGAGTACCCGGTCGAACGCATGATGCGCGACGCGAAGATCACCCAGATCTACGAGGGCACGAGCCAGATTCAGCGTGTCGTGATCGCCAGGGACCTGCTGCGCAACTAGCGCTGGTCACCCACAGCTCCACGGGCCGCTGACGCTGAGTGGCAGGGCCGAGGTGTTGCCGACCCAGGGTTCGAGGATCGCGTGCACCGTTCCCGACCGACTGTCTTGAGCAATCACCGTCAGACTGCCCGCGACGGAACTCCACTCGGCACCGGTGTCGTCATAGAAGTCGACCTGCAAAGCCCCCTCCGTGAGCTGGTAGTCACCGGGTCCCGTGAGCTGCTGGATGTTGACGTACAACAGGTCGTGGTGACCGGAGGTGGTCAGGCGGAATATGTCATCCAATCCCACCATCGTCACGTCACAGGAACGGGTGGCCGGGTCAATCGAGGCACATTCGTTGTAGGCACCGTCCAACTGCAGCTGATCGGACGCGCAGTCCAACGGGACAGGCGTCGGTCCGGAAGACGCGCTCGGCCTGGGCTTCGGTGCCATGTGACCTGCGCCCGTGACGACCAGCGACACCGCGCCGACAGCAACCACGACGGTCGCAAGCGCAAGGAGAACGCGGTAGGCGGACGGCGTGCCGGATATGCCCACAACGTACCTCGACGCATTCTGCAGGCATTTGGCCTACATCGTGAGGACGACCTTGCCTCGCGCTTGCCGCTGACCGAGGAGGTTGAGCGCGGCAGGCGCCTCCTCGAGCGGGTATGTCGCACCGACGATCGGCGAGACGACGCCGGCCTCGATCATCGCGTCGAGTTCGTGCTGTGTCTTGACGAACAGCGAGGGCTCGACGCCAAGGAATGCACCCCAGGCAGCGCCGACGATGTCGATGTTCCGGAGCAGGACCCGGTTCACCTGGACGCTCGGGATTCGCCCCTCGGTGAAGCCCACGACGATCAAGCGGCCCTCGGGTGCGAGGCACCGAACGCTCTGGTCGAACCGTTCTCCACCAACTGGGTCGAGGATGGCGTCGACCCCAAGACCATCGTTCTGGGCCCGGAGCGCCGCAACCCAGTCGCCCTCGGCGTCGAGAACCTTGTGCGCACCCGCGCGCTCCGCGATGTGCATCTTGTCGGGGCCCGCCGCGATCGCGATCACCTCGGCACCGAGCCCACGCGCAACCTGCACGGCGGCAGTCCCAACGCCGCCCGCGGCGCCGTGGATCGCGACCCGGTCGCCGGGCCGGATCCGTCCCCTGCGGGCGAGGGCGAAGAACGCGGTGTGGTAGTTCATGACGAACCCCGAAGCGGCCTCGAATGTCAGACCCGCGGGAATCGCGAGGGTCAGGGCTGGTTCCGCGAGCGCCACGTCGGCGAAACCACCGAGCATCGTGAAGGCCATCACCCGGTCGCCGGGCCTGAATCCTGATCCCTCGGGCGCGGAGCGGACACGACCGGCCACCTCAACGCCGGGCACGAAGGGCAGCGGCGGCTTCATCTGATATTCGCCACGCGTCAGCAGCAGATCGGGGAAGCTCACGCCCGCTGCGGCGACTTCGATGACCACTCGAGCCGAATCGTCCGGCTCGTCAACGTCGACCAGATGAAGCCCTGATGGGCCCTCGAGGCCCTGAACCTGCTGCGCGCGCACCTCATTCCTCCGTCCCCCGCGTCTGGCCGCAGATCATGCCAGATCGGCTCCTGACGAGCGGACCCTGGGGTACCCTTGTCCCGGGCAGCGGGTAACCGGAAGCTGACATCAGCGTTTCCCCTAGAGGGAGCCCACTGTGGCGCGCCGGCCCCGCACGATGCATGCGGCGGTCACTTCACCCCTCAGAAAGTCGAGAGCGATACCTCAACCATGGCAACAATCAGCAGATCATCCGTTCGCAGGCGGCGCCGGTCTCGCTACAACGTCATTCCGAACTGGATCACACGCAGGCGCGCCGTGGTCTCGGTCATCGTGATGTTCTCGCTGTTGCTCGTCGCGGGCGGTATCTATGGTGTGCGGCTCTCGCTCGCGCTCGCCAAGACGTTCCACACCAACCCGATCAGCGCGGCGGTCGGCGCGCTGCAGGGCGGCGGCGGCTCGGCCATAGACCAGGAACGGCTGCGCAATCAGCGGATCAACATCGTCCTCTACGGGTACGGCGGCGATGGGCATGACGGCGCATTTCTCAGCGACTCGATCATGGTCATCTCGATCCAGCCGCTTCAGGGCCGTCCACCACAGATCGCGGAGATCTCGGTCCCGCGCGACTGGTTCGTGACCATCCCGCTGAAAAATGGCAAGTCGACTCAGCAGCGAATCAACTTCGCGTACGCAGCCGGAATGCTTGGTGAGGGACCGGAGCCCGCGAGCGCTGTGGACGCCGGCGCCGCGGTCGCGGATCCGGTGCTCGCCCACATCCTTGGCATCGGCATCAACTATTTCGTGGGGGTCGACTTCGACGCGTTCAAGCAGGCCGTCGACGCCGTGGGCGGGATCAACCTCGATGTCCCGACCGGCTTCACGGATAACCAGTATCCGGCCGGCGAGTGCGACGAGGGCAACTGCCGGTACGAGACCGTGCATTTCAACGCGGGCATGCAGCACATGAACGGCGCGACGGCGCTCATCTACGCGCGCTCACGGCATGGGAACGACGGGCAGGGATCGGACTTCGCGCGCAGCGTTCGCCAGCAGCAGATCGTCGTCGCCCTCAAGGACCAGATCGAGAGCATCGGCGGATTCGGCAAGCTCCCGGATGTCATCAACGCGCTCGGCGACAATGTGCTCACCGATCTGACCATCGGTGATGCTGAGTCCCTCTATGGCCTGGTGAACGGCGTCAACCCGGCGAGCATCGAGCACATCAGTCTCGATGACACCAACTTCCTGTACGACTGCGGGTATCCGACGCATTGCGGGAGCTACTACCTCTACACGAACGACCGAAGCTACGTCTCGCTCCAGCACTTCGTCCAGAACGTCTTTCCGACGCCGGCGGCGCTCGCCGACGGCGCGCAGGTGACGTTTGTCAACGCGAGCGGACGCAACGACAACGCCACCACCCGCTGGGCGTCGGTCATGCACATGGTGGGGTTCGCGACCAAGGCGGGGGGCCGAGCGTCGACTCAGACCGTCACCCAGGTGATCGACAACAGTGGTGGCAAGGACTTCGCCGCCGCGCAATGGCTGGCCACGTTCTTCGGCGTCAGCGTCACCACCGAACCGGCGCCCACGGCACCGGTGACCACCGCGCCGGCGACCCCCGCGACCGCCGTTGCTGGCGACGTGACCGTCATACTCGGCAGCGCCGAGGAGCAGGCGTTCCTCGGTGATCCTGGAGTTGGCCAGTAGCTTCCTGAACAGCGGGGGAAGAGTGGGACAGAGAATTGCCATCCTGACGGGCGGCGGTGACGCCCCAGGCCTCAATGCCGCCATCCGTGCGATCGGACGTCGCGCGCTCGCGGCAGGGGACACGCTGTTCGGCATTCGCAACGGCTGGGCCGGCATGATCGGTGACGGCGATGTCATGACCCTCGAGCGCTCGAGGCTCTCCGGCATCCTCCAACTCGGCGGCACCATGCTGGGCAGCTCGCGCGTCAACCCGATGAAGCTCGAGCACGGTGTCGAGGAAGTCCTGCGCAACATCGACCGCCTCAAGCTGGACGCGCTCGTGGCCATTGGCGGGGATGACACGCTCAGTGTTGCGGCTCGCCTGGCTGAGCAACACGCGCGTGTGGTCGGCGTTCCCAAGACCATGGACAACGACCTCAGCATCACCGAGTACTGCATCGGCTTCGACAGCGCTGTGAGCGTCGTGACCGAGGCACTCGACCGCCTGCACACGACGGCAACGTCGCATCACCGCGTGATGGTGTGCGAGGTGATGGGTCGCGACACCGGGTGGGTGGCGGTGATGGGTGGTCTCGCGGGCGGCGCGGACATGATCATCATCCCCGAGTTCAGCGTCACGGTCGACGAGGTGGTCGCGCACCTCGAGGTCCGCAGAAAGGCCGGCAGCGACTTCAGCATCCTCGTCGTCGCCGAGGGTGTCGAGATGGCCGGCTTGCAATCGAAGGATGAGGCGGAAGGCACGCGAGACGCATTCGGGCACGTGCAGCTGTCGCGACGCGGCGTCGGCGAGAATCTCGCTCGAATCATCGAGGAGCGGACCGGTCACGAGACCCGTGCCACCGTGCTCGGACACGTGCAGCGCGGAGGCTCGCCCACCGCGTACGACCGCATCTGGGCGACGCGCGTCGGAGCCAAGGCATACGACCTCGTCGTTGAAGGGCTGTTCGGCGAGATGCCGGTGGTCACCAACGGAACGGTCGATGTGGCCAGCATTGCCGACGTCGTCGCCGAGCAGCGGCGGGTGCCTCGAGAGCTCTACGAGCTCGCCCAGGTCTTCTACTAGATCGCGATCAGCGCGACATCACGGGCACGCTGCTCAGCGGCGACCAGCTGGGCGGCGATGTCGCGTCGAAGTCGAGGTTCGTGGTCACCTGGATCGTTGGCGACGGTGCGGCGCTCGCTGCACCGTTGATCCACCAGAGCTCGAAATGTCCGGTGATGTCGGCGGTGTTGTAGTAGACGAGCCCGGTTCCGTCGGGCGACCACACCGGGTCGGCGCAGAGGCAGTTGTTGACCAGCGTCACGGGCGTCCCCAGCTTGCCATTGGTGAGGGTTGCGACCTCGAGTCGTGAGCTCTGCAGGCCCGTGTTTCCGATGCAGATCATCGCGATCTTCGTGCCGTCGGGTGATGGGGAAGGCTGACCGCAATCCTGGGCGGGCGTCGTCAGGATGAGAGGCTTCCCCTGCGCCTTGACTTGGATCGCAATCTGCGAATAGGCATTGCCACTCCCGATCGCGAACTTGGAGTAGATGACGGAGCGGTTGGCCATCGGTGTCGGATCGACATCGCCGCCGGTGAACGGGTTGGCGACGCTGAGTTGCTTGCCGGCGAGCTTGCCGTTGAGCAAGCCCGACCACACCGAGAAGTCGACGGCGTAGGTCGCCGAATCCTTGGGCTGGTCATAGCTGAAGTAGATGGTGTTGCCGTCCGCGCCCATGTGCGGATAGAACATCCAGTGGTTGAGATAGACCTTGTTGAGGGCCGGGTATGCGTTGTTGCTGAGCTGGCGGAGGATCGTCCCCTGGCTGCTCAACAGGTAGAGGTTCGAGTACTCCGCGGCGCGCAGCACCGCGACGATGTCCTGGGAGTTGGGGATGTATGCGGGCTGCATCCACGAACCACTTGTCGTCGACAGGTGCAGGTCGGTGAAGAACCCATCGCTGAGTCGGTAGATGTCACCGTTCTGGGCGAGGTACAGCGTGCCCGGGAGTACGATCCTGGGGCGCGTCGCGGTGGGGATGAAGACCGACGCCTCGGTCGGGATCTTGTGTTTCTTGGACGCGATAAACCGGTTCACGCCAAAGCCGAAACCGGCCATGAGCACAAGCAGCACGATCACCGACAGGGCGCGTCTCACGGTCGGGCTCACACTGCAGGGAAGTACAGGTGCGTTTCCGGAAGGATGAGGTTCCAGTTGGGCTGGAGCGCCTGCTCGTTGTCAACTTCGAAATTCGACGTGTAGGGCGATGAGAGGATCACCTGCTTCACGTTTTGCAGTTGCACGCTGCTCGCGATCGGCAGCAGCGAGGCGATCTCGGGGATGGTCATGTCGGTCGAGAAGTCGTTGGCCATGGCCGTCGCGATGTCCGGCAGATCCGCGATGCCGAGCAGCTTCGCCTTGGCCCTAAGCGCAAGGAGCACCTGCTGCTGGCGCTGGGAACGGCCGAAGTCACTGCGCAGGTCACCGTGGCGCGAGCGCACATACATCAGCGCCTGCATGCCGGTCATATGCTGCGGACCAGGAAGGACGGCGACGCGCTCGTATGCGTAGGGATCCTTGCCACTGAGGTCGGCGGGATAGAAGTCGTCCATGACCGGGTTGGTGGCGACGACGTCGATGCCCCCAACCTGGTTGATCAGATTCACCAGGCCGAGCAACCCGATCCACGCGTAATGGTCGATGTGGATGTGAAAGTCCTCCTCGACCGTCGCCACCGAGGCGCTCGCGCCACCGTGCAGATAGGCTGCGTCGATTTTCGCGTTGCCTCCGCTCGAGAGCGGAACCCAGAGGTCTCGGGGGATGGACTCCATGACCACCTGTCTCGTGGTCGGGTTCACCCTCGCCAGGATCATCGACTGGGTGAGCACGGTACCGCCGAATTTGGCGTCGTTGTCCGAGCCGAGCAGGAGCACCGTGAAGGGTGCGCCCGGCGGAGGTGGGACCGAAGCCGCCGCCGACGCCGAGGGTGATGCCGCAGCCGACGCGGCTGCCGACGCCGCCGCCGTCGGCAGGTTGCGGTCGATCGTGTGCCCGGTGTCCTGGATCGCCGTGACGATCGCCGGCATGAAATAGGCAAGGGCGCCGACCGCTCCGGACAGCACAAAACCGAACGCTATGAGGAATCCCAGGAAGATCCGGCTGCGCCTGACGCGATTTCGGCGCAGCGATGCCCGTTGTCGTCTCACCTGGGCTTTATAACGAACTCGGCTGACGACAGGGTTACGGTGGGCAGGATGAAGTTGGGCCGCCGGTAGACTTCCATGGATGTCTGAAGCTCAGCTCGCAGAGCGCCTGATGGCGGGCGAAACCCGTGCCCTGGCACGTGCGATCCGCATGGTCGAGGATCGGGATCCGAGGATCGCCGACCTGCTCCGTCAGGTTCGCGAACGAGCCGGCCTGGCTCGCGTGGTCGGGGTGACCGGCCCTCCGGGGAGCGGCAAGAGCACCCTCTGCGACCAGGTCATCGAGCGCTGGAGGGCAGCCGGACACCAGGTGGGGGTCATCGCGGTGGACCCCTCGAGCCCCTTCACGGGGGGAGCGATCCTCGGGGACCGGGTTCGGATGGTCCGGCACACCCTCGACCCCGGCGTGTTCATCCGCTCGATGGCCA
>PKXZ01000024.1:31891-92762 GCA_003132525.1 Candidatus Dormiibacterota bacterium | reverse complement strand
AACAACCTCTGTGGGCACTACACCTAGCTGCTACTGGCGGAGGCGGAGGATCAGGTTGATCACCACGGTGAGAACCACGCTGACCACGATGCAGAACGCGACCGGGAAGAAGAACGAGAAGCTCCCGCTGCTCACCGCGATGCTGCCCGGCAGCTGGGTCACGCCGGCGCGGGTCAGCAGGATGAGGACACCGCCGATCACGAGGATCACCGCGCCCACGATCAGCAGCAGCTTGCCGACGTCACCGAGTGCCATGAGGACACTCTAAGGTAGAGTCCGCGAAACGCATCCACTTCAAGCAGGTCCGGAGAGGCCGGCAAGGGATCGCGGCGCCGCCGCGCGGCCGCCCTTGCCCGAACCCGCCCGGGCTGGAGGGCGAAGCGCCATGACGGCAACGACTGCGCGGAACCGGTTGCTCGGTCACGTGATCACCGCCGAGCAGTTCGATCGCGAGTTCCTCGACGTCCTCTTCAGCCGTGCCAACGCCCTTGCGAACGTGCGCGACGACCGCCTGGCGCATCGGATCATGGCCACGCTGTTCTACGAGCCCAGCACGCGCACGCGATTGAGCTTCGAATCGGCGATGCTGCGCCTCGGCGGTTCGGTGATCGGCACCGAGGCGGCGCGGACCTTCTCCAGCGCCATCAAGGGCGAGACCCTCGAGGACACCGTCCGCATGGTGTCGACCTACGCGGACCTGATCGTGCTCCGCCATGACGAGGCGGGCGCGGCAGCGCGGGCAGCAGAGGTCGCCTCGGTCCCAGTCGTCAACGCCGGGGACGGCCCAGGCGAGCACCCGACCCAGGCCCTGCTCGACCTCTACACGATCGAGCGCGAGCTCGGCGACGTCGAAGGAGTACGGGTCGCGTTCTGCGGCGACCTCCGCTTCGGCAGGACCGCGCGCTCGCTCGCGCTCCTGCTCGCGCTCTACCCCGACGTCTGCCTGTCCTTTGTCGCGCCGCCGGTCATCCAGGTCGGTGGCGACATCCTCGCCCGGCTCGAGGCCCGCGGGGTCGAGTGCCGCCTCGCGGACCAGCTCACCGACGTGATCGACGACGTCGACGTCGTCTATCAGACCCGCGTTCAGAAGGAGCGATTCACCGATCCACTCGAATACGAGCAGGCGAAGACCGCGATCCGCATCGACGCCGCGGTCATGCGCCAGCTCCCCGCGACGGCGATCGTGATGCACCCCTTGCCCCGGGTCGACGAGATCGCCCCGGAGGTCGACGTCGATCCGCGGGCCGCGTACTTCCGCCAGGCGGCGAACGGTGTCGCCATCCGGATGGCCCTGCTCGAGATGCTGCTCGCATGACGGTGGCGCCATGACCGGCCTTGCCCAGCCTCTCGACGAGAGCCCGCAGCTGCTCGATGCGGGCGCGGTGCAGCGCGTCACCGTTCGCCTCGCGCACGAGATCGCCGAGCGACACCCTGCGCTCGAGAACGTTGTCCTAGTGGGAATCCCAACCCGAGGTGTGCCGCTTGCCCGCGCCGTCGCCAACCAGCTCGTGAGCCTGGGGCACATTGCACCGCCGGTTGCGACCCTTGACCCGAGCGGGCACCGCGATGACCGTCCGCGACCGGCGGCGCCCTACCCGGCGCTCCTTGATGTCGACGGAGGAGCCGTCCCGCAGATCGATGGCGCGGTCGTGATCGTGGTCGACGATGTGCTGTACACGGGCCGGACGCTTCGAGCGGCCCTCGATGCCCTGGTGGATTGCGGGCGTCCAGCGGCAGTCGAGGTGCTGACGCTCATCGACCGCGGCCATCGCGAGCTGCCGCTTCGCGCCACCTATGTCGGCAAGAACGTGCCGACGGCTCCGGGCGATCGGGTGTTCGTGCGTCTCCGCGAGGTGGATGGCGTCGATGGCGCGTGGCTGCGCCGGAGCGCCCTGCCGTGAACGCGATCCTGCGGGGGGTGCGGGTCATCGACCCGCTCGGCCGGCTCGACGCGCCCGGGCAGGACGTGTGGATCGACGGCGGGAAGATCCTGGCCATCTACCACCACATCGAGGCGGCGGGTGTGCCCGTCGTCGATCTCACGCCGCCCGACGGCGTGGACCCCTGCGTGCTCTGCCCGGGGTTCATCGACCTGCACGCCCATCTGCGTCAGCCCGGCGATGACGAGGCGGAGACGCTCGAGAGTGGATCTCGCGCGGCGGCGGCGGGTGGATTCACGCACATCGTCGCGATGGCCAACACGCAGCCACCGATCGACACCCCGGAACGGGTCGCAGAGGCGCACCTGGCCGCGAGCAATCTGCCCGTCTCGATCCTCCAGGTGGCCGCGCTCACTCGCGGGCTCGACGGAGCAGAGCTCGTCGACATCCGCAAGTGCGTCGAGTCCGGCGCTGTCGCGCTCGGTGACGATGGGCGCAACAGCGTGTCGCCTCGGCAGCTGGCAATCGCGCTTGCGGAGACGGCGCATCTCTCTCGTGCCGTGTTCGTGCACCCCGAGGACGAGGAGATGATCGCGCAGGCCAACAGGACACAGGGTTCGGTCACGCGCAGCCCGATCCGCCCTGTCGAAACCGAGACCCGCGCGGTGAATCTCGCGATCCGCGCGCTGTCGCATGCGCGCTCCGGACATCTGCACCTCCAGCACCTCTCGTCCGAAGGCTCGGTTGCCTCGCTGCGGCGCGCGCGTCACCAGGGTCTCGCCGTGAGCGCTGAGGTCACTCCGCATCACCTCTCCATGTGGCTTCCTGTCGCCGAGGAGCCTGATCCACAGGCGCTGCGCAAGGTGAACCCACCGCTGCGCGCGGAACGTGACCGGGTCGCGCTCGTGCAGGCGTTGCGCGAGGGTCTCATCGAGGCGGTGGCGACCGATCACGCGCCCCACCGAGCCGCGGAGAAGTCGCTCGCGTACGACGACGCGGCGCCGGGCATGATCGGACTCGAGACGGCGCTTGCCGCCTGCATCACCATCGGCGGCATGGGAGGCGAGTGGCTGGCGACGCTCGTCGAGCGTTTGACCGTTGGCCCACACCGGATTCTCGGGCCCGCGTCGGGGGTTCCCGAGCCCCGTCTGCGGATTGGCGAATCGGCGACCTGCACACTTTTCGATCCGAATGCCCAGTGGACGGTGGGTGACGCGCCACTGCACTCGCGCTCGCGGAACACACCGCTTCTCGGTGCCACACTTCGCGGCACCGTGCTGCTCACCCTGGCCGGCGGTCGCGTCATCCACCAGGACCCGGAGCGTGTGCCGATCGTCTCGGACCAGGTCAGCCATGTCTGACGTGCGCGGGCGCCTCGCCCTCGAATCCGGTGCGACGTACGAGGGCATCCTCTTCGGCGCGCCACTGCAGCACGCGCAGAACGGCGAGGTGGTCTTCAACACCTGCATGAGCGGCTACCAGGAGGTGATCACCGATCCCTCCTACGCGGGACAGGTTGTTGTGATGACGTATCCGCTCATCGGCAACTACGGCTGCCGCGACGACACCGCCGAGTCGGATCGCGTCCAGTGCCGCGCGCTGGTGGTGCGGGAACTCTCTGCCGATATCGGCCATGCGCGCGGGGAGCGAACCCTTGAGGATGAGTTGCGCCGCAATGGCATCCCGGGGCTGCGCAGCGTCGATACCCGAGCGCTCACTCGTCATCTTCGCGACCACGGCACGCTGCGCGGGGTCATCGCGGCGGCGTCGGAGATGTCGGCCGCGGAGCAGGTGGAGGTGGCTCGCAAGGCGCCATTCGTGAGCGACGAGGACCTGGTCAGCATGGTCTCCATCGACGAACCGTGGCGCGCGTACTCCGAGCCTCTCGACGTGACGCTGCACCGGGGTGTCGTGCACTCCGGCAGCGAGAACGCGTGGCGCGGGACGCGCGTGGTGGTGGTCGACTACGGCGTGAAGCTGAACCAGGTGCGAGCGCTCTGCAGCCGGGGCGCCGAAGTGATCCTGGTGCGTCAGGACACCGGCATCGAGGACGTGCTGCGCCACAGCCCGCACGGCGTTGTCCTGTCCAACGGACCCGGCGATCCCTCGCGCCTGCCGCACGCGGTCCAGCTGTGCAGGGACCTTCTCGAACGCCGTGTACCGCTGCTCGGCATCTGCCTCGGGCATCAGATCCTCGGTCAGGCAGCGGGCGCTTCCACATCGCGCCTCGGTTTCGGGCACCACGGGGGCAACCATCCCGTGCGCGACCTCGAAAATGGTTCCGTCTACGTCACCTCGCAGAACCACGAGTTCCAGGTCGACGGCGCGACGCTTCCCGATAACTCCGGCTGGTACGTCAGCGAGCGCAACCTCAATGATCACAGCGTCGAAGGATTGCGACATCGTGAGCTGCCGGCGTTTTCGGTGCAGTACCACCCGGAAGGCGCCCCGGGCCCGCAGGACCGCGCTGGTGTTTTTGACGAGTTCCTGCGGATGTGCAGTGCGCGGCGAGCAGGGGGAGGGGATCCGCTAGCTCAGACAACGCTCCGCGGTTCGCCCTCGCGCAACGAGCTAGCATCGCGCTCGGTCGAACCGCTACGCGAACTCGCCACGAACCCCCACCCCCTGCTCGCCGAGGACGTCGGCGGTACTGGCACCAGCGCGGGGAACGGCTCCGGTGCCGCGTCCGTTAGTAGCGACGCGACGCCGGATCTCTCGGCGGGTGGGCTGGAGTTGCCGAAGTGTGTGCTTGTGATTGGGTCTGGGCCGGTGATCATTGGGCAGGCGGCGGAGTTTGACTATGCGGGGACGCAGGCTTGTCGAGCCTTGCGTGAGGAAGGGATTCGCGTTGTTCTCGTGAACAGCAATCCGGCGACGATCATGACTGACGATTCGTCGGCGGATGCGGTGTATGTGGAGCCGCTGACTGTTGAGGTGCTCGAGCGGATCATCGTCGCCGAGCGTCCGGATGGGTTGCTGGCGACGCTTGGGGGGCAGACCGGGTTGAACCTGGCTGTCGCGCTCGATGATGCTGGTGTGCTCGAGCGGCACAACGTGCGCGTGCTCGGGACGGGGCTGCGGGCGATCAGAACGGCGGAGGACCGGGCGCGGTTCAAGGAGTTGCTTGCTGCCATCGGTGAGCCGGCGCCCGAGTCTGCGACCGTTGCGTCGCTGGCTGAGGCACGGGCGTTGCGCGAGCAGATGGGGCTGCCGTTGGTGGTGCGTCCTGCGTTCACGCTTGGTGGTACGGGCGGCGGCTTGTGCGAAACCGAGGAGCGCTATGCCGAGACGGTGCTCTCGGGACTCGCCGCGTCGCCGATCAGCCAGGTGCTCGTCGAGCGCTCGGTCGCCGGCTGGCGAGAGATCGAGTACGAGGTCATCCGGGACGCGTCGGGCACGTGCATCACCGTCTGCAACATGGAGAACCTCGATCCCATGGGCGTGCACACCGGCGATTCCATGGTCGTCGCACCCGCGCAGACGCTCACCGATCGGGAGCATCAGCAGTTGCGCAGCGCGGCGTTGCGCATCATCAATGCGCTCGATATCCAGGGCGGTTGCAACGTGCAGTTCGCCCTGGCGCCGGACTCGCATGAGTACCACGTCATCGAGGTGAACCCGCGCGTGTCGCGATCATCGGCCCTGGCGTCCAAGGCGACCGGCTATCCCATCGCGCGCGTGGCGGCCAAGATAGCGGCCGGGCGGCGGCTCGACCAGATTCCCAATGCGGTCACCGGCAAGACCTGCGCCGCCTTCGAGCCTGCGCTCGACTACTGCGTGGTGAAAATCCCGCGCTGGCCGTTCGACAAGTTCCCCGAGGCAGACCGGCGCCTGGGCACGCAGATGAAATCCACCGGCGAGGTGATGGCCATCGAGCGGTCATTCGAGGCCGCGTTCAGCAAGGCGTTGCGGTCGCTCGAGCAGCCGCAACCTGATCCGGCGGTGCTGCACGAGCCGGTGCTCATCGACGTCGCCAACGACCGGCGTGCGGCGGCGCTGATGGAGGCGCTGCGCGGTGGGGCGATACCTGAGGAGCTCACGCGGCGCAGCGGCATCTCGTCGTGGTTCCTGCGCCGGCTCGGCACCATCGTCGCCTGCGAGGAGCGGCTCCGCTGGACGGGACTCGATGACGACGCGCTCACCGCAGCCAAGCGAGCGGGCATCACCGACTCGCGCATCGGCGCGCTCACCGGTGTCGACCCCGAGAACATCCGCGCGCGCCGGCGCAGCGCGGGGGTGCGGCCGGTCTTCAAGTGCGTCGACACATGCGCTGCCGAGTTCGAAGCCGCGACGCCGTATTACTACTCGACGTACGAGGTCGAGAACGAAGGACCTGCCGCCGCCGCGCCGGCTCCGAACACCGTGGTGGTTCTGGGAAGCGGTCCGATCCGCATCGGCCAGGGCATCGAGTTCGACTACTGCAGCGTCCACGCGGCGACGGCACTTCGCCGCCAGGGTGTGGACGCGGTGATGGTCAACAGCAACCCCGAGACGGTGAGCACCGACTTCGATTGCAGCACGCGTCTCTACTTCGAGCCGCTCGACGAGGAGGCGGTCACCGCCATCCTCGAAGAGGAACACGCGTCAGGTGTCGTCGTGCAATTCGGCGGCCAGACCGCGATCAACCTCGCCGAGCCACTGGATCGTGCGGGGTTCACGATCCTCGGTAGCAGCATCGCGAGCATCGACCTCGCCGAGGACCGTCGCGCATTCGAGGGCCTGATGCGCTCGCTCTCCATCGCGCAGCCGCAGGGTGCGGCGACGACGGACCTCGACGAGGCCCTCGCCATCGCAGACGGCATCGGGTTCCCGGTCCTGGTGCGGCCGTCGTACGTCCTCGGCGGTCGGGCGATGGAGATCGTCCACAGTCGCAGCCAGCTGCAGCGATATCTCGAGGCTGCCATGGCGGCGCTGCCCGCCGAGGGCGGACGACGCCGCGGCGCCGTGCTCATCGATCGGTACCTGTTCGGCACCGAGGTCGACGTGGACGCGATCAGCGATGGCGAGACGGTGGTGATCCCGGGACTGATGGAACACGTCGAGCGCGCGGGTGTCCACAGCGGCGACTCGATGGCGGCGTACCCGGCGCGGATCCTCAGCGACGATGTGCGCGCGCTGATCGTCGACGCGACCGTGCGCATCACGCGTGCGCTCGACGTGCGGGGTTTGTGCAACATCCAGTTCGCGGTGCACCGCGGCATTCCCCATGTGCTCGAGGTCAATCCGCGCGCATCGCGGACCGTCCCATTCCTGAGCAAGGTCACGGGCGTCCCCATGGTCGATCTGGCCACACGCGTGATGCGCGGCGCCACGCTCGCCGCGCTGGGATGGGCGACCGGCCTGGTGCCGCCGCGTCCGCTGGTGGCGGTGAAGGCTCCGGTCTTCTCGACGGTCAAGCTGATCGACGTCGACACCGCGCTCGGTCCGGAGATGAAGTCGACCGGTGAGGTCATGGGCATCGATACCGACCTCGGCGCCGCGCTCGAGAAGGCGTTCGTGGCGGCACTGGGCGAGATGCCCACCAGTGGCGGCGCGTTGTGCAGCGTCGCCGACGTCGACAAGGCGGAGGCGCTGCCGATCGTCGCTCAGCTCAGCTCGCTCGGTTTCACCATCTACGCCACCGCCGGCACCGCCGCGGCGCTCGCGAGCGCGGGTATCACCGCTGTGTCGGTGGGCAAGATCGGCCATGGTCGACCCAACGTTATCGACGTGATCGAGGACGGGCGTGTGTCGGTCGTCATCAACACGGTCTCGAACTTCGGCACGGACGAGCTCGACTTCCGAGCCGACGGCGGATCGGCCGATGCAGTCGGGCGCACGGTGAAAGATGGCTATCGAATCCGGCTCGCCGCCGAACAGCGGCGCATCCCATGCTGCACATCGCTCGACACCGCCGCGGCGCTGGTCGACGCCATCGGCCGGCATGCATCGGGCAAGAGCGTCAGGGTCGCGACCGTGCGTGAGTACCGGGACGGCGTGGTGCAGGCGGTTTCGTGACCGCGGATCTGAGCAGGGCCTCGCTCGAGACCGGAGAGGTACTCGTGGTGGAGCGGCTCGGGGGTGGACTCCTGGAATTGGTGGCGCGGTTGCCGCACCTGGCCGCCACAGCGATGCCGGGAACGTTTGCTCAGTTGCGCTGCGGTGACGGCACCACGCCGCTGCTGAGGCGCCCGTTCAGCGTGGCGTGGACCCAGGACGACACCTGCGGTTTCGTCTTCGAGGCCGTGGGAGCGGGAACACGGTTGCTCTCCGAGCTGCAGCCCGGCGATCCACTCGACACCCTCGGTCCGCTGGGACACGGGTTCAGCGTCGTGGACGGCGGTACGGTCATCTGCGTCTCGGGTGGTCTCGGCTGCGCGCCGTTCCCGCTGCTCATCAACGAGCTGCGCCGCCGGGGTGTTGATGACATTCTTGTCTTGAATGGAGCGCGCACGGCCACCCGCCTCTATCCCGCCGAACGATTCGCGCGTCCAGCGGTGCCGGTGGTGGCCGAGGCGACCGACGACGGGACACGTGGGCACCACGGCCCCGTGACCGACCTGCTCGGTCAGGCGCTGGGCTCAAACCCGACCGCGCTCTACGCGTGCGGACCGAACCCGATGCTCGGCGCGGTGATGCGCACGCTGACGGAGTCCGGAGCCGAGTTGCCTCCCACCCTCGAGGCGTCGCTCGAAGCGCCGATGGGATGTGGTTTCGGCACCTGTCTCGGATGTGCACTCCCGGTGCGCGGCGAGCATGGATCCACTGCCTGGCGGCTCTGTTGCACCGACGGTCCGGTCATGCCCATGCGCGAGGTGGATTGGGAGGGGCTGAGCACGCTGCCCGGGGCTGACGTCGCATGAGTGAGAACGGGTTCGCGGGCGTCGACCTTGGACGTGGGCTGACGCTGCCCAATCCGGTCGGCCTGGCCAGCGGCACTGCCGGATATGGCTTCGAGCTCGAGCAGCTGATCGACATCAATCGCATTGGTGCGCTGTACACCAAGGGCACGACGGTGGGGGCACGTGACGGCAACCCGCCGCCCCGGGTTGCCGAGACCGGCGGAGGGATGCTCAACAGCATCGGGCTGCAGAACCCGGGCGTTGACACTGTCGCCGCCGACTACGCACCGCGCTGGCGGGGCTGGACGATTCCGATTATCGTCAACATCGCCGGCGGCTCGGTGGATGACTACGTGCACTGCGTGACAGTCCTCGAGCCGGTGGCGGAGGTGGCGGGCATCGAGTTGAACATCTCGTGCCCGAACATCGCGCAGGGGCTCGACTTCGGCCGCGATCCCGACGCTGCCGGCCGGCTCGTCGCGGCGGTGCGCCAGGTCACCGAGCGCTGCGTGATCGTCAAGTTGAGCCCGAACGTCACCGACATCGCGGCAGTGGCGCGCGCCGTCGAGGATGCAGGAGCGGACGCGGTGTCCGCGGTGAACACCTACATCGGCAGGAAGATCCACCGCGCGACCGGACGGTCCGTGCTTCCGCTCGGCACGGGGGGCCTGAGCGGCCCTGCGATCCAGCCCCTCGCGCTGGCAGCCGTCGCGGCCGTGTGCGACGCGGTGCGCATACCGGTGATCGGCGTCGGAGGCATCGTCGACGCCGCGTCGGCGCGCGACTTCCTGATCGTCGGCGCCAGCGCGGTCCAGGTCGGAACCGCAACATTCGTCAACCCGGAGACCGCCTTGCAGGTGCTTGACGGTCTCCGGGCTGACTGACGGCGGAGCTCAGACGGGCGAGCCGGCCTCCACCGGCGTCGGGCTCAGATGTCCGTTCAGCGACAGGACGTCCTCCTGTGGCTCCATGTCGATTGCCACCTCGCCGTGGAGTAGGAGGTCTCCAACCTCGAGCTCCTGATTGGTCATGCGCAGCGGCACGATGAGGCCAACCAGCTTGATGACGACGTAGGTGGCGACTGCGTCATACACGATGATGAACCCGAGCGCGAGCGCCTGGAGTGCCAGCTGCTTGGCGTTGCCGTAGACAAGTCCGGTCACGGCGACGGACGCGGTCCCGGCCGTGCCGACATAGACGACCATGTTCGGAGACGCGAGCACGCCCGTCATGAGCCCACCGAACGCTCCTGCGACGCCGTGGGTGTGGAAGACACCGAGTGTGTCGTCGACTCGCTCGGTGAACAGCTTCTTCTTGCCGAGCCAGTTCATCGAGATCCAGGGAAGGATGCCCGCACCGACGCCGATGATGAACGCCGCGTACGCGTTGACATAACCGGCTCCAGGGGTGATCGCGACCAGGCCGGCGATCATGCCGCTGATCATTCCGATGATGGTCGGCCGCTTGTGGAAGAAGATGTCCATGAGCATCCAGGTCAGCAGCGCGGTCGCGGTGCAGAGGTGGGTGTTGAGCACCGCCGCCGATGCGTCGGCGTTGGCGAAGTACGGATCACCGCCGTTGAAGCCGCTCCAGCCGAGCCACAGCAGCCCTCCTCCGGCGACCGCCAGCATGATGTTGCTCGGCGTGTTGTTCTGGCGATCCTTCAACAGTCGTGGCCCGATCACCGCGGCGGCGACGAACGCGGACACCGCTGCCGCAACGTGAATGACGTACCCGCCGCTGTAGTCGACGGCGCCGAGCGCTCCGAGCCATCCACCGCCCCAGAGGCTGAACGCCCCCACCGAGTACACCAGCGTGATCCAGAGCGGGACGAAGAGCGCCCACGCCTTGAAGCTGATGCGGCCGAGCAGCGCCCCGCCGAGGATGATGACCGTGATCGTCGCGAACACGAACTGGAAGTACACGAGTGACGACATCGGGAAGCGCAGCGCGGGGATGAGCCCGCTGAGCAGCGGGATGCTCGCCTGCTGCTCGAGATCACTCGCGCCCGCGACCGGATGCGGTATGCCCACGAACGTCGTCGCCGCTCCGCCGATGTGCAGCGGGCTGCCGAAGCTCATGTCGTACGCGAAGAACATCCAGATGACGAGCGTCATCGCGAATGCGTAGACGACCATGAGCGCCGAGTTCACGGCGAATTTACGCTTCATCAACCCCGCATACAGAATTGCCAGGCCCGGGATGCTCATGATCCCGACCAACGTCGCCGACGTGAGCTGCCACGCGGTGTCGCCGGAGTTCAGCCAGCTTGGATCCGGATTCAGGGCCGACAACATAGCGGTACCTCACCTCTAACTTGCTGATGTGCATGTACGCGGGGCATGCGCGTTGCAGGAACTCTGTCAGACGCAGGCGCTCGGTTCTTCGGCCGTTACGCACAGATCGACGGCCGCGGGCCTGTACACCGCGCACGAGTCACCGTGGTCGACATGCACAGAACCGCCGCCGTGGCGTTGGTCAGACGGCGGTGCGCAGGTACTTCGGGAAGGAATCGGCGGGCTCCGACGTGGCCACGCGGAGCACCGGCAGAGTCGACAAAACCGGGAATTCCAACGCGGGGACCGGCTTGCCTGTGAAGTACCCCTGCGCGCGGTCGCAGCCGAGCAGGGAGAGCAACTCG
Source organism: Candidatus Dormiibacterota bacterium (assembly GCA_003132525.1). GTDB lineage: Bacteria > Chloroflexota > Dormibacteria > Aeolococcales > Aeolococcaceae > Palsa-851. The sequence continues at coordinate 81,420 of PKXZ01000024.1, read as the reverse complement.
AGTGATGCCAGCGTCTCGATACCCTCGGCGACGACGAGCAGTCCGAGCGAGTGACCAAGCTCGATGGTCGCTCGGACGAGCTTAACGTCCTGCTCGCGGCCATTCGTGGACAGACCACCGATGAAGGTGCGGTCGAGCTTCAGCTCGGTGATCGGCAGGCTTCCGAGGTATGCGAGCGACGTGAACCCGGATCCGAAGTCGTCGATCGAGATACCGACCCCGAGGGCTCGAAGCTCCTCGATGACCGTCTGGCACGCGGCGAAGTCACTGATGATCGTCGTCTCGGTGATCTCAAGGATCAGCGAGGCCGGCGGCACACGATGGCGGCGCAGCGATGCCTGGACCTGCTCGATGAAACCCGTATCAAGCAGGTTCGATGACGAGACATTCACCGATATGTCAATCCGGGTGCCCGCGTCGCGCCACGCGGCGCACTGGGCGAGCGCATTATCGAGCACGAGTCGGGTGAGCGGTCCCATCAGACCGGCCTCCTCAGCGAGCGGGAGGAAGTCGAGCGGCGGGACCAGGCCAAGGCGCGCATGCGGCCAGCGGACCAACGCCTCGGCGGCGACCATCTCGCCGTTGCGCAGGTCGACCTGGGGCTGGTAATGGAGCACGAGACGTTCTTCCTCGACCGCCGCACGCAGCTCCTCGACGAGCGCGAGGCGGTTGCCGCCGTCGTCGATCGACGGGGTGTACACCTCATACGACTGATGAGCGAGCTTGGCTCGATACATGGCGACGTCAGCGCAACGCATCAGTCCGATGCTGTCCTCGGCGTCAGCCGGCGCAACGGCGATGCCGATGCTGGCGCTGATGCGAACGCTGACACCATTGAGGACGAATGGTTGCTCGAGCAGTGCCGTCAGGCGCCGGGCCAGCCCCGCCGCGTAGTCGGGATCGCTGTCGATGAGGACGGCGCCGAGTTCGTCACCTCCGATCCGGACGAGGACGTCCGACGCGCGAAGTGAGCCAGTGAGGCGTGGACCCAGCTGCTTCAGGAGCTCGTCGCCGGCGGAATGCCCGAAGGAGTCGTTGATCTCCTTGAAGTGATCGAGGTCGACGAAGAGGAAGGCCAGGGTGCGCGGCGGAGTCGAGGGGTCAGCGTGGTCCTCGAAGTAGGCGTCGAGCAGCGTGGTCAGCTGGCGGCGGTTGCCCAACCCGGTGAGCTCATCGGTGACCGCCTGGCGATGGCGCTCCTCGGTCAGCGCGCGCAGACCCTGGACCGAGAGGGCGAGGCGCACCCCGACGACGACGAGGGTCGCCGTGGCCAGGTCGACGGCCACCTGGATCACGTGGTGCTGCAGCGCGCCCAGGACGAGGATCGTCAGCCCGGCCAGGGCGCCGGCTCCTGGGAGCATGAAGCCCGGCAGCTTTCCACCCTCGAGGAGCTCGCGCTTGCCCGGGGGCACCCATACCGAGATGGACATCAGGGTGATCGCGGTCGGCCAGGCGATGCCGTTGAAGACGACGCCCACCTGTGAGGTCGATCCGAACAGGTTGAACGTATCCCCGACCCCGTTGACCGCGCATGCGGTTGCGAAGAGCAGCCAGGGAAGGCGCCGACCCGGGAGGACGGCGGTGCCACCCACCACCAGGGCGAGGAGGAGCACGTCACCGATCGGGTAGATGAGGTTGACCGCTACCGCGATCCCACTGACGTCGCCGCCCAGGGATCGGATGACGGCGTGGAATGCAAAGGCCGCGCAGACCGCGGCTGCGCCGAGCCCGGCGATCGCGCCGTCGAGCCAGGTCGCCGGGAGCAGTTTCTTGATCTCCCGGCGGAGCATGAGCACGATCGCCGCGTAGGCCAGCGGGTAGAAGGCGATGTAAAAGGCGTCGGCGAGAGACGGGGTCGCGACGTCCGCGCCGCCCCAGCCTTCCCAGGTGAGCACGAGGTCGCCGAGAGCCCAGGCGAGCACCGCGGCGCCGAGAGTCAATGCCACGGCCCGCCCGGGAAGCTTGCTGAACCCACGGGCCAGCAGCATCGCGACCAGGACCAACTCGTATGCGACCACGCCCCAGCCATCCACCCATGGCCACGAGTCGCTTGGCGAGCGGACCAGGAGTGAGATCACATAGGCCGTGAGCAAAACGGACATAACCGCATAGCCCGCCCAGAGCGCCCGCGGGTATCGCCCACCTGCTCTGAGGAATGTCGGGAGTGCCCGCCTTTCGCGAGGGGCCGCGGTACTCACCGGAGCAGCTTTGCCGATCTCGTGTTGAATTCCGGTTGCGTCTCTGGAACGACAATGACCTCAGCCGGCAAAAAAGCCGGACAGCGCCTGGGTCAGAATCAGCGCGAACCCACTGGATCGGACCAACGCGGGGAGTGGCCGGCTTGGAAATTGGCATCGTCGACACCGAGGCTCAGCTGCTGCGCCTGCTTCCGCTGATGCGCGCCTATTGCGACTTCTATGACGTCGGGCCACCCGATTCGGCGCTGCTCTCGATGGCGCGATCGCTGATGGGGGATCCAATCCACGAGGGCGTGCAGCTGATCGCGTCAGACGAAGGCGAGGATGTCGGGTTCGCGACGCTCTTCTGGAGTTGGGAGACGACGATCTCGGGGCGGGTCGGCGTCATGAACGACCTGTACGTGATCGCGTCGTCTCGCGGCCGTGGGGTGGCTTCCGCGCTGATCAAGGCCTGTCTGGAGCGCTGCCGCGAGCACGGGGCGGTCCACATGATCTGGCAGACGGCTCCGGACAACGTCCCCGCGCAGGCCGTCTACGACCACCTCGGCGCAACTCGGGAGACCTGGATCGACTACTGGCTCGACACGGGCCTGCGCTCGAAGGCAGACCACTGACCGCGCGGCGGAACTAGGTCGGGACTACTTCTTCGCTGCCTGGTAGTAGGGGTTGGCGCCCTGCGCGTGATCCGTCGTGTCCCGGACCTCGGTGATCTGCGGGAACCGCTCGAGGATCGCGACGCGGACGCCCTGCCCGAGCGTGACCTCGGCCATGCCGCAGCCCTGACAGCCGCCACCCATGTGGATGAAAGCGATGCCGTCGCTGACGTCAAGCAGGTCGATGTACCCGCCGTGGCTGGCGACCGACGGATTGATCTCGTCGTCCAGGAGCTGTTGCACATCGCGGGCAAGGTCGTCGAACCAGAGCGGATTGGGATTGCTCACGGTCAGCGCGCCGCGGGCGCGGTCGGCATCGATGGTGATCCCGTCGAGGTATGGCGCCGATTCGAGCGGCATGGTGAACCGCACGCCCGAAGGTCCGTTGACCACCAGCTCGCCGTCGCGCTCGTCGCCGGCATTCACGAGGGAGAGGTCGTAGGTGAACACGCCGGCCTCCCGTCCGGTGATCGCAATTCGCACGCCGGCGTCCGGCTGTTTGCGATTGGCCCGCACCTGCTCGATGCGGGTCAAAGCGAAGTCGGTGATTGCGATTCTCGGCTCCTTCATGCCCTCGACCATGGTACGTCGGCGGGAAACGCCAGGGTAGGCTGATCGGCGTGCCGAGGGTGATGCTGATCCTGCCCACCGAGACGTATCGCGCGACACCATTTCTGCACGCGGCGGAGCTACTCGGCCTTCAGGTTGTCGTCGCCTCCAATGAGGCACCGACCCTCGCACGGCTCATGGAAGGCCGCGTGCTGACACTCGACCTGCAACACCCGTCGGAGTCGGCTGAACGCGCTGCGACCTTTGCCGAGCGATGGCCGGTTGATGCGGTCGTGGGCGTTGACGAGGCGTCCGTGCTGACCGCCGCCTCCATCGCGGAACGACTTGGCTCGCCGGTCCGAAACCCGGTGCCGTCGGTCGCGGCGACACGTGACAAACGCCTGCTCCGCGAACGCCTTGCGGCGCGCGGTCTGTCCCAGCCTCGTTGGGTTTCGCTCGATGTTGACGCCGATGATGACGACATCGACACGGCGATTGAGGTCGTGGGTCTGCCCTGCGTCGTCAAACCGGTTGACCTTGCGGCGAGTCGGGGTGTGATTCGTGCCGATGACCCGACCGCCGCGCATGCAGCTGTGCGCCGCGTCGGAGCGTTGCTGCGCGAGATCTGTACGGATGATGCGGTATCACCGATGCTTGTGGAGAGCTACGTCGACGGCGTCGAGGTCGCGCTCGAAGGCCTTGTGCGCCAAGGATTTCTCGATGTGATCGCTCTGTTCGACAAACCCGATCCACTGGTCGGTCCGTTCTTCGAAGAGACGATCTACGTGACGCCGTCGCGCCTCGACCACGCGGCACAGACCGCAGTGAGCGATGCGGCGCGAGGGGCAGTGTCAGCGCTCGGATTGATGCATGGACCGGTGCACGTCGAGATCCGTATGGCCGGATCGACCCCGGTGGTGATCGAGGTCGCTGCGCGCTCCATCGGCGGCCTGTGCTCACAGATCATCCGCGTCTCCGCTGATGACGCACCAGGGGAGATGCGGTCGCTCGAGAACGTGATCCTGCGCGAGGCGTGCGGATTGCCATTGGGCGCGATGCACATGGTGGATCCGGCGTGCGGCGTCTTCATGCTGCCCATACCGACGGCCGGGATCCTGCGCGGCGTCGACGGTCTGCATCGGGCCGAATCGGTTCGCGGCATCACCGGCGTGACGATCTCGGTCCCCATCGGTGAGCCTGTGCAGCCGCTGCCGGAGGGGGACCGCTACCTGGGGTTCGTCTTCGCCCGAGGAGACACGTCCGAGGGGGTCGAGGCGTCGCTGCGGACGGCTCAGGAACTCCTGGAGATCGACATCGCATCGGCGTGAGGATGCGTTGCCTGCTCCCGACCGACCCTCCGGATCCGGGTCAACCATGAGCCCGCGCGGTCCGCTGGGAGAACGCAACTTCCGGCTCCTCGTCGGCTGCGACGTGACGTCGATGGTGGGGACCGCGATGGCCATCGTGGCGGTGCCGTTCGCGGTGCTGCACAGCGGCGGGACCGCCAGCGACATCGGCTTCGTCACCGCCGCCGGGCTCGTTCCCACCATAGTGTTTCTCCTCTTCGGTGGGGTGATCGCCGACCGGCTCCCCCGCCAGCGGGTCATGGCCGTCGCCAACGTGCTCCAGGGTGCGTCGCAGGGCGTCTTCGGGTTTCTCGTCCTCACCGGTCAGGCGCGGGTCTGGGAGATGATGTTCCTCACCGCCGCGCGCGGGTGCGCCTTCGGCTTCTACATGCCGGCGGCCCAAGGGCTGCTGCCCCAGACGGTCGTGCCCGAGAACCTTGCCTCGGCGAACGCCGTCCGCCGCCTCGGACTCAACGGGGCGCAGATCGCCGGAGCAGCGCTCGGCGGGCTCGTCGTCGCGGCGGTCGGGCCGGGCTGGGGTCTCATCGCGGACGCCGCGAGCTACGGGGCGGCGGCCGTCATGCGTCTCGGCATGCGGTTCACCAACCTGCCGCCGATCACCCGGGTCGGGATCCTGCCCGAACTGCTGGCTGGTTGGCACGCTTTCACGTCGCGTCGATGGCTCTGGGTCATCGTTGTCGAGTTCGGATTGGTCAACGCGATGTATGTCGGAGCGTTCTCCGTCCTCGGACCGGTGGTGGCCGAAGAGCACCTCGGCGGCGCCTGGAGTTGGGGCCTCATCGTCGCCGCACAATCAATCGGCGCCGTCATCGGAGCTGCAGTGATGGTTCGCTGGCGGCCCATCCGGCTGCTGCGCGCCGGCAACCTCGCTGTCGCAGCCATCGCGCTTCCGCTGGTCGGCCTCGCTGTCCCGCTGGCTCTTCCGCTGATCGCCGTCGGCGCGCTGCTTTCCGGGATCGGGATCGAGACCTTCGAAGTCAACTGGACCACCGCCATACAGGAGCACGTCCCCACCGAGATGTTGTCTCGAGTGTCGGCCTACGACGCGCTCGGCTCGTACGCGCTGAGCCCGGTCGGCACCACCGTCGCCGGCCCTGTCGCTGCCGCACTTGGCACTCCGGTCACGCTCGCCGGAGCGGCGGTCGTCATCGTTGTCTCGACAGCCATCGCGCTGTGCGTCCCAGACGTCCGGCGACTCAGCCGGCGAGCCCGGCAACAACGCCCGCCTGCCAGCACCGAGCCGCAACGACGTGAGGGGCCGGCGTGTGCCCCCTGGAGGAATCGAACCTCCCTCAACCGGTTAAAAGCCGGCTGCTCTACCGATGAGCTAAGGGGGCCGGATCCAGGATTGTATTGCCGCCTGTGCGCCACGCCCTACCATCGAGCTGGTGACTGAAGAAATCCCTGGGTTCCCCGAGCGGTTTCCGGTCCGCGACGATGGGAAACGAAGCTGGCGGTACAGGGCGGTGTCGCTCACGTGCCGTGCGACCCTGCGCGGATTCTTCGGGCGCGGTCTCCAGCTCGATGCGATGTCCGCATTTCCCGCTGACGGTCCGCTGCTGGTGGTCTGCAACCACCTCAGCAACATCGACCCGTGGATCTTCGGCGGCTTCGGACCGGGGGTTCTCTACTGCATGTCGAAGCGGGAGCTTTTCAACAACCCGGTCATTGCCTGGATTCTCGCGGGGTGCAATTGCTTCCCGATCGATCGCGGCGCTGCCGATCGGCGCGCCTTGCGTACGTCGCTCGACATCCTCTCGCGTCGGGGCCGGCTGCTGATCTTCCTCGAAGGAACCCGCTCGGCCACCCCGGGGATGCGACGTGCGGAGGCGGGGGTCGGATTCCTCGCCCGGCGTTCGGGTGCCACGATCCTCCCGGTCGGTGTCTGGGGCACTGAGGCGGCGCTGCCTCGCGGTCGGAAATTCCCGAAGCGGGTGCCCATCCGGCTTGCGATTGGTCCCACCTTCACGTTGCCCGAGCGAGTCCCGGGGGAGCGGCGTGACGATCAGGCGGTCGCGGATCTCATCGGATCGCGAATCGCCGAACTCCTGCCACCCGCCTACCGCGGCGTCTACGCCTCGTTGGAGGAGCCTGCGGCGACGCCCCGAGTGGGCTAGAAGGGCTCGGGCCGGATCAGCGCCCCCGGCGATTTGCCGCGGGCTTGGCGTGGGCTGACCGCGAAGGGGTCGACGGCCGCTTGGCAGCAGCTTTTGCATTGCCCGATCTGGCTGCCGGCTTCGCGACGGTCTTGCCGGCCGGCGCCGCCTTGGCCTTCGCGGCCGGCTTGGCACTCGACTTGGCCGCGGACTTGGCGCCCGACTTCGCAGCGGACTTGGCGCTCGACTTCGCCACCGGCTTCGCGCTGGACTTTGGGGCCGGCTTGGCGCTCGATTTCGCGGCCGGCTTGGCGCTGGATTTCGCGCCTGGCTTGGCACTGGGCTTTGGCGCGGGCTTGGCATTGGACTTCGCGGCCGGCTTGGTGGACCGCGCCACCGGCTTCGCGGCCGTCGTGCTCCTGGCCACGGTTCGAGACTTGACAGCAGCCGGAGGCTTCACCTTGGCAGCGGACTTGGCTTTGGCTGCCGGCTTGGCTTTCACCGTGGGCTTGGCCTTCACCGCCGGCGCGGCCTTGGCAGGCGCGGACGTCCGGGGAGCGGCCGAACTCTTGGCAGCCGGCTTTGCCGGCGCAGGAGCCGTTTTCGGGGCCGGTCTGGACGTCATGGGGTCTGCCGCCTTGGCCGCCGATGCTGCCCGTGAGGCGGTCGCCACCGTCGACGAACTTGCGGCTGGGCGATGGGACGGTGCTGTGGCCGCCGCACTTGGCTCCGCTCGCTTTGGGGATGCGGCAGCTTTGGGTGGCGCCGGGGCGGCAGCTGCGGGAGCCGGTTTGGGCTCGGGCTCGGCCTGCGGCGCCGCCGCGCCGTTGGCCGCCGGCCGTGGCCCTCGATCACCCACGCGGACCGGCTCGACCATGAGCAGGGTCAGCTCGGCATGTCGCTCCGGCGTCTCCGCGGTCTCCAGGCACGTGAAGGCGACGACTTCCTTGAAGTCGCGATGGCGGTCGAAGCGGACGATCGCCGTCTGGCTGAGCACGGTCTCGACGATGCCCGTCGATCCGATCGGGTAGTCGCCGATCGGCGTGCCGGTGCGTGGCCGAATGTTCGAGGTCAAGATCACGTGTTCGCCAACCCCAAACGGTGGCGGCGGCTCCTCGCGCGCTCCAGGCGGCCGCCCCGGCGTCGGCGAGGGCCGGGGAGCGGGTGCGACGACCACCGGCGCGGCGACCGCGACGGTCTCCTCGTCATCGTCGTCATCGTCATCGTCGTCATCGACCTCGACAACCACGCCGATCTCGATCTCGATCTCGTCAGCGTCCTCGTCGTCGACGACCTCGATCACCTCAGCTGCCGGGGCATCCGCTTCGTCCGGATCGGCGTCGACGCTGCGGTCGGTGGGTTCTTTGGGCATTCAGGCTCGCATGTGGCGGATCGGTAGACTGGAGTGCAGATGATCGCGCGATCCAGGGCGATCCCGCTGTCGCAACATACCCAGCAGCGGCTTCTTGAAATCCTCCCGGGCGCGCTGACGTGGTTCGCCCTGCTCGTTCCTGTGGTCGCCGCGTTCGCCATCAGGTTGAACGACGACGGGATGCTCTGGATCCTCGGTCTGGGGGCGGTCCTCCTCGATGCCTACTGGCTCGTGCGAACCACCGTGACGGTTCGGGGCGTCCGGCAGACGCTCAAAGCGCTCACGGCAACCGAGGCCATCGACTGGTGGAAGCGGTGCCAGGAGTTCGAGGCAGCCCTGCCGGAGGGAGCGCCGGCACCATCCGAGGTAGTGCACTGCGCACTGATCCCGACATACACCGAATCGTATGACGTGCTCCACGCCACGGTCGCGGCACTCGCGGCGCAGAACTATCCGGCGAACCTCCGCGTCTGCGCGGTCATCACCCGCGAGACCGATACCGGCGGCATCGAGAACGTGAACAGACTCCGCGAGGAGTTCGCCGGTTCGTTCCGCTTGTTCCTGCACATCCTGGATCCGTTGCTGCCCGGCATCGTCGTCGGCAAGTCGGCGGCGATGGCGTATGGCGGCCCAGTCCTCAAAGCCGCCTGCGACGAGCTGGGTCTCGACCCGGCGCGCACGATGGTGACGGACCTCGACTCCGATTTCCGGCTGCATCCCCAGTATTTCGCGTACCTCACGCTGCAGTTCTGCACGGCGCAGGACCGCCTGGTCTCGATCTGGCAACCCGTGCCCGTGTTTCTCAACAACATCTGGCGCGTCCCGACAGCGGTGCGCGTCATGGCGACGGCGGCCACGCAGTGGCAGATGTTCCTGCACCAGAACCCGCACCGGCTGGTGATGTTCTCGTCGTACACGATGTCGCTCCACCTGCTCGCCGACGTCGGCTACTGGGACAGCGACGTGATTCCCGAGGACTCGCGGTTCTTCTGGAAGGCGTTCTTCCACTGTGGTGGCAAGCTCAACACCAGGCCCGCGTTCCTTCCCGTGTATGGCGATGCACCGCGAGCGCGCGGCTATGCCGCAACCCACGCGTCGCAGTACAACCAGATCAAGCGATGGGCCTGGGGAGCGACCGATATCCCTTACGTCACCTCACGAATGCTGAGTCACCCGGAGATCCCGTGGCGTCAGCGCGCGCGGCGCTACGCCAATCTCATCTTCAACCATCTGACCTGGGCAACGCTGCCGTTGCTGCTCTTCTTCGGCGGCGCTTTGCCCGCATTCATCGACCTGGATTACAGCCTCTCGTCCACCTCGGCCTTACTCGGGAGCTTGAGTGCGAGCATCCTCACCATCACGCTGCTGAACACGCTCCTGCTCGTGCAGGTCGACTATCGGATCTGCCCAAAGCCCAAGGAGTGGCCATGGTGGCGCCGGCGTTGGGCCGAGCTGCAGCTGTTCACCTACCCCGTCGTGGGACTGGCGCTGAGCGTCATCCCGGCGCTGGAAGCGCAGACGCGGTTGATGTTCGGTGCGTACCTCGAGTACCACGTGACGGAGAAGGAATAGCGCGGGTCGCCGTCAGCGCGCAAGGACATTGCTGTACGTGTCGTAGGTCATCTCGGCGGCGCGTCTCCATGTGAAGGTGGACGCCCAGGACAGGCCTTCGGTGCGCCGCTGCTCGCGCTCGACCGGGTCATCGAGAAGTCGGTTGATCGCGCCGGCCATTGCCTGCGCGTCGCCGTCCGGCACCATGCATGCGGCGGTGCCACTCACCTCGGGAAGTGATGAATTGTCGAAGACGACGGCCGGCGTGCCGCATGCCATCGCCTCGAGTGGCGGCAGTCCAAAGCCCTCGTACGCCGACGTGAAGACGAACGCCTCCGCTGCCGTGTAGAGCGCGACGAGGTCATCGCTGCTGACGTGGCCGATCACCCGTGCGTGCTGGCCAAGGCCCGCGCGAGCGAGCGCGTCAGTGACGAATCGCGTGAAGGTTCCCTGGTCGCCGGCGATGATCAGCGTGACGTCGTGGTCGCGACGAACGCGGCCGACCACGTCAGCGAGCAGCGCGATTCGCTTGCGGGGATCAAAGGTGCCGACAGCGAACAGGAATGGCCCGTCGACACGCAGTTTGGCGCGCAGCCGCTGCACCGCGCCCTCGGACGCAGCGCGGAAGGCGGGCGAGATTCCCTCCGGAATGACCGTGATCCGCTCCGGATCCGTCGTCGTGAAGCGGAGCACGTCGCGGCGGGTCGACTCGGACACCGCGATCACCGCGTCGGCCCGGTGGAGCAGGCGCAATCCAGGCACGCGCGCTCGCCGGACCCACGGGTAATCACGCGGCATGACAAACGGAATCAGGTCGTGAACGGTGACCACGACCGGAAGGCGTGTGCGCAGCGGCTGTCCGAACTCGATCGCGTGGTAGAGATCAGCACGCGACCCTCGAAGTGCGCTTGCCACGAACACGGTGTCGGCGACCGGTTGCAGGGTGGGGTGGATGACCGGGATCCGGCGCGTCTGCGCTCGACGAACGCCGTGGCCACCGGCGGGCGGCTCCTGGTGGGCGGAGAGCAGGAGGCTCACCTGAGGCGGATTTTCGAGCTCGGCGAATCCCGCCAGCAGGCCGCGCTCGTAGCTGCCGATCCCGCGGACCGACGACGCTCCCTGCAGCGGTCGCCCATCCATGACCACCCTCATCGTGGTGGGCTCGCTGGAGAGGGCACGGCTGAAGAGTCTGTCCGATAGACTGGCTCCGGTGACGATTCAAGAGCGTGACGTGATGGAACGGCTGCGCTCACTGATCCGCGATGTCCCCGATTTCCCCCGGCCGGGCATCGTTTTCAAGGACATCACCCTGCTGCTCGGCGACGCTGCCGCATTTCATGCTGCGATAGGAGCGCTCGCGGCACCCTATGTCGATCAGGGTGTGGATCTCGTCGCCGGCATCGAGTCGCGCGGCTTCATCCTCGGAGGCGCGGTCGCCGACCGCCTCGGTGCGGGTTTCGCGCTCGTCCGCAAGGAGGGACGCCTCCCATCGACACGGATAGCGCAGGCGTACACCCTCGAGTACGGGGAAGCGGTCGTCGAGATGCACTCGGATGCGGTCGCGCCGGGGCAGCGCGTCCTGATCGTCGATGACCTGCTCGCCACCGGCGGCACCGCCGGCGCTGCGGGCGCCCTCGTCGACCGCCTCGGGGGAGATATCGTGGGCTTTGCGTTTTTGATCGAGTTGAGCGCACTCGGGGGATCTGTCGCGCTCGGCGGGCGCCCGTACACGGCGCTGTTGCGTACTGAGACAGATGGAGGAATCGCGTGACCAACGTTTTGAAAGCGGCGGAGTCCGATGTCGCGGATCCGAGCCTGGCGGGCGAAGGCCAGCGCCTCATCGACTGGGCGGCGCGGGAGATGCCAGTCCTGCGCATCATCCGTGAGCGTTTCGCGCGCGAGCGCCCGCTCGAGGGTCTGCGTCTCGGCGCCTGCCTCCACGTCACCAGTGAGACGGCGAACCTGGCCATCACCCTGAAGGCCGGTGGCGCACACGTCAGCCTGTGCGCCAGCAACCCGCTGTCCACGCAGGATGCTGTCGCCGCGGCACTGGCGCGTCAGCACGGGATCCCCACCTATGCCATCAAAGGCGAGGACTCGGCGAGCTACTACTCGCACATCCAGGCAGTGCTCGACACGCACCCCCAGGTGACCATGGACGACGGCGCGGACCTCGTGGCGGAGCTGCACAAGGGTCGCCGCGAACTGCTCGACGAAGTAATCGCGGGCACCGAGGAAACCACGACCGGCGTGATCCGGCTGCGCGCGATGGCTCAGGACGGTGCGCTGAAGTTTCCGATCATCGCGGTCAACGAGGCGCTCACCAAGCATCTCTTCGACAATCGTTACGGCACGGGTCAGAGCACCATCGACGGGCTCATCAGAGCCACCAACGTGCTCCTCGCCGGCAAGACGTTCGTCGTCTGTGGATACGGGTGGTGCGGGCGTGGTCTCGCCAGCCGTGCAACGGGGCTCGGCGCGCACGTGATCGTCACCGAGGTGGATCCGACCCGGGCGCTGGAGGCGGTCATGGATGGCTACCGGGTGATGCCGCTCGCGGAGGCGGCACCGAACGCAGACATCGTCATCACGGTGACCGGCGACATCAACGTCATCGATCGCGGCTCGATCGAGCGTTTCAAGGACGGCGCGATCATCGCCAACAGCGGCCACTTCAACGATGAGATAAACCTCTCCGCGATCGACGCGATGTCGGTCGAGGTCACCACGCCGCGCACCTTCGTGCAGTCCCATCGCCTCAACGACGGGCGCACGATCCACGTGCTCGCCGAGGGTCGCCTGCTCAACCTCGCAGCGGCGGAAGGTCATCCCGCAGCGGTGATGGACATGAGCTTCGCCAACCAGGCGCTGTGCGCCGAGCACATCGCGAAGCACCACAAGGACCTGGCGCTCGCCGTGCACGACGTGCCCCGGCACATCGACCGCGAGGTCGCACGCCTCAAGCTGCAGGCGATGGGTGTGAGCATCGACACGCTCACCGAAGAACAGCAGAAATATCTCGCATCCTGGGAATCGGGGACCACATAGCGATGGCGGTCAACATGCCATACCGACCGGAGCTCACCGTGCTCAGCAATGGCGTCCACCTGCTCAATGCGCCGTCGAGCAGCAGGAACTCCGGTGTGTTCCTCATCGTTCGCGCCGGGTCGCGTGACGAGACATCAGAGACGTCCGGGTTGGCCCACTACCTCGAGCACATGTTCTTCAAGGGCACTGCGAAGCGTCCCACCACCAAGATCATCTCGCGCGAGATCGATCGGCTCGGTGCCAACACCAACGCGTACACCGATACCGAGGAAGTCGCATATTTCGCCGAGGGTCCGGCGACCGCGATGCTGGAGCTTGCGGATGTGATCTGCGACATGCTCAGCCGGCCGCTCTTCGCCGCTGAGGAGGTGGAACGCGAGCGCAACGTCGTGCTTCAGGAACTCTCCATGCGCCTCGCCGACCCCGATGGATGGATCTGGGACCGGCTCGGCACTGTGGCCTTCGGCGGCAACCAGCCGATGTCGTGGTCGGCCGCTGGGTTTCCCGCGGTCATCGAGAAGGCGACGCGTGAGCAACTCGTCGAGTACCACCAGGCGTTCTACGCGCCGAAGTCGATGTGCCTCGTCATCTCCGGTGGCGCGACCTTGAGCCAAGATCAGGCGCTCGAGCTGCTTGCGGACATCCCCATGGGCAAGCCCCGCCCGCGCAAGAAAGCCAAGTGGGGTCTCGGTGATCTCTACACGGCGAACGTGCGGCCGGTGACCGCGCAGGAAGAGCCGCAGGTGCACATGGTGTTCGCGGTGCCTGGCATTCCTGCGACCGACCCGCGGCGCACCCAGCTCTCGGTGATGACCCATGTGCTCGGCGGCGGCATGTCGTCGCGCCTCTTCCAGACGGTGCGCGAGCGCAATGGCCTCTGCTACAGCATCTACGCGCACCATGCCGGATTCGACGACACCGGACTCTTCGCGATCGCGACGGCGACGCGTCCCAAGGACGCACGCAAGGCCACCACGCTCTCGTTCAAAGAGTTCCGCAAGATGGCGTCGAAGCGCGTCGCCGCGGACGAGCTCGCGGCCGCCAAGTCGGCGATGATCGGCAGGCTCCTGCGTTCGACCGAGACGGCGATCGCGAGCGCGCGCTTCTACGGGTCGCGCTGGCGCGCCGGATTGCCCCTCGAGACACCGGACGAGCGCGCCGAGGCGATCATGAAGGTGACTGCCGCAGAGGTCCAGATGATGGCCGAGGAGATTGTCTCCGGCATCGGCGAGGTGCGCCTCGCGCTTGTCGGTCCGACCGACCAGGGTGAGGAGCTGCTCTCAGCGATCGAGTCGACGGCGTAACGCTGATGCGGCGTCGCTGTCAGGACGCGAGCAGCGCGCGGTCCAGGGCTTCGGCCACGCGTTCGACGTCGCGCGTGCTCAACCCCGGGTGAACCGGCAGCGAGAGGCAGCGCGACGTGTATTCGCGCGCGAGCGGGGTGTCATCGCGACGCACGTTGGGATGAGTGCGGTACGCCTCGTGGTCCCACACCAGGCCGGGGTAGTACACACCGGTTTCGATCCCGTCTGAGGACATCGACGCGGCGACTCTGTCGCGGTCGATCCCGGGTTCGAGCAGGAGCGTGTACTGGTGCCACACGTGGCCCCGACCGCTGGGCACTCGGGGGGCGGTGATCGCCTCGTCGTTCTCGAGCAGCGAGGTCAGCAGGGCGGCGTTGTGGCGTCGCGCCCTGACGATCTCGTCGAGGCGCTCCATCTGCGGGATGGCGATCGCGGCAGCCACGTCGGTCATCCGCCAGTTCTGGCCGATCATGGCATAATCGTAGCGCGACCGCATCCCCTGGTTGCGCAGTGCGCGCAGCCGTTCGGCCAGCATCGCATCGTCGGTCGTCACGCAGCCACCCTCGCCGCTGGTCACGTTCTTGGTCGCGTAGAACGAGAAACAACCCACTCCGAAGCTGCCCACGCGGCGGCCGTCGACATCCGCCGCGTGCGCTTGTGCCGCGTCTTCCACGATTGCCAGACCGTGCGTGCCGGCCAGCGACATGAGCGGGCGCATATCCGCGGGGAGGCCGTAGAGATGCACCGGCATGATCGCCGCGGTGTCCGGCCCGATCAGCGCCGCCACCGACTCGGGATCGATGGTGAAGTCCTCGCGGATGTCGGCGAAGCGCACCGACGCCCCGCTGCGCAGGATCGCGTTGATGGTCGCAGCGAAGGTGAAGGGCGAGGTGATGACCTCCTGTCCGGGACCGATGTCCAGCACGGCCAGGGCGGCATCGAGCGCGACGGTTCCGTTGGCCACGGCAATCGCGTGGGCGGTGCCGGCCATGCTCGTGCAGAGCGCCTCGAATCGTCCGACCATCGGCCCCTGCGCGAGGTGGCCGCTGCGCAGCACCTCGAGGACCAGGCTCTCGACCTCGGCGCCAAGCTGAGGGGCCGAGATCCGGATGCGAGCCTCGACCGGCGTCTGCGTGGCAGTCACGAGACCGCCACCTCGCCGCCGCGGGCGCTCACGCGCCGCTCACCGGCGATCCGCCGGCGCAGCGCCAGCAGCCCGGCGGCCATGGCGACGGAGTCGCGCACCGGCGAGACGGTGGATCGCCCCGACGCCATGTAGACCACGGGGACTTCGACGGGCGTGATCCCCTCGTGCACCGCCCAGGCATTGATCTCGGCACCGATCAGGTAGTCGCCGGCGCGAAGGCGCGGGAGCAACGCCTGTGCGAGCGAACGCTGGATGAGCACCGACCCCTGGGTGTCGATGCTGAGCCCGATCAGGCCGGCACGGATCAGGCCGAAGCCGGCTGACATGGCACGCCGGACCGCCGGCGTCTCGATCTGGGAATCTAGGTGCGTCTTGGACCCCATCACCAGCACGGGTCGCGGGCTGAGACCGAGGAAGCCGTCGAGGTCGGTGAAGCCGAAGGGAAGGTCCGCGGCAGTGAGGACCAGGGTGTCGCCGCGGGCCATCGCCATGCCCCGGCGCCAGGCGAAACCGAGACCCTTGGCCGACGTGGTCACCCGGACCGCCGCCNNTCGGTCGAGCCGTTCTCCACGAGGATGATCTCGGACCCCGGCAGATAGGCGAGACGCGCGACCAGCAGGCGAACGGTCCTCCGAAGGTCGGCCATCTGGTTGTGGACGGGGATGACGTAGGTGATCGTCGGTTCGCTCATGAGCACTCCTCGATTGCCGCGGCGACCTCGTGAGCCGGGAGGATCGAGTTGCGTTCCGCGCAAGCGTCGGTGCGTCCCGACACGAGGTCGAGGAAGTGCGCGAACTGCAGCGCCAGCGGCTCGCCGGTATGCCGGACAAACGGGATGTCGATCACGGTCTCGGCCCGGTACCCCGCAGCCTGCCCGTCACCGACGCCCTGGGCATGGGCCCGGTGGCGATAGACGGTCAGGTCCTGGCGGAGCAGGTCGACGTCGTACAACGCCGTCGGCGTGGACACGAGCTGGGTGCGCACCTTGCGCTGGCTTGCCCGGCTCGCCGAGAGCGTCGCGATCGCCCCGCCTGGGAACTGGAGCAGGCAGTCGGCGACCTCCATGATCGAGACGCGACCCGCAGAGCTCGTGGCACCGCAGACGCGCGACGGGCGTGCGCCACCCATGTAGCAGAGCGCGAGGTCGATCTCGTGGATCAACAGGTCGAAGACGACGCTCAGCGTGCTCCGAGGCGTCTCGGGAGAGTGGCGCAGGCCCACGATGTGGACCGGTTCCTCGTTGAGCAGGCTGCGCATGGTGGCGACCACCGGATTGAACCGCTCGACGAATCCGCACATCAGCGGCACTCCGCGGCGTTCGGCGCAGGCGATCAGCGCCCTGGTGGTCTCGATCTCCGGGGTCACCGGCTTCTCGACAAGGATCGGTTTGCCGAGCTCGAGAAGCCTTCGAGCGGCGCCCTCGTGAAAGGCGGTCGGGGTGGCGATCACCACGGCGTCGCAGCCGGCGGCGGCGTCGAGGTCCTCGGCAAACGCGCAGCCGAGCCGGTCCGCAAGCGGGCGCACCCGCTCGGGGTCGGTGTCGATGATCACCGCGAGGTCGGCGCCGTCCGACTCCGAGATGACGCGCGCGTGGTTGGCCCCCATCGCCCCGGCTCCGACCAGCGCAATCCGGGCACGAGCACCCATGGGCGCAGTCTCAGCCCGGCGGACCCCCCAGATCGGAAATTAGCAGGTCCGTGTCGATAGTGCGGCGCTCTCGCAACAGGGGCATGAGCAGGGAGGCCATCGCCAGGGCAGAGGCGATGGCGCCGCAGAGCAACCCGAGTTCGACCCGAAGGAAGAGCGACGAGCCCACGGCGGTCACGACGAAGAAGACGATCGCCCCGCTCGTCCATCCCAGCGCGACCCGCTTGTAGCCGGAAAGGGAGATCAGGACGTAGCCGAATATCTGCGTGAATATGAAGCCGATGCAGCTCGCCGAGAGGAGGGCGAAGTCGAGGTCGCTCAGCTCGAACCCGTGCCCGAAGAGGATCCGGGTGACGGTCGGACCGAGGAACGTGAACGCGACGATGGCCACCGCCCCGATCCCGGCCATGAGCAGGACGAGCCGGGTCAGCAGCGCCTGAAACTCGCGGTTGCGCCCGCTGCTGGCCAGCGTGGAGAGCTTCGGCAGGAGCGCCGACTGCACCGCCTGGAAGAGAAAGATCGGGACGTAGGCCACGATCCGGCTCAGCTGGAATTGGCCGGCTGCGATCTGCTGCCGCGGAGTCGCGAGCAATTGCACCGCGACGGCTCCCACGCTGAGCAGCAGCTGGGTGAAGACAGACGCGATCAGCAGGAACCCGAGAGCGTGGGTGATCTCTCCCCAGGGCGCGGGAGGTCCGGGACGGAGGAGCCCGCGCCGGCCGATGGTCGCCAGGCCGATCGCGACAAACGAGGCGACGATGAGCGAGATCCCATAGGGCCCGGCCGTCTTGACGCCGATCACGGCGAGCCCGGCCGCAAACAGCACCCGAAGCGCGCCCTCGCCACCGAGCAGCACACCGTACGCACCGAAGCGCGCATTGCCGGCCAAGGCGCCGCGCGCGAGAAATTCGCAGAGGTAGGCGGCGAACCCTCCGATCAGGCCGGCGAGCAGCGCACCGTCTCCCTTGAAGACGTGCTGGTCGATCGGGCTCGCCGCGAGGAGCGTGGCGATGATCAGCACCACGGCCAGGATGCTGCCGAGCAACGCGGCGCGCATGAAGACGGGTCGACCGCCTTCGCCGCGGACGCGCCTGGCGGCGATGGCTCGTCCGGTCTCCTGCTCCAGAGGCAGGAAGAAGCCCGGACCGCAGACGAAGAGCAGCGCCCAGAAGACCGAGAGCGGGGCGAATCGAGCAGCGCCGAGCGCCCGCGCCGCGACGACCAGGAACCCGTACTGCATCAGCCCGGCGAGCCCGAGCCCGACCGCGACCGGGATGGTCCCGACCGGCAACGGCAGTGCGCGCAGCCGATCGATCAGCTTCATGTCCAGGCTGGGATCGGAGCCACCCCTACGGGTAGATGCCTCGAACCGCGGTCGCGTCGGCGACGCGCTTGACCGCCACCAGGTAGGCGCCGAGTCGCAGCGACACGTGATGGCGATCGGCCTGGTCGCACATCTGGTTGAACGCCTTCTGGAGGATTTTCTTGAGGCGGACGTTGATCTCGTCCTCCTCCCAGAACAACGACTGCAGGTCCTGGACCCACTCGAAGTACGAGACGGTCACACCGCCGGAGTTGGCGAGGATGTCGGGGACGACGGTGATACCGCGACGTTCGAGAATGGTGTCCGCATCGGGCGTGGTGGGCCCGTTGGCGCCCTCGACGATGAGCCGCGCCTGGATCCGTCCCGCGTTGCGCGCGGTGATCTGGTTCTCCATCGCGGCCGGTACGAGGACATCGACGTCGAGCTCGAGCAGCTCGGTGTTGGTGACCTGCTCGCAGCCCGCGTACCCGTGGACGCCGCCGTATTGCTGCCGGTATGCGAGCAGCGCCGGAATGTTGAGGCCGCTCGGCGAGTAGATACCGCCAGTCACGTCCGCAACTGCGCAGATGGTGAATCCCGATTCGTGCATGAGCTGCGCTGCCCAGCTGCCGACGTTGCCGAAGCCCTGGACTGCGACCGTCGTCTGCGACGGCTCCATGCCGAGACGCTTGCAGGCCTCGATCGCGATGATGTTCACCCCCCGTCCCGTCGCGCTTGGACGGCCCTCGCTGCCGCCGATCTCGAGCGGTTTGCCTGTCACCGATGCGGGGACCGAATAGCCGGCCTGCATGGAGAGCGTGTCCATGATCCAGGCCATGATCTCGGCGGTGGTGTTGACGTCCGGCGCCGGGATGTCCGATTCCGGTCCGACGAGCACGCTGATCTCCGCAGCGAATCTCCGCGTGAGCCGTTCGAGCTCGCGGTGGCTGAGGGTGGAGGGGTCGACGGCGACGCCACCCTTGGCTCCGCCGTATGGGAGGTTCGCGAGCGCGCATTTCCACGTCATCCACATCGCGAGGGCCTTGACCTCGTCGATGTCCGTGGCCGGGTGGAACCGCAACCCTCCCTTGGCCGGACCGCGAGTCACGTTGTGCTGGACCCGGTATCCCTCGAACATGCGGACGCCGCCGTCATCCATCTTCACGGGGAAACGCACCACCAGCTCCCGTCGAACCTCACGCAGGACAGCGCGCAACCCCGGTGAGAGATTGAGGATCTCGGCGGCGTTGTCGAACTGGCGCTGTGCGTTCAGCCAGGGAGAGTCCACCACCGCCGGCGCGGCAACTGTGCTCACGGTCACGAGCCTAGCAGGCTCACACGCGCTTGGACCGGCAAGGCGAACCCCACCCATATCTATACTGCCGCGAATGACTGAGAGCTCCGAGGTCAGTCCCAAGGCCGCAAGCGAAGCGATCGCCAACGGCGCCCTGCTCATCGATGTGCGTGAGAAGTCCGAGTACGACGATGTGCGCATTCCTGGATCGGTGCTGATTCCGCTGGGCGATCTGCCCGCCCGCCTCGCCGAGATTCCGACCGATCGTGACGTGTACGTGCACTGCCGGATGGGTGGACGCAGTGCCCGCGCGGTCGATTACCTGCGCACCTTCGGGCGGCCGAACTCGTACAACGTCAGCGGTGGGATCGACGCCTGGCAGGACGCGGGCCTGCCCGTGGATCACTGACCCGGCGGCTTCAGTGGACGGCGAACGCCGTCGCCCCCAGGAGTGCGCCCTTGTAGGTGATCGTCACCGTGTACTCGCCGGGTGCGAAGGCGCCACCCGGCGAGGCGAGCGGGATGACCGTGGCCCCTGACTGGCTGAGAACGTAGGCGTTCTGGATGATCGCCTGCGCGGGCTGTCCGACGCTCACCACGATCTCGACCGGCGCCTGCCCTGCTTGACCCCCGGAGTTGACCTCGATGTCCACCACCGAGGTCTTCGCGGGAAACGAAACCTGGGTCGCCGGAGCCGACCCGGCCGCCGGCGCGGATGCCAGGGGGCGGACGCCGGTGAGCAGGATCTGTGCGGTGGAGGGGGCACGGGGATGCGCGCCACCACCGCCGGTGAGGAGATGCAGCCCCACCGCCGCGATGACGACGAGCACGATCAGGGTCGATCCGATAGCCGCCAGCGGGACCCAGGATCGGTGATGCTCCAGGGGAGGCGGGGGCTCGGACGGCATCCCTGTGGCCTGGGAAGCGCCACGCACCGGCGCGGTGCGTTCCACCACGGCCGTGGCGATCGGCTCCTTGGCGGCAGCGAGCGTCCACGGCCGGCCGACCGACGCGAGCGGCGGAGGCGACGGCGCGGGTGCCTTGGCCTGCGTCCCCGGGGGGCCGAGATGCTGTGCGACGTCGGCGACGCCGTCGATGGCACTGGCGAGACGGCCGAGGAGCAGCGCTCGTTGATCAGGCACTGCTCACTCCTGCGGCGGACCGCGTTGGGAGGTGGAGCGCAAAGTCGCCTGTCGCCGGATGGGTGGCGCGCCACACGACCGCGACGGAGCCGGCGAGCAGGACCATTGCAACAGCGCTCTCGTTCAGCGGCACGAGCGGATTCCACAGCGATGCCGCGGTGTAGGCGGCGGCGAGCCCGAGGATGAGCGCCGGAGCGCGGGGGGCGAGCACCGCGACCGGGATCGCGAGGAGCATCAGGCTGTAGTCGCCGAGGTGCGGCGAGAGCACGACCGACAGGCCAAGACCGATTGCCACGGCCGGAACCACGTTGCGTCGAACGCTATCCCGAAGCAGGACCGCGATCACCACGGCGACTGCCGCGAGAGCGAGCGACGCCGCCCACGCAGCGGGATTGCTCCCCAGCGGACGGGCGATCAGCGCCGGTATCGAATTGCTCTGAAGGTCCAGGTGCGCGTAGGTCGACGCCGTCACGAGCCCGATCGCGTCGAGGAGATGACCCGGGCCGGCGACAGCGATCGAGCCCGCGAGCACCACGACTGCTCCGGCCGCGAGTGCTCCGAGCATCCGCCACTGCCTGGCGACGACGAGGATTGGCGGCACCAGCCACACCAGCTGTGGCTTGAGCAGCAGGGGGACGAGGAGCAGGCCGGCGATGACGGGCCGGCGTCGATCGAGCGCCTCGATGGCCAGGACGGCGGAGAGCAGCATGAGCCCGTCGGACTGCCCGAGGAGGATGCCGGTGCCGGCTTCGAGCGAGAACACGGCGATCACCACAAGGCACGCGGCGAGCGGCCCGCCGAGGTGCCGGCTGGCGCGCTTGGTGAGGACGGCCGCCGACAGCGCCATCGCCACGACGTTGACCCCGACGAAGACATCCGTGCCGGTCTGGAGCGGCAGGACCGCGAGCGGCTGGATCAGCCACGCCATCAGCGCCGGGTTGACGAACGGCACCGGAAACGTTGCGCTGGTGGCAGGCATGTATCCGAGCAACTGCGCCTGGCTCGCCGCGAGCGAGCTCACGCAATAGACGCACGACGATCCCCCGTGGACCACCCGCCCGGCGGAAGCGATCGCGAGGTAGTCGACGGCGGAGCCGCCGCCGAATGCGGTGTGCAGGTCGGCGATGGATCTGACCATCAGGTACACGGCGCAGACGGCGGCCGCGCCGATGACCCATCGCCACCTCGAGGGTGCGCTGACCATCCGCGACCCAACCTAGCAGAGCCAAATCGAATTGGAACCCCGTGTGCGAAACCGTCACCCGGGGGATATGCGCTCGTTCGCCGGTGCGAGCAATCGCGAAGGATTACGGCGCCGAGTCGATCGGTGCAGACGGCTAACGCCTGCCTCCTGAGCGGATCGCGTATGGGTGGGACGCGCCACAAACGTAGGATCGGTCGGTGGCCGATCCCATCTCGCTGCCGTCGCTGGCTCCAATCGCCACGGTTGTCGTGCTGCTCGAGGTGGCCGCGGGGACGACCGCGGCGGCATATGCGGTGGACCTGATCGGCAAGGTGGGGCGGGGATTCGTCGGCAGCACATCACTCATCTGCGCAGGGCTCACGGCGCTCGACGTGCTCATCGAGGCGTTGCTGCCGTCCGGCAGCGGTCTGCTCGGAACCCCGCTTCCGCCAGGCGCGCAAGCATCGCTGTTCCACTGGTCCATCGCGTTGCTCGTCGCACTGCTCGCCTACGCCTTCTTCTGCTCGGTGATGACCGACGCGGCCCGCCGCGTCGTGGGCGCGCTGACCATCGGGTTCGGCGCCATGGCGATCGCGAAAGCAGCCGCCGCGTTCGGTCCCTCGCTCGGCGGAGTCGGCTTGGCGGTCGTGGCCTTCGTTCCTGCCGCATTGGTGTCCGGCAGCGCGCTCGCCGGGATGCTCCTCGGCCACTGGTACCTGGTTGCACCCAACCTCTCGTTCCGGCCGCTGCGCCGGGCGATCGACATCGTGTTCATCGCGGTCGCGATCCAGGCCGTTGTGATCGTCCTCGTGATCCTCAATGCAGGTTCGACTGTTCGAGGCGAGTTGCTCTGGTCGGGTGACGCGATCCCGTTCTGGTTGCTCGTGGTCGGCTCCGGGATCGTGTTCACCACCGGTGTGGCCCTCCTGACAAGGCACTTCGCCCGGATCCGCGCCAACCAGCCGGCCACCGCGATGCTCTACGTGCTGATCATCAGCGTCGTCATGGGCGTGGTCCCGGCCCACCTGCTCTTCTTCGTCACGGGAGCACCGATCTGATCACGAGGTCTGCGCATCGGCGCCCGTGAACACGTCACCAGGTTCGAGCGTGCCGGTCAACCCCGCGTAGAGGTCGAGCCCGCCTGCCGCGTACATCGTGTATGTGATCGATTTCGCCGCGCACGCGATCCGGAACTTCGCGATATTCGGATCGCCCGCGACGAAGACCCAGCTCGGGTCGAGCGCGGTCTCGACCTGTTGCTGGCGATTGATGAAGCCGGCGTAGCCGCCGTACTCGCCGATCGGGAGCGTGTCGTGGCTGAAATAGGAGAGCAGCCGCGAGAGGGAGAAATCGGCCCACACAGCCGTCGTGTCGTGCGCTTTGAGCAGTGCAACGCCGGAGTCGAGGTTCGCCGGCACCGACGTACCCGAGGTGGTGACGGGTTGTGATGCCTCGAGAGCCCCGGTCGCGGTGATCGCGCTGACAACGAGCCACCCCGCTGCCACGAGGGCGGCGACCGCACGCCAGCGGGTGTGTTCGACGAGGATCGTCGCCGCGCTGAGCGCCAGCGGCACCGCCATGGGGAGCAGGCTCTGCGCGGCGCACGGATTTGCGTTGACGCCGCCGAGCACCACCAGCACGACCGTCACCGGAATCGCCAGCAGTACCAGGTCGATCTGCGAGATACCCGTCCAGTGGCCGGTCGCGATCAATTCGAGTGTTCGACGCCTGGTCCAGAGCAGCGCGAGCAGCAGCGCCCCCACAGCGATGTCGGCCGCCACCGCGGGCACGACGGCGTGCCCGCAACTGGCCGCGGCGCCGACGAGGATCGGGACCTGGTCACGGACCAGGTTCGTCGCGCTCGTGCCCAGGCTCACGGACTCCCTCGGGATGGCCCGCAGGCTGTAGAGGCCATTGGGAATGTTGGCCACCAGCCACGGCAGCATTCCTACGACGCCACCCGCGACAGCCGTTGCGGCGCCACCGAACACGTCCGACCAGCCGACGCGGGCTCCGCGCATGAGCAATCCGAGCGCGATCGCCACGACGACACAGACGAACAGCAAGTCCGACCACAGCGCGATGCCGGCCACGAAACCGAGCAGCGCCCAGTACCGCTTCTTGTGGGCGCGTCCCCATCCGATTCGCGCGGCAACGCAGAAGCAGACGGTCTCGAGGAGCAGCAGTTCCGCCGATCCCGGGTACAGCCGCGCCGACCAGTACACGGCGAAGAGCGGAAACACGGCGACTGCGAAAGCGCCGGCCAGCGCGTGAGCCGGCCGGTGGAGTGCGATTCGACCGAACCACCAAGCGCAGAGGACGGTCAGCGCTCCGACGACGGCGAGGGCAACGCGAATGGCCGCGAGGCTGGTCCCGAAGACGGCAACGAATGGGGCAACCAGGTAGGCGTCGGTGGCGCCGAAGTACTGGCCGTCGGGGTCCATGACCGCGAACTGGCCGTGGAGGATGTGGAGGGCGCTGAGCCCAAGGGTCGCCTCACTTGCGTCGAGCGGAGTGTGCAGACCCAGAACGAGGCGGATGGCGAACCCAAGCACCATGACGCCGGGCAAGCCGAGCGCGGTCGACACGCCGCGCCCGCACGAAATCGAGGGCCGGCTGGTGCGGACCAGCGCCGTACCTAGCCTGCGGTCTGGCGGACGGCCCCGGTGGGCACGTCCCGTTCCTGCTCTACCTCCCACCGTCCCCGCATCTCGACGATGCCGCCGTGGCCACCCAGGTTGTTGACGTGGAAGGTCGCACCGGGATCGGCGTGGTCGTAGATATCGGAACCGCTGACATCGTGCACAGCCACCTGCACGATGTAACCGCCGGCGAGGAGCGGGAGTGAGTCGATGGTGTATCGCACGGACACCATCTCCCCGGGCGAGTGGCTCGACACCGTGAGCTGGTCGACGAAGGTGTTCGTGCCGGCCAGCAACAGCCCGTCGGCGCGGCGGATGGCCATGCCGCACACGAAATCCCCGACGTCGCGGTGCACGAGGAGCTTCATGTCGAGGGTCACCTGACTTCCAGTATCGAAGCGCCTGGTGGTCTGGCCGCTCGCATCGATCAGTCTCACGGACAGGAATTCGACCGCCCGCGATCCCCACTGACTCGGATCGCCACGGGACAGCTCGGACGGCTGATCTCGCTCGGACGCGAGCGCGTGATCCGCCACCATCCGCTGATATGCGTTGGTGACCTCTGCCGCCGGACCGTCGGCAACGATCTCGCCACGGTTGAAGAGGAGCACGCGGTCGCAGTACTCCTCGAGCGAATTGAGATCGTGACTCACGAGGACGATGGTCTTTCCCTCGCGTTTGTACCGGCTGAAGGTGTCGAAACACTTCTCCTGGAAGGACGCATCGCCGACGGCGAGCACTTCATCCATGACCAGCAGATCGGTCTCCGCGAGGATGGCGACACTGAAGGCGAGTCGCACCTGCATGCCCGACGAGAAGTTCTTGAGCTTCTGTTCCGCGAACTCCTCCAGCTCGGCGAATGCGAAGACCTCGTCCACCTTGTCATGCAGCTGGGCGCGGGTGAGACCGAGCATCGCCCCCCCGAGGAAGATGTTCTCGCGGGCGGTGAGCTCCGGGTTGAAGCCGACGCCGAGTTCCAGAAACGCGGAGAACTCGCCGTTGACGCGGGCGTATCCGCCATCAGCCTTGTAGATGCGGCAGAGGATCTTGAGCAACGTGCTCTTGCCGCACCCGTTGGGACCGGTGATGCCGAGGAACTGTCCCTGCGGGATGTCGAACGAGACATCCCGCAGAGCGATGAGGTCGCGGTAACGCGACGAGCTCCGCCAGTGGGTCACCCGATACTTCAACGTGGTGCTCTTGTCGAGCGGGAGGCGAAATCGCTTACGGAGGTGAGAGACTTCGACGACCGGGTTCACAGTGACTCCGCGAACTTCGGCGTCAGCCTGTTGAACACCAGGAACCCAAGTCCGAACACGGCGATGCTCAGCACGATGGGGACCACCTCCAGCGCTCCGATGAGCGACACCATCGAGTGGTTGAGCGGGCTCGACACCACGAGTGAGTAACGAAGATCCTGAATGATCTGCGCCACGGGATTCAATCCCGCGAGATCGAGGAGCGTGTGCGACTTGATGAGCATGAGCGGGAACACGACTCCCGAGCCGTAGAAGAGCACCAACGAGAGGATTTCCCAGATGTGCCCCAGGTCTCTGAAGAACACGAAGAGCGACGACAGCAGCAACGAGAGGCCGAGCACGAGGACGATCAACTCGAGATAGAAGAGCGGCACGAACAGGCTTCGGAGCGTGAGATGGAGATCCCCGAGTGCGAAGGTCACCACCAGAACCAACGTCGTGTTGATCGCGAACGTCAGCAATGCGCTGGTCGTGGACGCGACCACGAGGATCCAGCGCGGAAAGTAGGCTTTGCGGATGAGGTCGCCGTTTCCGGCAACCGCGTTCATCGCCGTCGCCGTGGCCTCGGTGAAGAACGTCCAGGCCACGATGGCGATCAGCAGCTGCACCGGGAAATCGGTGTCGCCCTTGCCCACCCTGAGCAGGATGCTGAACACCAGATACATGATCCCGAAGAGCATCAGCGGCTTGACCAGCGACCACACGTAGCCCAGCGCCGAGCCCGTGTATTTCAGCTTGAAGCTGGTGATCGAGAGCTCGCGGACGAGGTTGAGATTCCTCTGAAAGACGCTCTTGGGGCGCTGGATCGCGTCGATGGTGCCGCTCCCCTGCGCGACGACGCTCATGTCGGAGTCTCCAATACGAATCGCGAGTGGCTGGCCTGTCGCCCGAGTTCGAGCATACTAAGCGGCGGCGGATCGCGCGCGCCCCGCATACCATCTGCGTTCGATGCACCCTGAGATGGCCGGGGCGACCGCGCCCGAACCTGCCCTGTGACGGCGCCCCGCGATGAGAGCGTACGGCTCGCCGAGGAGTTGCTGGCGGCCCGTCGCCACATCACCGAGCTGGAGGCCGAGCTCCAGTCGCTCAGGGCGGAGCTTGCCGAGGCGACCGGCAGCGCGTCGGCGCGGATCGCGGTTTCGCTGGTTCGCAAGGCGCGGAGAGTGGTGCCCCAGGAGTCGCGCCGGCAACAGACGTTGCACAAGGCGGCATCCAGGACGTTGACCCTTGTCGACAAGGGTCCCTCCGCGCTGGCCGGTCTGATCCGGCGCGACCGCGACCTCCGCCGTGCCATCGGTGTGGCGGACACAGCGGCCGCCCGCCGCCGTCAGTACCGCCGCTGGCTCGCGATGCACACTCCGAGACCGGCGGAGCTCGCGACCATGCGCCGCATCGCCGAAGCGGACGATGGCGCACGCGTCATCAGTCTCATCATGCCGGTGCACAACCCAGAGCGGTCGTGGCTCGAGGCAGCGATCGCTTCGGTGCTCGAGCAGGCGTACCCGCATCTCGAACTCTGCATCGCGGACGACGCGAGCACGCACCCGCACGTGCGCTCAGTGCTCGACGCCGCCACCGCCGACTCTCGCGTCCGTGTCGTGTATCGCGACAAACAGGGCGGCATCGCGGCTGCATCGAACTCAGCGCTCGCGCACGCGACCGGAGAGTTCGTCGGCTTCATCGACAACGATGACGTGCTCCGTCCTCACGCGCTCTCTTCAATGGCGGCGTACCTGCGAGAGCATCCTGATACAGATCTCGTGTACTCCGACGAGGACAAGCTGCTCCCTGACGGCACGTTTGGTGCGCCGACCTTCAAACCCGACTTCTCACCGGACCGGCTGCTCGCCGAGAACTACGTCAACCACTTCACCCTGGTTCGCCGCTCACTCGCCAATGAAGTCGAGGGCTTCCGCGAAGGATTCGACGGCAGCCAGGACCACGATCTGATGCTTCGCGTGGCCGAGCGTGCAACGCATGTCGGCCATGTTCCTGATGTCCTCTATGCATGGCGGATGGTGCCCGGTTCCACCGCAGTATCGGCAGGGTTCAAACCGCTGGCACAGGACGCCGGACGTCGTGCGGTTGCGGATGCCCTTCAGCGACGCGGCCTCGTCGGACGCGTTGACCTGGGTCCCAGTCCCGGTCTCTACGTCCCCCGCTATGCAGTCCAGGGCGAGCCGATGGTGGACGTCATCGTTGTTGCCCGCGCCGATGGCGTCGATGTCACCGGCTGCGTTGCGAGCATCGAACGACTTTCGACGTATGGCCACCGCACGGTCACATCGGTGATTGCGGCTGACGACACTCCCGCTGCGATCAACAGGGTCGTGGGATCGCTGCGCGGTGAGCACATCGTGCTGCTCGACGCATCAACACGCGTCATCAGTGCCGGCTGGATCGAGACGATGCTCGAGCTGAGCCAGCGGACGGACATCGGCGCGGTGGGCCTCCGGCTGCGCTATCCGGACGGGACCGTCGCGCATGAAGGGATCATCTGCGGACGGCTGGGGCTCGCGAGCAGCGTCGATCAGCACCTGCACGTCATCAAGGAGATGAGCGCTGTATCGGGCGCGTGTCTCATGACCAGGCGCGACACGTTCGATGCGGCAAATGGTCTCGACGAAATGTTTCAGCACGCTCTCTGGGACGTCGATTACTGCATCCGCGTCCGCGCGATGGGATCACGTGTTCTCTGCACGCCACTCGCTGAGCTGACATGGGGTGAGGCCGCTCGGGCGGATGGCGGTGACATCGCGGGTGAGGACGCGCGAGTGTTCGCGGAGCGCTGGGGAGGCATCGACGAGGTCGAGGAGCCATATCTCAACGTCAACGTCCTCTGGCCCACTCCGCTGAGTCTTCAGCTCGACTGACTCCGCAACTCATGCGGAAGTTGCAAGCATCCGGGGATTCCGCCGGATCCCGGGTTACACTCCGCGGTGGAGGGGAATATCGTCCGGATGGAGGAGTGGCGTGAAGGCTGGACGTTGGAATTGGATCGTCTGTTTGACTGCGGCCGCGATGCTTCCAGTGTTTGTCTCTACGAACGTTTCGGCCGCTAGTCCTGCGCCCAGCCCGTCCGTCTCGAAGCCGGTGGCCGCAAGTCCTGCATCCACCTCGTCCGCCTCGAAGCACATGGCGTCAACGCATGAGACTCCGTTTCTTCCTCTGACTGCGAAACAACATGCGGCCGCGTTTTCGCGGACACTCAAGAGCGGTGGTGGCGCACTGATCGATAAGCGCGGGAATGGGGTTGCCGCCGAACCCGGAACTCTCGCCGGCGCCGGCGCAGCTCCATCCTCGTCCACCCGATCGAACGTCGCCGGAGCACCGCTCGTCACAGCAAGCCCTCCGGACGAGCTGGCCGGGTTCCCGGGAACAGCGCAGGCGAGCACGATTCACAGCTTCGGAGACGATCAGGAGGTGACGCCACCCAACGAGGACGTGGCGGCCGGACCTGTCGACATCGTCGAGGTGGTCAACTCCACGGTCGAGGTCTTCAGTCGAGCGGGAGCGCCGCTTCCCGGTGGATTTGCCGACCTCAACTCCTTCATGGAGGTCACCGACGGCTACCACAGCAGTGATCCGCGGGTGATCTACGACGCAAGTGGCGGAAGGTTCTGGTTGACGATCACCGAGGTGCCAGACGACTACTCGTCTCCGAGCGATTGTCCCGAGTCGCAGCCGATCCTGATCGCGGTATCGGGATCCTCGAATCCGCTGCCGCTTGACGACTGGACGGTGTACGCGCTCCCGATGGCGACGTCCCTACAAACTGGGGAAGCGACCACAGAGTTCGGCGATCAGCCAGGATTGGGCATCTCTTCGAACACTGTGACAGTCTCATTCGACGACTACGGCTGCGACAACATATTCACGGGCAGCGAAGTCGACATCCTCCAGAAGACCGACTACGAGAACGATACGCATGGAAGCGGGTTCTCGCTCTACTACTTCTATGACGGGCCATTCGCCCCGCAACCGGTGCAGGCGATCGGTTCGATGTCGGTGGCGTACATCGTGAGCAACCAGTCCGACTGTGATGGGAATGGATGTAGCAATGGCGGCAGCACGCCGGATGCGCTTGTCCAGGCGTTCACAGGAACGCCGGAGGACTCCAACGTCGTCAATCAACCGTACGTCTACGTCCCGATGTCTCCGACGGTGGTTGCCTCGACCGGATACCTGCCTCCGGCCGACCAGGATGACTCGGGCGGAAAGCAGTTACAGACCAACGACGACCGGTTTCTCAACGCGGTGTGGGAGAACGGAGAGATATGGACGGCCGACGGGACCAGCTGCGAGCCTCCGGGCGACACGGTGCAGCGAGACTGTCTGGACTATGTGGAGATAGCCGCCAACAGCGCCGGCGGTGTGACTACGACCCTCACGAATCAGCTGGACAACGTCGGCATCAACGGGGTCGACCTCTTCTACCCGGCGGTGAGCGTCGATTCCGCGGGCGACATGATCACCGTCTTCGACGAATCGTCGACGA
This sequence comes from Candidatus Dormiibacterota bacterium, assembly GCA_003132525.1. GTDB lineage: Bacteria > Chloroflexota > Dormibacteria > Aeolococcales > Aeolococcaceae > Palsa-851. The sequence continues at coordinate 51,167 of PKXZ01000024.1, read as the reverse complement.
GCCTGAATCCAAGCATTGTTGATGCCTCGGTTCCATCGGGTAGCACCACATTGAGCACCTTCCAGGTGCTGCAGACCAGTACCACGTACTACGACGGTGACGACCTGTTCAATGGTGCCTGCGACCCCATTGAGGGATGCCGATGGGGTGATTACTCCGGTGCAGCGCAGGATCCGGCCAACCCGAAGGACGTCTGGGTTATCTCTGGGTCAGAGGATGCCAGCGTCGAGGGAATCTGCACTGCGAACGGCTGTTGGAATACACGCATCTACGACCTGACACTCTCGGCTCCGACGATCACCTCCCTGAACCCGTCTCTGGGACCGGTCGCGGGCGGGCAGACGGTCACCGTCACGGGGCTCGACATCGGCACGGACATCAGTGCGACATTTGATGGAAACCCGATTGCGACCGCCAACCAGACGGCAACGTCGTTCACGTTCGTGACTCCGCCCGGGCCTGCTGCCGGCGCGACGGACCTTGTCCAAGCGACCGATGCCCTTGGTACCTCGGCGACGCTGGCGTATACCTATGTCGGCCTGGCGAGCTACACGCCGGTGACTCCTTACCGAATTCTCGACACGCGCAACACTGGAGGGCCGCTCGGACCAGGTGCCGTCAGAAGCCTGCAGGTCACCAACGTCGGCTCGGGTACCCCAATACCAGCCAACGCGACGGCGGCAGTGCTCAACGTTACCGAGGTGAGCGGCTCGGCGTCGAGCCTGCTCACCGTGTATCCCTACGGCACGATACGACCCAACGCCTCAAACCTCAACTTCGCGGCGCACACCGTGTTCGCCAACCTGGTCACGGTCACGCTCGGCGCGCAGGGCGGCCAAGGATGGATTGATATTTACAACGCGCTCGGGAGTGTCGGCGTGCTCGTCGACGTCGAAGGGTACTTCGCTGCCCCACTGGCTGCGGGTCAACCCGCGGGGCTTTTCCATCCGATCGCCCCGGTCCGCGTCTGCGACACGAGACCCCATTCACCGACGCCGTTCTGCACCGCCCACGGGGCGCTCGGTCAGGGCGAGTCGATGCTGATCAACTTCGCGGTCACCGGAGGGCTGCCCAGTGATGGGAGTGCTGGTGCAGCGGTGGTCAACCTGACCGCCGTCGCTGGGACCTCGTACACGCTCCTGAGCCTCTTCCCGCCTGTCAATGGGATCTGCCCGTACGGCCCCGGCCACCAGTCGCCGTTCTCGACGCTCAACGTGTCCGCCGGAGCCGTGCAGGCGAACCGGGTCATGGTTGCCCTCGGACCGGCGGCATCGACGGGCGGGATCGACGACGCGATCTGCGTGTACAACGGTCTGGGGACCATCAACGTGGTCATCGACGCCAACGGCTGGTTCGGCAGCGCAAGCGCGCCGGCGAGCCCCGCCGGATACCAGTTCCAGGCGGTTGCGCCCACGCGGATCTGCGACACGCGGGTGTCCACCTTCTTCTGCACCGAGGGGGCGATCGGTTCCAACGCCAGCCGCCTCGTCCGGGTCGCCGGTGATGTGGACATCCCCGCCTACAACAGCCCGACCCTGGTGGTCGCCGTCATCGCCAACCTGACCGCGATCGCTCCGACGGCACCAACCTACCTGACGATCTACCCTTCGAACCTGATCCATCCTCCAGCGGTGTCAGATGTCAACCTCAATCCCGGGGTGGTGATGGCGAACCTGGCAGTGGTTCAGGTCGACACCGTGGCGTCTGACCCGAACGACGGCCACGTCTCACTGTATAACGGTGCCGGCAGCGTCAACGCCGTTATCGATATCGAGGGTTGGTTTCAGTAGCTGTGGCTTGGATGACAGTGCTCCCCGAGATGGAAGGGGTGCTCAATGCAATGGCTTCGCGCCCACTCGCGGAGCGTCTTGGGTCGATCGATGGCGTCATGGTCAAGACCTTCAGGAAGTGGACGGACCAGCGCGGGTACTTCATCGAGCAGCTGAAACGCGGCGATCTTGACGACCAGGGCCGGCCGTTCCTTCCGGACCAGCAGTTCGCTCAGATGTCCCGAAGCCTTGCCTATGCGCGGGGCGGCAATCCGCCCGAGCTGATCAAGGCCTTCCACTGGCACAAGCGGCAGTGGGACTACTGGGACATCGTCCAGGGCGATGCGCGGGTCGTCCTCGTGGATCTCCGCCACGATTCGCCGACTGCCGGGCATGTCCAGAGCGTCATGCTCGGCGAGAACGCGCCGCGGATGGTGGCCATTCCACCCCTAGTGGCGCACGGGTATCAGTGCCTCTCCCTGCGCGACGTCATCCTCAACTACTACGTCACCGAGCCCTACAGCTCCGACGATCCAGACGAGGGGCGGGTCGCGTGGAACGATCCTCGCATCGGCTTCGACTGGACGATCGAGAATATCTGACGTGCGTCTCCTGGTCACCGGCGGAGCCGGCTTCATCGGCAGCGAGTTCGTCCGCATGACCCTCCACGAGCACCCCGACGACTCCGTGGTCGTGCTCGACAAGCTCACGTATGCGGGCAATGAGCGCAACCTCCAGAGCGTTCGCGCTGACCCGCGTTTGCGCTTTGTCCATGGCGACATCTGCGACGCGGCGGTCGTACGCGAGCTCGCCGCCGATGTGGACGTCATCGTCAACTTCGCCGCGGAATCGCACGTGGATCGGTCGCTGGAAGCACCGGGCCAGTTCATCCTGACCGATGTGTACGGCACCTTCGTGCTCATGGACGCCGCACGCGAGCACCGTCACGAGCGATTCCTTCAGGTGAGCACCGACGAGGTGTACGGCGACAACGGCAGCGGGCTCAGCGTCGAGGGCGACCCGCTCCAGCCACGAAGCCCGTACAGCGCAAGCAAGGCGGGCGGTGAGCTCCAGGTCCAGGCCTACCGGACGTCGTACGGGTTCCCAGCCATCGTGACCCGCGGCTCGAACACGTACGGTCCGTATCAGTACCCCGAGAAGATCATTCCGCTCTTCATCACCAACGCGATCGACGACCGGCCGCTGCCGATCTACGGCGATGGCGGCGCGGTGCGGGACTATCTCTACGTCGAGGACCATGCGCGCGGCATCGATAGCGCGCTCCGCAACGGCGTCACCGGCATGGACTACAACATCGGCGCCGGTGGTGAGACCGACGGGATCACCGTGGCGGATACGGTGCTCCGTCTGCTCGGCAAGCCGACCTCCCTGAAGCAGTTCGTTCGCGACCGTCTCGGTCACGACCGCCGCTATGCGCTCGATTCCACGCGTCTGTCCGGCCTCGGGTGGGGCCCGACGGTCACATTCGAGATGGGAATGCAGCAGACGGTCGCCTGGTTCGTCGAGCACCAGGATTGGTGGCGCCCGCTCAAATCCGGCGAGTTCTGGGAGTTCTACCAGCGCAATTACAAGCCGGTGCAGGTCGGCTGACCTCCGCAAGAGGGGTGGTGTCGATGCGCTATCATCGAAAGGCGAAAGAGGTCAAACGCGCCAACACCGCGTTGGTGCTGGCCCCAAGGGATGGACGCAGGTGCCTGACACGGCTCAGAAGAAGCGCGCGGTTCTCACCACCGGCCGAGGTTCCATCGAGTCGTTGCGAACCGTAGTCGTTATGCCCGCGTACAACGCGGCCAAGACGCTCGAGACCACGCTCGCGGGGATTCCTCCCGGCGTGGTCGACACGATCATCCTGGTCGACGACGGCAGTCATGATGGGACTGCGGCACTGGCGGTGTCCCTCGACCTCGTGGTGATCTCGCATCCGCACAACGCGGGCTACGGGGCCAACCAGAAGACCTGCTACATCGAGGCACTGCGCGACGGCGCGGACGTCATCGTCATGCTCCATCCGGACGGCCAGTACGACCCCGCGATCCTCGACGACATGGTGGAGGTGATCCGCCGCGGCGACGCCGACGTTGTGCTCGGCTCACGCTTTCTCAGCCCCGGCGGTGCCAGGGCGGGCGGCATGCCGTGGTGGAAGCGCATCTCCAATCGCTTCCTGACCGGGTACGAGAATCGCGTGCTCGGGCTCGGGCTCACCGAGTACCACACCGGCTACCGCGCGTACAGCCGCAAGTTCCTCACCACCGTGCCATTCCTGCGCAACTCGAACGATTTCGTGTTCGACACGCAGATCCTCACCCAGGCGGCGTCATTCAAGTTCAAGGTGGCCGAGGTCCCGGTGACGACCAAGTATTTCGACGACGCCTCGTCGGTCAACTTCCGGGTCTCGCTGGTCTACGGGCTCAAGACGGTTTGGACCGTCAACCGGTACATCCTGCATCGCATGGGGCTCCGCTCGCGCCGCTACTCGCGCTGATCACTGCGCGATCGCAATATCGGCGGTCCGCCCGGAGCGCGCGCCGGGCTCGACCAGTGCGAGGGCGAGACCCGCGAGGATGAGCACTCCGCCGATCACGGTGGCGACGGACGGGACGGCCGCAAGGATGAGCAAGGCAAGCACGGCGGCGAGTGGCGGCTCGCCAAGGAATGAAACGGAAACGAGCAACACGGGCACGTGGCGAAGCGCCCAGTTGTACACGGTGTGGCCGCCGATCGTGCAGATGACCGCGAGTCCGAGACATGCGAGCGCGACCCGTGGCGAGGGGAAGTGTGCGACGCCCGCCGCAACGGCGGTCACTGCCGCGATGACGCACACCACCGCATAGACGATCGCCGAGTACCCGGCAACGCCGAGGTTCGACCGCACGCTGCGGCCGATGAGCAGGTATCCGGCGAGGCACAAGCCTCCTGCGATGGCCAGAAGGTCGCCACCGAACGCGGTGCTGTCAACGCGAAAGTCGCCCGCGCAGGTGACGATCATGCCGACGATCGCGAGCCCGACCCCCGCCAGCATCTGACGAGAAACCCGTTCTCCCAGAAGGCGTTTGCCGAGAGGCGTCACGATGATGGGATGCAGCGATACAAGCAGGACGCTGGCCGCGACCGACGTGTACTTGAGTGAGGCCGTCCAGAGCAGGAAGTGTCCTGCCAGGAACACGCCGCTCACCACCACCAGGCCGATCTGCGCTGCCCCCTTGGGCAGCACACCACGCCGCGCGTCGCGTATCACCCATGGGGCCAGGAGGACGGTGGCCATGCCCATGCGCAACCACACAATGGTCGCGGCGTCGTCATCCGCCGCCTTGATGAGGATGGCCGAGAAGGAAACCGCAACGGTGGCTGCGACGAGCGCCCACCCTGGCGAGGGAGTGCGCGAGCGCGCGCCCGCGGCGCTCACTTGTGACGCTCGCGATCCCGTGCCTTCTGCAGCGCCGAGTATCCGCCGAGCACCTCACGGATACCGCCATCCTCGATCGCCCAGGTCCGGGTGGCCACCGCATCGATGAGCGCGCGGTCGTGGGTCACCAGGACCATCGCGCCTGGGTACTTGACGAGCGCCGCTTCGAGCACCTCCTGGGCAGGGATGTCGAGGTGATTGGTGGGCTCGTCGAGGAGCAGGAGGTTGGTTTCCTCGATCGCGAGCTTGCCCATCATCAGACGTGCCCGCTCGCCCCCGCTGAGCGCACCGACCAGCTTGAGCGTGTCGTCGCCGCTGAACAGCAAGGAGCCGAGGAGGGTGCGCGCGCGCTCCTCGCCGACCGGGTGGGTTGCCAGGAGATCCGCCAGCACGGTGCGGTCGTCCTCGCCCGCCGGGACGTCGGCGGCGCCGTGCTCGATGGATTGCCCGAGATCCTGGCGGTACAGCCTGCGGACGCTGCGGGGACCGAGGGTGAGGGTGCCGTCCAGCGGCGGAAGGTCCCCTGCGAGGGTGTGGAGCAGGGTCGATTTGCCGCTGCCGTTCGGCCCGATCACCGCGATACGCTCGCCGGGCACGATCGTCAGCGGCGGCACCATGAGCAGGGGTTCGTCGCGCCCGATGATGAGCCCGACCCCCTTGAGGGTCACCCGCGAGGCCGGCGCGCTCGCGAAGCGCAGCCGGGGCTTCCTGTCGACCGTCGGGGGCGTAACGCGCTCGAGACGGTTGAGCCGTGTCTGGCGGCCCCGTGCCTCGCGCGCACGCTGGCCCGCCTTGTACTTGCGGATGAACTCTTCCTGGTGATCGATGTACGCCTTCTGCGCCGCAAACTCACGGCGCCGCCGTTCGCGCCGCTCGACCCGTAGCTTGGTGTACTGCGTGTAGTTGCCCGGGTACTCCTCGATGGTCCCGCCCGCGACCTCGATCACCTGCGTGCACACGTTGTCGAGGAAACGCCGGTCGTGGGAGACGAGCACGAATGCGGTGGAGACACCGCGCATGAAGTCTTCGAGCCACTCGATTGCGGCGAGGTCGAGGTGGTTCGTGGGCTCGTCGATGAGCAGGAGGTCGGCGTCCTGCACGAGCAGCTTGGCGAGCTCGAGTCGACGCTTCTGTCCACCGCTCAGCTGTGACGGATGGCGTTGCTGCGTCTCAGTATCGAGACCGAGCCCGCCGAGCGCTTCACGTGCGGTGGCCTCGAGCTCGTAGCCGCCCTGGTCGATGTAGCGGTGCTGGACATCGCCGTATCGCAGCAATAACCTTTGGGCGTCGGGGCGCGTGCTGTCGGCGAGCAGCGGCTCGAGCGTGGTCATCTCGTGGTGCATCGCGGCGAGGTCCTCGCGCGATGCCATCACCTCATCGAGGATGGTCTCGGCGACCGGCTCGGGGGCATCCTGGGGGAGATAGCCGATCCGGAGTCCGCGCTGCCATTCCACCTCGCCCTGGGTGGGTTCGAGCATGTGGTTGATCAGGGTCAACAGGGTCGTCTTCCCCGCGCCGTTCGCGCCGACGACGGCAATGCGCTGGCGTGTCTCGATGCGGAACGTGACACCTTCCAGGATGCTCTCGGCACCGAAGGCGACACCCACGTCGCGGAGAGAAACCAGGGACAAGCGGTTACTGCCCTGTCGCACCCTCGCGGGCGACGATGCGCCGCACGATGGCGACTGACGATGCGTACGTCGAGTCCATGCCGAAGTACGACAGCCCACGCGCGCCGAGCGTGCGGGCCTGTGTGTACGGCGTGTCCGAAGCGTAGTGGATGACCCCGAAATCGATGGGCAGCTTGGAGAAGTTGACCGGCTCACCGGTGGGATAGCGGGCGGGCTGGGTCATCTCGTACACGGCGTTGCAGTATGGACCAGCCTCCATCTCGACCACGGTGAACGCCTCGCGGTAGTAGAAGTCGAGGTAGCCGCGGTTCTGCAGAAACGTCCCTTTCACACTGACCGCACGCTGGTTGTCGAGGCCGCTGCCGAAGCGCAGGTACGGGGCGATGTCGGACACCGAGAAGGCATTGTCGAGCCAGTAGGTCGAGCGGCTGTGCTCGTCGTGGACGACGCCGCTGATCATCACGTCGCCGACGTCGGCGTTCAGTGTCGCGGCCTTGCCGAGGATGTACACGCCGCGAAGATCAACGGTCTCGGCGACCTCACGGAGGATGTTGTATGCGGCGAGGCCGAGCGGGTAGTCGATGTTGACGATGACCGCGCGGCTCGCCGCGAGCGCGACCGGGTCGATCGGGAGCACGCGCTCATCGCAACGCTCGGGGTTGACGCGGTCGAGCGGGATCACCTGCGCGGCGACGTCGAGCGCGGTGCGGCTGGTGACGTTCAACGAGCCCGCCTCGCGCTCCTCGCGACGGAGCGCGGCTCGTTCCGAGTCGGGCAGGAGGCGGAGCCGCTCGCGCGCCGCGTAGTACAGGAAGTTGTTCCAGCTTCCCTGCGCGCTGCCGTCTCGGAAGCGCTGGAGCTCATCCCGCAGCTCGCCCCCACCGTCGCGGTCGACCGCCGCGGCCAGCTCGTCGGCGTGGCGTGGCGCGACCCCGGTGAGCAGGTTGGCAATCGCATGCGAGTTGCTGCTCACGAAGTACACGGGCCGGTCGAGCAGCGATTCGGAGCGCATCAACCCGGTCACCTGCTGCCACCAGCGGCGGGTCACACGCGCGTAGCCGACCTGGGTGCCGCCGAGCATGCGCACTCGCAGCGCCATGCCGTGCTCCGCGATCTCCGCAAGGCGGCCACCGAATGCCACGCCCCAGATCTCGTACAGCTGCAGCCAGTCGTCCTCGCGGCCGCCACACGCAGTGGCGATCTCCCCTGGGGTCACGCCGTCGATGCGTTCGATCCCCGAGCCGTTGAGCGCGACCCTGAGCTTGTTCAGCTCGATCTGGAGCGCGACCATCGTGGGGATGAGGTCGTCGACGTCTGAGGCGCTCGCGATCAGGACTGCCAGGGTTCCATCGCCGTCGTCGTACCAGCGACGCCGGCGGCCCGGAGCGCTGACCTCGGTCCACTCGTTGAAGGCGCGGAATCCGCGCTGTGCAAAGACCTCGGCTGACTGACCCATGACCACCAGGCGGGCCCGGAAGATCGCGTCCGGCAGCCGCCGGACGGCGTACAGGAGGGCACCAAGGTCGAGCTCCATCGACCCCGCAAGTGGATGCAGGCTCGAACCCATCGCCTTGTGCGAATGCTCGAACACGCGGAGCTGGGTTTCGCCACTGCTGCGCAGGATGGTCGTGTAGGTGCGGTGATAGACCTCGACCGCGTCGACCAGGGCGGTCTCCTCAGACGGGGGCTCGGTCGGCGACAGTCCTGAGAGGGGAGCCTCGGGGACCGGTCCGTGTCCCAATTCGTGCAGCACCATGAGACCCATTGTCGCCGCTCTCCGCACAGCGGAGACATCGGGCTGGCTATCCTGCCACGGCTGTGGGACGAGTTGCCGTTACCGGTTCAGTCGCCTTCGACACCATCATGGAGTTCGACGGGCGGTTCGGCGACCACATCCTTCCCGACAAGACCAACGAGCTCAATGTCGCGTTTCTCGTGGACCGGCTCGAGAAGCGCCGCGGCGGAACCGCCACGAATATCTGCTTCTCGATGGCGCTGTTCGGCGAGCAACCGCTGCTCTGCGCGGCCGTTGGCGGCGGCGATTTCGTCGAATACGCTGCAGCGCTGGAGTTCGAGGGTGTCGACATGTCTGCCGTGCTCACCTGCGACGAGGTCGGCACGGCGACCGGGTTCATCACGACCGACCGGGACGGCAACCAGATCACTGCGTTCTACCCGGGTGCGATGGCGAGAGCGGCCGGTGTCGACCTGAGCGTCCTCACCGACATCTCGGAGGTGATCGTCGGCGCTGACGACTCCAGGGCGATGGCCCTGCACGTCGAGCAGGCGGGAGCGCTCGGCGCCCGGCTGATCTTCGTGCCCGCGCAGCAGATCCCGGCGATGCGCGATGACGACCTGCGCCGGGGCCTCGAACAGGCATGGCTTGTTGGCGGCAACGACTACGAGTTCGAGATGATCCGCGAGCGAACCGGTCTGTCGGTCGACTCCCTCAGCGCCGCGCGCATGGTCGCGGTCACCCGCGGCGCTGCCGGCAGCGAACTCCACAGCCCCGACGGCGTCGCGGTGATTCCTGCGGCACCCGTGAGCGAGGTGGTCGATCCGACCGGCGCGGGCGACGCCTATGTCGCCGGTCTGATCACCGGTTTCCGGGCCGGCGCGTCGCCCGACGTGGCCGGGCGCATGGGGTCGCTCGCGGCGGCCTATGTCGTCGAGCAGCACGGACCGCAACGGCACCGCTTCGACGTGCCGGGGTTCCGCGATCGGTACGCCGCGGCATTCGGCACCAGCCTGAACCTGCCGTCCAAAACCCCGGCGTAGAGTGGTTGGCATGGAAGAAGCGGTCATCGTCAGTGCTGTGCGAACGCCGGTCGGCACCTTTGGGGGCGTCTTCACGGAAGTTCCGGCGACCAGACTTGGATCGATCGCGGTCGAGGAGGCGCTCCGTCGTGCAGGCATCGATTCTGTCGACGAGGTGCTGATGGGAAACGTTCTCCAGGCCGGCCTCGGGCAGAACACCGCGCGCCAGTCGGCGATTGGCGCCGGGCTCGCAGAGAGCGTTCCTTCCACCACCATCAACAAGGTCTGCGGCAGCGGGCTCAAAACAGTGGCGCTCGCCGCGCAGGCGATCCGTGCCGGTGACGCGCAATGCCTTGTGGCAGGGGGCATGGAGAACATGTCCCGCGCGCCGTATCTGATGGACAACGCGCGCTACGGCTACCGCCTCGGCCACGGTCAGCTGGTCGACGAGATGATTCGCGACGGCCTCTGGTGCGCGTTCGACGACTGTCATATGGGTAGCACCGCCGAGAACATCGCGCGCGAGTACGAGGTCAGTCGCGAGGACCAGGACTCGTTCGCGGCCACCTCGCAGCAGAAGGCCGAAGCAGCCATCAAGTCCGGACGATTCAAGGACGAGATCGTTCCCGTCCCGGTGCACCGCAAGAAGGAAACCGTGCTGGTCGACATCGACGAACACCCGCGTCCGGGGACGACCCCCGAGACGCTTGCCGCGTTGCGCGCCGCCTTCGCCAAGGACGGCACCGTCACGGCCGGAAACGCCAGCGGTATCAACGACGGCGCCGCCGCTGTCATCGTCATGAGCGCGTCGCGCGCCAAGGCGGAGAACCGAACTCCGTTAGCCCGCATTCGCGGCTACTCGAGTGCCGGGGTCGCACCGCGGATCATGGGGATGGGACCAGTCCCCGCAGTGCGATCCGCTCTGCAGAAGGCCGGGGTCGAGTTGCGAGACATCGATCTGTTCGAACTCAACGAAGCGTTCGCCGCGCAAGCTGTCGCTGTCGGCCGCGAGCTCGCCGTTCCCGAGGACCGGCTCAACGTCAACGGCGGTGCGATCGCAATCGGTCACCCGATCGGCGCCAGCGGCGCGCGCATCCTCGTGACGCTGCTGTACGAGATGCAGAAGCGCGACGTCAATCTCGGTGTAGCAGCGCTCTGCATCGGGGGCGGTCAAGGCATCGCGATGGTGCTGGAGCGTAGTTGACCAAAGGTTCTGAGCGAACCCGGGGGCAAAGCCTCCGTCGTGTAGTGCCCCGCGGCGAGCATGCGGTTTTGGGACTCTCTGCTAATCGAGCAGAGCCGGTTGCTCTGCTCGAGGCCGGGAATGCCGGACGGGTATCGGACCTCATCCCGATTCGGTTCGGACGCATGTCCGCTTCGCCGTTCGCCTTTTTTCGCGGTTCGGCGGCGCTCATGGCACACGACCTTGCCGGAACTCCGGTCAGCGGTATTTTCGTGCAGCTGTGTGGAGATGCGCATCTCAGCAACTTCGGCGTCTACGCCACGCCCGAACGTCGGTTGGTCTTTGGCGTCAACGACTTCGACGAAACCCTACGTGGCCCGTGGGAGTGGGACGTCAAACGCCTCGCGGCGAGCCTCGTTGTCGCCGCGCGCGACGTCGGTATGACCGCCCGGCAAGGGGAACTCGCTGCCAGAGCAGCCGCACGATCGTACCGTGAGCACATCGCCACCTACGCGACGAAGGGATCGCTGGACGTCTGGTATGCCACTGTCGATGTCGATAGCGTTCTCCAGCTCATTCGATCGATTCGCACCCATGCACGGCGCACGTCGGCGCGAGCTCGGCACCGCGACCACCTGAGAGCGCTCAACAAGCTGACCGAACCCACCGGCGACACAAGCCGGATCCGTCATGACCCTCCACTCCTGAGACGCGTCGACGATCAGCCTGCGGTTCTGGCGCAGGTCGGTAACCTGCTCTCCCGTTACCGGATCTCGCTCCCACCTGAGCGGCGCGTCCTCCTCGATCGCTACCGCCTTGCCGACATCGCTATGAAAGTCGTAGGAGTTGGCAGCGTGGGAACGCACTGCTGGATTGGACTCCTGCAAGGGCAAGGCGGGGACGCCCTGTTCCTGCAGGTGAAAGAGGCGCGCGTTTCGGTGCTCGAAGCACCACTCGGTGGACGTCCCCATCGTCATCAAGGACGGCGGGTCGTCGAGGGCCAACGCCTCATGCAGGCATTTCCTGACGTCTTTCTCGGCTGGACGATGGCCTCCGACTCGGGACGCGAGTACTACGTGCGTCAACTTCAGGACATGAAGGGATCATTCAACGTCGTGGACATGAACGCCGACGAGCTTGCTGCTTACGGCGCGCTCTGCGCCTGGACCCTTGCTCGATCACACGCGCGCTCGGGGAACGCGTCGGCGATTGCCGGGTACCTGGGTCGCTCATCCGTCTTCGACGTTGCCCTCGGTCGATTCGCCTGCCTCTACGCCGACCAGAACGAACAGGATTACGGCACTCTCGTCGACGCCATAGCCGATGGCCGGGTGCTCGCCCTACCGGAGGTCTGATCACCAGTCCCGCAGTTCACCTCTGCCATTCCCTACGGCTCAAAGAGTGGTGACGCCGGCGGTCCGCCGTTTCGGGTGGCGGAGCGCATGATCGAGGCTGATGGGAGACCATCCGCGCCGTACCCAGACCACCGTTCTTGCCCTGGTTGTCGCCGTCGCCGGCACCGGGCTGATCGGTTACCTGATATCTCGTCCGGGTCCCGTGCCTCACGTGCCGCACACGCCGCAGCAATTGGTTGCACCGCCGACACCGACGGCACAACCAAGTGCCGACGGATTCAGTGTTGCTGATGACGCCGCCACTGGTCAGATCGTCGCCTACGGTGGAAGTGCTGGAACCGGTGGCGATACCTGGCTTTGGACTGGACCTGGCTGGACGCTTGCCGCGCCTGCGACGCAGCCCCCAGCGCTCTACGGCGCCAGCGCTGTCTACGATCCCGTGAGTCGGGCGGTCATGCTCGCGGGGGGAGGATCGTTTGAGGCGGCTGGCAACGACGGGACGTGGAGCTGGGATGGTGAGACATGGCACGAGTTGGATGCCGACATCACCCGACCGCCGGTCGCTGGTGGAACGCTGCGATGGGATCCCGCACTTCAGCAGATGGTGCTGGTCACACCTGCATCAGCGGGAGACAATTCGAGTAGTCAGACCTGGCTGTGGGCCGGCAATCGTTGGATGCCCAGGGGCGGACCTGCACCGTTTCCGGCCAATGCACTTCAGCTTGCCTTCGACCCGTCATCAGACGAACTGGTGGCGATGAGTTGTTGCTTGTTTTCAAGTGACTTGACCGTAGCGGGGGACGCGCAGATGTGGCGCTGGGACGGCGCCGCGTGGCACTTCATCGCCGACACGAGGCTCCCGCCAATTATTGGAGCGGTGTTCGGTCTGGGTTGGGATGCGAGCAGCCACTCCTTGCTCTTGTGCGGGCAGGAACTCAGCCCTCAGACGCCACTGACGCCAGTGCTCACGTACCGACTTGTGAGTCGCGAGTGGGTTGCGCTGCGCGCCGCGGGGGCTCCGGTCGTCTCGGGCGCCAGCTTCATCGAGACGGATGATGGGCTGCGACTCATCGGGGCCGATTCAACAGTCGAGGGCAACTCCACGCCGTACCACATCTGGGCATGGACCGGCGCAGGCTGGAAACAGTTGGGCTGACGAACCGTGATTCCCAGCGTGCGAAGTTAGCTGGAGGCCCGTCGGAGTCGCTCCCATGCCTCATCCGCAAACTCCTCGGGATCGCCACGTTGGTTGACGGTGTTCTCCTTTGTATCAAAGGCCAGAACCCACAGGCCTGCAGCCCACGCGGCACCCAGCTCGCCCTTTGTAAAAGAGCCTCGGCGCTCGCGCTGATACGCATCGAAGAAGAGCTCGCTTTCTTCAACGGTGGCTGCACCACCGGGCTCGCCGGTTCTTGCGAATACCGCCGCCGCGGCGCCCACGATCGTTACCTCGGGCCGCGTCGCGGCGCTGTCCCAATCGTGCACGGCCAGGGGTTGACCGTCCTGCCACCGAATGTTCTGAGACTCCCAGTCGACGTGCCCGACGACGAGAGGCGCGCGAAAGGCGAGAAGGATCTCGCGGGTCCTGGCACCGATCTCGTTCAACCAGCGGGGCTCCGGGTCTGCATTGAGATCAGCGTCGCTGTCGCTGGCCGCAGCCCACACGCCCGGTCCGGTGTGATCCCAGGAAACCCATGGCGGCGGTGGATCCAGGCGATGCTCGACGTGGAGGAGCGCGCATCGATCCATGAGCTGCCACAACAACGTTGCGAACCGGATCGGCGAGTCGCCACCACGCTCCAGCTGCGTCCCACCGCGTACGTATTCCTCGGCGGTCGCGATGCCGGCAACAAGCGGCGCGGGACCGGCGAGCGGCCTGGGGCACGGAAAACCGGACTCCCAGAGACGACGCTGCACCTCGACGCATCCGCTGATTCGTGGCGAGTCTGGCCGTACCTTGACCACCACCTCCCGGGCATCGGCTAGGCGCAGGCCAAGGACCGTGGAGAGGTGGCCGCTTTTAAAGATGACGTCAACCGGTCTGGCGCCGAGCCACTGCTCGCACCAACTCGCGAGTGCATCACCCCCGGGAAGCGATAGCACCACGCGGCGTCATCCGTGGTTGAGGGTTAGCTTGCTTCGACGCCGCTGAAGAGGTCGTTCTCCGGGAGCACCGCCGGCTTGCGTGACATGGCGAGCTGGAAGTGTTCGTCAGCGAATTGCTTGAGGACCTCGTCGGGCATGGTGAGCTGCGGCCAGTCTTCGGAGATCTGACTGTGGTGCGCACGGAGTGCGTCGCGCTTGCGTCCGATGACGTTGACGGTGTCGATGGTGGTGGTCACGTCCTCGTCGGCCGTGAGGAATTCCATCTCATCAGCGCTCGCCTCCCCGAAAGGGGGTTCCATGCCGGCCGCCTTGGCAGTCTCGACCATGCGCTCGAACTCCGCGCGTGGAAACGCGGTGTAGTACAGCTTCTGGACACGCCATGGCTCGCCGGCGTCCTTGTACAGCGGCTTGAGACGAGCAGCCTCAACCGCGAGCAGCGTGGCCCGGTGCGTCTGGATGTGATCGGGATGACCGTAGCCGCCGTTTCCGTCATAGGTGACGACAACATGGGGACGGAAACGGCGGATCTGCGCGACGATCCTGCCCGTCGCTTCGTCGATTGGCACCATCCAGAAGGCGTCGGGAAGAAAGTTGGTCGGCGTTCCGGCCATCCCCGAGTCGCCGTAGCGGAGAAATTCCACCTCATCGACCTTGAGGATTCGGAGCGCCTCACGCAACTCAGCCTCGCGAATCTCGGCGAGGCGGGGACGCGTTGTCTCCTCGGGCATGTCCGGGGCCACGATGGTCGCCAGCTTGCCGTCGGTGCAGCACACGACGCAGGTGCGCACCCCGCGATCGGCGTACGTGGCAAGCGTCCCGCCCATCGTGATGGTCTCGTCGTCCTCGTGGGCATGGACCGCCATCAGACGCAGTTGAGAGTCCGCCATCACTCCTCGGCGATGGTCACCGACTTCATCACGTCGTCCTTGCGGATGGAGCCCACCACGTCCATGCCTTTGACCACCTGGCCGAATAGGTTGTAGGACTTGGTGAGCTTGTGACGGTCGTCGACCGTGCAGATGAAGAACTGCGAGCCGTTGGTGTTCGGGCCGGAGTTGGCCATCGCGACCGCTCCCGCCTCGTACTCACCCTGCACGGGCTCGTCCTCGAAGCGGTATCCCGGGCCTCCTCGACCTGTGCCCTCCGGGCAGCCACCCTGGATGACGAAGTCGTCGACGATGCGATGGAAGGTGAGACCGTCGTAGAAGCCGTCGCGGGCGAGAAAGACGAAGTTGTTGACCGACTTCGGTGCGCGTGCCGGGTCGAGGGCGATGACGATGTCGCCGCGGTCGGTCGTGATGGTTGCGGTGTAGCGCTTCGCAGGATCGGTGACCTGCTCAGCGGCGGTGTAATTCTTCTTGGGCATCGGGGCAGTCTACCCGGGGTGGCCGGATAGACTGCCGGACCGCCGGCCCGGTCAGAGCGCGGAGCTCGACCCGGTGACGGCGGCGGGGGAGGCGGTCGACGAGGGGGGCGTCGACGTGGAGGGCTTTGTCGTGAATCCGCCGAAGCGAACCCTGATGTACGAGCTGAGGTTGAGGTTCATCAGCTTGCTGATGCCCGCTGTCGCGGTCGTGCTCAGCGTTGTCTCCTGGGTTTTGGTGATCTTGCCGTTGGTCACGGCTTTGTTCAGGCGCGTGGTGATCTTGGCCATCACGGCGCTCTCCACGGCCTGCGCTTTCGAGCCGTCGATCTGGGCGAGGGTCTCGCCGTTGAGCAGGTCCTTGAGGACGGTGGTGCGGCTGAGGCCCGTCTCCTTGACTGACTCGCGGAAGAGCGCCAGCGCGATGCGCCTCGCCGCGACAGCTTTGGCGCCCGCATTGCCAGTCTTGGCGGTGCTGGGTGCAGGCGTCGCGGCAAGCGTCGAAGCGTTGCCGCCGCCGATCCCGGCCGCCAGCGCAGGGATGATCGAGACCGTGGCGATCCCGGCGACCGCGACGACCACAAATGCGGCCGCGCTGATCGCGACCCGCTTGGTGAAGA
Organism: Candidatus Dormiibacterota bacterium; assembly: GCA_003132525.1. Classification (GTDB taxonomy): domain Bacteria; phylum Chloroflexota; class Dormibacteria; order Aeolococcales; family Aeolococcaceae; genus Palsa-851. Next base: position 34,959 of record PKXZ01000024.1, on the reverse strand, counting down.
AATTTCCGAACATCCCTAGCTCCTATGCCTTTCGACTTGTTTTATGGTGGGCGGTGTCCTCATTCTCTCCGGCACTGGCGCGCATTCCCTGAGCCACTGCTGAGACGTGACGGTCGCCCCTGATCCGAGCGCAACACGGAGGCATCTCGTGGACGGTGTCGCTGCGCGGCCGGTTGTCGGACTCTTCGGGGCATTCGATACGGGAGAGCTCGGCGAAGTTGTGCTGCGCCGCGTACTCGAAGCCGAACTGGCCTGGCGGCGGCCGGACATCGCCATCGCCGCGCTGGCTCCGTTCGGTGCGGAGCGTCCGATTCCCGGCGACGAGGGCCGGCTGGCGCATCCGCTGCCACCGCCGTCGAGAACGTACCCCTACGAACTTGACGCGCTGATCATCACCGGCGATGTGCTTGACGACGCCCGAAGTTGGGCGGCCCGATACCCGGCGGGAGCGCCGATCGCCGATCGCGACATCGCCAGCCTAGCGCTGACGGGGATGCGAGGAGGACGCGATCCGGCATCCTCGGTCGTCTGGTTCGCTGTGGCGGCTTCGAGCGGAGACACCGATCTGAGCGGCCTCTCAGGCAGGGACGTCTGGGCACGCGACGAGATCACCCAGGAGCGGCTCGGGGGCACTGCGGTGCAATCGGGCGATCCGGTGCTCCTTGCTGGTCGCGTCTTCCCTGCCGAGGTTCTGCGCCGGCGAGCCGACCTGCTTCGGCTCAGCGGTGCCGTCCCGGCGGGGCGGAGGCTCGTCGTCGAGGTCACATCCGGCTTTTCTGGATCGCCTGTGAACGAACGTCTTGCGGACGCTCTGGCAGCGGCCCTGCGAGCCGACGCGAAGCTGTCAGTGGTTGTCCTGACCATGGATCCGACCGGTCAGCCGTTGACCGGAGCCAGCCTCAACGTGCAGGGCCTCGCCGCCGAGCGCGTCCATCACCTCCCGATATGGGCTGGACTCGACGACATCGCGGCGACGATGTCCCGGTCGGCCGCGGTTGTCGCCACGTCTCCCGCCGGCGCGCATCTCGCGGCGTCGCTTGGGGCATCCGTATCGATGGCCGACGCGGGACAGAGGCATCGCGTCGACGCGTCGATTCCTGTCGTCGAGGGGGACATGCCTGATGCGATCCAGGCGATGCTCGCCGGAGCCCACCCAGTCGCCATCGACAAGGCGGTCGAGACGCTCGACGGTGCGCTCACCGAGCTCGCCGAGCGGCTTCCGCGCCATGCGAGCGTGCAGCAGAACGCAATCGGGCTGGACCCGGTCGGCTCGGCGCTGGCGATCCTCCAGCAGCGCCTGGTCGACGAGCGCAGCGCCCTTCAGGCAGAGCTGTCGCGACTCCAGGCGGAGCTCGATCACCTCCGAGCGTCGCCCGAGCATCGCATCGCCCGGCCGATCCGCGAGGGATACCAGCGGTGGCAGCGGCGTCGCACGTGATCCGCTTCCCTGAGGTGGCCCGGCCGGACGTGACGGTGGTGATGCTCACGTACAACCGGTGGGATCTCACCAGGGAGGCGCTCCGGTTGCTTGCCGAGGTCACCGAACCGCGCTACGAGGTGGTGATCGTCGACAACGCTTCGACCGACGGCACACTCGACGAGCTCGAGCAGGTCGCGGGCGCCACCATCCTTCGCAACCCGAGCAATCTCGGTTTTGGGCCGGCCAACAATCAGGGCGCTGGGCTGGCGCGCGGTAGGCATCTGCTGCTGCTCAACAGCGACGCCTGGGTCCGCCCCGGATGGCTCGAGCCACTGATCGAGGTCGCCGACTGCCGCGGCGTTGCGGCGGTCGCTCCGAAGCTGCTCTACCCGGATGGCAGGCTCCAGGAGGCCGGATCGATCCTCTGGCGGGATGGGAGGGTCAGGCAGTACGGCGACGGCGACCTTGCCAATCGCCCCGAGTACAACTTCCGGCGAACCGTGGACTACGCGTCTGCGGCATGCCTGCTCGTTCGCCGCTCTGCCTTCAACGCTGTCGGTGGCTTCGACCCCCGTTTCGCGCCCCTGTACTACGAGGACGTCGACCTCTGCCTGGCGCTCGCGTCCGGACCGGGGCGCGTGGTCTATCAGCCGCGGTCGCTGGTCGAGCACGTTCGCGGCGCCTCCGGCACCGGCGGCGTGCAGAGCGGGAAGATCGAACGCAACAGGCGCCTGCTCCGAGGGCGATGGCGATCGCTCCTCGACCGCCGGCCCCCCGAGAGCTGGCGTGTCGAGCCGAGCGCGATGATCGGGGGTCGGGACGCGATGACGTGCGAACGGATCCTCATCCTGACCGGCCCTCGTCCCGATGCCGAGGGAACCCCCGAGCAACGCCGGCTGCACACGCTGGCCGAGGCTGCGGGCCAGCGCTGGCCACGGGCGCGATTCACGGTCGCGTCGCTCGACGGCGATCCGGTCAACAGGCCCGACGATCTCAGTGACGCCGGCATCGAGGCGGTATCGGGCGCCACGTCGTGGGAGGACTGGCTCTCTGGGCGTCGCTACCACTACGGGATCGTCGCCACTGCCGATTCGCGCTGGAGCGAGGGCACGCTGAACGAGGCCATCAGTGCCTCTCAGCCTCAGGCGGTGCGAATTGCGCTGGCCGGCGAGGTCGATCTCGGGGCGATTGCGAGCGCACTTGGTCGCCCCGATCCGGGCATTTCGGCGTAGGTGCGTTAGAGTTTCGATCCCGAGGCGACAAACACGGAGGCACCTATGAAGGTCGTCGTCTGCGTCAAGCAGATCCCCGACCCCAATACCACCGGCCAGCTCGACCCAACCACGCATCTGCTCAAGCGCGAGGGGGTTGAGGTCGTTCTCGATCCCGGCGATGAGTTCGGAGTCGAGGCGGGACTGCAGCTCGTCGAGGCGCAGGGTGGTGAGGTGGCCGTGGTCTCAATGGGCCCGGAACGCGGCATCGACGCGGTCCGGAAAGCGCTGGCCATGGGTGCCGCGAAGGGGATCCTGATCTCCGACGACGCCCTTCGCGGCTCCGACGCCCTGACCACCGCCCGCATCCTTGCGGCCGCCATCCGCCGCGAAGGGTTCGATCTCGTGATCACCGCCACCGAGTCCACCGACGGCTA
>PKXZ01000024.1:0-31848 GCA_003132525.1 Candidatus Dormiibacterota bacterium | reverse complement strand
TCGACCGGCTCACGTCGGGAGATCTTGGGCTCGACGGAGCGGGTGGCGCCACCGCGGGGCAGAGCATCACCGGTGTCGAGCCGGCACCCCAGCGCGCGGCGGGTTCGATCGTCAAGGACGACGGCGAGGGCTACAAGCTGATCGCGGACTTCCTCGCCGAGAAGAAGGTGATCTGAGCGATGTCGCTGGGAAAGATCTGGGTGTTCGCCGAGATCGCGGGCGGGAAGCCCGCGCCAGTCGCCCTTGAGCTGCTGACCAAGGCGCGCTCGCTCGCCGGCACCGTTGAGGCCGTTGCGTTTGCGCCGGATGCGGCTGACGCCGCGGCTGAGCTCGGCGCCCATGGCGCGACGACGCTCTATGCCGGGACGGACCCCCTCTGGGGAGAGCTGCTCCTCGGCGGGCCTGCTGCCGATGCGCTCGCCGCGCTCATGCACGAGCACCAACCAGACCTGGTGCTCTTCGGCATGACGTACACCTCGCGCGACGTGGCGGGACGGCTGGCGGCCAAGCTCGGCGTCCCGGTGATCGCCAACGGCCTCGACGTGACCGACGGCGACGGCGTCTCCGTCCACTCGTCGGTCTTTGGTGCCACCCTCAATGTCGTGACCCGCTTCGAGGCCGCCGGACCGGCCCTGGCCATCGTTCGCCCGAAATCCTTCGTTGCCGAGCCCAGCGGTGGCGGACCGGCAGCCGTCACCCAGGTCACCTCGGCGATTGACGACAAGCACAAATCGGCACGCGTGACCGATCGGGTTGCCGACGTCGCCGCCGGCCCAAAACTCGAAGAGGCGCCGATTGTGATCAGCGGTGGCCGTGGTCTCGGTGATCCAAAGAACTTCGAGCTCCTCGATCAGCTCGCCGCGGTGCTCGGTAACGCTGCAGTCGGAGCGAGCCGAGCAGTCGTCGACGCGGGCTGGGTGCCCTACGCGATGCAGGTCGGCCAGACCGGCAAAACTGTCAAACCTGCCGTGTATCTCGCATTCGGTATCAGTGGCGCGATGCAGCACACAGTTGGAATGAAGGGCGCGAAAGCAATTGTTGCGGTCAACAGAGACGAGAACGCGCCAATCTTCAAACTCGCCGACCTGGGGGTCGTGGGCGATGCCTTGAAAGTGCTCCCAGCCCTGGTCGAGGAGTTGCAAAAGCGCCGCTCATGAGCACCGCACTGGATCGATTGCAATTGCCCGACAGTCCGCTGGCGCCGAAATTCGCAGGTATACTCGGATCTGCGATGGACGACAAGGTCATTGTCGACCTTCTGGGCCAGGTCGGTAACCTCTTCACGTCGAGTCTGGAGCTGAAGGAGACGATCGACTTCATGCTCAAGGCCGCGGCCGACCTCGTCGACTGCGATGCTGCCACGGTGTTCCTCCTCGAGGAGGACGGTCGTGCCCTGTCTGCTATCGCGACGTACCCATTCACCGACAACCTCGGACAGGTCGCGCGATTCGAACTCGGTGAGGGCATCGTGGGATGGGCGGCGCAACGCCGGAAGCTGGTTTCGGTCGCAGATGCCACAAAGGATCGTCGCTTCAAGACCCTCGGTCTCGCGTACGCGCCTCGCTCGTGTCTGGTCATGCCGCTCGAATCGCCGCAACGACTCGTCGGCGCGCTGACCCTCGCGCGGCGCGAAGTGCAGCCGTTCACGAGCATCGAGCAGGCGTTGATGCGGATCATCGCGAGCCAGGCAGCCATCAGCATCGACAACGCGAGGCTCTACACGGCACAGCGCGCGCAGCTCGGCGAGATCGCCACCCAGAAGCGCGAAGTCGAAGTGGCCAACGCGCAGATTGCCGAGATCTCCAGGCTGAAGAGCGAATTCCTGGCGAACATGAGCCACGAGCTGCGCACGCCGCTCAACGCGATCCTGGGATTCAGCGAAATCCTCAAGGACAACCTCGTCGACCTCACGCCGCAGCAGCGTCAGGAATGCCTGCAGAACATTCACGCTTCTGGAAAGCATCTGCTCGAGCTCGTCAACGACGTGCTCGACCTGAGCAAGATCGAAGCGGGCCGGATGGAGCTCGCGTACGACCGATTCGGCGTGCAGGATGCTGTCAAAGAGGTCCACAACGTCATCCGCTCGCTGAGCGAGCGTCGCGACATCGACCTGAGCATCGACGTGGTGCCCGCCCAGCTCGAGATCCGCGCGGACAAGAGCAAGTTCAAGCAGGTGCTATACAACCTGCTCAGCAACGCCATCAAGTTCACCCCGCAGGGTGGCAAGGTCTGGGTTTCCGCGCGGGCCGACAGCGATGACCTGATCGTCGATGTCGGCGACACCGGTGTCGGCATCCCCGCCGAGCACCACAAGCGCATCTTCGACGAGTTCTACCAGCTCGACCACGCCACGACCCGTCAGGTCGAGGGGACCGGGCTCGGGCTTTCACTCACGCGCCGGCTCGTCGAGCTGCACGGAGGAAGCATCTCGCTGGAGAGCGATCCCGGCCGCGGCTCGGTGTTCACGTTCCGGCTACCTCTGTCAGGAATTGAGGTGCTGAACGGTCATCGCCACAATCGCATCCTGCTCGTCGAGGACAACGCCAGCAATCGAGATCTGGCAAAGATGGTCCTCCTCGGGAGCGGCTTCGACGTCGATATCGCGGTTGACGGCGAGGAGGGTCTCCACAAGGTGCGGTCCAAGGTCTACGATCTCGTGCTCATGGACGTGGAGTTGCCTGGCATGGACGGGCTGACTCTCACCCGTATGCTCAAGGCGGATCCCAAGACGGCGGGCGTTCCCGTGGTCGCGCTCACCGCGAATGCGATGAAGGGCAATGAACAGGAAGCACTCGCAGCCGGTTGCTCCGGCTACATCACCAAACCAATTGAGGTGGCCAACTTCGTGAAGCGCATCTCCACATTCATCGAGGTGCCTGTCTGATGAGCGGGGCTGGAAAGACAATTCTTATCGTCGAGGACGACCCGCCGAGCCGCGAGGTCGTGCGCCTCGCGACCAGCGCGCAGAACCACACACTCATCGAGGCGGCAACGGGCGTCGAGGGGCTCAATCTCGCTCGCGAGCAGAATCCCGACCTGATCATCCTCGACGTCAATCTCCCCGGGATGAGCGGGCTCGACGTCTGCCGGCGCCTTCGCGCTGAAGGCGCACGGGTGCCGATCATCATGCTCACCGCGAAGAGCGACACCATCGACGTGGTCGTCGGCCTCGAGCTCGGTGCCGATGATTACGTCACCAAGCCCTTCGAAGTCCGCGAGCTGATGGCGCGCATTGGAGCGCACCTGCGCCGCAGTGAAATCTCCGCGCAGGAGCAGCCACGTGACCGCTTCGAGTTCCCCGGACTCACGATCGACCTCGGACGCCGCCAGGTCTTCCGCGATGGTGAAGAAGTGATGCTCACGCTCACCGAGTTCAACCTCCTCGCGCTGCTCGCGTCGCGGCCGGGACAGGTCATGAGCCGCGGAGAGCTCCTCCGGCGCGTCTGGGGATACGAAGTCGAGATTGAGACCCGCACCGTCGACGCCCATGTCTACCGGCTCCGTCGCAAGATCGAGCCAGACGCCGAGAAACCGACTTACATCCACTCGGTCCCAGGTATCGGGTACCGCTTCTCAGGGTAGTCGCTGCGGTCGCTCTCAAGACCCCACTCAGTGGGAAGGACGGGAGGTCATCCGGGGCGATGCTCAGCTTGTCCGCTCCNNACTCCGCCCTGCTGACCCCCGACGTCAGGGGATGAAGACTGTGCGGGTGCCGGGCGTTTCTGGGGCGGTCCAGGTCTTTTCGACTTCTGAGAGTGGGACTGGTCGGATGTTGATGCCGATCGTGCCTGCGGCGATCTGGTCGACCAGCGAGGGGAGTTCCGCGCGGTAGGCCTCGGGGGAGACGGCGCCTTGGCCGTTTCCCTGGATGCGGAGGTTGGCGGAGCGCAGCGCGACGGATGGCAGCTCGATGGTTGGGCCGGCCATGGCACCGATCTGGATCCAGTCGAGTGCGCGGCTACGGTCGGCGCGGGGCGTGAGGAGGGCCATGATCGCGCTGGCGGCTGGTTTCGACCATAGGTAGTCGAGGACGATGTCGACTTCGGCCGCGGCATTGCCGAGTCGTTCGGCGGTGACGTCAGGATCGTCGGTGAGTTGGACGACCTCGTCGGCTCCGAGTGCCGGCAATTCGGCGAGGCGTTCGGGGTTTCTGCCGGCGCCAACAACTCGGGCGGCGCTGCCAAGCTGAGCACGGCGCCGCCCGTCCCCTGGCGCCACACCACAAACGCGCGCCCTAAGCCCTCAGTAGATAAATCCAACAATGGACGCATCGGTGTCGGAAATGGTGCGGTAGTCCACGCGCCCCCACCCTCCGCCGTCAGCGTGGTAGTTCATCTCGGAGATCTGGAAGGTGCCGTTGAGGTTGACGTGCTCGACGTAGGCGACGTGCCCAACCCACCCGATGTTGAAGACGACGATTGCACCCTGGACGGGGACGTGCCCTTCCGGACGCTTGCCCTGGGCCGCGCGCCACCAGGCGATGGCGTTCCCGCCCCAGTCCACCGCGCGCCGGGTGGCCACGTAGTAGGTGCACTGGCCGTACGGGAAGCCGTCATGCAGGGGAACCTGCGGCGGCACCGACGGGACGCCGTTCTGCGCGTCCACGAAATATGAGGAGATGAGCGCCCCCGCCGGCGCTCTGGTAAGGGGAACTTGGAGATAGGAGCCCGCCAGCATCGGGGTGTTGCTGCTGAGCGCGTTGTAGTCGAGGATCACCGCTGGGTCGAGGTGAAGGCGAGCGGCGAAGTGGGTCGGGGTCTCGCCCGGCTGTACCGGCACGAGGGCGCCCGGACCCGGGGGGATCAGGAGCGTCGAGCCGGCCTTAGGCACGACGTAAGGGGTGAGCTGATTGCCCCATTGGATCGTCGATGGGGACACGTGGTACGCGGCAGAGAGCGTGGCCAGGGTCTGGCCCGGCTGGACGACGACCGTCTTCACCGGCTCAACGGCGATCGCGGTGACGGCGGTCGCGTTCTCGACCACCGCGTTGATCTGGATGGCCGCGAGGTTGCGCATCTCCGGTGCCCCCGGAACTTGGGGCGGTCGAGCGACGAGCACGACGAGCACCGCCGCCGTGGCGATTACCCAGAGGTGCCGCACCAACCGATGAACGTGGGTCGCGATCGTTGCTCCCCTCGCCTAGGCAGTTAACACGGACTGTGGCTGGGGCGACGTGCCCGCTCCCCAGTGAATCGCGGGCGACCGTACCAAAACAGGCTTGGCGCCGTCAAAGTGAGCCCCCGTGAGCGATATTGCGCCTCCGGTACTCGCGAGCGTCTGGCGCGGGACGGCGGTCGAAGCCCGGGTGCGGGGCCATATCGCCGTGGCGGAGGCATCGGGCATCGTCCGGCACTCCGCCGGGAGTTCCGGCGCAGAGACGACCCTTCGCAGCTGCGTCAAGCCGATCCAGGCACTGCCATTCCTGCGCCTCGCGGCTGACCGCCTCGGGGCGAGCGATGCGGAGATCGCGGTCGCGTGCGCTTCGCACCAGGGTGAGGACGAGCACGTGGCCACGGTCCGGGGACTGCTTGCCAGGGCGGGCGTGCCGGAAACGGCCCTCGGCTGCGGACCGCAAATTCCCTCCGACGAACCGACGGCTCGGCGTCTGCTCGCCGGTGGTGGCGTGCCCCTCCCGATCCACAACAACTGTTCCGGGAAGCACGCGGCGATGCTGGCGACCTGCGCGGTCATGGGCTGGCCGCTCGGCGGCTACCTGGAGCTCGAGCACCCGTGCCAGAGGGCCGTGAGCGGGGCATTGCAGGAGATGCTCGGCGTTGACCTCGGTGCCGCGCATAGCGGGATCGACGGCTGCGGCCTGACCACGTATGGCATTCCGCTGGCCGCGATCGCGCGCGGCTTTGCCACTGCCAGCCGCGATCCTGCCTTCGAACGCGCTCAGGATGCGATGGCCGCTCACCCCTTTCTCGTCGCCGGCACGGGACGGTTCGACACGGCGCTTCTCCAGGCAGTCGGAGGCCAGGTGACCGCCAAGATCGGCGGCGCGGCGGTCTGGGCCGCGGTGGTTCGCTCGGGCGGTCCGGGCATCGCGATCAAGCTCGAATCAGGGGGCGGCGAGGCGATCCCCGTGGTGGCGATCGCCCTGCTCCAACAGCTCGGGGTTCTCGCACCGGATCTCCCGGAGCAGCTCAGGCCCTTCGCCGGTCTGACGCTCCAAAACTGGGCCGGCCGCGACGTCGGTGAGATCCGCCCCGAGCGGGTCGAGATGAGATCGAACGTCCCTTCGGCGACCTGACATCCGGCGCACGGCGAGCTACGCTGGCATCGATGTCTCGGGTGTATCGTTCGCATCGGGAAAAGTTGATACGCATGTCAATTTCTGATCTGACCGGTGCGAGTGGCGCATTCATGCGGCCAGGAAGCGAGGCCACCGGTGCCTGACAAGAGTCACGTCGGCCGGCGCTACATGGCGTCAGGTCAGCGCATCGACCCTGAATCCGCACAGGCCATGGCTCAGGCCATCGCCGGCGACGGTGAGATCCGGGAAGCCGGCGCAGTCCCCCCGACGTTCGCAGCCGTGTACTGCCTCGGGCCGACGCTCGCGAAGCTCTTCGGCGACTCGGAGGTGGGCATCGACCTCGCCGGCCTGATTCACGGCGAGCAGTCCTTCGAGTGGCCGGAACAGGTCCATCCGGGGGACGTGATCGATGCAACCGCCGAGATCACCAGCGTCGATACCAAGCGCGGCATGACCTTCGTGCGGCTGGCGATGGAAGCCATCCGTCCCACCGACCACGCGGTGGTATGCCGGGCGACGTCGCTGATGATCCTTCGGACACCGGCGTGACCGCGCCCGCCGCATCCGAGGTCGCGATTGGCGACGCCGTCACGCCCTTCTCGAGAACAGTCACCCAGGAACAGATCCGCGCCTACGCCGACGCCTCGGGTGACCACAATCCCATCCACCTCGATCCTGACTTCGCGCGATATGTCGGCCTGCCGGGCACGATCGCGCACGGCCTGCTCGAGATGGGGATCCTCGCGGAAGCGATCGCTGCCTGGGCGGGCGGAAACGCCAATCTGCTCAGCCTTTCGTGCCGGTTCAGCAAGCCGTTGCTCCCCGGCGACACGATCATCTGCACCGGAACCGTCGTCAGCGTCGACGATTCGGGCGTCGCCACCCTCGCTGTGGGGGCATCCTCGGATCGCGGCGACCGCGTTTTGACCAATGGCCGGGCAACCGTCCGGCTCTCACGCTAAGGGATCACGAAGATGGGACTCGACTTCTCGCTCACCCGCGAACAGGAGGAGATCCGTGCGCTCGCGCATGAGTTCGCCGAGAAGGAGATGCGCCCGGTCGCGGAGCGCTACGACGAGGCCGAGGAGACGCCGTGGGATGTGATGCGCAAGGCGCATGCCCTCGGCCTCGACTCGACCGCCAGCTTCCCCGAGCAGTACGGCGGCGGTGGCATCGACCTCGTGACCAACCTCATGCGCGAGGAGGAGATGTCCTGGGGCGATGCCGGCATCGCAACGTCGATCAATGCCAGTGGCCTCGGCGGCACCGCGATCCTGGCGATGGGGACGGAGGAGCAGAAGCAGAAGTACATCGGGATGCTCACGGCACCGGAACTGAAGATCGCCGCGATGGGGCTCACCGAGCCGAACAGCGGCTCGGACTCGTTGGCGCTCGAAACCACCGCGACCAAGGTCGACGGCGGCTACGTGCTCAACGGCACCAAGCAGTTCTGCACCAACGGTGGCATCGCCGACATCCAGGTTGCCTTCGCCACCACCGACAAATCCCTTGGACCAGCCGGCGTGACCGCCTTAGTGATCGAGAAGGGCACGCCCGGCATGCGTCAGGGGCGGAAGGAACGCAAGCTCGGCGTGCGTGCCTCGCATACCGCGCAGGTCATCTTCGAGGATTGCTTCGTCCCCGACAACCAGCGCCTCGGCTACAACGAGAGCGGCGAGGAGACGGGCCCTGGGCGGGTCGGGGCGATGATCATGCTCGAGGCAACACGGCCGATGGTCGCCGCAGGCGCACTCGGCATCGCGCGCGCCGCGTTCGAGTTCGCACGCGACTATTCGTTGCAACGCGTGGCGTTCGGCAAGCCGATCGCGAGGCACGAGGCGATCGCCTTCAAGCTCGCGGACATGGCCACCGAGATCGACGCCGCGCGCCTGCTCACCTGGCGAGCCGGATGGATGGTGATGAACGGGATCCCGCTCGCGCGCGGCGAGGGATCGATGGCGAAGCTCTTCGCCGGCGATGTCGCGATGCGCGTGACCGTGGATGCGGTGCAGGTTCTCGGCGGCTACGGTTACATCAAGGACTACCCGGTCGAGCGCTTCATGCGCGACGCGAAGATCTACCAGATCTGGGAGGGCACCGCCGAGATTCAGCGCCTGGTGATCAGCCGCTACGTGCTCGGCGAGCGCACCGCCACGGGGGCGCGCCCCCGCGTGGTCCCAGACGCTCCCGAGGTGACGGTCGCAGCCGCGGGCTGAGGCCCTGTTCGACCGACCGAGCGCTAAGCTCTCCGATCGCGCATCACCAGCCTTCGAGGAGCGTTGCATGTTCGAGCTGACCGGGAAGGTCGCAGTCGTCACGGGGGGATCACGCGGCCTGGGGCGGGCGGATTGCCTCGCGCTTGCCCGCGCTGGCGCCGACGTGGTAGTCACCGACATTCTCATCGAGTCGGACCCGGACCTCGAGCACACGGCCGAGGAAGCGCACTCGGCGCTCGCCCAGCTCTTCACGTCGCAGCACGTTGTCTATGCGGAGAAGACGAGCGAGGAAATCCGCCAGATGGGCCGCCGCTCCGCCGCGATGAAGATGGACGTGACCAATCGCGAGCAGGTGCGCGAGGTGTTCGCGGCCATCAAGAAGGAGTTCGGCGCCATCGACATCCTCGTCAACAACGCGGGAACCCTCGACCACATCGCGCAGATCGAGCATCAGAGCGACGACCTGTGGGATCGCGATCTGCGCGTGAATCTCAGTGGCGCGTTCAACTGCACGAAGGCCGCATGGCCATACATGCGCGAGCAGGGTTGGGGCCGCATCATCTACATGGCGTCGGTCGCGGGCACGCTTGGCGGATTCGGTCAGGCGTCGTACGCGGCGACCAAGGCATCGTTGATCGGGCTCGGCAAGTCCATGGCGCTCGAGGGCGCGCGCTTCGGCATCACCGCGAACATCGTGGCGCCCGGAATCATCGGAACCGAAGCCTGGAAGATGGGCGATGCGAAGATGAACGATCGGATGGTGCTTCGCACCGCGATGCGCAGCGCGGGCGAGCCCGAGGACATCGCCAACACCATCGTGTTCTTCGCATCCCCAGAGGCGCGCTACATCACCGGTCAGGTGATCACGGTCGCGGGAGGCATCGACCTCTTCGTCTACTGACACGACTGACCCGACCGCGACGCGTCAACCTGTCGACATCGGCGTGACGTACTGGTCGCGCGAAGTCGGTCCGTATGTCTGGCACGAGTACGACGCAGCGCGCACCGAAGCGGAGTTGCGTGCCATACAAGCAAGCGGGCTCCGCACGGTGCGCACGCATCTGCTCTGGGACGCGTTCATGCCCACGCCGTCGCGCGTCGAACCGGCGCGGCAGCGCAACTTCGAGCACCTTCTCGGCGTCGCCGCGGAGTTGTCCCTGCAAGTGATTCCCGTGCTCTTCGTGCAGACGCTCTCCGGGTGCGTGATGCTCCCGACCTACGCGATCGACGTCGCTGCACGTCGCCGCGGCGTGCGGGCCGTGACTGATGCGGTCACGCAACCCGGCGGCCCGCGGTACGTCTACACCGACCAGCTGATGCTCGAGGTATGCAGCCGCTGGATCGACGAGATGCTCAGCGCATTCGCTGGACATCCGGCAATTGCGATGTGGGATATCGGACATGACCCAGCTGGTGGCGTACGACCGCAACGAATCGAACACCTGCGTACCTGGACCGCGATGATGAGCGAGCGCATCCATGCACGCGAGCAACGCTGCATGCTCACATTGAGTGCCGACGACCTGGTGGTTGCGCGAGCAGTGCGTCCGGCTCTGATCGCCGGCGTCGTTGATGTCGTCGGCATCGACCTGAGCGGGGGCGCGCTCGCGCAAGTCGGCGGCATCCGTGATCCGGCGGCGGCGACCTTTCTGATGCAGCTCGGTGAGTCACTCACCGACTCGGCACCGCTGTTCGCGCATCTGCATCCGAACGAGCAGACCGCGACGCACGACGATGGTGACGATGAGCTCGACGACGGCGCGGAGACACGTCGCTTCGTTGCGGCAGCAGTCGACGCGCTTGTCGATTGCGGTTGTGCTGGGTTGATGGCCGCAATGTGGAGCAACCCCGGGCCGCGCGCGGCGGATGTGCCACCGTTCGATCGACATCACCGCCTGCGCGATGCCGGCGTCGTGGACGCGTCTGGTTCGGAGACGGCCTTCGGCAGCGTCTGGCTCGAGGAGGCGCGTCGCGAGCGCGAGCGTTCGGCGCCCAATCCGTGGCCCGCGCACATCGATGTTGACGACTACTACGCGAATCTTCCGGAGAGCCTGCACGAACTCCGCGCAGCCTGGGAGCGCGGCTCAAGTGAATACCCTGCTATGCTGCGATGAGCACCGGAACGGCGGGAAATCGTCATCCTTCGGTGCTTCCATCGCGGTGTTTTGCGGGTTCCCGTTGCTGACAGGGGACGCTCCCATAGTGGTCGTGAACGCGGTGGGCGTCCGTGTCGGCGAGAGTCCTGGAGGACATGCTGTGACCGCTGGAAGAATCAAGAAGATTATTCCCGACCGTGGATTTGGTTTCGTTCGCGCAGACGATGGCAACGAGGTGTTCTTTCATCGCACCGAGCTGACCACCGTCGACTTCGATGCCCTCCAGGAAGGCGAGCAGGTGACGTTCGACATCGTCGACTCGCCCAAGGGCCCGCGCGCGCGCAACCTGCAGAAGGTCTGATCTCAGCGGGGTAACCCGCTGCGTTCGCTCCTAGCCGTCGCTGCGCAATGAGCGCAGCCTGGCCACTGCGGCATCCACACGGTCGGCTTCGCGCCCGCGCAGGCGGATGACGAGCTCTCGCCGCTCGACCTGCGGGTACGAACCGACGGTCACGTCGGGGAATTCCGCCTCGAGCACGAGCATGGGCTCCGACATCTCCGACTCGGGCACCGATCGGTAGCGCACCTCGCGTACGACCGGGGCCGTCCCGCCGGCGAAATATCGGGGAATCAACTCCTCCTCGACGATCGTGCTGAACTCCCGCGGAATGCCAGGGAGCACGAACAACCAGCGGTCGTCGCCGACCTCGATCGCCAGAGGAGGTGCCATGCCACGCCGGTTGGTGAGCACCGTCGAGCCCACTGGGACCATGGCGCAGCGCCGGTTCGCCTCCGACACCTCGGCCTTGTCGATCCACCCGGCCGCGTGCATGCGCACCGCCAGGGCCTCGATATTCCCGTAGGCGATCGGGTTGAGCTCGAGCGGGCGGCCCAGCGCGTCGGCCACCGCCTGAAAGGTACGGTCGTCGGGGGTCGGACCGATCCCGCCGCAGACGGCGATGCGCGAGATCTCGGGGTCGTCGATCGCGCGGCGGATCGCCGCGATGATCGCCGCCGGCTGGTCCGCAACCACCTCGATGTGGCTGACCGGTCGACCCGCCGCGAACGCGGCGCGCGCCAGCAGGCTCGAGTTGGTGTCCTGTGTGTGCCCGCTGAGGATCTCATCGCCGACCGTCACGATGGCGGTCAGGCCGGTCGCTTTCGGCACTAGTTCAGCATAGGCGTTGATACGCGGGAGGACCGGCCGGGTACAATGCGGCGGCCCCGGGGTGGCGCGGGTGAGAGCCGCCCGGGCACTCATTTACTGTCCTGAGGAGACCTGAGCGCATGCCGACCCTTGACCGCGCCATCCTGCTGCCCATCGGAGCCGCGGGGCTGGTGGCGCTCCTCTTCGCCGTCTTCCTGATCTTCTGGGTTCTCAGGCAACCCGAGGGCACCGACCAGATGAAGGAGATCGCCAAGGCGATCCAGGAAGGGGCTCAGGCATACCTCAATCGCCAGTACACAATCATCGCCGGGATCGGCTTGGTTATCTTCCTGTTCCTCACCTTCGCGCTGGGATGGAAGACCGGTGTCCTCTTCCTGATCGGGGCGGTGCTGAGCGGGGCCGCCGGCTACGTCGGGATGAACATCTCGGTGCGGTCCAATCTGCGCACGGCGGAGGCGGCTCGCGGGGGGATCAATCCCGCGCTCCAGCTCGCTTTCCGGGGCGGCGCGGTCACGGGCTTCTTTGTCGTCGGGTTTGGGCTGATCGGCGTTGCCCTCGCCTACGGACTCTTTCAGGACTTCAACGCGCTCGTCGGATTCGCCTTCGGGGCTTCACTGATCTCGGTCTTCGCCCGCCTCGGCGGCGGCATCTTCACCAAGGCCGCGGACGTCGGCGCCGACCTCGTCGGCAAGCTCGAAGCCGGGATCCCGGAGGACGACCCGCGCAACCCCGCGGTTATCGCCGACAACGTCGGTGACAACGTGGGTGACTGCGCAGGCATGGCCGCGGACCTGTTCGAGACCTACGCGGTGACGGCCGTCGCAACCATGCTGCTCGGCAGCCTTCTCTACAAGGTCGGCGGCAAGCCCGACCTGGTCTTCGTCTTCTACCCGCTGATGCTCGGCGCCGTGAGCATNNCGCGGGCTCATCGTGTCAGCGGTCGTTGCGCTGCTCGGGTTCCTCCTGATCACCGTGCTGCTCAACAACGGCGGCTACCTGACCCACTTCGATCACCCGGTCTTCAACCTTTTCTGGTGCGCGGTGATCGGCATCGTCATCACCGTGCTGATTGTTGCGGTCACGGAGTTCTTCACTGGCGCTCAGTTCTGGCCCGTGCGGACGATCGCCCGCGCCTCGCAGACGGGGCACGCGACCAACATCATCGCTGGGCTCGCCATCGGCATGGAGGGGACGGCGATTCCCGTGCTGATCATCGCGATCGGCATCCTGGCCTCCGCCGCGCTCGGCGGCCTGTACGGCATCGGTATTGCCGCGACAGCGCTGCTCAGCATGACCGGGATCGTCGTGGCCATCGACTCCTACGGGCCGATCACGGACAACGCCGGCGGCATCGCGGAGATGGCCAATCTGCCCGAGTCCGTGCGCGCGGTGACCGACCCGCTCGACGCGGTGGGGAACACAACCAAGGCGGTCACCAAGGGATACGCGATCGGCTCAGCCGGACTCGCGGCGCTCGTGCTCTTCGCGAGCTATACGGACATCCTCAACAACACGCTGCACGGCGCCGGACTCGTCTCGGTCACGTTCGACCTCACGGCCCCACCGGTGATCGCCGGATTGCTGCTCGGCGGGATCATGCCGTTCCTCTTCGGGTCACTCGCGATGCTGGCGGTCGGCCGCGCGGCGGGTGAGGTGGTCATCGAGGTCCGCCGGCAGTTCCGCGAGATCCCCGGGATCATGGAGGGCACCGCCAAACCCGAATACGGAAAGTGCGTTGCGCTCGTGACGGCCGCGGCTCAGCGGGAGATGATCATCCCGGGCATCCTCCCGGTGATCGCACCCCTCATCGTCGGCTTCCTGCTCGGACCGCAGGCGCTCGGCGCGATGCTCCTCGGGACGATCGTGGTGGGCCTCTTCGTGGCCCTCCAGATGACCACCGGCGGTGGCGCGTGGGACAACGCCAAGAAGTACATCGAAGAGGGCAACTTCGGCGGCAAGGGCTCGGACGCGCACGCGGCGGCGGTCACCGGTGACACGGTGGGCGACCCCTATAAGGATACTGCCGGCCCCGCGATCAACCCGATGATCAAGGTCATGAACATCATCGCGATCCTCGCCATCCCGACGATCGCGCTGCATCACGTCTTCTTCTAACCCGAACTTGCCCCGAAGCCGGCGGGGCGGGGATCAGGAAACGTCGGCATACTTTGTCCATGGCCCAGACGGTTACCCCGGTCGATGAGGCGGGTGGTCATCATCTGCCCCACGAGAAGTCGCACCACCGCGACCTCCAGGGTGGCGCCGCGCGCGCCGCGGTCTTCGGCATCAGCGACGGACTCATCACCAACATCTCGCTGATCCTCGGCGTCGCCGGCGCGAACCCCGTTCCCTCCGTCGTGCTGCTCGCCGGGCTGGCCGGCCTGGTCGCCGGGGCATTCTCCATGGCGGCGGGGGAGTACGTCTCGATGGCGGCGCAGTCCGAACTCCTGCAGCGCGAGCTGGAGATCGAGCGGCGCGAGCTCGAGCGCCATCCGGAAGACGAGACCCGTGAGCTCGCGGCCGTCTACCGGCTCCGGGGTGTCGAGGAAAAGGACGCCCGGCGCATGGCTGAGGCGATCATGCGCAACCCGGAGATCGCGCTGGAGGTGCACGCTCGCGAAGAGCTCGGTCTTCGGCCCGGCAAGACGGGCAACCCGTGGCAGGCGGCAGGGTCCTCGTTCGTCACCTTCTCCATCGGGGCGATCATCCCGCTCTTCCCCTGGTTCTTCACGCGGGGGACGACCGCCGCGCTGCTATCGATCGTGCTTGGAGCCGTGTCGGTGTTCGCTGTCGGATGGACCGTCGCCATTTTCACCGGGCGCTCCCGGGTCCGCTCGGCGCTCCGCCAGCTCGCCTTCGCCACCGTCGCCGCCGGCGTAGCATTCGGCGTTGGGCACCTGGTCGGCAACCTGGTGAACGTGAGAACGGGCTGAACCTTTCCTGTGGCGTCGTACGGGGGAAAAGGAAGGCGGGGCTAGAGTGAAAGGTATGCGAAGAGCAGCCGGACTTGTGGTTCTGGCTTTGGTTTGCGCTGTTGCGCTGCCCATCGCATTTGCACGGCCAGCAGCCGCGTTCAACAATCCGACACTCACGCCGTCGCCGGCGAGCGGCGACGCGGGCACGGAAGTGACATACACCTACTCGTGGGACACGCAAGCAGGGGATTGTTCCGTCTCGGGCGACGCCCTCGAGGTCCAGGTGACGTGGGATACGCCCGCCGAGCCGCCCTGGTCGGGGCCAGCGGCCTCGGGCACCTGTGGCGGCACCGTCACCGCGCCCATCCCCGCCGGATCGCCGGTGGGTGACCACCTCCCGACTTCATCGCTTTATGACAACACCACCGGGAGCTTCGTTGAAAACAGCGGAGCCCAAGCCACGGTCGAGGTCACACCAACCCCGACCCCAACGCCCACACCGACTCCACCCCCGACGCCGCCACCGACACCGCGCCCGACGCCGACCCCAACGAACCGGCCGATACCCACACCAACGCCGATCGGCCCGACCCCGAAGCCAACACCTGCGCCGACGCCCACACCTACACCATTACCCACACCGACCCCGTTCGTGATCGGTGGCGGTGGAGGCGGATCAGGTGGCGGCACCCCCCAGGGCGGTGCTGACTGCTCGGCAGGCATCGGGCGGAGCCCAACTCCCACCGAACTCCAGGCCGATACCGCCCAGGTGGCCGGCGCGGGGGCGGATCCGACGGCACTCGAGATCCAGCTGCTCTCGTCCACCGAGTACTACCAGGATGCGGGCAACAACACGCTCGGCTTCGTCACCCGACTGTACGACGACGTGCTTCGTCATGACCCGACGGAGATCGAGGTGGCCACCGCGCTCACCGTCCTCAATACCGGAGGCGACACGGCCCGGAACCAGCTCGTCCAGGACGTTGTCCTGAGCCCCGAGGCGCGCGCGATTCGCGTTGACCAGGCATTCCACGCGCTCCTCAAGAGCTACCCGAATGCGGGCGAGCTTGCGCTCTGGGTGAACCGGCTGAGCGCCCCCGGGGCCAAGGGCCTCTCTGGCAACTCGATGGTGGAGGAGATCGCCGCTTCTGCCAACTACTACACGCTCGTGGGCGGCACCGCCTCGGACTTCATGACCAACCTCTACGAGGATCTGCTCAACCGCCAGCCCACATCGACTGACATCACCGCCAACAAGGCGCTCATCGCCGAGATCCAGGCGGGGAGCGCCGCGGCGAGGCTGACCATGGCGGAGAACGTCGTTGCGGGGTCCGAGTTCCGAGCCGACGAGGTCACATCGTTCTTTGCCAACTACATGCATCCGACCTGCCGTCAACTGCAGGCACAGGAGTGCACGAGTGGCGTGGCAACGCCGACAGCATCGGAGCTTTCGACCGACCTGACCCTGCTCCAGTCCGGCACGAGCGAGGAGGGCATCATCGCGACGGTGCTCAGCAGCCCGCAGTACTACCAGGACCAGGGGAGCACTCAGACCGGGTTGATCAACGGCGTCTACCAGGATCTGCTCGGCCGGGCGCCGACCAACGCAGAGCTGTCGGCGGCACTTGCCACATACACGAACGACCAGAACGGACATCTCAGCTTTGCGCAGGCGATGCTGAGCTCGCTCACCTACCAGGACCTGCTCGTGTCGCTCGACTACCAGCAACTGCTGTTGCGAGCCCCGCTGCCATCCGAGCAGGATGCCGGCCAGGGAATCCTCAACGGCAATTTTAAGTCGCTGCAAACCCCAGATGAAGTGCTCATCGAGTCGATCGTCGCGACCGCGGAGTACTACGCAGACACCGGCGGGACCGACTCGCGATTCGTGGTGCACTCCATCAGCAGCTTGCTCATGCGCCCCGGCCTGGAAGCTCAGGAGATTCAGCTCCTCGACCTTCCCCAGCCGCATGACGCTGCGTGGCAGGCCGCCGTCGCGGAGACGCTCGTCTCCGGACCAGAGTACCGCACCGATTTCATCGATGGTGTCTACGCGAAGTTCCTCACCTATTCGGTGTGCGAAGTCGCCACTTCGGACCCGTCGGGAGGGAGCAGTTTCCTCAAGAGAGTGCCGGGCGGGTGGTTCGGTCTGGGCATCTTCGTCGGCGTCGTGATCATGGGAGTCGGTGCCGCGGCATTCTTCGTGCTCGAGCGGCGCCGGTTCACGCGCATGTACCCGGACGAGGTGACCCACCACCACCCCGAGTGACCCGGACATGCGTGCGGTGACCCGTCCTCTACACTCGTGAAAGGGTGGACGAGTATCAGCTGGAGATCCAGTCGTTGCGCCGGACGCTCGCACGACTGCGCGAGGCAGAGGCCGACCCGGCGCTGATCGAGGAGTACGAGACCGAGTACCGCAACCTCAGCTCGCTCTACAGAGCTGCCACCGAGACCTTCGATGCCGACCGAAAAGAGCCGAGGCTTCCGGACGCGCTTGCCTCACTCGGGTTTGGCGAGTGGACGCTGAGCAACGTGTACAGCTTCGTGTACGACGCATCCATGGAGCTGCCGGTCGATGACGGTCGCGAGCTCGCCCGGCGTATCGACGAGACCGACTACGCCGCCTCGTTGGTCGCAGCGCTCGACGCCGAGGTCTGACGCGGCGGGACTTTCTTCCCTGGGTTGAGCACGTCGTGCGGATCGAGCGCCGTCTTGATCCGGCGCATCAGCGCGACCGTGCCCGGTCCCAACTGGCGTTCGACGTAGTCGAGCTTGGCAGCGCCCACGCCGTGCTCGCCCGAGAGCGAACCGCCCATGGCGAGCACCGTCTCGAACAGCTCACCGGCCGCCGCGTCGGCACGCGTCCGCTCGCCCTCGATACGGGGATCGATGAGGAAGGTAGCGTGGACGTTGCCGTCGCCAAGATGGCCGAAGTTCACCACCGGGAGGTCGTGCTTGGTGCCGAGCTCGCGGGTGTGCGCGACCAGCTCGGCAACACGATCGCGCGGGACCACCACGTCCTCGTTCACCTTGCCGATCTGCACCTTGGCGACCGCGGCGCTGACCGCCTTGCGCGCTGCCCAGAGACGCTGGGCTTGACCGGGCTCCGTTGCGCGCTGGAGCTGCGAGGCCCCGGCCCGCGTGACGGCTGTGCAGGCTGCCTCGGTATCCGCGCCCACGGTGCCGGAGTCACCCTCCAGCTCGACGATGAGCAGGGCAGCACTGTCTCCACCGATGTTGCCGCCGCCCGCCCTGCGAACCGCGTCGAGGGCTCCTGCATCGAGGAATTCCAGCGCTGCCGGGACGATCCCCGCGTCGCTGATCTCGGCAACCGCCGCAGCGGCCCGTTCCATGCCGGTGAACGTCGCGGCGAGGGTGGACCGCGTCTTCGGGGCGGGGATCAGCCGCAGCAACACCTCCGTGATCACGCCGAGGGTCCCTTCGGAGCCGACCAGCAGCGAGAGCAGACCGGACGCGGAGGTATCCCCCCCTTCGCCGAGCCGGACGATCCGCCCGTCGGAAAGGACGGCCGTGATGCCCGCCACGAAATCGGCGGTGACGCCGTAGCGCAGGGTGTGCGGCCCTGCTGCGTTGCAGGCGACGTTGCCACCGATCGTGCAGGTCGACGACGATCCAGGGTCTGGCGGGTAATACAGCCCTGCCGCGGCGGCCTGCCGGTGGATGCCGGCGGTGATGGCACCGGCTTGCGCGTGGATGCGGAGCGCCTCGGACTCGAGCCCGAGGATCCGGTTGAGGCGGGCGAGGCTGAGGATCACGCCCCCGTGCGACGGCGAGGCGCCTGCCGCGTAGCCGGTCCCGGCTCCACGCGGAACGATCGGAACGCGATGGACGGCGCAGACGCTGACGATGCCGGCAACCTCCTCGGTCGACCCGGGGAACACGACCGCATCCGGCAGGTGCCGCTCTCCGGAGGCACCCCAGGCGTCGTACGCATAGGCAGCGAGATCAGCTGGGCGTGTGTACACGTGTGAGGGAGAGACCTGACCCTCGAGATCGCGAATCACGCGGCGATCGAGCATGCCCGCCGCATTGTAGAGAGCGCATCAATTCCGGTGCACCAACGCCGCGGCAAACCCGTCCACGGCGGGGGCGGATGGCGTTGAATAGGGCAGTGAGAGGACGTGCCTGGGTGTGCGCGCTCGGCTGTCTCGCGGTGATCGCGGTCAGCGGTTGCAGTTCCGCCCCCAAATCGCCATCGCCTCGACCCACGAACAGCATCGCGCCGGTCCGCCTGATCGTGGCGCCGCCGCAGGTGATCGCACTCGCAAACACCTTCGAGGATCAATTCGTCGAGCGCAACTATGCGTTGCAGTGGGATGAGCTGGCGCCCCAGGACCAGGCGATGTGGCCCTCGGCCGCAGCACGCACGGCGATGCTCTCGAGGAAATTCGCGCACGCAGTGGTCGAGCGTGTCTCGGTGGGCGATCCCGTCCTCGACTCGACCTGGACGCCGCCGGAGGATCCGTCGATCCACGTCAAGGACGTGTGGCAACTTTCCGTGCATGTGGTCTTTGCCGATCCGGCGGCGCTGCGCCCCGCCGGGGTTGCCGCACTGTATTCCATGACCCCGCTGCAGGTCATCACGGGCCCTGGGTCGGACCTGGCCGAGCTACTCGGCGAAGGTCCCGAGTCCATCGATGCGCCGATCATCCTTCCGCTGTCGATCCCGGTGGTCAAGCTCGACGTGCCGATCCTGATGTACCACCTCATCGATCAGATTCCGCCGCGTTCGATCGAACCATCCACGTATGGCTGGAAGCTGGAGATCGGTCTCACCACGCTGCCGAGCCAGTTCGACGCCCAAATGGCGTATCTGGCGAGCATCCAGGCCAACGCGATCTCCCTGCAGCATCTCGCCGACGCACTCCTCTATGGACTGCAGCTGCCGCCGCATCCCTTTGTGATCACTTTCGACGATGGACGCTTGAGTCCATGGACGAACGCGGTCCCGCTGCTGCGCCAGGATGGCTTCACCGCGGTGTTCTTTCCGTGCACGGGACTCATCGGGAGAAAGGTCGGGCCGCAGACGTACATGACGGCGGCCGAGATCCAGAACCTCGCTGCCACCGGTTTCTCGATCGAGGATCACACCATTAATGACGACACGGACTTCTTCTCCGCGGGACCAGGCACGCTGAACCGGCTCACCAATCGGACCAAGGCCGTCCTCGAGAACCTCACCGGCGATCCGGTGCAATTCCTTGCATACACCGGGGTGTGGCCGTGGCCGCTGAGCACGCAAGGCGCCACGCAGGAAGCGTCGATGTTCGCGACGCTGGCGAGCTACGGCTATATCGCAGGTGTGCAGGACCTTCGCGTCGACAGTGACAGTGACGTCAGCACGGCGTTGTGGCAGCTCCCGCGAGTGCGCAGCGGGCTCGCGACGACCCTCTCCTTCTTCGAACACTGGTTCACCGCTCAGCCCTCCTGAGCTTGGCCTGAAGGACCCCTGGGTATACTCGACCCACGATGAGTGAACCCGAGATGCTCGACGCCCTCGAGCGCGCGCTCGCCACCGTCATCGATCCGGAGTTGCACAAGCCGATGCTGCAGCTCGGCATGCTGCGTGACCTTGCCATCGAAGGTGGGGTCGCCTCACTGCGGGTGGTGCTCACCACACCGGCCTGTCCCCTCAAGGACAGGATCCGCGACGACATCGACGCGGCCGTCGTGGGCGTGGTGCCAGGGATCACGCGCGTCGAGATCCGCTGGGATGCCGACGTCAGCTCCACGCGCGGGTTGCCCGGTCGGCAGGAGATCGCGGGAGTGCGCAACGCCATCGCGATCAGCGCGGGCAAAGGTGGCGTTGGCAAGACGACCGTCGCGGTGAATGTCGCGATCGCACTGCGTCTCGCCGGCGCCCGTGTGGGACTCCTCGACGCCGACGTGTACGGACCGAATGTCCCGATCATGCTGGGGATTCATGAGCGTCCGCATGCCGGTCCCGATGGCAAGATGCAACCACTCGAAGCGCATGGGCTCAAGGTGGTCTCGTTCGGCACCATCCTCGATCCCGGACAGCCGGTGATCTGGCGCGGGCCGATGCTCGCCAAGGCACTGCGCGAGTTTCTCTACGAAGTGTCGTGGGGCGAGCTCGACTATCTCGTCATCGATCTGCCGCCGGGAACCGGTGATGTCCAGCTGAGCCTCGCGCAAAGCATGCCGATGACGGGTGCGGTCATCTGCACCACACCACAGGACGTTTCACTCGCCGACGTGAGTCGCGGCATCGAGATGTTTCGCAAGCTCAACGTGCCGGTCCTCGGAGTCGTCGAGAACATGAGCGGTTTCATCTGCCCGCACTGCAACGAGCGCACCGATATCTTTGGATCCGGTGGAGGACGTGACCTTGCCGCTCGGTATGAGCTCCCCTTCCTCGGTGCGGTGCCGCTCGATCCGCGCATCCGCGGCGCGGATGGCGACGGTCGCCCGATCATGGCCGCGGCACCGTCGGGACCGCTCGGCGAGGTCTTTCGCGATGTTGCATCGCACATCGCCGCGCAGGTGAGCCAGGAGAACTTCACCGCAGCCGCCGGCCCGGTCATGCCGTCCGGCCCGCGCCTTCCCGTCGCTCCCTAGCAGATCCGATTGCCGGTGGCCGGCTTACCCGCCGATGACCACCTTCACTGCATCGCGAACGGTCTGCAGCGCGCTTCGGTCGTCGGTGAAGACGCGGATCACCTGGTTGTGCTGCGGCAGCCGTGCCACGAGCTCCGTGGCGCGAGCGGCTTCGATGGTGCCGTTCAAGGGATCGTAGATCCTCACCATCCCGTCGTCGGTCATGGGATTCTGCGGTGCGATGCGTGCGATCGCAACATCAACCTCAACACGGGCGCCGAGCGCCTTGGACGCAAGTTCCGCATCCAGCCGATCCTGCAGCGTCGAGGTATCAGTTCCCATGTGCACGACACTTTCGTAGGCGAGGTGCCAGGGAAGGTCTCGTGCGGCAATGCGCGCCCATGCATCGGCCAGGCGTCGCCGCTCACTCCCGGGCGGGTCGCGGAGCCAGCGTTGCACCGCGACCAGCATCGACCAGTCGTTGAGCATCTCGTACTCATCGAGGTGGTCGAGTGGGTTTCCGTGCAAGAGCTGCGCGACGGTGTCGGCGAAGACCTCGCGCATCGACAGGTCGAATCGCCGGCCGGTTCTGTGGTGATACACCTGCAGGTACATGTACAGACGCGACGCGAGGAACATCTCGAGCGCGCCGGCCGCATGCGCGTGCAGCACGATGCTGTCGCCACTGACGAATGTGTAGTGGATGATCCGCTGCACTTCCACCGCGCCGAGGCTGATGCCGCACATGTACGCGTCGCGCGGAACGTAGTCGAGGTTGTCCACGGTGGCCGGGCCGCAGAGAATCGGCTTGAGCGCGCGCAGCCATGGCGGTGGCGTGTAGCCCTCGATATCGGCGTCCGCCATCACCCATGCGACCCACATCGGATTGATCTGCTCGCCGGATGAGAAACGATCCGTCGGGCTGGCGCGCAGCGACGCGATGATATCGGCCAGCTGATGGGTCACCAGGTGGCGTCCGATCACCTCGTGATCGAGGTGATATTGCTCGAGCACCTCGTGGTCGAAGAAATGTCCGAACGGCCCGTGACCGACGTCGTGGAGGAGTCCTGCGATTCGCAGTGTCTCCTCGACCAGGGCCGGCGATGGAGCGTCGGGAAAGGCGACGCGCAATGACGCGTCGACACGTCGTGCGAAGAGGCTCGCCAGATGCATCGCGCCCAGCAGGTGGGTGAATCGCGAGTGTTCGGCCGTGGGAAACACCCACCACGCTGACTGGAGTTGATGGACCCGGCGGAGCCGCTGCAGCCAGACCGTGTCGAGGAGCTGACGCTCGCTCGCCTCGCCCGGGCGATCCTTGGTGATCTCTATGTAGCCATAGAGCGGATCGGCGATGAGGTTGACCTGGCGGAAGCGCTCCGCCGCGCCGAGGGAGTTACTCGTCCTCGTCCTCTTCCTCGTCGTCGCCCTTTTCTTCGTCGTCGTCATCGGCAAGCGAAACCGGCTTCCAACCGCGTAGGTCGGTCATCGAGCACCTCCTCAAGTGGGCGATCTGCCAACTGTCCGTAAGAACGATTTTATACGCCATCGCCGCGACCAGACGCCGGGACAGTGGTCTGGCGAGCACCAAGCGGATGTCACGAATCGGTGATCTCTGTCACAGCGGCGTGTCACTGGGGAGATTCGCACCTAGAATCGAGATGGTGCGCCGAACGTTCATCCTGTCGTCCGCCTTCGTCGCGGCACTCACGGTTGCGTGGTCAGCGACTCCCGTCTGCGCCGAAGTGTCTGCGCGCCCATTTCCACGCACAACAACATCCCAGACGTCCGCTGATCACTTGCATGCGAGCGACGCGCACACGCTGAGCGCAACGGTAACGGCGGGAACATCACCATCGCTGTTGCAGAGTCAGCAGGGGCTCAGCGAGAACGCCGCGATCACTGCGGCAGGAACAGGAAACTCCGCGGTGACCACCCCTGCGGACCCGAGCATCGCTGTGGGGCCGAGCAATGTCGTCGAGGCGGCGAACAGCGCTCTTGAAATCACGACACGTTCTGGTGCATCGCAGACGTACATGAACATCAGCGCGATGGTCGGCAACACGGCCGGTTTTGCTCTCCGATATCCGCAGGTCGTGTATGACCCCTTCTCCGGGCGCTTCATCCTCATGGTGCTGCAGTCCAGCCAGACGGGGTGCACGAGCCTTGTGGAGATCATGATGTCGCAGACCAACCCGGCGTTGCCATGGACGTCGCGTGGCTCGATCAACCTCGATCCCGCGCTCGGCAGCGGGGTGGAGCTCTCGAACGTCTCGTTGGGACTCACGCCGAACGTCCTGGTGGAGTCAAGCGACTACGTCAGTTGCACCACGAGTCTTCCAGTCGCGAGTCAGATGGTGGTGATTCGCAGAGCCGATTTCATCAGCGGCGCGCTGACTGCCAACAGCTACGCGTTCGTCGAGCCGGGGCCGGTCGGGCTGCAACCAGCCGAGGCGTTGAGTGCGCAGTATGTCGAGTACGCGGTGGCCAACGATGCCAGCTGCAGCACCACCGCGAAGGTGCCCGGCAGCATCGCGGTGTTCGCCATCAATGGACTCCCCGCGGCCGGGGCAATCTCGGTGGTGTGCACGAGCGAATCCGAACCCACCGCAACGACGACTCCCCCGGCAGCAGCGCAGGAGGGGACGGCGGCAACCCTGACGACAGGCAGCGATCGATTCCTCAGCGCTGTGTGGCAGGGGAACGTGCTGTGGATGGCCGGCAACACCGGATGTAGTTCGGGAGGCACCGTGTCCTGTCTGAACGTCGTGTCGATTCCGGCCACGTCTCCGGCCAGCTCGGCCGGGACGCTCGGGGCGCCATCGCAGTTCCCGCCCGAAAGCGTGAGCGGTGCATACCTCTACGATCCGGCGCTCGCACTTGACAGCAGCGGCGATGCAATCCTCACCTTTGACAAGTCGTCGAGCTCGACGTTCGAGTCGATCATGGTCGCCGCCATCACGGGAGACGTCTGGAGCAGTTTCCTCACGCTGCACTCGAGCACGACCTTGTATCAGCCAAGTGGATGCTCGAGCTGCGCATGGGGCGACTACTCCGCGGCGGTGCAGGACGCATCGCACCCAACCGACGTGTGGGTGGTCTCCGAAGAGGACGGCGCGATCACAGGTACGGGCTGCGCGACTGCCTCCGCGTGCTGGGACACGTACATCGGCCGGTATACGTTTGCGGGCCCGGTGATCTCGTCGTTGACGCCCGCCACGGGCCCGGCATCGGGCGGCCAGCTGGTCACCGTCGCCGGCTCGGACTTCGCGGTGAACAGCACCTTCACGTTCAACGGCGCCACGGTCCTGCCGACGACCGGCTCGCTCACCCCGGATTCGTTCACGTTCACGACACCACCGGGCCCGTCGGGACTCGTCGAGGCGCAGGTGCAGGACTCGCTGGGTACGAGTCCGATCACCGTCGGATCGGGGTACATCTACGTCGGACTGGCGAACTACATACCGCTGAGCCCCTTCCGAATCCTCGACACGAGGTCGACGAGCTGTGTGCAATGCACGACAGATCCGACACTCGGACCAGGCGCGACCGACAAGCTCCAGCTCACCGGCGTGACCGGGCTCGCGGTGACCGATCCGATTCAGACGAACGCCACCGCGGTGGTGATCAACGTCACCGAGGTGGCCGGCACCGCCAACAGCCTCCTGACCGTCTACCCGTACGGCATCCGACTCCCGAGCGCCTCGAACCTGAACTTCGCCCCGGGGAAGGTGATCGCCAACCTCGTGACCGTCACCCTCGGTCAGGGTGGTGCCGTCAACATCTACAACGCGCTGGGGACGGTCAACGTGGTTGCCGATGTCGAGGGGTACTTCGAGCCGGAGGCGTCGACCGATGTCGTCGGTGAGTTCCATCCCATTTCCCCGGTTCGCGTGTGCGATACGAGAACCACCTCTCCCACTCCGGTGTGCAAGGCACATGGCGCGCTGGGCAGCAGCGACTCGATGGTCGTCAACGTGACCGGGATCGGGAGCGGGAGCAACATGATCCCCACCGACGGCAGCGCAGCGGCTGCGGTGGTCAACCTCACCGGCGTCGCGGGGACCGCCTTGACGCTCCTGAGCCTCTCGCCGACCAACGCGAGCGGACAGTGCTCTTACGGCCCGGGGCACGGGTCGCCCTTCTCAACGATCAACCTCACCCCGGGGTTGGTGGCGGCGAACCGGGTCATGGTCGCACTCGGCCCATCCACGACGGGAGGGCCGGACAACTCGCTCTGCGTCTACAACGCTGCGGGCTCGATCAACTTCATTATCGACGCCAATGGTTGGTATGGCGGTGGCACTGCTCCGGTCGGCGCGCAGTACCAGGCCATCCAGCCGACCCGCATCTGCGACACACGGTCGGGCGGAGCTGGCTGCGCCAAGCACCTGGTCGCCCCGCCAACTGCAAGCCTGATCACCGTGGCCGGTCAGGGCGGACTGCCGTCGGGTTCGACGGTCGTTGCGGTGATCGCCAATCTGACCGCGATCGCGCCGACCACTGCGACCTACCTCGTTGAGTACCCTGCGAATATCGCGCTTCCCAACGCTTCGGATATCAACCTGAGCGCGGGGGAGGTACTGCCCAACCTGACGGTTGTGCAACTCGACCCGGTGGTCGGCGCCGACCTGGGCGACGTCGACCTGTACAACGCCGCCGGGAGCGCCAACGCGGTCATCGACATCGAGGGCTGGTTCCAGTAATCGTCTGACCCTGGGCACGCCCGCCCGTCACCGGCGGGCGAACTCGATCGTTGCGACCCCGTGACGGCAACGTCAGAGGCTCTCTGGCAGTCTGGGTCGAGCATGCATAGGTCATTCCACCGACTGGCGCTAGCGGCGCTGCTCGCTGGATCCGCGAGCGCTGCGCCGCTTGTAAGCGCTGGAGCCACGGCCCCGACCACCGCCACCACGACAGCGTTCGCGACAGCTGCGTGGAGTGTCGGCGCAGTGGTCGACCGGATCGCCTCCCCGCACAGCACCCAGCCGGGTACCCCTCCACCGGGTACGCCTCCACCACCTGCGCCGACGGTCACGCACGGCATGCTCGCGGCTGTAACCGCGGGAACGGGCAACTACGGGCAGGCTCTGATCACCGGCTGCGCATGGGCGACGTGGGTGACCAACTGCCAGAACCTCACCGCGTACGGCAACGGATCGTCGTTCGACGACGTCGGGTGCGGGACCCCCTTCGGGTGCGAGTTCGGACCGGAGTTCCAGTGCACGCAGCTCGCGCTTCGCTATGCGTACTACGCCTGGGGCGAACCCGCGACGTGGGGCGGTCAGGCGTACCAGATGTGGACCGCGGGGCCTTCGCTGCCGATTCCCCTGCAGCAGTTCGCCAATGGCGCCGGCGTGGCCCCCATGCAGGGCGACCTGATGATCTTCGCGCCGGGGTGGCTCGGCAACTACTGGGACGGATCAGGCCACGTCGCCATCGTCCGTGACGTCGGACCAGGCTACGTCGACGTCGTCGAGCAGAACGCGACCACCAGTGGCACCGATCGCTTCGCGCTCAACGGTTCACTGGTCACCGCCAACGGCTACACACCGATCATCGGCTGGCTTCGCCAGACGGAGCAGACGCCGGTGGAGCTCACGTCATCGACTGTTGCCGGAACGCCCCAGAGCGTGTCCGACCAGCCCGGCGATATGGACGTGATCTGGCGCGGCACCGACGCCAGGCTGCACGACCTCGCATATCGCAGCGGGGCCTGGCAACCGCAGTCGCTCGCCGCCATCAGCCCGGCGGATGTCGCCTCGGACCCGGCGGTCGTCTCACCGTCCCCGGGGCAGGTCGACGCTTTCTGGGCGGACAGCAGCGGGAATCTCTGGCAGATCCAGTCGCAAAGCGGATACTTCGGCGCCGAAACATGGCTCGCGCCTCAGGAGCTCCAGGTCGACGCGCTTGCTCCCGGTTCAGCTCCGGCTGCGGTGAGCCAGGCCCCCGGTGACATGGAGCTGGTCTGGAAGGGTGCCGACGGGCAGCTTTGGACCAACACGTTCACCGGCACTTGGTCCGGGGCAACCCCACTCAACTCAGGCCTTGTGGCCGGCAATCCCTCCGCGGTGGCGACGACCAACGGGACTGTCGGGGTCGTCTGGCGCGATCCCTCCGGCAACCTCTGGAGCGACCTCGGCGCGGATTACGGCTGGTACGGCGCTCACGAGATCGGAACCGGCGGCCTGGCAAGCGACCCGACAGTGGTTAGCGCGGGACCCGCCAACGTCGACGCGATCTGGCGGACGCAGGCCGGTTCGATATGGGCCGCCGGCATCACTGCCAATGGAGGGCCAGCCCAGGTCGAGGTCGATTCGGCGGTGAACATGGGGCGCCCGGCGGCGGCCGGTATGGCGTCCAGCGCGGTCGCCGTCGTCATGCAGCGCGCTAACGGAAGCCTTGCAGCGGCCATGTATCAGCCCGCCAGTGGATGGGTCGGTCCGGAACAGCTGAACCAGGTCGCAGCCAGCTCGCAGATCTCCGCCGTGAGCTGGTACACCAACGCCGTCGCCGCCTTCTGGCAGGGGACCGCCAACAGCCTGTGGTGGTCTGCCGCTTGTGATGGCTGCGCGGCGCATCCAACCCCGGTCTACGACCCCACCCCCTAAGTCCTCTCAATAGCGGCGATGACGCGGGCTGGTCGCCGGGGGCGATGATCCGCGAGTGACCACGCTGTCCGAGCTGGCAAGCGCCGGCGACGCGATCGCACGCACGTCCTCGAAATCGGAGAAGGTGCGGATTCTGGCGCAGTTTCTCGCCGCGATCGACGAGCGCGAGCTCGCCCAGGCGACGCGGTATTTCGGCGGCGGCATCTTTCCGGCCGGCGACCAGCGCACCCTCCAGGTCGGTGGCGCGGCGTTCTCGTCCGTGTTGCGCGCTGTCAGCGGCGCCGACGATGCGACCATCCGCGCGGCCTGGCGGCGCCACTCGGATACCGGTGACGTCACCGGCGACCTGCTTGCTCGCATTGAGGGCCGTGTGACGGCGCCCGTCTCGATCCACGTCGTCGACCAGGCATTTGCTGAGATCGCGAGCGCGCGTACCGCGCGGGAGCGTACGGCGCTGCTCAGCGCGCTGCTTTCCCGCCTGTCACCGGATGAGGCCCGCTACATCGCCAAGCTGATCACCGGGGAGCTGCGTATCGGGTTACGCGAAGGGCTGGTGGAGGAAGCCATCGCCATCGCCTACGAAGCACCATCCGATGCGGTCAGCCGCGCCGTGATGCTGACCGGTGACCTCGGCGAGGCGGCGCTGCTGGCCCGAGCGGGACGGCTCGAAGACGCGGCACCGCACTGGTTCGTTCCACTTCGGTCGATGCTCGCCACGCCGGTTGCCGACGCTGCTGAGGCTGTCGCTCGCCTCGGCGATGACGTCTGGGTTGAAGACAAATATGACGGAATCAGGTGCCAGCTCCACCGGCGCGGCGCTGACGCCGCCCTCTACAGTCGCGACCTCAAGAACGTGTCTGCGCAGTTCCCCGAGATCACCGATGCGGCCGTCCGCCTTCATGCCGATGTGATGCTCGATGGGGAGATTCTCGCCTTTCATGATGGCCGCGTGATGCCGTTCCACGCGCTTCAAACTCGGCTTGGACGAGTCTCCCCGAGTGCCGACGTGATGACCTCCGTGCCGGTGATCTACGTTGCCTGGGACGTCCTCAAGGTGAATGACGAGGTGTTGATCGACCTCCCGTTACACGAGCGGCGAGCACGCCTCGAGGCGCTGACGGTGCCCCACCCGCTGGTGCTCGCTCACCTCGAGCGCGTCCGGGGCGAAGCGGAGATCGACCGACGCTTCGACGATGCACGCGCTCGGTTGAACGAAGGGCTCCTGTTGAAGCAACCCGAGTCGCCATATACGCCGGGACGGCGCGGACTCAACTGGCTGAAGCTCAAGCGACCCCTCGATACCCTTGACGTCGTTGTGGTGGGTGCCGAATGGGGTCACGGCAAGCGACGCGGTGTGCTCAGCGACGTGACCTTCGCCGTGCGCGTCGATGACACGGACCATCTGGCGACGATCGGCAAGGCATACACCGGGCTCACCGATGTCGAGATCGCAAAGATGACCGCGCTGCTCCAGGAGATCACCATCGCCGATCATGGTCACTACCGCACCGTCGAGCCGCGCATCGTCCTGGAGATTGCCTTCGACGCCGTGCAGTCCTCGGCACGGCACAAGTCGGGATTCGCGCTTCGCTTTCCGCGCATCGCGCGGTGGCGGCACGACAAGGCGCCCGCCGACATCGACACGCTCTCACGGGTGCGCGACCTTGCCAGCGCCATCGAGCATGAGCGAGTCCAGCTCGTCGACCAGACCGGCGCCTGATCAGCTCTGCTCGAGAAAGGCCCCGAAGAGTTCCGGCGTGTCCATGGCCGGATCGCCAACCTGTGAGAAAGCATCGAAACGCGCGCGCAACGCCGCGTACTGCTGCACCAGCGCTCTGTCGTCGTATGCCTCCATCGGATCCCAGGGATGCAGATAGCGGACCTCGCTGATTCCCGCCTGGAGCATCTCCTTGAGGCAGCCGAAGCACGGCTGCGTGGTCGTGGTCATCGAGGCTCCTAGGGTCTGCTGGCCGAAGCGTGCCGCGGTGAGCAGCGCATTCTGCTCGGCATGCACGCAGATGCAGATGTCGTATGCGCCGCCGCGCAGACCGTCGTCATCGCGCCGCGAGCAGCGGTGGCAGCCGCCGTCGGAGCAGTTCGGCATGCCGAACGGGGTCCCGTTGTATCCAGTGCTCAGCACCCGCGCGTCGCGGGTGATCACTGCGCCCACCCTGCGCCCGAGGCAGTCTGCGCGGGTGCGAGCGGCGAGCGCGATGAGCAGGAAGTACTGGTCCTTGCTGGGCCGGTGTGGCGCCGGGGTGGTCATACCTCTATGGTGGCCGACATCGGCGGTTTCATGCCGCCGCGGTCCTCGGGATAGAGTTGCGCCAGGGCGGGTAGCTCAGCCGGTTAGAGCAGGGGGCTCATAACCCCACGGTCCCAGGTTCGAATCCTGGCCCGCCCACCGTTTGCGATGTCGCAGGCTGGGCCACAAGACGGGCATCCCTGTATGCTCGCATCGGAGCGCCGGGAAGTCTGGTCGGCAGTGTGAGCATCACGCCCACGATGCGGGCCACCATGAGCGTCAGAATCCCCGCCAGCCGCCGCTGGCTCGACCACTTCAGAGCATCTCGAGCGCGGCGCGAGGCGATGCGGACCACGCTGTGGATTGTTCCGAGCGTCATGGTCGTGCTCGTTGCTCTGCTCTTCCTGGCGACGTACGGTCTCGATCGCCTCGCCGCCAATAATGCATTTCATCTCCCCGGGTTCATCACGAGTGGGAGCCCGGACGACGCCCGGGAGATTCTGATAGCGATTGCGGCTGCGGTCATCACTGTCGCCGGCGTGGTCTTCTCGATCACCATCCTGGTGCTCCAACTCGCCTCGCAGCAGTTTGGGCCGCGCATGTTGCGCAACTTCATACGTGACCTGGGGACACAGTTCAGCCTGGGGGCTTTCGTCGCGACCTTCGTGTACTCCGTGCTTGCGCTCGGCTCAGTTGAGAGCGCTCCCGCGACTGTCTTCGTGCCACATATATCCGTCACGGTCGCCCTGATCCTGACTCTCGTTGACCTTGGCATTCTCATCTACTTCATACATCACGTTGCCACCTCGATTCAATTGACGTCCGTTGTGTCGGGAATCGCTCGAGACTTTCGGTCAACCCTCGCGAACCTTCAGGCCGATATGGCAACTTCCGCACCCACGTACACGGCGGAGCCTGATCCGTCGGCGATCAGTGAGAACGTTCTCGCCGTCGGTGCACCCGTATATGCGCATTCGAGTGGCTTCATCCAGTCGGTGGGTCATCGCCATTTGATGGATATTGCGGTGTCGTCAGACAGCGTCATCCGGCTCGTCCGCCGACCGGGGCACTTCGTGCTCGAGGGTCAGCCGGTCGCGTTTGTCGTCCCCATCCATGCCGCGCGCGCAGTCTCCGAATCGTTCAATCGCGCGCACATCGTTGGACCCAATCGCACACTCACGCAGGATCTCGGTTTCGCGGTCGATCAGCTCGTGGAGGTGGCGATTCGAGCGCTGTCGCCTGCCGTCAACGACACGTTCACAGCGCTCAACTGTATCGATTGGCTCGGGGACTGTCTGTGTCATGCCGCGGTCTCACGACTTCCGGATGGGATCCACCGGGATTCGTCTGGGCATCTCCGCATCATCGAGCCCGTGATAACCGTCGATCGCCTGGTTAAAGGCGCTGCAGATAAGATCCGACAGGCCGGCTCCGGGATGCCGGCGGTCTTCATTCGCCAGCTTGAGAACCTCGGCAAGCTCCTCCGCGTGGTGCCCTCACAGGAGCTGCGCGACCTGGTGGAGGTCCACGCACGACGAATCCTCATTGCAGCAGACGAGACGGTGCGAGATGAGTCGGACCGAGCCGACGTTCGTGCCGCATTCGACGCCATGATTTCCCGCGCGGACGTCGGCACGGCCGCTCGCGATGAGTGGCGTGCAGGCTGAAGGGGTTACGGGCGGCGCTTGGAGATGTTGCTGCCGGAGATGGCGGTAACCTGTCCAGTGGACCACATTGTCCGTGTTGAAACCGTGCGTGCGTG
>PKXZ01000083.1 GCA_003132525.1 Candidatus Dormiibacterota bacterium | reverse complement strand
GCGCGTTGATGTAGACGATGCCGGCGTGCAGCTCGTTGATCGCGTGGAATGCCGTGCGCAGATCGTTTGTATACACGCTGAGGCTCAGCCCGTACTGCGTGGAGTTGGCAGCGGCGAGCGCGTCTTCCATTGAGGAGACCGGGATGATCACCGTGGTGGGTCCGAAGATCTCCTCCTGAGCGATGCGCATCGCCGGCTTGACGTCTCCGAACACGGTTGGACGGTAGAACCAGCCTTTGGCGAGCGCTCCCTCGGTCGCGATCTCGCCGCCGAGCAGCAGCGACGCGCCCTCGTTCTTGCCGATCTCGGTATATGAATGAATGCGCCGGAGCTGCGTCTCGTTGATCACCGGTCCAACTTCGACGTTCTCGTCAAGTCCATCGCCGAGCCGCAGATGGGAGGCGCGTTCCACGAGGCGAGAGGTGAAGCGGTCGAGTGCGCCGTTCTCGACGATCAGTCGCGACGATGCGGTGCAGCGCTGGCCCGNNCCACGTCGGCGTCGTCGAGCACCACGATGGCGTTCTTGCCACCGAGCTCGAGCGAGCACTTCTTGAGCATGGTGCCGCAGGTCTCGGAGACGATTCGCCCGGTGTCGACGCTGCCCGTGAAGTAGATGGCGGCGACGTCGGGATGGNNAGCGGTGTGTCCTCCGCCGGCTTGAGGACCACGGCGTTGCCCGCCATGATCGCCGGGAAGATCTTCCAGGAAGGGATCGCGATCGGGAAGTTCCATGGGGTGATGCAGCCGACGACGCCGAACGGCTGGCGCATGGTCATGGCCCACTTGTCGCGCAGCTCGCTCGGGACCGTTTCACCGAAGGCTCGGCGTCCCTGGCCTGCGATGAACTTGCCCATGTCGATGGCTTCCTGCACGTCACCACGCGCCTCGGTGAGCACCTTGCCCATCTCGCGAGTCATGAGCTGCGCCAGGCTTTCCTTGCGCTCCTCGAGCAGCTCCGAGGCACGCAGGATGACGGCGGCGCGCGACGGCCAGGGGGTCCGGCGCCATGCGTCGAACGCCTCGCGCGCGGCGGCGACTGCCGTATCGACGTCGGCTGCATCACTGCGAGGGAACATGCCGACGACGTCCTCTCTGTCGGCCGGGTTGCGCGACTCGAAGAGACGTCCGGTGCGCGAAGGCTTGAACGCGCCGCTGATGAGGTTTCCGACCTCGAGCGTGGCCACCACCGCCATCAGGCAGCCTCCTCGCGCATGGCGGCTTCGAGGATGTCAAGCCCGGCATCGAGCTCGGACTCCGGGATCGTGAGCGGGGGGATCAGCCTGATCACGTTCCCATCGATACCACACGAGAGGAGCAGCAGTCCCCGGGCGAGCGCATTGCTCGCGATGCGGTCCACCAGCCCGGTCGCGGGAGCACCCTTCTGCGTGAACTCGAGGCCGATCATCAATCCAAGACCGCGGACGTCCGCGAGTGAGGGAATGTCCGCCTGCCAGCCGCGGGCGCGCTCCATCACGTGACGGCCGAGGCGCTCCGCCCGCTCCGGAATGTGGTCGCGCGTCATCGTCTCGATGACCGCGACAGCCGCCGCGCACGAGACCGCGTTGCCGCCATAGGTGGTGCCGTGCTCGCCCTCGCGGAACGCGCTCATCACTCGATGCCCCGCGGTGAACGCCGCGATCGGCAGCCCGTTGCCCAGGGCCTTTGCGAGGCACATGATGTCGGGCTCGACACGCGTGTGGTTCACGGCGAACATCTTGCCGGTGCGAGCGAAGCCGCTCTGCACCTCGTCGGCGACGAGCATGATGCCGTGCTCGTCGCACACGCGACGCAGCATCGGCATGAAGGTCGGGGGCGGGACGACGTATCCGCCTTCGCCCTGAACCGGCTCGACGATGATCGCCGCCACGGCTTCCGGGGCGGTCGTGGTGGCGAACAGCAGCTGGAGCTCGCGCTCGACGAGCTCACAGATGTCATCGGTCGAATGCGTGCAGTAGCGGAAGCAATAGGGATAGCGGATGTGGTGGATGCCCGGGAGCAGCGGCCCCATGCCGCGCCGGTAGGTGGCCTTGCTCGCTGTGAGCGAGAGCGCTCCGTACGTGCGCCCGTGGAACGCGCCCACGAATGCGATGATGTCGCTGCGACCGGTCGCCCGCCGGGCAAGCTTCATCGCGCCTTCCACGGCCTCGGCGCCCGAGTTGGTGAAGAACACCTGGTCGAGCGATGGCGGCATGATCGAGACGAGCGTCGCGGCGGCTTCGATCATCTTCGGGTGGTAGGCGGTCACCGAGGTGTGCCAGAGACGGTCGACCTGCTCGTGCACGGCGGCGACCACCGCCGGATGGCGATGCCCGAGGTTGGTGACCCCGATGCCGCAGCCGAAATCCAGGATGTCCCGGCCGTCGACCGTGTGCAGATGCGCCCCCTCGGCGCTCTCGACCACGAGGTCGGAGTACATGTGGTACGCGGGCGAGATCAGCTCCGCGTCGCGCTCGCGCCACGTCGCCGCATCCGCGGCCGTCAGCATGCCGCTCACGACCCGGAGGTGGCCCGTGCAGGACCCGACGGGGATGAGGCGGGACGCCGGACCCCCACCTTCCCGAGGGCGAGGAACCCACCGAACATGATCGCGATGCCTGCCGCCTCGTACGCTCCAAGAACGTCGAGGTTGCCGATGCCGAGGGTCTTTGCGGCGGAGAAGCCCACGGCAATGATCAGGGCGCCGATGGTGAGCAGCACATTGCAGATGACCCGGTCGATGCCGGCACGGTCGCGGATGAAGCGGTACGCGGACCATGCGGACCCACCGACGAGCACCAGGGTGCCGATGATGTTGAGGAACACGACGCCGATGAAGAGCAGCGAGCCCTGCTGGATGGCGTCGCCAAGCACCCCTTTGGCGGTGGAGAGCTTGGCGGCATCGACGGGGATCACGGCCGCATCGACCGCCAGGACGATCGTGATCGCCACGAGCACGACGGCGCAGCTCCAGGCCACGCGCCGGGGCGCCATGAGAAAGATGGTCCCGAGCGCCAAGTAGATGACTCCGAGCACGCCGCCGAGGAGGTAGAAGCCCCGGAAGACCGCGGGCGACCAGCCGCCCGTCTCCCCCGCCGCCTGGAATGCCGCCGCGCCGGCGAAGATGAGCAGACCGAGGGTCCAGGCCGCGAACGCGGGACGCCTGCTTCGGAGGAACTTGAGGAAGACGACCACAGCAAACGCTGCACTCAGTCCACTCGCGACAGCGGCGAACACCATAGGGAAGATCCTAGCGAGGTTGGAGTGGTCCTTGGATTTGCCGCAATTCCCCCAGGGCTAGTTCCAATGGGCGATTGACAACCAGTCCTGCCCGAGTGTACACAGACACCCTCACCAGCAATGCCTCGCAGAGAGAGGAGAATCCAGCACATGGTCAAGCCCACAAAAAGGGCGTTGTCGTTCGCTTCAATCGCCGCATTAGGGGTGCTCGCGGCATGTGGCACCTCATCGACCACCACGAGCTCCTCGGCCGGAGCCACCGGCATCGCCGGATGCAAGGGAACCATCACCGTGGCGACGGACCTGCCACTGACCGGCGGTGACGTCACGGACGGACCGTACGTGCAGATGGCTGCCGAGCTCGCGGTCACCCAGGCCCAGCAGGCCAAGCTGCTTGGTGGTTGCACCCTCAAGTACATCAGCAAGAACGACTCGACGGTTCTCGCCAACGGGCACTCGCCGGCCCAGGGCGCCGCGAACATCACCGCGCTCGCGTCTGACGCGACCGTGATGGGTGTGGTTGGACCGTTCAACTCGTCGGTTGCGCTGGCAGAGATCCCGGTTGCGTCGATGGACCACCTGGCGCTGATCAGCCCCTCGAACACCAACCCGTGCCTCACGGTCGTGGTGGCGGTCTGCAGCGACCCGTCCATCAAGATCGACACCGCCTCGCTCTATCCCGGACCGCACACGTACTTCCGGGTCATCGCGAGCGACGTGCAACAGGGTGAGATCGACGCCTATGTGGTGTCCAGCGTTCTCAACGCGAAGACGGTGTACGTGATCGATGATCAGCAGGCCTATGGACGCGGGCTCGCGCTGCTCTTCACCAAGTACTACACGGCCGACGGCGGCAAGGTCGTTGGAGATGCCAGCCTGCCAAGCACCACCACCACCTACACCACCCAGATCAGCCTCGCCCAGACCGAGGGCGCGAAGGCCATCTTCTTCGGTGGCACATCGGGTGACGGTTGCGGCCTGGTTCGCCGCGACATGGGCGCCGGCGGCCTCAACATCCCGATCATGGGCGGCGACGGTTGCCAGGACACCAAGTTCATCAGTGACGCGAACTCGGGCGCCGTCAAGAACGAGGCCGAGGGGAGCTACGCGACGAGCGCTCCGGACGTCACCAAGCTCTCGAGCTCCGCGACCTTCTACTCCGACTACGCGGCGGCCTACTCGAGCGTCGCGGCGCCGTACAACAACGCGACCAACGAGCCCTACACCCCGTACGGCTACGACGCGATGAACATCCTTCTCCAGGCGATCCACTCCGTGCTCGTGAGCAATGGCGGACAGCCTCCTTCGAGCTCGATGACGTTCCGCGATGACGTCGTCGCCGCTTTGCACACCACCAACTACAGTGGCGCGACGGGGCAGCAGAGCTTCGATGCCAACGGTGACACGACCAACACAGGCTTCACTCTCTACAAGGTGGAGAGCGGAGCATGGGTAGGGATCAACACCTACGCGGTGGACACCAGCGGTAACGTCTCGGTGAAGACCAGCTGATCGACATGTGACGACTCAGGGGAGAGCGCTCGGCGCTCTCCCCTTTTTCGCATCTGGGGAAGACAGCCACATGACCATTCAGAGCGGGACACCTGAGGCGCCATTGGCGCCGCTGGGTGACACGAGCAGCGGAGTCGGATCCCCCATGCTGGTGGATCAGCGCAGCCTGGCACCACGCCGCGATCAGTCCAACGAACTGGTGCGCAGCGTCGGTCCCGTGGTCCGGGTTGCCTACGGGTGGATCTCCAAGCACTTCGCGGCGGTCCTGCTCGGAATGATCCTTGTGGCGATTATCGCCACCTTCAAGCAGGGCGGGCTCGACCTCATGGGGCAGCAGCTTCGCAACGCGCTCGTGCTCGGTGCGATTTACGCTCTTGTGGCGATCGGCTACACGATGGTGTACGGCATCATCGAGCTGATCAACTTCGCCCACGGCGACGTCTTTGCCGCGGCGGGGTTTTACGCCGTCTTCATCGCGAGCACGTTCCACCTCGATTCGCTCGCCACGGGCAGTTTCGGGGGACTGATCCTCGCGCTCATCATCGTGTTTCCGCTCTCGATGCTCGGTGCCGGTATCACCGGTGTCGTCATCGAGTTCGTCGCGTACCGCCGGCTTCGCGATTCGCCGCGACTGGCGCCACTCATCACGGCAATCGGTGTCTCGTTTCTCATCGAGGGCATCATGCTGGTGATCGAGGGACCCGACAACGTCGCCACCAACCAGGCAGACTGGATCACGGGCACGGCCTTCACCATCGGTGGGGTCAGCGTCGCCTGGACCGATATCTTCGTTGTGGGGATGGCGCTGTTCCTGATGTTCGCGCTTGGAGAGTTCGTACGCCGGACTCGCCTTGGCAAGGCGATGCGATCGACAGCCCAGGACCGCACCGCTGCGCTGCTCTGCGGCATCAATATCAACCGGACCATCTCAGCGACTTTCTTCATCGGTTCGGCGCTCGCCGCTGCTGCTGCTGTGATCTACAGCATCAACTACGGCGACCTGAAGTGGAACCTCGGCTTCCACCTCGGCATCATCGCCTTCACCGCGGCGGTGCTTGGCGGCATCGGCAACATCGTCGGCGCCGGGGTCGGTGGCTTCATCATAGGTCTCATCTACGTGTTCGGTGGATCGATCTTCGGGGGTGAGTGGAGTGAGTCGCTCATCTTCGCGGTGCTGGTGCTGATCCTGACGTTCCGGCCTGTTGGCCTCTTCGGCGTCGAGGTCACGACTCGTGCTTGAACGTTTTCTGTCCCT
Organism: Candidatus Dormiibacterota bacterium; assembly: GCA_003132525.1. GTDB lineage: Bacteria > Chloroflexota > Dormibacteria > Aeolococcales > Aeolococcaceae > Palsa-851. Next base: position 26,194 of record PKXZ01000083.1, on the reverse strand, counting down.
GTTTCGCATCGACACGGGGAAGCGCGAGCGAAACCAGGGCACCACCGTCTTCTGGATCATCGCAGGAACTGCTTCCGCGCTCCTGCTCATGGGCTGGCTGCTTCCGTGGTTCGTCAATGACTACTCGGCCGGCGTGGGGTACAGCGCGCAGGACGCGCTCGTCTCCTCGCCCACGGGTATCGGTACCTTCTGCATCTACATCATGGCCGTGGCGATGATCATGCTCGTGGTCTCACCGATCGCCGAGGCAATCGCTCGCGCTCGTGGCAGAGCGTTCGGCAAGCGAGCGGACCGGATTCGATTCATCGCCGCGCTGGTCGGCCTGGCGCTGACCGCTGTCGTGTGGTTTCTCGTCTCGGTGATCCAGGAGGAGCCTCTGTTCGGGTCATTTACAGCCGGAACCTATACGGACTCCGCTGTGTGGCTGACGATGTACGGGTTCGCGATGGCGGCCCTGGCGTACGGCGCGCGTGACTGGGTTGTCGCGCGACAGAGCGTGGCGTTTGGTGTCGCGGCGCTGCCCTTCGGCATCTTCCTACCGCTGATGTTTCACCAGGCGCCCGATTTCCTGCTCTGGGCAGCCGGGTCGCTTGCCATCTACATGCTGCTCGCCCTGGGCCTCAACGTCGTCGTCGGGTTCGCCGGTTTGCTCGACTTGGGATACGCGGCGTTCTTCGCCATCGGTGGCTATGCATGCGCATCGTTCGCGTCGCCGATCCACAACATCCATCTGCCGCTCTGGGTGCTCATCTTTCTCGGGGCGGCTGTGGCGTCGATGTTCGGCGCTGTCCTGGGTGCACCGACTCTGCGCCTCCGAGGCGACTATCTCGCGATCGTTACCCTCGGTTTCGGGGAGATCATCCCCGACCTCGCCACCAACAACGTTTTCAATCTGACCGGCGGAGCCAACGGAATTTCCGGTATCGACCAGCCGCATTACGGAGCGCTCGACTTCAGTACCAGCCCGCGGTGGTACTACTGGTCACTCCTCATCGTCTCCATCCTGGTCATCATCTTCCTGCGCAACATCGAACGTTCCAGGGTGGGACGAGCGTGGGTGGCGTTACGCGAGGACGAGGTTGCCGCTGCCGCAACCGGGATCAATACCACCACCACGAAACTGCTCGCCTTCGCCATCGGCGCGTCGGTGAGCGGCCTCGCGGGGGCTTTCTACGGATCGATCGTCAGCATCGTCTCGCCGGACGACTTCAGCTTCTCGGTGTCGATCGCGGTGCTGAGCATCGTCGTGCTCGGGGGCATCGGCAATATCGTCGGCGTCATCCTGGGCAGCTTCATCCTGACGTTCGTGATCTTCTGGGTTCTGCCCAACATGAACGAGTGGACGACAACGCTGAGCACGACTGTCCATGTGCCGGCACTCGCGGGCATCGATTTCAGCTCGTACACGTTCATCATCTACGGCCTCGCGCTGATCGCGATGATGCTGTTACGACCGGGCGGGCTCTTACCGAGTCGCGCCCGCCGCATCGAGCTGGAAAGTGGCGAGGAATCCGAGTCGCTTGCCGCCGTGCAGGGGGTCGCCTGAGTTGCCGCTTCTCGAGCTGGACAGCGTGACCAAACGCTTCGGCGGTTTGCTGGCGGTTTCGAACGTCAGCTTCAACCTCGACAGCGGCGAGATCCTGTCGATGATCGGCCCCAACGGCGCGGGCAAGACCACCGCGTTCAACTGCGTCACCGGACTCTTCGCCATCAGCAGTGGCGCGATCCGGTTCGATGGATCATCGATCGCGGGGCTCGCGCCGCATCGAATCACCAAGCTCGGGATCGCGCGAACATTCCAGAACATCCGCCTGTTCGCATACATGACCGCAGTCGACAACGTGATGGTGGGTGCTCACTGGTGGATGAAGGAGCGGGTCTGGGACGGCGCGTTCAGGACCGCACGCGCGCGCCGCGAGGAGAAATCTGTTGAGCAGCGAGCACTCGAGCTTCTTGAGCTGCTTGGGCTGTCGCGGTATGCCGGTTCGTACGCACGCGAGATGCCGTACGGGCTTCAGCGCCGGCTCGAGATCGCTCGAGCGCTTGCGACGCAGCCGCGATTGCTGCTCCTCGATGAACCCGCGGCCGGCCTCAACACGCAGGAGAAGCGGGAGCTGATGCAGCTGATCGGCGTGTTGCGCAGTGAGGGATTGACGATTCTGCTCATCGAGCACGATATGCGCCTTGTCATGGAAGTGAGCGACCGGATCGTCGTGCTCGACCACGGAGAGAAGATCGCCGAGGGCAGTCCGGTAGATGTCCGTCAGAACCCGCGAGTGATCGAGGCATACCTCGGCACCGGCGCGACCGAAGTGATCACGTCGGCGTGACCAGCAACGGCGCATCCGTCGCGGCGTCGAATGGGGCGCCGGTCATTGAGCTTCGCGACGTCGACGTCTTCTACGGGCGCGTCGCCGCATTGCGCAAGGTGTCGCTGGAAGTGCACCCGGGCGAGATCGTCGCCCTCATCGGCAGCAACGGCGCCGGCAAGACGTCGACGCTGCGCACGATTAGCGGTCTGATCTCCCCCAGAAATGGGGACGTGCTGCTCTTCGGCAAATCCATTCGCGGCGTGGGAGCAGCGCACATTGCACGGCTGGGCGTCGGGCACGCACCCGAGGGCCGGCGTCTCTTTGCGCGGATGACGGTGCGCGAGAACCTCGACATGGGCGCCTACTCCCGCAACGACAGAGCGGGCATTCGCCGTGACCTGGAGCGCGTCTTCACCCTCTTCCCCCGGCTCCGCGAGCGCGCCACGCAGCTCGCCGGGAGCCTCAGCGGAGGCGAGCAGCAGATGGTCGCCATCGGCCGCGCGCTGATGAGTGATCCCAAGGCGCTGCTGCTCGACGAGCCGTCGCTCGGGCTCGCGCCGATCCTGGTCGACGCGATCTTCGAGGTCATCAAGGAGATCAACTCGAAGGGCACCACCATCCTGCTCATCGAGCAGAACGCCCTGCTCGCGCTGAAGACTGCTTCACGCGGCTACGTGCTCGAGACCGGCAGCGTGGTCCTGTCCGGTCCTTCGGCCGACCTGATCGCCTCCCCCGATATCCAGCGAGCGTACCTGGGCATGTAATCTCGTGAGAGGGAGAACGTAGCGCGTCCTCGACGCGTAAGGAAGTGATGGCACCGATCAGGGAGACGACTTCAACCTCCGGGATTCCGATCCCGGAGAAACCTCTCGCTGCGCCAACGCCCGTTCCGGACCAGCTGCCGCCCGACGCTCCAACCCGCGACTTTGTCGGCTGGACCGCGCAGCCGGAGCTGAGGAACAGCCGGCGTCTTTCCTTGGACGTCACGCGCAAGGTGCTCGCCACGGCACTCGGCCTCGAGGCCGAGGTGCTCGCGAGCCTTGACCCGGCGCAGTTGCGGGCGGCGCTCGACCGCCTTCGCGAGATGGCCGCCTACACCCGCAAGCTCGCCGAGGTGGCGGCGACCGACGACCTCACGGGCGCACTCCGGCGGAGCGCAGGGCTGGCGGCCCTCCAGCGCGAGATCGACAGGTCGCGCCGGGTCGGCGGCAAAGGGATCGCGGTGATCTTCCTCGACGTCGACGGCCTCAAGCATGTCAACGACACCGACGGCCACGCGGCGGGCGACCGCATCCTCATCGAGGTGGTCGCCGCCATTCGCAAGCGGGTCCGCTCCTATGACCTGGTGGTTCGCTACGGTGGCGATGAGTTCCTCTGCGCCCTGGTCGATGTGGCCCCGGACGACGCGGAGCGAACCCTCACCGACATCCGCCAGCAGTACACCGAAAGGACCGGTCATTCGGTGAGCGTGGGGATGACCACGGTCGGCGACGCGGACACCGCTGAATCGGTTGTGGCTCGCGCTGACGCGGCCCTCTACACCGAACGGCGCAAACTCGAACAGCCCCAGTCATAACCTCGGTCCGCGGCAGGATTTGCGCCGCGAAACCGCGGGTACCATGGCCTTCAGTAAGGAGCTTGGACAATGGCCATAGACGTGGTCGGCAAGCTGGCGCGAGTGACCGCCGACATCACCCCTGGGCACCTCGGTGAGGTGCTCATCGAGGTGCGCGCGGGCACCGAGCGATTCCTTGCGTGCGCGTCAGACAAGGCAGCAACGATCACCAAACATTCCCAGGTCCTTGTGGTGGGTAGCCTGGGCGGTCGCACCGTTGAGGTCGCGCCGACTGACACCATGAGGTTGCCGAGATGACTGAGCTGGCCTACGTGATCCTGGGGATCATCATCGGCGGGCTTTTGATTCTGGTGCTGTTGTTCCGGGCGGCGTGGCGCGTCGCCGAGCCGGATGAAGCCCTGATCGTGTCGGGGTTCCGGACGAGTCAGCGCCCCGACGGAGTCGGGGAGAGCATGGGCTTCCGGATCGTCACCGGGCGCGGCTGCCTGGTCGCACCCGGCATCACCAGGGTGCGGCGCCTTTCCCTGGAAGCGCACGAGAGTGAGATCGGCGTTCCCTGCGTCTCGCAGCAGAAGATCCGGGTCGATCTGCGCGGCGTCATCGTCTACAAGGTCGGCGACGATTACCGCTCGATCGCCAATGCCGCTCGGCGCTTCCTCGACCGCCCCGCGCAGGAGCTCGAGACCAAGGTGCAGAACGTCTTCGTCGGGCACCTGCGGGCAATCGCAGGTTCGATGACCGTCGAGGACATGATCAGCGACCAGGACAAGTTCGCGCAGCAGGTGCGCGATCGCTGTTCGCAGGAGATGGAGTCGTTCGGTCTGGTGATCGACAGCTTCCAGATCCAGTCGATCACGAGTCCGTCGAATTACATCGAGAACCTCGCCGCGCCGCATCAGGCGGAGGTCGAGCAGAACGCGCGCATCGCGCGGGCAAACGCCGAGCGCGCCGCGGTGGGCCAGGAGCAGATCGCACTCGCGCAGATGGCCGAGTCGGCACGCGACACCAACATCAAGAAGGCCGGCTACCAGGCCGAGGTCGACACCGCGACGCAGCTCGCCGGGCAGCAGGGACCACTGTCGGAGGCCAAGGCCCACCAGGCCGTGGTCACCGAGCAGACGCGGGTCGCCGAGTTGCAGGCACAGCAGAAGGAGCAACAGCTCCAGGTCGACGTCCGCAGGCCCGCCGACGCGGAGGCATACCGGCAGACCACGCTCGCCGCCGCCGGTCGCGACGTCCGCATCCGTCAGGCCGAGGCCGAAGCCCAGGAGGTGCGTCTCCGCGCCGAGGCGGTCGCCGCCCAGACCAAGGTGCAGGCCGAGGCACAGGCTGCCGCGCTGCAGATGCAGGCGACGGCCCAGGCCGACGCCACCCGGCTCACCGGTCAGGCCGAGGCAGACGCCATCAAGGCCAAGGGACTCGCCGAAGCGGACGCGATCCGGGCCCGCATGGAGGCAGAGGCGGCGGGAATCGAGCTGAGAGCCGCCGCGATGAGCCAGAACCAGGAGGCGGTCATCGCACAGCAGATCGCCGAGAAGCTGCCGGAGATCGTCGCCGCTGCCGCAGCTCCGTTCGAGCACGTCGACCAGTTCACCGTGCTGAACGGCGCCCAGGGCGTCACCGGGGCGCTTGCCGAGATCATCCAGCAGGCGGGGGCGCTCACCGGTCTGGCGAGGCAGTCGCTCCTTCCGGCGATCACCCACGCGGCCGCGCCCGTCACCGAGACGCAGCACCTGAACGGCACCCGCAACGGCACTGCGTATGAGAACGGTGACCGAAACGGGCGGCGCAAGCGGCAGACTCCTGTCACGATCGGGGACCCGGGCTCTGCCGGGACCGACACCAGTGAGGAGCATCCAGCGCAGTGACCGCAGACCTTCCCGAGCTCTCCCTCTCGGCGCCTGAGGCTGCCACCACCGTGGCGCCCGCTGAAGCCGAGCGCGAGGTGACCATCGACCCGGAAGCCGCAAAGCGGATCGACGCCATGGTGGCGACATTCGTCGGGGGGCTCCGGGCGGTCGACGTCCATGGGGACGACTACCGCCGGCGCGTCGATGACATCGATGGGCTTGCCGATCGCGAGATCCGCTCGACGTCCGACATGAGCAACCGCCTGCTCGACCGTCCCACGCGTGCCATGAGTGGTCTCGGCCAGGGCGACGCGCCGATCGCCAAGAGCCTGCTCGAGCTGCGCCGGTCGGTGGAGGAGCTCAACCCGGCCAAGCACGACCTCACCCAGGGCGGTCCCCGGAAGCTGCTCGGCGTGGTGCCGTTCGGTGACCGGGTTCGCGCCTACTTCGCCAAGTACCAGAAGTCGCAGAGCCACATCGAGGGAATCGTGGGCGCCCTGCGCGAGGGTGGCGCCGAGCTCGAGAAGGACAACGCGGCGATCGCCCAGGAGCAGAAGGCCCTGTGGTCGCAGATGGAGACGCTCCGCCAGTACACCTACATGGCCGAGAAGCTCGACACCGGCCTCGAGGCCCAGATCAACCACCTCGCAATCGGCGACCCGGAACGCGCCAAGGTCCTCCAGGAGGACATCCTCTACCCCGTCAGGCGCCGCCGCCAGGAGATCCTCACCCAGCTCGCGGTCGCGGTGCAGGGGTACGCGGCGCTGCGCGTCGTCGAGGTCAACAACCGCGAGCTCGTCCGAGCCGTCCGCACGGCCACGACCACCACGGTCGCGGCACTTCGGACGGCGGTGATGGTGGCGCAGGCGCTCACCAACCAGAAGCTGGTCAGTGAGCAGGTCAAGGCAGTCAACGAGACGACGAGCTCCATGATCGAGAGCACCTCGTCGGTGCTCCGCGAGCAGACCGCCACCGTCGAGAGTCAGGCGGCCAGCCCCGGGCTGGACATGGGGTCACTGCAGCGTGCCTGGGACAACGTCTTCGCCGCCCTGGATCAGATCGACACCTACAAGATGCGGGCGCTCGAGGCCATGAAGATCACCGTTCGCGATCTTTCCAGCCAGGTCGAGAAGTCGCATGCGCAGGTGGAGCGCCTCCACTCCTCCGACGCGACGTCTGCACGGGTGGCAAGCGGGCAGAGCCTCCGGCTCGGTTAGGGCTCGGCCGCTCAGAAGTGAGCGACCTGGATCCAGATCACCCCGGCGATCGACGCAGCGACGAAGACCGCGTACTCGACCATCAGCTCACGGTTCCGCGCCGGGGCGACCACGGCTCCCGCGACGCCGCGTGCCCCGTACCAGAGCACGAGCAGGACTGCCGCGCGCAGGCCGGCATGGGCGTTGTTCACGCCGACGATCGCGGTGCCTCCGAGCACAATGCCGGCGACGACGAGCGCTGACAGGATCGTCGCGGGGATGGTGAGGCGCTCGGTGCGGAGACTGTCGAGGCTCACCAGGAACGCGACGGCGACCACGGCAGCAAGGCGAAGCCGCACCGGCAGCGTCGGCGACACACCGCCGAGCAGCACCGGGGCCAGGACGGCGATGCCCAAGACATCCCGGATCAGGCGCGTGAACCATCCCTCGTGGCCGAGCGCGCGGCGGCCGGCCAGGCGCGGCACCCCGCCGATCACCATGGCGGCGATCACCCCGCCGGCGATCCGGATCGGGAGCGGGAGGACGGCGATCGCCAGCAGCGTGCCGAACGAGAGCACCGCCGCCATCGGCAGCGCGGTTCCCACCGGCCCGGGCCGGGAGTCGGACGGGTAGATGAGGACGTCGTACGCGACCAGGATCAGGCCGGTGAGGATCGCCAACCCGGTGTCGACGGCGGCACTGCGATCGAGACCGACGGCCTCGGGCCGGAGGAGCACCTCGGCGGCTGCGACGGCCAGGCCGAACGCCGTATGCACCATCGGCAGAGGGATCTCGGCGAGGACGCGGACCTCACCAGTGATGCCCAGCGCGCTTCGCGCCTGGTCGGCAAGATAGCCATGACCGCGACGGCGAAAACCTGTTCGATTATCCACGCTGGCCTGTGGAAACGGTGGAGAACTCGGCGAGGCCCGGCTCAGGGAGCCGAGGTGCCGGCCCGCCCGTAAACGTCCTCGATGCGTACGACATCATCGATCTCGGGCGACGAGACCTCGACGAGGTCGACGTCTTCGATGGCGATGAAGCGGTGCTTCCGCCCGGGACGGATGTGCGCGCTCATCCCCGCAGTCAGCCGGTGCGTCGCCAGTTCACCGCTGTTGTTCTCGAGCAGGAGATCCATCTCGCCTGAGATCACGTGGATCGACTCGTCCTTCTGCACGTGGTACTGCAGGCTCAGTCGGTGTCCGCGATTGACGTGGATGAGCTTGCCCGCGTAGCGGTCGGTGACCGCCCAGCGCATCTCGTATCCCCACGGCTTCTCGACTTTCCCGGAGCCGGCCTCGCTCACCGGTCCGGATGCGGCGGCGAGCTTGGTCATTCCGAGGCGCCCACGGCAACGCGAGCGTTGACACCGCTTTGATTCTCGAGCGCGGCGATCAGCTGCTCGACGCGCTCGTGCGTGGTCGCCTCGGCATACACACGCATCAGCGGTTCGGTCCCGCTCATGCGCATCAGCACCCATGAGCCGTCGTCCATGTAGAACTTGTAGCCGTCGTCGGTGCGGGTTCGCACCACCTTGCTGCCGGCGAGGTTGTTCGGCTCGTTCTGCTGCATGCGCGCGTAGATCTGCTCCTTGCGCTCCTCGTAGCCTTCACGCGGGAAGCGGATGTCGTGGCGATCGTATGCATGCGGTCCGACCAGGTCCTCGAGATGCGCGAGGATGCCCGAGAGCGGCAGATCGTAGTCGACGATCATCGACGCCATCATCAGGCCGGAAAGAATCCCGTCGCGCTCGGGGATGTGACCACGGAACGCGTATCCGCCCGACTCCTCGCCACCGAGGATGGCGTCGGTCTCCATCATCTTTGTGCCGATGTACTTGAAGCCCACGGGCATCTCGTGCACCGTGACGCCGAAACGCTCACCGAGCGCATCGAGCATGCCCGATGTCGTCACCGAGCGAACGATGTCGCCGCGAAGTCCTCGCTTCTCGAGCAGGTACATCGCGAAGAGGGCCATCACCTGGAGCTGATTGATGTAGCGGCCGGTTTCATCGATGATCCCGACTCGGTCCGCGTCTCCGTCGTTGGCGATGCCGAGGTCGAAACCGCCCGCCTTCATGCGCGCCATGGCCTCGGGCATGTACCGGTCAATCGGCTCGGGGTGCATGCCGCCGAAGCCGGGGTTGCGCTCACCGTGCAACTCCTCGACGGTGGTGGACCCACCGCTCAATGCACGAGCGATGAGCCCAGCACCCGCGCCGTACATGGCTTCGTGCAGCACGCGCAGACCGCGGTTGCGCAATGCATCGAGATCGACCATCTTCCCCAGCTGCAAGAAGAAGTCCGGAAGCGGGTCGACGCTCTCGAGCCTGCCGGTGGCGGACGCTTCCTCGTAGGTCAGCTCGGTGATCCCGGTCTCGAGTGCCGTCACGGTATGGCGCTCGATCTCGGCGACGATCTCCGGCGGCGCCGATCCCCCGAAGTCGGGCTTGTACTTGATCCCGTTGAACTCCGCCGAGTTGTGGCTCGCGGTGACCACGACACCGCCCGCGGCGTGATGTTGCGTGATCGCCCACGACACCGCCGGCGTCGGGGTCACGCGATCGAGAAGGATCACGTTCAGGCCATTCGCCACAATCACACGTGCGACCTCGCGCGCGAACATCTCGGCGCAGTAGCGCGAGTCATGGCCGACGACCACGGGACGGCTCTCGCTGCCGAGGTACGTCGCGACGCCCTGCGCAACGGCGCGCACGTTAGCGTATGTGAAGTCATCCGCGACCACGGCTCGCCATCCGTCGGTCCCGAACCTGATCGGGTTCGGCGTCATCGGCACCATTCTAAGCGCACGGATACGGCCTGCCGGCCGGCTACAGGAGCTCGTCGCGATTGCCGGCCTGGAGCTGGTCGACGATCACTTTGACCAGTTGCGCGCAGTCGGATGGGACCACGAGCACCGCGTCGGGGGTGTCGACCACAACCAGTCCGTCGATCCCGGCGACGGCGACGATGCGCCCCGAGCGGGACACGATCGTGCACCCATGCGCCGCCGTGGTGACCACGTCTCCTTCGACGACATTTCCCTCCGCGTCGACGTCGCCATCCGCCGCCCGGGATTGACCGACGTCCAGCCACGAGCCGAGGTCTGACCACCCGAACGAGGCCTCGACGACGGTCAGTCGCCTCGTCCTTTCGAGGACCAGGGGTTCGACGGGCTGGAGTGACAGCTCGGCATAGATGCTCGTGGCCAGGTCATCGTCGCCGCTGAGACGGGCATCGACGACCCGGTCGATCGTGGCCGCGACCTCGGGAGCGGCGGCGGTGAGCTCAGCACGGAACCGGCGGGCGGTCCAGGCGAAGAGACCGAGGTTCCAGAGATGGCGCCCGTCGGCGACGTAGCGCTGCGCCACCTCCGCCGACGGCTTCTCCTTGAAGCCGGCCGACTCGAAGGCCGGGAGCGCGCTCGCCGCCGAGGCGATCGCGGGGGGGCAGCCGACAGGTGGGCGCCAATCCGCCGGCGCCCTCGGCGATGCCACCTCGATATACCCGAAGGCAGTGACCGGGGCGGAGGGGACGAGCCCGACGGTCGCGAGCCCATCGGTGGCGGCCGCCCAGCCCGCGGAGGCGACGACCGCGGCTCGATAGGCGTTGCGATCGCTGACTCGATGATCGGCGTGAACGCTCGCGATCAGCGCATCCGGGTCCTCGCGCTCGATCAGACCGACGGCAAGCGCCAGCGCCGGACCGGTACCGCGTGCATGCGGCTCCTCGATGATCGCATCGTCCGGCAGACCCATCCCGGCCAGGGCTTCGCGGCATCCTGGCGCCTGGTTGGCCGCGGTGACCACGCGGACCGTTTCACCGAGGCCGACCACCCGCTCCACGGTCGAACGGAGCAGGGTCTCGCCGCCCGGGGCGAGGGGGAGCAGGTGTTTCGGGGTGGACCGGCGGCTCAACGGCCACAGCCGTGTGCCGCTCCCACCCGCCAGCACGAGGATGTGCAAGCCCACGGGGAGCCCTCCGCGTCTCCGCTGCGACCTAGACCGTGACGGCCGCGGCGAGGAGCGGTTCGGTGCCGGCGTCTTCGGCCCACTGCTCTGCGAGCGTGGTCCGCTCCCAGGGAAGGTCGAGGTCGCTGCGGCCGAAGTGGCCGTAGGCCGCGACCTGACGGTAGATGGGGCGGCGGAGCTCCAGCGCGCTCATGATCCCGAACGGCGAGAGATCGATGTATTCGTCGATGAGCGACGCGATCATGTCGTTCGGCACCTTCTCAGTTCCGAAGGTCTCGACGAGCACCGAGACCGGCTTGGCAACCCCGATGGCGTAGGCCACCTGNNGTGTCCACGATGATCTTGCGACCGGTCAGACCGGCATCCGCCATCGGGCCTCCGATGACGAAGCGCCCTGTGGGATTGACGTAGCGCTTGGTGCCCGCGTCGAGCCATTCCGCGGGGATGACCTTCTCGACCACATGGTGCTGGACGTCCTCGAAGATCTGCTCCTGGGTGACCTCCTCGCCGTGCTGGACGCTCACCAGCACGGTATCGACGCGCCGCGGGCGGCCCGCACTGTCGTACTCGATCGAGACCTGGGTCTTGCCATCGGGTCGGGCCCAGCGCAGCGTCCCATCGCGACGCAGAACGGCGAGACGCCTGGCCAGTTGATGGGCCATCTGAATCGGCGCCGGCATCAGCTCGGGGGTCTCGTCACAGGCGAAGCCGAACATCATTCCCTGGTCGCCGGCGCCGCCGTGGTTGACGCCCTGGGAGATGTCCGGGGACTGCTCGTCGATGCCCACCAGCACGCCGCAGGTCTCCCAGTCGATCCCGTACTTGGCCCGGGTGTAGCCGATCTCCTTGATCGTCTGGCGAACCAGGCCGGCGATGTCGACATACGCCTCGGTCGTGATCTCACCGAAGACCAGGACGGTCCCGGTGCTGAGCGCCGTCTCGCAGGCGACCCGGCCGAGCGGATCCTTGCTCAGGACCGCGTCGAGGACGGCGTCGCTGATCTGGTCGGCGACCTTGTCAGGATGTCCCTCGGTCACCGACTCGGACGTGAAGAGGCGATGGCGCGTTGGTGGCATGGGAGCTACCCTCCACCCCTACCGGCAGCCACCGAGCCGCCCTGTGCGTCTCCGGCCTGCTCCTGTCCAGGGATCGCAAGATCGTAACAGCGCAATGGAAAGGCTGGGCTGTCACGCATTCGTCCCTTTGCGAGGACCCTCTCGACCGTGTACTGTTACCCGGTAACTATCACCAACCCGGGCGCCGTATCACAACGCGCCGGACGGAGGAACAAGGCGCGTGTCGGTAGACCAGACTCTACGTTGCCGCGATTGCGGCGTCGACTTCATTTGGACTGAGGGCGAGCAGGACTTTTTTGCTTCTCGTGGCCTCACAAACCCCCCTTCTCGCTGCCCCAGCTGCAGAGCGGCTCGTCGTCAGAGCGGCGGTGGTGGTGGCGGCGGCGGCTTCGGCGGTAGCGGTGGTGGTGGCGGCGGATACCGCAGCAACGGCCCCCGCCAGATGTACGAAGTCCCCTGTGCTGGGTGCGGCGGCGTGGCGCGCGTCCCCTTCCAGCCTCGCGGCGACAAGCCCGTCTACTGCAGCGACTGCTTCCGCGCAGCGCCTCGGTGAGTGACGGCGGCCCCATCGCGGTAGGGACGCGGGTCAGCTTCCCGTACGGCGGCAGCCGGCGTACCGGCACTGTTGCTGACGTGTCGATGATCCCCGACCAGTCGGGTGGCCAGTCGCTTGCGTACCTGATCGACGTCGGCTCTCGCAAAGTGTTTGTGCAGGGCGAAGGCATTACCCCGGCCACCGGGCCGGGGGCTGCCTTCGATCCGGTCGCTGAAGGCGTCGCGTATGGCCGCAAGCGGCCGAGGAACCCCCGGAACCGTTAGGCAATCGGACCTGGGGCTCCGGAACTGATGGCCCGTCGCCGTGGCGTGACCGCGTGACCACGGGATGCTGGCTATTCTGTGAGTGATGGCTTCTGATCTCACTGCCGACGGCGTCAAGGGCACCCGCCGGCCTGCGCGAAAGCGGATCCGCGTCTGGATGATCCTGCTCGCAGTCGGGATCGCCTCGATCCTTGCGGGCGGTGCCCTCATCGCCGGTCCGATCATCGGGGTGTTCCAGCGCGGTGCCGTTGATTCAACCGCGCTCAAGCACTGGAAGGGTTCGACCCAGCCCGCCGCCGCTCCTGCACCGGTCGCGTCCAAGGCACCCGCCTGTGGAACGAGCTCGGGGACCGACTACGCACTCGTCGATTTCGGAGCGCCGGTCCAATACCACTATGCGGCCGTGGCCGGTAACGGCACCTGGGCACTGCTGAACTCACGCTCGATGGTGCACTACTCGGGGACGCCGAATCCTGGGCAGCAGGGCAACGTGATCATTGCGTTTCATCGCGAGCCGGACTTCCAGTACATCAACGAGCTGAACGTCGGCGACACCATCACGATCCAGAACCGCACGTGCCAGACATTTGTCTACAAGGTCACCCAGCGCTGGGACCTGGCACCGAGCAACGTGACGCAACTGGGCCCGACGTCCGGACACGAGTTGACCATGATCACGTGCGATCCCTGGTGGCAGGACTACGACCGCCTGGTCTGGCGCGCTGAGCTGATCTCCGCGCCTGCTCCGAGCTCGCCTGGGTCAACCGGCGGGTCCGTCGCCGATCCCTCCTTCTGACTCGTGTTCTTCTGACCCCGGCGTCGAGTAGCCTTCGAGCGGCCCGGGGAACGCCTCTTCGGCTCTCGCTTCGAGCCGCTTCCCCTGGATCCGGATGAAGACGATCGCCGCGATGACGACCACCACCGCGAGGGCGATGAAGACGATCCCCACCGGGCCGCTCAGGTGCGAGATCTGATTGCCCAGCTCGAATGCGGCAACCCCATAGAAGACAGCCCAGACGATGGCGCCCGCGACGATGGCCACGAGGAACCGGGTCACGGGCATGCGGTTCACCCCGGCCAGGAACGCGAGGTAGGTGCGCAGGATCGAGACGAAGCGGCCGAAGAAGACGACCTTGGCCCCGTGTCGCATGAAGATGTAGCGACCCACCTTGACCTGCGGCTCGTTGAGCCGGACGTACTTGCCGAAGCGCCGCAACAGGGGATACCCGCCGAACCAGCCGATGCCGAACCCGAGGCAATTCCCGGCCACCGCGCCGCCGGCGGCGGCAAGGATCACTCCGGCGATGGACAGGTGACCCTCCGCGGCAAAGACCGCCGCGGCGATGAGCATGGTCTCGCCGGGAATCGGTATGCCGATCCCCTCCACACCGACAAAGAGCGCGACCGCCGCATATCCGAGCGTGGACAGCCAGCCGTCGAGTCCACTCAACGATGCGGCCCTGCGCGGGCCCGCTCAGACGGGCGAAACAGGATGGTGGCGCGCCACGTCGGCGCGGCGCCGTGACCTGTACGCGGCGAAACGGCTGACCAGTTCCGCACGCAATGCCGCAGGTGGGACCACGGCATCGACGATGAGCTCCGACGCGAGCCGGAAGATATCGATGTCGTCACGGTACTCATCCTGCAGTTGTTTCACGAATGCCTCGCGATCCGCTTCGGGCGTGTCCTGAATCTTGTTGTAGTACACCGCGTTGATCGCCGCCTCGGGCCCCATGACCGCGATCTGCGCGGTGGGCAGCGCGAGGGTGCAGTCCGGTTCGAATGCAGGACCGCTCATGGCGTACAGGCCGGCGCCGTATGCCTTGCGCAGGATCACTGAGATACGCGGGACCTGCGCCTGCGCGAGTGCGGCGATCATCTTGGCGCCGTGCCGGATGATGCCCTGACGTTCCACGGCCGTGCCGATCATGAATCCGGGGACGTCCGCGAGAAACAGGAGCGGCACGTTGAACGCATCGCAGCACGTGATGAAACGCGTTGCCTTGTCAGCGGAGTCCACGAAGAGCACGCCCCCCTTGAAGCGCGGTTGCGACGCGAGGACACCGACGGAATGACCGTCGATTCGCGCAAAGCCGCAGACGATCTCGCGGGCGAAGAGTCGCTTGATCTCGAAGAAGGATCCTTCGTCGATGATCCCGCGGACGAACGCCATGACGTCGTAGCCCTTCGAGGCTTCCGGGGGGATCACATCGGTGATGTCCTCGCATCCCGCCTCGACGTCGCGCGATGCGACGACCGGCGGTGCCTCGTGCCACGACTGGGGCAGGAACTCGACGTAACGCCGAGCTGACACGATGCCGGCATCCTCGTCGGGAACGAGCACATCGCCGCAGCCGCTTACCGTGCAGTGCATGCGAGCGCCGCCCATCTCCTCCAACGTCACCTTCTCGCCCACCACGACCTCGGCCATGCGCGGTGACCCGAGGTACATCGAAGCGTTTCCCTCGACCATGATCACCACGTCGCAGAACGCGGGGATGTAGGCGCCGCCCGCGGCGCTCGGTCCGAAGAGCACGCACACCTGGGGCACCTGACCCGAAAGCCGAACCTGCATATGGAAGATGCGCCCGGCGTGGCGCCGCCCCGGGAACATCGCCACCTGCTCGGTGATGCGCGCGCCCGCGGAGTCCACGAGGTAGACCAGCGGAATCTGCAGGCGTTCCGCCGTCTCCTGGATGCGCACGATCTTCTCGACAGTGCGGGGTCCCCACGAACCGGCCTTGACGGTCGGGTCGTTGGCCATGACCGCGCACGTCCTGCCGTGCATCATCCCGATGCCGGTGACGACTCCTTCGGCCGCAAGCTCCGGGTCCTCGGTACCCGCAAGCAGCCCGTCTTCGACGAAGGTCGTGTCCGGGTCGAAGAGGCGCGTGATCCGCTCGCGCACCGGGAGCTTGTGCTGGACGGCGAGCTTGTCGCGATGCCGCTGCGGTCCGCCGGCACGCGCTCGCTCCAGACGCGCGTCGACCGCTTCAGCCAACCTTGGTCTCCACGGTCGCTTCCTGAGGCTCCCGACTCCAGATCCCGGCTCGATAGAGCTTGCCCGGGAGGTCGCGGCGCAGGTCCGATGCGAGCGCTTCAGCGACCCCGCAAATGGCAGCCAGATCGATGCCCGTCACAGCGCCGAGGGCATCCAGTGCCTGGAGTGCGTCCTCCGTGCAGACATTGCCGGTGGAGCGCGGCGCGAAGGGACAACCGCCAACGCCGCCCACCGACCCGTCGAAGCGGCGAATCCCCGACTCGTATGCCGCGATGACGTTGGCGACGCCAAGTCCACGCGTGTCGTGCACATGCAGTGACAGATGATCGATTGGAACCGCCACTGCGGCGAGCGCGCACATCGCAGTGACGTCCACGGGTGTTGCCACACCGATCGTGTCCGCGATACCCACCTCGGCAACACCGCGTGCCACCAGGTCCGCGCACAGCTCGACGACTCGTGCCGGTGCGACCTCTCCCTCGAAGGGACATCCGAAGCTCACGGAAACAGCGGCATCGACGACGCATGCGCGCTCGCCTGCCAGTGCAACGATGTGCGAGATCTCGTCAAGCGACTCGGCAACCGTGCGATTCACGTTTCGCTGATTGAAGGAGTCCGTCGCGGCGATGGTGACGAGCACGTTGCGCACACCGTGCGCAAGCGCAAGCTCGAGTCCGCGAAGATTCGGGATGAGCACACGCAGCCGGGGAAGGTCTTGCTCGAGTCCGGCGAGTACCGCGGGTGCGTCGGCGAGCTGCGGGACCCAGGCGGCGGAGACGAACGAGGTCGCCTCGACGCGCGGCACACCCGCGGCGAGCAGCCCGCGGACGAGCCGGATCTTCGCTTCCGTGCTGATGGTGTCGGCGATGTTCTGAAGCCCGTCGCGCGGGGCGACGTCAGTCCAGCGCACCTCGTTCAACGCCGTATGCCTCCCAGGGATGGTCCTTGCCCATCACCGTAGCAAACCCGGGGGCTACACTCTCGCCAGCCGATGCCGCGGTTCCGCGTTCCCGACTACATCCGAACCACCTTCGCGGTCAGCGATTGGCGCGCTTTCCGCCTGTGCGGCATGGACGAGGTCGGTCGTGGCGCCTACGCCGGCCCACTCGTCGCCGCCGCGGTGGTCCTGCCCCAGCGCTTCCGCCACCCCTTGCTCCGTGACAGCAAGCTGTTGACCGCCAAACAGCGCGAGCTTGTCGGAGCGGTGCTCCGGGAGCGGGCGGTCGCGTGGGCCGTCGCCGAGGTGAGCGTCGATGACATCAACGCGCGCGGCCTGGGGTGGGCGAACGTCGAGATCTTCCGCCGGCTTGTCGACGCCGTCGATGCCGACGGCTACTGCTGCGACGGCAACCTGCGCATCCCGGTCTCGCGCCCGCTCCACTCGCTCGTCGCGGGCGATCGCAAAGTTCCGGCGGTCTCGGCCGCATCGATCATCGCCAAGGTGCATCGCGATGCGCTGATGACGCGGATGCACGACGAGGCGCCTTACTACAACTGGGCGAGCAACAAGGGCTACGGCGCTCCCGAGCACCGCGCGGCGATCCGGGAATACGGTCCGCACCCCGCGCACCGGCGCGTGTTCCTGGCGTCGGTGATGCAGACGGAGCTGGACCTGACGGGAACCGTCGCTCAGCGAGCGGTGGTCGTCCCGGTGGTGGGAGCCGGCTGACCCTCGGTCAGTTGGCGCCGCAGCCGCAACTTCCGCCGCAGCATCCACCGCCGCCCCCGCCCGTGGATGGGGACGCCTCAGAGCTGGACCCGGCGTGAACGGCCACGCGGCTGATCAGCGGCATGCTGGCCCGGCTCTCGCAGCTCGGGCAGACGGCGGCGACTTCGCGATCGGCCATCGGACGGAGCAGCTCGAAGACGGCCGAGCAGTCATTGCAGCGGTATTCGTAGAGAGGCATCGGCGCAAGCGTACGCACGATCGGTCCGATTTGACAAGTCGAACATCCGTTCGGTACACTCATGTCATGCCAATTCGAACGATCGAGCTCCAGCTCCCGCTCGACGCCGATGAGGCCGGGTCGCTCGCGAGGCGCCGGGTGACCCATCTCGCCGCGGTGGACGGCCTCGAGCCTGCCGCCTTCGTGAAGTTGATCCGAGCCTTCCCATCTTTGCGAGCGATCTACACGGCGTCCGAGCCAGAGCTCGCCAGGCTGGTCGGGCCAGTGGCCGCAGCGCGCATCCGCTGGTTCCTCGACGCGCCTTTGGATACCGCGCTGGCTCGCGAAGCCTCGCCGATCAGTCTCAGGGACATCGCACCGGCGCTTTCCTCCGCCGCCTGACTTCGCCCCGCGCGACGCGGACTGTCCGTGGAACCGTGCAACCAACGTAGAATCAATCCTTTGGCGCCCCTTTCATCGTTTGGCGCCATACATGGCAGGTGAGAACGGAGGTTTGTTGCAGCATGCGGAGTCGACGTTCCAGAGCTGCCGTGCTTGATCGCGGGCGTGCGGCAGATACGATCAGTGACCTTGCGGATCATGCAGTCACACTCGCGCGCGGCGCGGGCAGCGCTGCGCTCCCAACGGTGCAGCGTGGCGCCGAAGGATTGAGCCAGGCATTGCAGACGGCGGCAACGACGCTTGCCGAGACCGCAGAGAACCTTGCCGCAGACGGCAGGGTGAGCGCAGCCGGCAACGCGGCGCGCGAGCGCATCGCGGATGCGTCGGACAAGCTGAGCACGGCAATTCGGCCGAAGAAGAAGACCCATCGCGTTCGCAATCTCTTGATTGGAGCGGCGATTGTCGGTGGAGTGTTCGCGCTCGTCCAGTCGCCGCTCCGCACCAAGATCCAGGAGCGGCTCTTCGGACCGGCGCCGTCCGATGACGACGATCTTCCCCAGATCACCCTGCCGGACGACGATGACCGCCATGTCGAGATCACCGATCTGACCAGGCCGGCGAAGACCGAGACCGAGACAGCAGTCGCCCCCGACGCCGATGTTGTCGGTACGCCGGTGGTTGCAGAGTCGGCGCCGCGTGGCAGCCGGGGCCATGGTCCCAACCATGACGAACCCGCAGACAACCAGGAGACCAATGCCTGACGACCGCCCCTATCAGGGACGCCCTTCTTCGGACCGTCCCTCGTTCTCCGGCCCCAGGCAGTTCTCGGGCCCCCGACCCAGCTTCAACAATGATTCTCGCAACGATTCGCGGCCTCCGTTCCGCCCCGCGCCGCGCGTGGAGGTGCCCGCCGCGCCGATGTCGCATTCGCTGCGACTTCGTGACGGTGAACGCGAGATCGAGGTGAGCGGGTCGGCGGCATTTGTGCGCCAGGTCCTCGACGACCTTCCCGCGATGTGGACCCGCCTGCATGGAGAAGGATCGACGCGGCCGGCCCGGATCGACCTTCCGGCACACACCGAGGCACCCGCACCGGTCGTTGAGCACGTGAACCGCGTGCCCGAGAGCGCCCCGGAGCCGGCGCGGACGGTGGCACCCCCGGTTGCCTCGAACGGCAAGCACACCACCCCGCGTTCGACGCCCGACGACAAGGTGCTCGCCGTCCTCAAGGACTCCACGCGACCGCTGGCGGTGGCGGCGATCCGCAAGCGCCTCGGCGGCAGCTTCACGCCTCAGCAGGTCCGGCGCATCCTCGAGCGGAACGCTCCGAAGGTGTCGGTGACCGACGAGCGGCCGGCGACCTACCGCCTGCGCTGAACATCGGCGGCTGACCTTCGGCAAGGCGCACAGAGGCCGCTCTGTGGTCTGGCGGGAGGAGGCGGGCGGCACCTTGCTCAGCTTGACCGCTCGCCTCCTCCCGCCGTACACCGTTGTGCCATTCACGTTGCTGAAGCCCTGCGCAGGTGGCGCTGCGCATAATGGGGTGGGCAGGGAACTCCTCACTATGCGACGTCCATTCCTCGTCCTCCTGACCTCGTTGCTCGTCTGCCTCGCAGGGTGCAGCACGGCAACAGCGGACGGGCCGTCGAGTACGCCGGGGCCGACTCCCTACCCCACGCTGGCGGGCGGGCTCGCCCATCGCCCATCGACGCCCGTGAAGATCACCCTGATTTCTCCGACCAATGGCGAGGTTGTCCACGGCACCACGCTGGTCGTGAAGGTGTCGATCACCGGTGGCGTCGTCACGTCCGTGACCACCAGCCAAGGTGACATCACCCCCACCAAGGGTCATGTGCACCTGTATCTCAACAACCAGCTCATCTACATGAGCTACACGCTGACGCAGCCGATCACAGTGACACCAGGACTCGAGTACTCCATGCATGCGGAGTTCGTCGCCCAGGACCACTATCCGTTTAACCCGCGGGACGTCACTCCAACGATCTTCTTCACCGTCGCGCCGGCCTGACGGGCGCGACCGTGATCGCGCACATCGTCAGCAACCTTCCGCTGCCGCTGCAATGGGGGCTCGCGCTGCTGATCTTCGGTGGTGGGCTCCTGGTCTTCGCGGTGCGGCGCAGCGCGCTCCGTATCGCCGGAGGCGTGGCTGCCTTCTGTGGCGCCGGTGGTCTGATCGCGAGCTGGATCTTCAGCCCCGCGCTCCTCGTGGCGGCGCCGTACTCTGTGCGCATCGTGTCACCCTCGCGCGGCGCAAACGTCGGCGCACCTCTGACGCTCACCGTGTGCGGAGTGAAAGCGTCAGGTGCTCTCATCCCGGCGACGTCATCCCAGTACTACCTCGCCGTGATCCTCGACGGCGTCCAGGCGCCGACGGTCGACGTCTGGCACGTGCCGGTCGATCTCGCACCAGGGCGGCACACCGTCGAGGTCGAGCTCGTCTCCCCCAGCCACCAGTCGTTCACTCCACCAGCCACCTTCACGGAAACCGTCACGGTCCTCTCAGGCGCGCCGCCGATTGGTCCGGGCACCTGTTGATCGACGAGCGCCGGGCGCGCATCCTGGTCGTTGAGGACGACACGGCGCTTCGCGAGGTCCTCGCCGGCGCACTCGACTCTGCCGGCTACGAAACCGCGCTCGCGTCCCACGGCATCACCGCGTCGCAAATGCTTCGCGAGCCGAGGGCCTTCGATATCGTCCTCCTCGATATCGGCCTTCCTTTCGTCGACGGCTGGCAGATCCTCGAGCAGATGGACCATGAGCAGCGTCCGGCCGTCATCGTCATCAGTGCGCGGGGCGAGGAATCGGACAAGGTGCGCGCTCTCGACCTCGGCGCGGACGACTACCTGGCCAAGCCCTTCGGCGCCGACGAGTTGCTCGCCCGCGTGCGTGCGGTGCTCCGCCGGGTGCGACCCTCCGATGGTGCGGGCGGTGTCGTCGCGCGGGGCAGCGTCCGCGTCGATCTCGGCGCTCGTTCGGTGACTCGCGGCGGCGTGGAGGTGCGGCTGTCCCCGACCGAGTGGCAGCTGCTTGCTGAACTGGCGCGCAACGCCGGCGTGACCATCGACCACCGCACCCTGTTGCAGCGCGTCTGGGGGCCGCAGTATGCCGACGAGCGCAACTACCTCCGGACGTTCGCGCAGCGTCTCAGAGTCAAGCTCGAGGACGACCCGGCGCACCCGGAGATCGTTGTCACCGTCGGTCGCCAGGGGTACCGCTTCGGGCCGCCCCGTTGATGCGCTGTTGACGCTGTCGGTGAGAGCATGTGTGGTGACATGGCAATGCAAGTGAGCAACGGGAAAAGGCTTTCTGGAGGCGGGATCTCGCCCGCGTGATAATCATGCTCCCAGGCGCGACGCCGTCTCAGCCGGACACTCCTCAGCAGGATTGGTGGGACCGGACGCTGGAGGTCGCGTACACGATCCGGCCGGCGGTGGTGCTGATTGCCGCCGTGGTCGCGCCCATCGCACTCACGTTCGCGCTCCTCCCATTCCGCGGCCAGGCTCCAGCCGCGACCGTCGCGCTTGGTTTTGCCGTGCTCGTGTCGTTGCTCGCGGCAACCGGGACACGCGTCTCGGCGGTCGTCGCCGCCGTATCGGCGGCACTCTGCTTCGACGCCGGGTTCACACCGGCGTATGGATCGCTCACCATCTCTCACCCGCAGGACATCGAGACGACGGCGTTGCTTCTCATCACGGGCTTGATCGTCGGCCAGCTCTCGGCACGCAATCGCAGACATCGAGGACTGGTCGTGCAGCAGAGCGATGACCTCGCGCACATCCAGGCCGTCGCGGAGTTGATGGCCGCCGGCGCGGGTCCGGACGAAGTTGTCGATGCTGTGGCCCAAGAACTGCGAGGCCTGCTCGGGCTGATAGACGCCCGTTTCGAGACGTCACAGCCCGAGCGGCCGGGTCCCACCATTGACCGAAATGGGAACGTCAGCTGGGGTCGGATCTGGTGGGGCGTTGATACGCTCGGCCTGCCGGGCAAGGAGATCACGATCGAGGTCGAACACGACCGGCGACGTCTGGGCCGTTTCGTCCTGCTCGCCGAACCGGGTACGAAGGTGCGCCGTGATCAACTGCTCGCGGCGGTGACACTGGCCGATCAGGCGGGAGCGGCGCTGGGCGCCGGCACGCCGGTCATCAGGCTCGCGCACCGCTGACGCCGCGGCTGTTGAAATCATTGACGGATCGTTGATGTTGACCGCTGCATCGTTGGTGGTCGTTCGACCGCGCAACTAACTTCCATATGAGGCCGCGGGCACCCTCCAGTCCCGCGGCCTCTCTCTTTAACCATTTACCGGCGCGACCGCACGCACTCTGCCCCACCGGTTTGCCGGTCCGGGCCTTCGATTTGTCGTCATGCGTTCGTTGACGCAGCGTTGACGCAACCGATTCGATACTGCTGGTGTGCCACTCGATCTGCTGGTGCTGCTCTGCTTCGCGGGAATGATCGTGGCCGCGTACCTGTTTTCCGACGGAATGCGGAGGATCTAGCGTGGGGTCCGAGCTCACCGGCTACATCGTCTCCGCGGTCATCGCGCTGCTGGCTGCCATCTATCTCGTGATCGCGCTGGTCGCGCCGGAGCGGTTCTGATGGCTCTCGACATCATCGCTGCGGTGATCACCTATGCCGCGGTCGGCGTCGGCGCCTGGTTCATTGGCGGCTACATGGTGAAAGTCTTCAAGGGCGAGCGCGTCTGGCTGAGCCGCGTCGTCGGCCCTGTCGAGCGACTCACCTACAAGATCATCGGCGTCGACGCCGACCACGAGCAGGGCTGGATCGCATACCTCGTTTCACTGCTGTCCGTGACGGTGGTGAGCATCGCGTTCACGTATCTCGTCCTTCGGTTCCAGGACCACCTGCCGCTCAACCCGGAGAACCTGCCGGGAGTGCCCGCTCCGCTGGCCTTCAACACGGCGATCAGCTTCGCCACCAACACCAACTGGCAGAACTACGCGGGCGAGACCACTATGAGCTACTTCTCGCAGATCGTGGCGCTGGTGATCCATCAATTCCTCAGCGCCGCAGTGGGCATCTCCGTTGCCATCGTGGTCATCCGCGCCATCGCGCGGCGGACCATGAGCACGCTCGGAAATTTCTGGGTGGACATGGTGCGGGGGATCCTCTACGTCCTCCTCCCGATCAGTGTGGTATTCGCGCTGGTGCTCGTTGCCAACGGCTCGATTCAGAACTTCAGCAACTACACCGTGGTGCACACGTTGACGAACGGCCTGCAGACGATCGCGCAGGGACCGGTTGCGTCCATGGAAGCGATCAAGGATCTCGGTACCAACGGCGGAGGCTTCTTCAACGCCAACGCCGCGCACCCGTTCGAGAACCCCAACGGTCTCACCAACTCGCTCGAGATCTTCATCTGTCTGCTGATCCCATTTGGGCTCACCATCACATTCGGGAAGTGGGTCGGACACGTCAAGCAGGGAATCGTGCTCGGCTCGGTGATGGGCATCATCCTCATCTCCGCCTTTGGTGTGGTCGCGTGGCAGGAGCAGCAGGGCAACCCCGCGCTGGTCAGCACCGGGGCAACCCAGGTGTCAACCAGCACCTTGCCCGGCGGCAACATGGAAGGCAAGGAAGCTCGTTTCGGGCCGATCCAGTCGGCCCTGTACAACACCGCGACGACGGGCACGAGCACCGGTTCAGTCGACGCGTCGATGGACAGCCTGACGCCCATCGGCGGCCTCGTCCCGCTGGTGCTCATCAAGCTCGGAGAGATCACTCCAGGTGACGTCGGCTCGGGCCTCTACGGCATGGTTGTCTTCGCCATCGTCGCGGTGTTCATCGCCGGCCTGATGGTGGGACGAACGCCCGAATATCTCGGCAAGAAGATCGAGGCGCGGGATGTCAAGTACGCTGCGATAGCAATTCTTGTCCTTCCCGCTTCGATTCTCGGCTTCTCAGCTGTCGCCGTTCTCACCACCGCGGGCCAAGCCGGCCCGATTGCGACACAGGGAACGCCGCACATGCTCACAGAAATCCTCTACGCGTTCGCGTCCGCTACGGGCAACAACGGAAGCGCATTCGCCGGACTCACTGGTAACACCAACTTCTACAACTTCATGCTGGCCGGGGCGATGTGGGCCGGCCGATATCTCTTCCTGATCCCCGTGATGGCCATGGCCGGCAACCTCGTCAAGAAGAAGATCGTGCCCGCGAGCGCGGGGACGTTCCCCACCGACGGACCCCTCTTCGTTGCGTTGCTGATCGGCACGATCATCATCGTCGCGGCGCTCACGTTCTTTCCCGCCATCTCGCTCGGGCCGATTCTCGAGCACTTCAAACTCATCGCGGCAATCTGATCATGGCTCTTGCATCCACACACGGCACCCGGCGCCGCCGCACCAGCGTCACCGATCCGGAGTTGCTGCTTCCCGCGATCGGCCAGAGCTTCGTCAAGCTTGATCCGCGAGCGATGGTCCGCAACCCGGTGATGTTCATCGTCGAGATCGGCGCGCTGATGACCACCTACGGGTTTATCGCGGGCATCGTCGGTAACTCCAGCGACACGAGCTTCGTCGGACAGATCGCACTCTGGCTCTGGTTCACCGTGCTCTTCGCGAACTTCGCAGAGGCCATCGCCGAGGGACGTGGCAAGGCGCAGGCGCAGGCGCTGCGCCGGACGCGCACCGAGACGATCGCCCGCAAGCTGCAGGGCGGCGTCGGCGGCACCGAGGTCGCAGTGCCCGCACCGGATCTCCGCAAGGGTGACATCGTGGTGTGTGAGGCGGGCGATGTGATCCCGAGCGACGGGACGATCGTCGAAGGCATCGCAAGCGTGGACGAGTCAGCGATCACCGGTGAATCAGCGCCCGTCATTCGCGAGGCGGGCGGCGATCGGAGCGCCGTCACCGGCGGCACGCGCGTGCTGAGCGACCGCATCGTCATCGAGATCACTCAGAACCCGGGAGAGACCTTTCTCGACCGCATGATCTCGCTCGTCGAGAGCGCCTCGCGTCAGAAGACGCCCAATGAGATCGCCCTCAACATCCTGCTCGCCAGCCTCACGCTCATCTTCCTGATCGCGGTGGTGACGCTCCAGCCGTATGCGATCTTCTCCGGCGCGTCGATCTCGGTACCGGTGTTGATCGCCCTCCTGGTCTGCCTCATTCCCACCACGATTGGCGGACTCCTGAGTGCCATCGGGATCGCCGGTATCGACCGCCTCCTCCAGAAGAATGTGCTCGCGATGTCGGGCCGCGCTGTCGAGGCTGCGGGCGATGTCGACACGCTGCTTCTCGACAAGACCGGAACGATCACGCTCGGCAACCGTCAGGCGACGGAGTTCCTTCCCGCCCCTGGTGTCACCATGGAGGACCTTGTCCGCGCCGCCGACCTGGCCAGCCGCGCCGATGAGACCCCCGAAGGTCGATCAATCGTCGCCCTGGCACGCCGGTTCGGCGCACCCGAGGAGGTTGCCGGCGACCCCTGGACCTTCGTGCCATTCACGGCAGAAACCCGCATGAGTGGGGTGGATCGAGGCAGCGACAGCATCCGCAAGGGTGCAGGAGACTCGATCGATGCGTGGTGCGGCGGTCACGCGATCTCGGAGGAGGTCAACGCCCAGGTCGAGACAATCGCTCGCAGCGGCGGGACGCCGCTCCTCGTGGCTCAGAACCACGTCGTCCTCGGGACGATCCACCTCAAGGACATCGTCAAGCCGGGCATCGCCGAGCGCTTCGCGGAGCTGCGCAGGATGGGCCTGCGCACCGTGATGATCACTGGTGACAACCCGCTGACCGCAGCGGC
Organism: Candidatus Dormiibacterota bacterium; assembly: GCA_003132525.1. Taxonomy (GTDB): domain Bacteria; phylum Chloroflexota; class Dormibacteria; order Aeolococcales; family Aeolococcaceae; genus Palsa-851. Next base: position 318 of record PKXZ01000083.1, on the reverse strand, counting down.
CATCGCGCGCGAAGCAGGGGTCGACGACTTCCTGGCCCAGGCCACGCCCGAGAACAAGCTCGAACTGATCCGGCAGGAGCAGGCCGGCGGCAAGCTCGTGGCCATGACCGGTGACGGCACCAACGACGCCCCGGCGCTGGCTCAGGCCGACGTTGGAGTCGCCATGAACAGCGGCACCCAGGCGGCCAAGGAGGCCGGCAACCTCGTCGATCTCGACAGCGACCCGACCAAGCTCATCGAGATCGTGGAGACCGGGAAGCAGATGCTGATCACGCGCGGGGCGCTCACCACCTTCAGCATCGCCAACGACGTCGCCAA
>PKXZ01000040.1:146-5180 GCA_003132525.1 Candidatus Dormiibacterota bacterium | reverse complement strand
GCGGTGATCGCCGCCCTCGTCGGCGGCTCCTAAGCCCGGGACACGTCCGGCGGCCCTGCCCGTAAACTCGCGGGCGAACGTCCCACCCCGGCGAGGAGGAACTGCGTGCGCGTTGCGGTGACCGGTGGAACCGGCTTTGTCGGCATCCACACCGTCCGTGCGCTCAAGGACGCGGGGCACGAGGTGGTCATCGTGGCGCGTGGGACCACCCGCCGCCCCAAGGGCGAGCGGGTCACGTTCGTCCGGGCCGACGTGACCAGCGCGACCAACCTGGCCGAGATCTTTGCCGGGTGCGACGCGGTCGTCCACCTGGTGGCGATCATCAATCAACGTGGTCGCCAGACCTTCGACCGGGTGAACCGCGAGGCCACCGAGCGAGTGGTCGGCGCCGCCAAGCAGGCCAAGGTCGCCCACTTCGTGCATCAGGGAGCGCTCGGTGCGGACCCCGATCCGAGGTACTCGTACCTGGTGAGCAAATGGCAGGGCGAGCAGGCGGTCCGCGCCAGCGGCGTGCCCTATACCGGGCTGCGCCCTGGCCTCATCTTCGGCCCGGGCGATGGATTCTTCACGTTGCTCACCCGGATGATGCGGATCAATCCGGTGATCCCCATCGCCGGCGATGGCAGAACCCTCTTCCAGCCCATCTCGATCGACGACGTGACCCGCTGCATCGTCATCGCCCTCGAGCGTGGCCCCGCTGAGCACGTGTNNGCGGCACCCGCCGGTCACCCGCGACCAGCTCCGCATGCTGGGGCGCAACAACATCACCCGCGTCGACTCGGTGCGTGTCGGCTTCGGTTTCGACGCTGAACGGTTCGCCGACAACCTCGACTACCTCCAGGACTACTGACGTGAGCGTTGACGATCGTCTCGCCGAGCTGCACATCGACATCCCGGAGACCAGCACGCCGGTTGCCAACTACGTCACCGCACGGCAGACCGGCAACCTGCTCTACCTGTCCGGCCACCTCGGAAAGCGCGACGGCGCGGTGGTGACCGGGAGCGTCGGCGACGACGTGGACACCGATACCGCATACGACCTGGCTCGCGGCGCGGCCATCGACCTCCTCGGGACCGCACGCGCGGCCCTCGGCACACTCGACACCGTCACGGTGGTGAAGCTCACGGGTTTCGTGCACAGCGCGCCGGCATTCACCGAGCAGTCCGCGGTGATCAATGGGGCGTCCGACCTGCTCGTCTCCGTCTTCGGACCGGAGCGCGGCCGCCACGCTCGGAGCGCGATCGGCGTCGCGCAGCTGCCGCTCGGCGCCGCCGTCGAGCTCGAGGCGATCTTCGAGGTCGTCGACGCACCGGCGTAGGGCCGAACCGGTAGGCTCTGAGCGTGCGACCGTACAAGCAACTCGGTGACGTGCCCCGCAAGCGGCACATGCGGTTCTCGGATGACGGACAGCTCGCGTACGAGGAGCTCTTCGGGCGCGAGGGGTTCAGCGGGCCTTCTTCCCTGCTCTACCACCGCGGCATGCCCGAAGGCGCGCAGGACGTGAGCGAAGGACCCGCCGATCTCATGACCCCGGAACACGAGCAGGTGCACACCAACGCGCACCTCAAGGGGTTCGACCTTCCCTCGCAGGGCGACGTCATCACCGGGAGGCGCTGGCTGCTCGTCAACGACGACGTGCACATCGGGCTGGTCGCGCCGGTCACCCCACAGCAGGTGCTCTACGTCAACGGGTCCGCGGACGAGGTGCTCTTCGTGCACAAGGGCAGCGGGGTCCTGCACAGCCAGTTCGGCCACCTGTCGTTCAAGCGTCATGACTACGTCGTCATCCCGCGCGGCACCATCTACCGCATCGACTTCGACGACCTCACCGATGTGCGCCTGCTCTGCATGGAGGTGACGGGCCTCGTCGACGTGCCCGATCGCTATCGCGCCCGCAACGGCCAGCTCACCGAGTTCGCACCCTACAGTGAGCGCGATTTCCACGGCCCCGACTCGCTCGAGAGCAACGAGCAGGGACCCGCGGAGATCTGGCTCAAGCGATCCAACCACGTGAGCCGGTACGTGCTCGATCACCACCCGTTCGATGTCATCGGATGGGACGGGACGATCTACCCGGTGACCTTCAACATCCACGACTTCGAGCCGCGCGCGGGTCGCTTCCACGTCCCGCCGCCGATCCACCAAACCTTCCAGGCGCACAATCTGGTCATCTGCTCGTTCGTGCCGCGCAAGCTCGACTGGGACCCCGAGGCGATCCATCTCCCCTATCACCACAGCAACCTCGATTCGGACGAAGTCCTGTACTACGTCGAGGGCAATTACGCCGCACGCCGCGGCATCAGCCAGGGATCGTTCACCCATCACGTCGGTGGACTTCCCCATGGGCCGCAACCCGGTGCGCTCGAGGCATCGCTCGACCGTCCGCGTGAGACCGACGAGCTTGCGGTGATGGTGGACACGTTCCGGCCGTTGCACCGCACCGCAGTCGCGCGCCAGATCTTCGACCGCGACTACCCGTTCAGCTGGCATACGGGCGGCGTCTCCGGCACGACCAGCATCGCCTGACGGTGGCGATCTCCCGGTGGTCGCGTACGCAACTCCAGGATGGTGGCTGGATACGGCGCATGTTCATGGAAGGCGAACGGCTTCGCGCTGAGTTCGGCGAGGAGACCGTCGCGGACCTGTCCATCGGCCAGCCGCTTGAAGCGCCGCAAAGTGTCGTCGATGCGTTCGCCGCGGCGAGCCGCGAGCGGTTCGTCGGACGGTTCGGCTACATGCCCAACCTCGGCTATGCCGATGTTCGCGAGCGCGCTGCGGAGGATGTCGCCTTCCCCGGGATCACGAGTGACTCGATCGCGATGACGCCCGGTGCTGCCGCCGCGATCGCGGTCGCGATCCGCACGTTCGTCGATCCCGGCGACGACGTCATCGGAATCGCGCCGTACTTCCCGGAGTTCCGCCTGTATTGCGAGACGGCATCGGCGCGGTTCGTGCCGGTGGCCACGGGTCCGGACCTGCGTCTCGACCTCGATGCGATCAGTGGCGCGCTCTCGTCGCACACCGCGGCGGTGCTCGTCAACTCGCCCTGCAATCCGAGCGGCCACGTCCTCGACGGCGGGGAGCTGTCAGGGCTCGCGGCCGTGCTCGAGGCGCACAACGACAGGCACGACCGCAAGGTGCTGCTGATCATCGACGAGGTGTACCGCCGCCTGACCTATCCGCCGCATGAGCGTGCCGAGCCGTTCAGCATCTACGAGAACACAGTCCTCGCCAGGTCGTTCTCCAAAGACCTCGGCGTTGCGGGAGAGCGCATCGGCTATCTCGTGCTCCATCCGTCGCTGGCCAACGCCGAGACCCACCGCGGCCTCGCCCAGTCGTTGCGCGCGCTCGGGTTCGTCAACGCGCCCGCCACCGCGCAGCGTGCGCTCCTCCACCTCGACTCGTGGGAGATCAATGCAGTCCCGTATCGCGAGCGCCGCGACATGGTCATGGATCGTGTGCGGGCGGACGGCATCGAGGCGATCGAACCGGCGGGCGGCCTCTATCTCTGGCTGCGCAGCCCATGGCCGGACACGCTGCAGCTCATCGATGCGCTGACCGAGCGCCGCGTGCTGCTCACCCCCGGGATCGCGTTCGGTGTGCCGTCGCACATCCGTCTCTGTTTCAGCGCGCCGCGACGCAAGCTCGAGATGGCCATGGCCGTGCTTGGCGAGGTGGCCGCGGATCCGATTCCCGATATCGCCTGACGGTCAGCGGTTACCTCAGGACGTCAGAGGAAGCGCCGCTTGCGGCGCGTGCCCCAGAGCAACATCAGTGTGCCCAGCGCAACCAGCAGCATTCCGGGAATCGCCGCGATGAGGAATGCCGACCCCGTGTCCGGATCAGACACCGCGGCCTCCACCATGCCGGCGACCGATGCGGTCTGTTACCCAACGGGCCCCGGATCAGGCTCTCCCTTTCCGGCGTAGGCTCGGAGGTGTGGAAACGGCCGCACGCCGGGTGACATTCGGCATCAAGACAACCCAGCTGAATCTCAGCTACGGCGAGATCCTCCGTGTCTGGCGAGAGGCCGACGACGTGGACGTCTTCGAGCACGCTTGGCTGTGGGATCACATGGTGCCGCTCCGAGGCGACGTCAACGGCGCCACCCTCGAGGCGTGGACGCTGCTCTCCGCGCTGGCCGCGCAGACCAAGCGACTTCGCCTCGGCGTCATCGTGACGAGCAACCGCCTCCGGAACCCGGCGCTTCTGGCAAAGATGGCAGCAACTGTCGACATCATTTCGGGCGGGCGCCTCGAGTTCGGCATCGGCGCCGGAGGCAGCCGCGTGCCCGATCCGCAGGCGCTGGCNNTACGACGCCTATGGCGTCGATGTCGTCGCTACCTCAGAGGCTCTCGCTGCGCTCGATGAGGCCTGCACCATCGTCAAGCGGATGTGGTCCGAGAGCGAGCCCTTCGACTTCGATGGGCGCTGCTACCGCCTGCACGGCGCGGTATGTGAACCGAAGCCGATTCAGCAGCCACATCCGCCCATCCTCATCGGTGCTGGCGGTGAGCGCATCGCGCTGCGCATCGTCGCCCAGCACGCCGACATCTGGAACTGCCCCACGAACAACGTTGAAGATTTCCGCCACAAGAACTCGGTCCTCAACGAGCACTGTCGCGCTGTCGGTCGTGACCCCGGCGAGATCACCCGCTCGGTCCAGGTGCTCGTGGCATCCGAGGGGCCGNNGCGCTCGCCCGGCGCACTTGCCCCAGGTGCTTGGTCCGGCAGCCGTGCGCGATCAGCTGGTGGACCTGATCGACGCAGGCGTCTCCCATGTCGTCCTGGCGGCGATCCAACCCATTCCAGCGGTGCGCTGGCTGGCTGAGGAGATCGTTGAGCCGGTTTTGGGTCGGGTGCGCGATTCGTCATGAGCGACACTGAGCGCTAACCCCGCCTGGCATCACGAGCCTAGATCGTGCGCAGCCACCCATGATGGTACCGGCCTCAGCTCGCACCAAATTGCATGAACGTCCTGATTCCCCTGCCCGACCGCGACTTTGACGTCACAGAGGTGGCGGTCCCGTGGC
>PKXZ01000040.1:0-138 GCA_003132525.1 Candidatus Dormiibacterota bacterium | reverse complement strand
CGCCCGAGCCGATCGCGTTTTACGGCGAGATGTGCGCGTCGCCCGAATACCGATCGCCACTCTCATGGGATGCTGTCGACCCGAAGCGTTACGACGCCCTGGTACTTCCCGGGGGCCACGCCCCGGGCATGCGCCAGT
>PKXZ01000057.1 GCA_003132525.1 Candidatus Dormiibacterota bacterium | reverse complement strand
GTGTCGCCGTCGGCGACCGGGAAGACGTTGAGGTCGTTGATCTCCTGCTGGTTCGCCTCCAGCCAAGAGAGTGCCGCCGTCAACCCGGCAAGCACCTGCTCGCCACCGATCTCGCGGAGCGGTTCGCGGAGCACAGACAGCTCCGGCGCGGGCTTAGTGGCGGACACCGTCAGCCTCCGCATGGATGCCCTGGACGTTCACGTTCACGGCGACCACGGGCAGCCCCAGGGTCTTCTCGACTGAGTAGCTCACGGCACTCATAAGGTTGTGAGCCACCTCGCTGATACGGGTGCCGTATTCAACGATCACGTAGAGCTCGATCACGAGGCCGTCCGGGGTCACCTGGATCTCAACGCCGCGGTGGACGTTTTCCCGGTTGAGGCGCTCGGCGATGCCGTCCCGGAGGCCGCGGGCGGCCATCCCGACGATCCCGTAGCACTCGTTGGCCGCGTGGCCGACGATCGATGCCACCACCCGGGGCGAGACCTCGATCCTGCCCAGGGAGGCGGTGCGTGACAGTGCGTCGGACGCCCGGACCTTGCCTTTCACGTATCTCCGTAAGCCCGGTGGGGGCCTGTGGTATCCTCGGCGACCGGCCACCGGTTCTTTCCGGAGGCCGCCGGGCGCCGCCGCCGTGGCTGCGGCCGAATTCTAGTACGCCAGAGCGGACGCGTCTCAGATGCGCGTTCCGACCCACGAGAGATTTGATGTCCCAGCGCTGCGATATCTGCGGAAAAGGCCCGATGACCGGGAACAACGTGAGCCATTCCAAAGTGCACACCAAGCGTCGCTTCCTGCCCAATCTCCACGTCACCCACCTTGCCATCAGGGGCAAGGAAGTCCGGGCCAAGGTCTGCACCCGCTGCCTGCGCACTCAAGCAAAGGCGACCCGCGGCTAGCTATCGGGGGAACGACCCGGTACGATCGCTGCGGGAGCGGCGGTTGGAGGCAAGGAATGAAGAGAGCCCGTGGGCTCCTGCTGGCTGGGGCGTGTTTCGCCATGGTCGTCGGTGCTGAGGGGGGCGTTCTCTCGCCGCTCCGGGTAGCCGCGGCCCCGCTTCAGGACGTCACTCCTGCGGTCTCCAGCGTCACCCCCTCGGCGGGGCCGACGGCTGGCGGCACCTCGATCGTGATCGACGGGACCGGATTCACGGACACGACTGATGTTTTGATCGGTTCGACTGACCTACAGCCATGCGGGACGGCTCCGTGCTTCACATTCGTGAGCGACTCGGAGATCGATGCCACGACCGCGCCGGCGTCTGCCGGCACCGACGACGTGATCATCGTGAATCCAAGCTTTCAGAGCTCGCCGAATCCCCCGGACGACTCCTTCACGTACCTCGACCAACCCACGGTGACCAACGTGCCCAACACTGCGAGCGAGGGCGCTACGGCCATCACGGTCACGGGGAGCGGATTCTCCATCCCGGGTCCGCCCGCCACCAGCGCGGTCAGCGAGGTGGACCTGGTGCCCACGTTCACAGGACCAACCGTGGCGTTGACGGGCCAGTGCTCGTCGGCCGGCGCGCCCGACTGCTTCGGTTTCACCAACGACACGCACATGCCCATCGACCTCCCGTCGTCGAACATCCTCCCGGGGCAGTACGACACCGTGGTCATCACCCCCGGCGGCAGCTCGAACACATCTACAAGCGATCAGGTCGTCGTCCAGCAGGATCCGCCGACGGTCACCTCGGTGACTCCCGATTCCGGTCCACAGAGCGGCGGTCCGCCGGCCGTTACGGTCGGGGGCAGCAACTTCAGCGGCTCGGGCTTCTCGACCACCGGAGTGTCGTTCGGAGGCAACCCAGCGAGTTTCACGGTGAGCAATTCGACAACGATCCACGCCACACCACCGGCCGGTTCAGGCCTCGTCGACGTCACGGTCACGACCGCTTCCACCGACGGTACGTCGGTGCAGACGAGTGGCACGGCTCCGCCGGATACGTATGTGTATGCGCCGCTCCCGACGGTCACAAACGTCGCGCCGAACTCCGGTTCAACCGGTGGCCACAATCAGGTCGTCGTCACGGGGTCTGCATTCGAGTCGAGCAACGGACCGAGTGCCGACTACAGTGCCACCGACGTCTTCGTCGACACCACCGACATCTCCGCATCACCATGCCCAGGGACGCCGACGAGCCCGTGCTTCACGATCAATAGCGCGACGAAGATCACCGTTCAGGACATGCCGGCGCATGCGGCCGGCGTTATCGACATCACAGTCCAGACCGAAGGCGGCACGAGCAACACGTCGAGCGCAGACCAGTACACGTATCAGCAGACCCCAGGCGTGAGCGGCGTCTCCCCTCCCACCGGTCCGATCGCCGGCGGCAACAACGTGGACGTCACCGGGAGCAACTTCACGGGCGCAACCGATGTCTTCGTCGGCAGTGTTGACCTGTCGCCGTGTCCAAGCGCTCCTTGCTTCGTGTTCAACAGCTCAACCTCGATCACCATCGACCAGATGCCGTCGCATGGCGCGGGAACCGTCGACATCACCGTCGAGACCCCGGCGGGCACGAGTGCGACCAATTCGGCTGACGAGTACACGTATGTGCCGCCGGTGCCCACGGTGACCGGCGTTGCGCCTGGTGACGGCCCGGCGGGTGGCAGCAACAGCGTCACGGTCACCGGCACGGGATTCGAGGGAACCGGTTACGCGGCGACCGATGTTTTCGTTGGCACCATCGATATCTCGAATCAGTGTCCTGGGTCGCTCTGCTTCACGATCAACAGTGCCACGTCGATCACCATTCCGAACATGCCGGCACATGCAGCGGGCACCGTCGATGTCACCGTTGAGAATTCGGGAGGAACGAGCGCCACCTCCCCTGCAGACCAGTACGTGTATGAGCCGACGCCGGTGGTGACCAGTGTCTTCCCGTCCGCCGGAGCTCTCGGTGGGGGCAACACGGTCACAGTTGGCGGATCCGGCTTCAGCGGTGCCACAGATGTCACGATCGGTGGAGACGACATCAGCGCGACCCCATGCCCGGGGTCCCCGGTGAGCCCGTGCTTCAACGTGACCAGTGCGACGCAGATCTCCGTTGAGGACATTCCATCGCATAGCGCTGCAACCGTTGACATCACGGTCACCACATCTTTCGGCGTGAGCCAGACGTCCTCGGCAGATACGTATACGTACGCGCCGGTGCCAACAGTCACTGCCCTCTCACCACAGGAAGGCCAGCCGAACGGGACCAATGTTGTGGGCGTTACGGGTACCGGCTTTGAGTCGGGGTCCAACTTCACGACCACGTTTGTCTCGGTCGGAAGTGTCGTCATCACCGCGACGCCGTGCGGTGGGTCGCCGGGCGCGCCGTGCTTTACGGTGAACAGCGCAACGTCGATCACCATAGAGGATATGCCGTCAGGAAGCGGCCAAGTCAACGTGACGGTCACGACGCCGGGCGGCACCAGCCTGGAAACGTCGCAGAACGTGTACACGTACAGCGCGTCCGGTCCGGTAGTCAGCGAACTCTCGCCAGTCGATGGCGCCGTTGGGGGCGGTGAGGCGGTCTCGCTGTTCGGTAGCGGCTTTGGACAGCAAGGCCAGGACTTTGTTACTCATGTGCTCTTCAGCGATGGACCCTCCGGCCCCACCACTGACGTGCCCTCGTCGAACTCGTATCCGTGCCCGAGTTCGCCCAACGGCTGCTTTACGGTGGTGGGTCCGACGCAACTCGCGATCTACACGCCACAACACGCGGCTGGTGCCGTGTACGTGCAAGTTGAGACCCCAGTGAGCACGAGTGGCCAGCTTACGGCCATCGAGTACACATTCATTCCTCCCGGTGCGTACACGGCAGTCACGCCATACCGTGTCTGCGATACCCGCCCACCGGTTGGCGGGATCAGCCACAACGAGTGCAACACCGGAGTTGGAACCAACCACACGCTGAGCGCTAAGACGTCAGTGACGGCGCAGATGTCGACCGCTGGTGGACCGGTGCCGTTGGGAGCGCAGGCGGTGGTCGTCAACGTGACCGCGATCGATCGCAGCAGCAGTACCCCGACGTACGTTACGGCGTATCCGGCAGGTGGAACGGTGCCGTTCGCCTCGAATATCAATCTCGCCGGTGGCAAGGTGGAGAGCAACCTTGCAATCGTGCAACTGAGCGCTGGCGGCGCCATCAGCCTCTACAACGCGGCCGGCGTTGCCGACGTGATCGTCGACGTCCAGGGATACTTCGCAGCTCCTGTGGGCGGATCCAAGGCCGGCGAGTTCCACAGCATGCCGCCACTCCGCAGGTGCGATACCCGGTACGCCACCACATGCGTGGGGTCAACGACCGGCCCACTTCTGGGTGGCAAGTGGCGCGACGTCGTTCTGTCCGGGCTCCCCACGGGTGCTCCATCGGGCACACCATCGATTCCCGCAAATAACACCGCGGCCGCCGCAGTCTTCAACCTGACGGGTACCGCCGGCTCGGTGGGAACGTTTCTCGCGGTAGCGCCAGCTGGTGCCGGCCACGCATGCCCAACCGGACAGCCCCCCTTCTCGAATCTGAACCCTTCGGCAGGGATCGCCCTGCCGAACCGTGTGATCTCCCTGCTCGGTCCGAACCAGGACGTCTGCATCTACAACGCTCTTGGCAGCATCAACTTCATCATCGACGTCAACGGCTGGTTCGGGTCGGCGACCGCCTCCGCAGGCGCGTTGTTCTACTCGGTTCCCCCCACACGCATCTGCGACACTCGCTCCGGAAACAGCACCGAGTGTGCGAACAGCCCCCTGATTGCGCCCAAACCGGCGCCGATCGACGTTGCGGGCGTTGTAGCGGTGCCCGCGTGGACTGTGAATGAGCCGCCGCTGGCCGTAGTTGCAAATCTGACGGCAGTCGCCGGCAGCGCCGCCACGTTCTTCTCGCTCTACCCGAGTGACGACAGTCCGCGACCCTCGGCGTCCGACCTCAACCCGAGCGCCGGGGAGGTCATCGCCAACCTTGCCATCACGAGCCTCAGCCAGACCGCGCAATCCGGCTTATATGCTCAGGGATACGTTGACCTGTACAACGCCGTCGGTGAGATCAACGCGATCCTCGACGTCGCCGGCTGGTTCCAGTAGGCGGCGCCCTCGGGTACCGGGTCGCCAGGGTTCGCGGTGGATCGCCGCGGCGAGGATCTCGAGGCCGTGGGCAATCCGTGGGCCAGGCCGGCTGAAGTACGCAGATCCGTCCACCGCGACCACGCGTCCGGCTCGCGCGCACTCGAGGTCTGCAAATCCGGGACGAGATGCAACCTCCGACACCAGTTCCACGGTCCGGGGTAGGCCGTAACCACAGGGCATCAGGATCATCACCTCGGGATCCGCGTCGACCACCTCGTTCCAGGACACGTAGCGGGACGGCTCACCTTCCGCTCCGAGCACGTCCGCGCCGCCCGCCAGACGCACCATCTCCGGCACCCAGTGGCCTCCGACCATGAGTGGGTCGGTCCACTCGATGCAGACGACCCGCGGCGGAGGGTCCAGCCTGCGCAGTCCAGCGATCTCATCCAGGCGGCGTCGCATCGCGTCGGCGGCACGAGCAGCGCCATCCTCGCATCCGGTGGCGGCGCCGACCTCCTCGATCGACGCACTGATCTCCTCCACCGAGCGCGGTTCGAGCGAGAGCACGGGAACGTCGCCCGTCAGTCGTCGGACCGCCCGCCGCACCTCGCTGTATGCGACCGCGCAGACGTCGCAGAGCTCCTGAGTGACGATGAGATCGGGCTCGAGGCGCTCCAGCTCGGCCTCGTCGAGGTGGTAGATGCTCGACCCGGCGTGCCGCGCCGCGTGAATGTGCCGGTCGATGTCGCCGGGTGGGACGCCTTCGGTCGCCATCACGCTCGACGTCACCCTGGGGAGCGTGCGAGCCGCGTCGGGGTAGTCGCATTCATGGGTGACACCGACAACGCGATCACCGGCGCCGATTGCAAACAGGATCTCGGTTGCGCTGGGCAGGAGCGAGACGACGCGCGACGCCGCGCTCATAAATCCGCGCGCCGCTCTGCCGTCCGGGACAGGCGCAGGCTGCGAAGCAGCGACACCATCTCGACCGCGGTGTCCGCCGCCTCCGCTCCCTTGTTCCCATGCTTACCGCCGGCCCGATCGGTGGCCTGCTCGATGGTGTCGACGGTGAGCACGCCGAATGTCGCGGGGACGCCCGTCGTGGCATGGACGGACGCGATGCCCTGAGCAGCCTCACCGGCAACGTACTCGAAGTGCGCCGTGTCTCCACGAATCACCGCGCCGAGGCAGACCACCGCGTCAACGCCGCCATGAGCAGCAAGCTCACGCGCCGCGATGGGAATCTCGAACGCGCCGGGAACCCAGGCGATGTCGATGTCACCGACGTCGACGCCGCGCTCTTTGAGGGCATCGACGGCGCCTTCGAGCAGGCGTGTCGAGATGATGTCGTTGAAGCGCGACACCACAATGCCGATGCGCATGCCGGTCGCGTCGAGGCTGCCGGTAATCACCCGCGCGCCTGCGATTGGCGCACCGGCCCCCCCGGCAGCGCCGTCATATCGCGTCGACGGCATCGTCCATATCCAGGCTGTGGCCGAGCTTCTCCTGCTTGGCGCGGAGGTAGCGCTCGTTGTGCGCGTTCGCCGGGATGACCAGCGGGATCTGGTCGGTCACCTCGAGGCCGAAACCGCTGAGTCCGTAGTACTTCCTCGGATTGTTGGTCAGGACGACCATTCGCTTGACGCCGATATCAGACAGGATCTGCGTGCCGATGCCGTAGTCGCGCTTGTCGACGGGCAGACCCAGGCTCAGGTTCGCCTCGACGGTATCGAGGCCGCGATCCTGGAGCGCGTAGGCGCGCAGCTTGTCCATGAGGCCGATGCCGCGACCCTCCTGACGCAGATAGACGAGAACGCCGCGGCCCGCGTCGGCGATCATCGCCATCGCCTTGCGCAGCTGCGCCTGGCAGTCGCAGCGCTGCGAGCCGAAGACGTCACCGGTGAGGCACTCGCTGTGCACCCGCACCAGGACCGGTTCATCGCCGCGAATATCACCCCACACGAGCGCTACGTGCGTGACATGCGTGATCACGTCCTCGTACGCGTGCGCGACGACCGTGCCCAACTCGGTCGGCAGGGTCGTGGTCGCTCCGCGTTCGACAAGGTGCTCGCTGCGCCGGCGGTACGCGATGATGTCGGCGACGGTCACGATCTTGATCGAGTGCTCCGCCGCGAAGAGGTCCAGATCGGGGCGCCGAGCCATGCGTCCATCGGCCCGCATCACCTCGCAGATCACTCCGGCGGGGAAACGCCCTGCAAGCTTGCAGAGATCGACGATCGCCTCTGTCTGGCCGGCGCGTTCGAGCACACCGCCCGTCGCCGCCCGAAGCGGAAAGGTATGGCCCGGCTTGGCAAAGTCACTCGGCTTGGCATGCTCGTCGCACAGCAACCGGATGGTCGTGGCGCGATCGAAGGCGCTGATGCCGGTGGTGACTCCATGGCCGATCGCCTCGATGGTGACGGTGAAGGCGGTGCCGAACCGCGAGGTGTTGTCGTCGACCATGGCACCAACACCGAGCTCGTCGAGCCGCCAGCCCTCAACGGGCACGCAGATGAGCCCCCGGCCGTGGGTCGCCATGAAGTTGACTGCCTCGGGGGTGATCCGGTCGGCGGCGATGGCAAGATCGCCCTCGTTCTCCCGATCCTCGTCGTCGACGATGATCACGAACTTCCCGGCCCGGATATCGGCGATGGCCTCTTCGACGCTCGCGAGGCTCACGCTGCTCATCCCTGCCGCGCTGCGGTCGCGAGCACGGTGCTGCCGTCTCGAGCAGCGAGTGTGCGCGCCACGTAGCGGGCGATCAGGTCGACCTCGAGGTTCACGCGCGTCCCAACTCGCCATGCGCCCGCAACGGTCGCGGCAAGGGTGACCGGGATGAGCGATACCGTGAATGCCGCCTCGAAGACGTCAACGACGGTGAGGCTGATGCCGTCGACGGCGATGGATCCCTTCTCGGCCACCAGCTCGATGAGGTCGTCGGGCGTTGCGACGGTGACCCATCGCGCATTGGCATCCTCGCGGAGGACCGTGACGATGCCCGTGCCGTCGACGTGTCCGGAAACCATGTGACCGCCGACGCGATCGCCGAGGCGCAGAGCGCGTTCGAGGTTCACCGTCGCGCCGTCACTGAGGTCGCCGAGCGTGGTGCGTTGCCATGTCTCAGGTATCACGTCCGCGGTGAAGCCATCGTCGGAGATCGCCGCCACCGTGAGACATGCTCCGTTGACGGCGATGCTTTCGCCGATCTCGACATGCTCGAAACGCGTGTGCGACGCAATTGCGATGCGGCCAGGTGTGCGAGCCCGAACCGTGCCGAGGCTTTCGATGATCCCGCTGAACACTCTGCTTACTCCTCGATCTCAGCGTACACAGTATCCGGTCACCACGAGATCGGGACCGGCGCGCTCCACTGAGACGCGCTCCAGGAGCCGCGCTGCGCTGAGGCTCGAGACCCCGGTCCCGCCCACTGCCCCGGGGGCGTCCGCGCCGCCGATAATCCGCGGGGCGAGCATGGCGACGACCTTGTCGACGACGCCGGCGTCGAAGGCAGCTCCGAGCACCGCCGCTCCACCTTCGATGAGCAGGCTCGTTACGTCACGGGATCCGAGCAGCGTCATCAGCGAGCGGAGATCGACCCCGCCCGGCCCCTGATCGACGACCTCGACCTGGAGGCCGGATGCCCGGAGCCGTTCGAGGTCGTCCGGGTCGGCTCGGTTGGTCGTGGCGATGAGCGCGGCGCCGGCTCCCGCCTGGAGCGCCCGAGCTCCCGCCGGGATGCGCAGCGTGCTGTCGACCACCACTCGCAGTGGCGACCGGCCGCCCTCGAACCGGGTGGTCAGCTCCGGATCGTCGGCGATCACGGTGTTCACGCCAACCAGGATGGCGTCGTGCTCGTGGCGCAGGCGATGCGCCACAGCCCGCGACTCCTCGGACGTGATCCAGCGCGACTCGCCGCTCCCAGTCGCGATCCTGCCGTCGAGTGACGCCGCGAATTTGGCTGTGACAAAGGGAAGTCCCGTGCTGATGTGCTTCACGTAGAACTCGTTGAGGTGGCGCGCTTCGGACTCCCGAATGCCGGTTTCCACGGTGATCCCGGCAGCGCGGAGCGCGTCGACACCCCGGCCGGCGACCTTCGGGTTGGGGTCGATCATGGCAACAACCACCCGGCCTGGGCTGGCCGCGATCAGTGCTTCGACGCACGGTGGCGTGCGCCCGTGGTGCGCGCAGGGCTCGAGCGTCACGTACAAGTCCGCGCCGCGGGCCTGCTCACCCGCGGCGGCGAGTGCTTCGATCTCCGCGTGCGGACCACCGGCCCGCCGGTGCAACCCGGTCGCGATCACCTCCCCTCCCCGCACGACCACGCATCCCACCATCGGATTGGGGCTCGTTGCAAAGTCGGCCGACCTCGCCGCCGCGAGCGCGGCGTCCATCAGCGCCTCGTCGGCGCTGGGTGCTCCGGTCACGCTCGGGCCGGCACCCGCGGGGGTGAGAGCGTGCCGTCGGGACGGAGGATCCGGCGCGCCTCCAGGTCGGCGCGCAGCTGACCACACGCGGCGTCGGCGTCACCGCCCCGGGTGTCTCGGACGGTGACACGCGCGCCTCGCAGCGCACCGAGGAACCGACGGGCCACCTCGGGCTCCGGAGGACCCCAGGGGCTGCCCTCGATGCGGTTCATGGGAATGACGTTGATGTGCGCCTGTGCCCGCCGGGCAAGGTCACGCAGGCCCTCCGCCTGCTCCATCGAGTCGTTCACACCACCGATCAGGCACCACTCGAAGCTGATGCGCCGGCCACTCTGTTCCGCGTAGCGAGACGCGGTGTCGAGCACCATGCCGAGCGGATACGTGCGGTTGATGGGCACGAGGCGGTCACGCAGCTCGTCGGTCGCCGCGTGGAGCGAGAGCGCAAGCGTCACCGGTAGATGCGTCGCCGCGAGCTGCTGGATGCCCGGGACAACTCCGCTCGTGGAAACGGTGATCCGCCGCGCGCTGATGCCCGCCTCTGCGGTGAGCACGGCGAGCGATTCGAGCGTGGCTGCGGCGTTGGCGAGCGGCTCGCCCATGCCCATGTAGACGATGTGGGTCACCGGCCCCATCCCCCGCCGGTGCAGCGCGCCCGCCGCGGCGCGCACCTGGTCGACGATCTCCGCCGTGGTGCAGTTGCGGCGCAGCCCCATGTGCCCGGTCGCGCAGAAGGGGCAGCCCACTGCGCACCCCACCTGGCTGCTGACGCAGACCGTCGACCGGCGGCGGGAGTCGGTCCCCGCCGGCGTCTCCATCGCCACGGTCTCGATGGTCTGGCCATCAGCGAGGCGGCACAGCAGCTTCACCGTCAGCCCCACATCGGCGACCAGCTCGGCGCCGACGGAAACCGTCGAGAACGCGAATTCGTCCGCGAGGCTGCGACGCAGCGTCGCATGAAGCTGGAGCAGCTCCTCGAAGTCGCCCACGTAGGGCTGCCAGATCGCAGCCTGGATCTGGCGCGCCCGCCACGCGGGCTCGCCGTGGCGTGTCAACGCGTCGAGGATCGCGGCTTCGCCGGCGGTGCTGAGTGCGCGAGTGGGCATTCGCCCATGGTACGGGCGACCGCGTCGGCGGCCGTGAACCACGTAGGCTGCCGAGAGTGAACGGGGTTCTCGCGGCTTTCATCGGCGTGCCCGCGACCATGCTGGTTGCCGGCGGGCTGGGCATCATCGGCCTGTCGATCTACGCGCGCGTCATCGGCACCCGTCGAGGCAGACGGCCAATCCACTGGGGGCACGTGGCGCTCGGAACGGTGATGTTCGCGCTCGGCGTGCTGCTCCTATGGATCGAGGTGATCACGTTCGGGGCGAGCTGAGCTCCCGCTACCGGTGCCCGATCAGGCTGAGAAACTCATTGCGCGATTTGTCGTCGTCGCGGAAGCTGCCGGTGAGCGACGAGGTCACTGCTGAGCTGTTCTGCTTCTCCACGCCGCGCATCGCCATGCACAGGTGGATCGCCTCGATGACCACGCCGACTCCATCGGGCTCGAGCACCGTCTGAAGCGCATCGCCGATCTGCGTGGTGAGGCGCTCCTGGACCTGCAGGCGGCGCGCGAACATGTCGACGATGCGCGGGATCTTGCTGAGCCCGAGGATGCGTCCGTTGGGAAGATAGGCCACGTGGGCCTTGCCGAAGAAGGGCAGCAGGTGGTGCTCGCAGAGGCTGTACACCTCGATATCGCGGACTACGACCATCTCCGAATACGGCTCCTCGAAGATGGCGCCGTTGACGAGGTCATCGAGATTGAGCGCGTAGCCGCTCAGCAGAAAGCGGAGGCTGCTCGCCACACGCGCCGGGGTGTGCACCAACCCTGGGCGGCTTGGATCCTCGCCGATATCGGTTAGCAGGGTGCGCACCAATGGCGCGATGGAGTCGCTGTTGTCGGAGCCTGCGGTCACAGCCCGATCATGACGTTCGCGGCCGCTAGGGTGCCGACTGGGGAGCGGCCGCGCCAGCAACTGCTGGGGACGGCTCGGCTTGGTACGTGGCAGCACCGACGGTGACCAGGAGTTCCCAGGAATTGCGGAGCGCACCGACGAGCAGGACGACTGACACGGCGACCAGGCCGGAGAACGCGTCCTCATAGTCGCCGCCGACCAGCAGGCCACCCATCGCGATGATTGTCAGGAAGGTGACTGTGGCGAAGCCGAATCGGAGGACCAGGTGCGGGAAGCTCAGGATGGTGTGGCTGCTTCGAACCCCGCTGATGATGCTGCGCGAGATGAGCAGGCACCCGAAGGCGCCGAGCCCGACCAGGTCCCATCCGGTCGACGAGGGATCGTGCGTCTCCGGAATCACCATGAACAGCGCGAGCATGAGCCCGAGTCCGAGGCTCGCGAGGGTGACCCTGGCCAGCGCCCTGACATCAGCGCGACTGACCACGGTTCGCAGGTGCAGGGACAGTCCGACGAAGAGCAGTCCGACGAGGCTTGCTGCGGCCATCCCAACGATCGAGTAGAAGTCGTGCCAGCTCTGGAGCGTGGTTGCATAGTTCATGCGGCCAGTGTGAGCGGCCCTGCCTGAACGCGCCTCGACCGACCGGGGTTCGCCGGCCCCGACTCTTTGCGATCGATCTGCGATCGGCCCCTGTTGTACTGCCTCCAGACGGGCTCGCCGAGCCCGAAAGGAGAAAACCGATGATCGCTCGCACGTCACTCCGCCTCGCTGCGGTGGCGCCAATCGCACTTGGCGCAGTCCTGGTCGCCGGCTGTGGTTCGTCCGGAGGAGGCGGCTCGTCCTCCAGCAACGTCGCTGCGCAGGTGGGCTCCGGCACCTCGAACAACTCCGGCAATTCGAGTAGCGGTGGGACCGGCGTGCTCGACGGCATCGGTCATCCCGTCAACGTCTGCGCCCTGCTGCCGGCGGCGACTGCGGCATCGATGAGCGGCGAGCCCATCACGGTTGCCCAGGAGCAGGACACGCCGAGTTACAAGATCTGGTCGTGTGACTACACGAGTGCAGACGGCACCGCTGGGTTCACCGTTGACGTCCTGGCGATGGATGCCGCTGCCGGGTTCAACGGCGATGTTCAGACAAACAGCAGCATCGGAGCTGCCAAATACACGCCGGTTTCGGGACTCGGCGACAAGGCCTTCTCGTCCATCAGCGGCGTCGAGGCGCTCTTCGGCAACGTCTCGATCGACGTAGCGAACCTGAATTCGGATGCCGCCTCAGAAGCGATCATCCGGGCTCTCCAGCCGAAGCTGTAGCCCAAGGCGGTCAGTGACCCTCCGACACTCGTGACGGCTTGGCCGGAGCCGCCTGGAACAACGAATAGAGCAGCACGAGTGACGGGATGAGGATCGCTGTACCGATCGAGAGGGACACCACGAGAAAGCGCAGCGTCTGATCCGGCGCAGCCGCTGCGCTCACCGTGGTCACCCGGGAGAGGATGTCCGGGTATTGCCCGACGCCCCAAGCCCAGAGCACTGCGACGACTGCCAGCGCAGCGGTGACGCGGAGCGCGACAAAACTTCGGAGCAGGAGCAGCACCAGGGACAGACCACCAAAGAGGATGCTGGCCAGGACCAGCGGAAGACCGTCGTGCGTGAGCCCGCTGAACAGGACAGGTGCATCCGAGTGCAGAACGAGGATCCCGAGTCCCGCGGTGATTCCGGTGATGACCCCCATGATCAAGGCGCGACGCCGAAAATACAGGGCGAGCTCGGCCTCGCCGGCGCGCTCAGCATCCCGCGTCAGATAGACGGCCGCAAGGTATGCGGAGACTTCGACGGCGAGTATCCCGCCGAGTATCGACGTGGGGTTGAACCAGCTCGTGATCACGTTGCCTTGCGCGATCCCCAAGGGGACGCGTCCCGATGCGATCGCTCCGGCCACCGTCCCGAGAAAGAACGGCGTCAGCACCGATGACGCGGCAAACGCCGCGCCGAACGCGCGTTGCAGCGACAGCTCGCTCACAGCGCCACGGAAGGCGAACGCCGAGCCGCGAAGGATGACTCCGAAGGCAACTGCGGTGAGCGGAATGTAGAGTGTCGAGCCGATCGCCGCGAACACCGCTGGAAAGCCGGTCCAGGTGACCACCAGGGCAAAGATGAGCCACACGTGGTTCGCTTCCCAGACAGGGCCGATCGATGCGGCGATGCGGCGGCGTTTGTCGGCGCCGGTGGTGTCTGAACCGGCGAGCAGATCCCAGAATCCCGCGCCGAAATCGGCGCCGGCGAGCAGCACGTACGCGGTGATGCCGCCCCAGAGAAAGCCGAGCACGATGTTCGCCAGCATGCTGTTACACGCTCACTTCGGACACCGGCACGTTGGGCATCGGCACATTGGCGCGCGTGATTCGTCGCACCACGAAGATCGTGACGGCGGTCAGCACTGTGTAGACGATGAACAGTACGACCAGTCCCCAATACAACCCCGGTGCCGGATTCACTGCGTCGGCTGTTCGCATAACGTTGTAGACGATCCACGGTTGACGCCCCACTTCGGTGGTGATCCAGCCGCACTCCATCGCAACCACGGCGCCGGGCCCGGCGACAAGCGCTGCCCGTAGGAACCATCGAGACGTCGGTGGTCCACGCCGGCGAATCCACCGGACAAGCAGCCAGATCCCAAGCCCCAGCAGCAGAAAGCCGATCCCGACCATGGTGTCGAACGCGAGGTGGATCAGCGTGACAGCCTCTGGTCGGTCGTCAGGCGGGACACTGTCGAGGCCGGGCACGACCGCATTCGCGTTCCCCTTCGCGAGGAACGCGAGCACATGGGGCAGGACGATCGCGAACTGCAACTGCCCGTTGATGAAGATCCCGCCGATGTGCTCGCCCGCGCCGGCCGTCGTGTGCGCGAGTCCCTCCATGGCGGCCAGCTTGATCGGCTGATTCTCGGCCACCTCTCGCGCCGCGATGTCGCCGACCACGATCTGCGCCGGCGTGATCACCGTTGCCACGATCAATGGCAGCACGAGGCCGACGCGGTGATAGCGGTCGTTTCGACCGCGCAACCGTGCGGCCGCGTACACGCTGGCGACGAGAAAGCCGGACACCATGAATGCGGCGAGGATCATGTGGATCGTCTCGACCGGCGTCGCATTGTTGAACATGGCAACGAGCGGCTGGGGATCCGTCACCTTCCCGTCCACGAGCGTGAATCCCTGCGGGTCGTTCATCCAGGCATTGGCAGTGACCACGAAAAATGCCGAGGCAACGCCCGCAATCGCGACTGGGATTCCGCTGGCGAGATGCCGCATCGGGCTCAGCCGATCCCAGGCGTGCAGGTAGATGCCCAGGAAGATCGCCTCGATGAAGAATGCGAATCCCTCGAGGGCGAACGGCAGGCCGAAGACGGCGCCGAACTCGCCCATGAGGCGAGGCCAGAGGATCCCCATCTCAAACGAGAGGATCGTCCCCGAGACAGCGCCCACCGCGAAGAGGACACCGGCGACCTTCGCCCACGTGCGAGCCAGACGCATGGCGTCGGCATCGCCGTGGATACCGCGCCACTCGGCGATGAGGATCAGCGCCGGGAGACCCACGCCGAGGCACGCGAAGATGATGTGCCAGCCGAGCGACAGCCCCATCTGAGCGCGCGCCGCTCCAAGGTTTGAGGCCGCGTCCCCGATCACGCTCAGCGCCGCGAATCACCGCGTGCAGGCACGGTCGCTAGGTTAACGCTTATCTCCCGAAACCCGTGTCGGCCGCCGAGTCCCGGGTCACACATGTCAAAACGCGTCGCTTGGCGCAAGATCTGGCGCAAGGACAGCGTGACCACTGAACAGCCCGCCCTGGTCGTCGACCATCTGACCAAGCGCTTCGGTGACCGGACGGCATTCTCAGACGTCTCGTTCGAGGTGGCGCAGGGTGAGGTGTTCGGCTTCCTTGGCCCGAATGGCGCCGGCAAGACGACCACGGTGCGCACGCTTGGGACCTTGATCGCACCGACTGCGGGCTCGGCCACGGTCGCCGGGATTCCGCTGACCCGCGCGAACGGCGTGGAGATCCGACAGCGCATCTCGGTCATGCCCGAGTCTCCCGGCCTCTACCTTCGCCTGACGGTCGCCGAGAACCTGGAATTCTTCGCGGGCCTCTATGGCGTCCGCGACGTGCGATCGCGGATCCGCGACGCTCTCGAGGCCGTGAATCTCGCCGAGCGGTCCGGAGATTTGTGCGGCGGCCTCTCCAAGGGTCTGCGCCAGCGGGTCGGCCTTGCCCGGGCGCTGCTGAGCGACCCGGTGATCATGTTCCTGGACGAGCCGACGTCGGGCCTCGATCCCGTGGCTGCTCGCGAGGTGCACGACCTGATCAACGTGCTCCGCCACAGGGGAGTCACCATCTTTCTCACCACACACCGGCTCGATGAGGCGGAGCGGCTCTGTGATCGCGTCGCCATCCTCAACACCACCCTGCGCACGGTCGGCCGGCCGACCGAATTGCGCCAACAGCTTTTCACGAGCGCGCTCGTGGTCAAGACGGTCGGGCCGCTGCACGACCCGGGCCTGCTCTTCAAGGCAACCCCCGGCGTCCTGAGCTGGCGCGCCGATGACGCAGGCGCCTATGTGCTCTCGGTGTCGGACCCCAGAGTTGCCGCGCCAGAGGTGGCGCGAGCACTCGTCGGCGTCGGTGCTGACATCCTTTCCATCAGCGAGGCGCAGCATTCGCTCGAGGACGTGTACCTCGAGCTGGTCGATGAAGATGTCGAGGCGCGAAAACGATGATGGCGCTCGACCTCAGCCGCGTCGCCGCCGTTGTGCGCAAAGAGCTTCGAGACTACCGCCGCAAACGCTCGATCGTGGTCGGGATGCTCATCCTTCCGGCGATCTTCCTCATCGAGCCCGTGCTCTTCGTCTTCCTGGGCGCGCCGGATCCGGTCGGTGACCCGAGCTATCGAGCCCCCTTGCTGCTGCTCCTGCTCATCCCCGTGATCACGCCCTCCACCCTCGCCGCGTACTCGGTGGCCGGCGAACGCGAGCAAGGAACCCTCGAGCCCCTGCTCACCACGCCGATCCGGCAGCTGGAATTCATCATCGGCAAAGCGGCCGCGGTGATGATCCCGTCCGTGGGGCTCAGCTATCTGGTTTTCGGGATCTACCTCGTGGTCGTGCGGCTGTTCGCCAACCCCGTGGTCGCGGCAGGGATCTTCAACGAGGGCCCAATGCTCCTCGCCCTCTTCCTGTTCACGCCACTCCTGACCGGGTGGTCCATCGTGGTCGGCATGGCCGTATCGGTGAGAGCCGGAGAGATTCGCGTCGCACAGCAACTCGGGATGATCGCGAGCCTCCCCCCTCTTGGCGTGGTGGTGTTGATGGTGACCGGTGTCATCGCGCCGACGTTCACGGCTGCCCTCGTGTTCGCGGCGGTGCTCTTGGCGGTCGACGTCCTCGCACTGCGAGGCATCTCCGGGCTCTTCGATCGCGAGCGCCTGGTCACCGGGAGCAAAGCGTCCCGCCCCTGACGCACGGGACCCCTCCCACAAGCCCACCCCTGGTTGTTTATTGTTCCGGTTGACGCATTCACAGGGGGGCAGCAATGGACGCGACAACCAGGTACTTCCTCGTCCTTACGGCGGTGATGACGGCAGTCGGCGCCTTCATCTCGTTCACGCTCGCGTGGCAGCTCCGCGACCGGTCGCCCAAGGGCCCGCCGACGTACTGAAACCCGGGGCACTCGTTGCCGGGCCCATCCCGGCACCTTTGGTCCTCGCCTAAACGCTCCAATCGACGCCCCAGGTACAATGCGTGCCAGGGAAGGTGGCGCAGGTCGCGAACGACCGAGGGGTATCAAGATGCGGGTTCTGCGGATTGCAATGCTGGCGGCCCTGCCGCTGGCTGTGGCGACCACCACCGTTTCGGGTGCTCGGGCCGAAGCTGCGCCGAGCCAGCTGACGGCTCCCACGTACTCGAGCACCCTCGTCGGCCCGGGGCTGGCGTCGATGTATCCGGTAGACGTGACAGACGATTCCCAGTACTACTTCGTCCTCGATGCCGGACGCTACCGGGTGGTCGCCGTCAACCGGTCGACCGGCAACATCGACTGCCAGATCGGCGGCCTTCAGGGTGATGGACCTGGGCAGTTCGGGGACGCACGGGCGCTGTATTACGACCCCGTCACCGACGACCTCTACGTCGCAGACACACCCAACAATCGGGTTGAGATCATCTCGTTCTCGGATTCCGCATGCGCGGCGAAATCCGCGAGCGCGTTCCAGTTCAAGTCTCAGTTTGGCAAGCTGGGAAGCGGGAACGGCGAGTTCAACCAGGCCTATGGCGTCGCGGTCGATTCCGTCAACGGTTGGGTATACGTGGTGGACGGTGCCGGGCGGGTTGAGAAATTCAATCTCAGCGGCACGTACTTGAGCCAGTTCAACGCGGGCGGGACTCTTAAGGAGCCGCGACAGGTCACCGTTGCTCCCAACGGCGACGTCCTGGTCATGAACGCGCGCAACCACGAGTGCGATGTGTTCAACGATGCCGGCACCCTGCTCTTCACGTTCGGCAGCCTGGGTAAAGGCAACGGCCAATTCACGGACGACCCGCGAGGCGTTTCGGTCAATGCGGCCGGTACCCTGGCGTTCGTCACGGACTCCGGTGGGAAGCGGGTCGAGGCGTTCAACCTGCAGTCGAGCGCAGGCAACTACACCGGCGCGACGTTTGCTTACACCATTCCGTCCGGGACCGGAGCGGGCGCGTTCACCGGCCCGCGCGGGTTGGTGGCCACATCAAACAACCTGCTTCTGGTCACCGACGAGTGGGGGTTCAGCCTCCACGAGTTGAGCTTCACCTCAACGGGCGCCACACCGACACGCAACCTGTTCGGTACCCCGCCCCCGCTTCCGGGAGTCGACTCCCCGCGCGGCGTGCAGGTTGCCGCCAATGGCGACCCATACATTGTCGATTACTGGAATCAGCGGATCGAGTACATGAATCCGAACGGCACGGGCGCAGCGTCGTTCGGGTTCCGCGGCAACCCATCGGTGAGTGGTGCGATCAACTTCGCGTGGAGCGCGGCGATCCAGCCGGGGACCGGGGACGTCTTCGTCGCCAATCGTGAGAACAACCAGATCGCCGTGTTCTCCCCGACCGGCACCC
This sequence comes from Candidatus Dormiibacterota bacterium, assembly GCA_003132525.1. Taxonomy (GTDB): domain Bacteria; phylum Chloroflexota; class Dormibacteria; order Aeolococcales; family Aeolococcaceae; genus Palsa-851. The sequence continues at coordinate 7,059 of PKXZ01000057.1, read as the reverse complement.
CGATTCTGATCTTCGGCGCCCTGGGCACCGCCAATGGTGACTTCGACTTTCCTCAGGGAATTGCCTTCGATCCGACCAACGGAACCCTCCTGGTCGCCGACTCCGCGAACAACCGGATCGAGCGCTTCACGATGTCCGCCGGTGACAAGTCCGCAACCTGGGACGCCACATACGGACAGCACGGGTCCGGCTCAACTGCGCCTGCCGGCGATCTCAATCAACCAACTGGGATTTCCGTCGCGTCGAACGGCACCATCTGGGTTGCCGACACGCTGAACAACCGGGTTCAGAGCATGACCACCGCCGGCGTCTGGACGGCGTTCCACATACCGACTGGCACCGGGAAGCAGCTGAAGTTCACCGTGCCGTGGGGAGTAACGGTCGCGCCCGACGGCAATATCTGGGTCTCGGACACCGGGAACAATCGGATCGTCTCCATGAGCCCGACTGGCAGCCTCATCTTCAGCGCGACCGAGGCGAGCATGGGGATCCCCGCGGTGCCGGCCGACTCGGTCATCTACCCCTTCGACGTCGCGTTCAGCGGGGACACCGTCTACCTGAGCGATATCTGGAACAACCGGGTGCTGGTGCTGACAACGTCCTGACGAAATCCCCGAGAACTAGTCGAACGCAAACCAGCACACGTGGTTGCGTAGCCGCTGGTCGTCGAGCACCAGTTCTCGGATCTCGTGCGGCAGTTGGCCGCGCTGCCACTCGCACTCCAAACGGCCGGTATCCACGCGGTTGCCTTCCGTTGCCGCCGCCTGCGCAGCCTTGATTGCGTAAGCCGCGGCTCCGAGTTCGTGGGCTGCAACATGGCCCACCGCCGCGGCTTGACCGGCAGCGTACGCGGCATGGCGTGGTGCCCCACGCAGGTCTCTGGCCGCGCCGTTTGCATGGCCCCCCGCGATGCGAGCCTCTGCCCACGGGATCTCGGCCCGCGCCCATGCACGCCCGAGGTCGATCGCGTTGCGTGGACGGTCATCCTGCGCCTGTGCTTGCTCGAAGTGATACAGCACGTGCTCCGCGCAATCAGCCGCCCACATCGCGAGTAGGTGATGGTTGGCGTCGCTGAGAGTGCCGCCGCGACGCACGGTGATGAATCGAGGGTCGCGGTGTTCAGTGAAGATCATGAGGGCAATCCTGGGGTCAAATCCAAATCAGTCGCGGGTGGGGGTACGGCCTTGTAGCATGGCTGCAATGCTCGACCCTCAAAGCTACCTCACTGCAGTCGCGCAACGGCTGGCGCAGGACGGCTTTGAGGTGACTCCCAACGTTATGGTCGGTGAGCGACCGGCGGACCTATGGGCCGCGCGCCGAAAGTTCCAGGCGACCAAGTTCGGAACGGTATCGACATTCGTTGTCGTCAGTCGCCATCAATCGATCGACGCAACGCAGTTGGCGGCGTACTCATCCGCCTGTTTTCAAGCGGCGATGGAACGCACCGGAGGAGTCCGCGGGCTGGGCTCGGCAGGCGTCTGCTACGCGGTCAGTGTGTGCGAACAAGGTTCCCCGAACCTGGCCTCGACAGTGGAAACGACGCCGCTCGTCAAGCATTGGGCATCATTCGAGTTTCCTGCTCTCGTGGATCTCGCTGCGACCTCCATCACCTACAACCGCCAGCGGGCGATCTGGGGCGCGGCATACATTCGAGGTTTCCGTAGCGCCGCAGGTAAGTGGCTGCAGCCGGCTCTGTCGGGCTAACTGGGATTACGCCAGGGGCGCGGAAAGTCTCGGGAACATGACATTCGTTCGCCGCGCGGTGGTGGTCGTACTTATCTGCATCGTCGTCGGCTTCGTACTGGGTGGCGCGCTGGTCATCCCGGGTCATGTGGGACCCATTTGACTGCCATCAGACCACCCTTCTTTGGGCGAGGCGCTCGAGTTGGAGTCACGATTGGGTCAAAGGGCCGCCATGCGCCATCGGCTGAATACGAGATCGGTCTGGTGGTGCCGAGGAAGGGACTCGAACCCTTACAAGGTTGCCCTCACCAGCCCCTCAAGCTGGCGTGTCTACCAATTCCACCACCTCGGCACGGAAGCCGGCACCGACCATCGGGCGCAGCACGGCTCCGCCATTCTACAGGCGGACGGCGCGCCTACCCGGCTGGATCGGGGCTGATTTCAGCGCGCCAGGTGTGCAATGCTCAGTGCAGCAGCTCACTGAGGGATGGTCATGCCACGCCACTTCGGGGTGATCTGGGCGCAGATGTCCCGCCGGCTCCGCGGCCTCGGGCGGGAGCTCGAGAGCGCCCATGAGGGCAATCGCCTGTACAGCTGGGGTCTGCCCGCTGCCGCCTTGCTGTTGTGCTTCACGATGCTGGCGATCGCCGGAGCTCTGAGCGGGGTCCCGGTCGTCGAGTTCCTCCCCATCGCGATCTTCGAAGCGCTGGTGATGGCCGGCCTCTTCGTCGCGTGCATGATGCCCGCGGTATCGCCGCCGGACGATCGCGGCGACCGGGGCCCGGATTCCGACCCGGATCCGACGCCGCCGCCGTCCGATCCGTCTGTGTGGATCCGTTTGCTGGCGGATGCGGACCTCGGTCCACGCTCGCCCACCGACGTCAAGGAACCCAAGCCGCGGGAGCTGGCCGGCACGCGTCGCTAACCCCGCGGTCTGCCGGATGAGCAGACGACCGCGTGTTACCCTCGCGGGTCGAATGGGCCGGGTACTGAAACGAATCGTGTTCTCGTTCCTCATCGCCGTCACAGTCGTGCTCATTGCCGCGGTGGCGATCGCGAAGTTGGTGAGCCTCATGCGCGGCCCACATGAGGCGGCGGCCGATCTGGAATCCGCCATCGGCGGGNNTGACGATCGGCCTCTCGGTCGTCGGTCGGGGGACCTCGGCGCCTGAGCGATAAGGCGTGATGTGACCACGCCTCAGCGTGGTGCGCGGCGCCAGATGCTGAGTGTTGCGGTCACACCGGGCAGGGGTTCGAGCGCACGTACGGGAACGACAGCCATTCTCGTGAAGCGCTCGTTCAATCCGCTCAGCCGGGTTGTCCGGTGTCCGCCGTCCCCAATTACAGCAACGATGTTGCCGCTGTAGTACGTCAGGCAGTCCCCGAGGCTCGAAAAGAGTGGCGCCCAGCAGAGGAAGAGGGTGCGGTCGGAATATCGCGTGAGGAGTGTCTGATCTCCAGCGGAGAGATCGGTCCATATAGGTGTCGTAGCGTGGTATCGATTGGGTTGTGGCCCATCTGGTGGTGCCTGGTCGAACGCCATGATGTCGACGCCGAGTGCGCGCAACCGGAAGGCCCAGTACCCAGTCCCGGCACCGATTTCGACGAGCGGGCCGAGTTCGGCGAGCGTCGCCAGAGAACGGTCGTCGGGAAAGACATATGAGTAGCGCTGCGCCAGATTGGTGAGCGCGTCGCTTGGGGCATCGTCTCCGATCTCGGCGAGCAACTGACCAAAACGACCCTCGAGCTGCTCGCTCGAATCGTCCTCCATCCGTTTGCTCAGCGAACGCTGGTCAGCCGGTAAGGCATCGACGACCCGCGGAATCGCCTAACAGGCTCAGGTCCCGCACGTGGCGTTCCCGGTGATCGTGATGGTCTGTCCGTCAGCACCGGAGCCGCTCTGGGTCAATACCGCGTGACTCCAGATGACGTGTCCCGCGCTCAGCGTGTACAGGCTGGCCGCCGACGAGGCGAAGAAGTAGCTTGCCGTGGTCGTCGAGATGGACGCGAAATACACCTCGCCGTCGCTGCCGCCGCCGATCTCGACGGACGCCGGCGTCGAGCCCAGCTGGGTCAGCCCGTTGATGAGCGCGTAATCGGCTCCCGTCGGGCAACTGACGAGCATCGACGTCAGGGCGCCGCCGATCGCGCCGCCGCTGCTGTTCCCGGTGATTATGATTGCGCCGCCCCCAGGGGTCTTGTCGCCGCAGGACACCGATCCCGAGATTGCGGTGAGCGCGCCGATGGTGCCCGTGCTCTGGCCGGAAGGCGTGTCGTCGACCAGTTGAGAGTTGAACTTCGCTCCCGTCGATGCGTTGAAGCCGGTCACACCGGAGCCGGAGAAGTTCCGCTGCGTGTAGGTCGTCCCCGAGCCTTCGCCGATTCGCACGTAGACCTTGTTCGGAGTCAGCGTNNGAACCCGCCGATCGACTGGTCGGCAGTCGAGACCTGCATGGTGATCTCAAGGCCGTTCAACGATGGGAAGGAGCAGGTGACCAGATCTGGAGTGACGGTCGTTCCCAATGCGATGGCGCCGGTCACGGTGAACTGTCCTCCCGCTGAAGCGGCCGTTGNNGGTGATGGCGAGCGCGGCGGCGAAGGCGAGTGACGCTGCTGTCCAACGCATTGGATGCAGGGTCGGACGCCGCCCGTGGGGAAGGTTCATGGCTGCATCATCCCCTGTACCGCGGAAACGGCGTCAGAAGGCGGCAAACCCACGCCGGGCGCCATTTGTTCCCGTGACGGCCGAACCGTGTCTACTGGCCGATGCGACCGTCGATGCGCTCGCGCAACAGATCTGCGTGACCCATGTGGCGCGCGTACTCAAAGATCATCCCGATCAGCACCTCCCGCAGCGACATCGACCCTCCACCGCTTCCATGCAGATTCAAGGGATCGTCGCCGGTGATGTCGAGGCTGGGCGCGTCGGCCACGAACTGCGTCGCGAAGTCCACCTCCTCACGCCATGCGTCCCACGCCTCGTCAACGACGCGAGGGTCGGGTACCGCACGATCGAAATCACCGTCCGGGTCGGTGTCGGAGCAGAACCGCCGGGGCGCGTTCTGTCCCGCCATCATCTCGCGAAACGTTCTGCGCTCCATGTCGGCCAGGTGCCGGACCAGCCCCAGAAGCGACATCGTCGACGGCTCGACGGAACGTCGCGCCATCGCCTCCGCATCGAGCCCTGAGCATTTCATCTCCAGCGTGAGGCGTGCACAGCGCAGGACTTCGACCAGCGTCGTCCGCTCGTCCCCCAAAGTTGGTCCGCTTTCACGCGGATCGTCCTTGAGATCGATGAACATGTCTGCTCGTCGGGTCGCAGCCATGGACATAATTTAGGGGGTCTTCACCGGAGTCACGCCGGGGCGGGTCCACTGCGGCACGGGGCGGCTGGTCGGGCCCCAGGTGAAGTTGCCATCCGCGTCGGAACGCCAGTACCAGCACGCGTTCTGCCCCTCGGGCCAGCCGTCGGGATCGTCCTCCCAGGCCTCGCCGCGGCCGTAGGGTGTCATGTCGAGGAGGCCGAAGGACGCGTTGACCCGCTCGTTGCCCCGGCCGGTTGTGGAGTACGTGAGGAACACGCGGTCGCCGTCGCGCAGGAAACACATGATATGCCCCATGTCTTCGCCGATCGGCGCCACCACGCCCCGCACCGAGTACCAGGCCTGGGTGTAACCCATGAACTCGACGTACGGAGCCACTTCGTCCCACGGGCCCGAGGTCAGCACGGCGAACGAGACGCCCCGGGCGTTGAGGTAGACGGCGTCCTTGACGTGCCACGCCGTGGTCGTGCAGCCCTCACACTGGCGCTCGTGCGGCGCGCCGTCTTCCCACATGTGCTGGTAGACGACGAGCTCGTCGCGGCCTTGGAAGACGTCGAGGAATGGCACCGCCCCGTCAACGCCGGTGACCATGACCGTGCCGTCGAGCTCGACCATCGGCAGCCGCCGACGGGCCGCGGCGATGGCGTCGCCTTCGTGGGTGTGGGCCTTCTCGCGAATCAAAAGCTCGTCGCGTGCCGCCTCCCAGGTGGCAAGGTCGACGACGGGAGGTTTGCTGGGGAGATTGCTGCTCGCGTTGGTAGGTGTGGTGGTCATGGTGCCCTCCTCGGTGTCGTCTCGTGCTCTCGTTGGTCTGGTTCGTAACGCGGTGTTAGGGACTCGTGCTCAGGACAGGACACGGTATGTCACGTGCAAGGCTATGGGTATGGTTCCGCGTGATGTTTCGGTCTTCGGTCGGGGGCTGGCGCGGCGGTTGGCGGTAGGCCTCGACGACGTCGACCACTATCAATGTCAGAGGCTCGGCTGGTCCGCTCTCGTTCGGGAGCGGCTTGCATGAATGGCCGTGGTGGGTCTTCGATCAGACGAGCGGGTCGTGCAGGATCTCGCGGACTTCTTGAGCACACCGACAGGCGGCTGCGGTCTTGGCAGCCCACTTCACCGCCTCCTCGCGTGATGGCACATCGACGATCGAGAATCCGCCGAGGTACTGCTTGCTCTCCGAGTATGTGCCGTCGTTGACCGTCCCGTCGGTGCCCACCACGCTCGCCTCCTCAGGGGCTGTCAGCCCGCCGCCGAACACCCATACGCCGGCTTCCTTGGCCTCGTGCATCATCGCGTGCGCGGCGTCGGTCACGTCGCGCAAGTCCTCCTCGGGGAAGGTCATCGCGCCATCATCGAACGAGATCAGGTACCGCGTCATCTGACGACTCCTTGCTTATCTACTCCAGCTTCGATTACCCACTAGAAATCTTAGGTGTCTGTCAAGAAGACAAAAGAGAGATACCCGGCAACGACCTACTCTCCCACCCCGTTGCCAGGGCAGTACCATCGGCGCTGGTGGGCTTAACTGCTGTGTTCGGGATGGGAACAGGTGTTTCCCCACCGCTATGATCACCGGATATCTCTCTCATGACGAGTGAGAATGCGAGTCTGGTCCACGGAAGCGCATGCGCTATCCGTCGGAGAATCCTAGTGCGCTACTTCGAGCGCTGTGCCAGGCGTTGCACTTTCCTGCGGCGCCACCATTGGCGCCATCCCACTCGTCGCTGAAAAGTGGGATAGGAGGTCAAGCCCTCGACCGATTAGTACCGCTCAGCTCAAAGAGTCACCTCTCTTACACCCGCGGCCTATCAACCAGATGGTCTCTCTGGGGTCTTACCCGGTTATCCGGTGGGAGATCTTATCTTGGAGTGGGCTTCGCACTTAGATGCTTTCAGCGCTTATCCCATCCGGACATGGCTACCCAGCGATGCTCTTGGCAGAACAACTGGTGCACTAGCGGTCCGTCCAACCCGGTCCTCTCGTACTAAGGTCAGCTCTCCTCAAATCTCCTGCGCCCACAGCGGATACGATCCGAACTGTCTCACGACGTTCT
>PKXZ01000004.1:7513-16234 GCA_003132525.1 Candidatus Dormiibacterota bacterium | reverse complement strand
GAGCGCGGGATCACCATCACCTCGGCGGCGACGGCTGCTGAGTGGCGCGGCCACCGAATCAACATTATCGATACGCCCGGGCACGTGGACTTCACCGTCGAGGTGGAGCGGAGCCTCCGCGTCCTCGACGGCGCGGTCGCCGTTTTCGACGCGGTTGCTGGTGTGGAGCCCCAGTCGGAGACCGTCTGGCGGCAGGCTGATCGCTACGAGGTGCCGCGCATCTGCTTCATCAACAAGATGGACCGGATCGGCGCCAACTTCTACGCCGCGGTGACGTCCATCAAGGAGCGCCTTGGCGCCCACGCGGTGCCCATCCAGCTGCCCATCGGCGCCGAATCCGAGTTCAAGGGGATGGTCGACCTCGTCACCGAGGAGGCGATCATCTACACCGACAACCTCGGGACCAGCCTGCGGCGCTCGGAGATCCCCGAGTCGATGCGCGAGCTGGTGGCGCAGTACCGTCACGACCTGCTCGAGGCCGTCGCCGAGTCCGACGACGAGCTGATGATCAAGTACCTCGACGGCGAGACGCTGACCACCAAGGACATCATTCGCGGGCTCCGCGCCGGCACCGTCGGCACCAAGCTCGTCCCGGTCCTCTGCGGCTCAGCCCTCAAGAACAAGGGCGTCCAGCCGATGCTCGATGCGGTGGTGGATTTCTTGCCGTCGCCGCTCGATCGGCCGTCGGTGGAGGGCGCCGCTGCCGAGGGCGAGACCGCCGTGGTCCGCAACGCCTCCGACTCCGAGCCCTTCGCGGCGCTCGCGTTCAAGATCGCGACCGATCCCTTCGTCGGCAAGCTCACCTTCTTCCGGGTCTACAGCGGCGTGCTGCGCAGCGGCTCGTACGTCTACAACGCCACCAAGGGCGAGCGCGAACGCGTCGGCCGTCTGCTCCAGATGCACGCGAACCACCGCGAGGAGATCGAGGAGGTCCGCGCCGGCGACATAGCAGCCGCCATCGGTCTGCGCAAGACCACAACGGGCGACACGCTCTGCGACGAGAAGTACCCGATCGTCCTCGAGCAGATCACCTTCCCGGAGCCGGTCATCTCAGTGGCCGTCGAACCCAAGACGAAGGCCGAGCAGGACAAGATGGGCATCGCGCTCCAGAAGCTCGCCGAGGAAGATCCGACCTTCCGTGTTCGCACCGACGAGGAGACCGGGCAGACGGTCATCTCAGGGATGGGCGAGCTCCACCTCGAGATCATCGTCGACCGCATGCTTCGCGAGTTCAAGGTCGACGCAACCGTCGGCAAGCCCCAGGTGTCGTACCGCGAGACGGTCACCCAGAAGGCACACGGCACGGGACGCTTCGTGCGCCAGTCCGGCGGCCACGGCCAGTACGGCCACGTCGAGCTCGAGATCGAACCCAATCCCGGCAAGGGATTCGAGTTCGTCAGCAAGATCACCGGCGGATCCATTCCGCGGGAGTACATCGCGCCGACCGGTCGCGGCATCGCCGACTCGCTCTCCAACGGCGTGCTCGCCGGCTATCCGGTCGTCGACATCAAGGTGACCCTTGTCGACGGCTCGTACCACGACGTCGACTCGTCCGAGCAGGCGTTCTCCATCGCCGGGTCGATGGGATTCAAGGACGGCGTCCGCAAGGCGAAGCCGGTGCTGCTCGAACCGATCATGCGCGTCGATGTCTTCATGCCCGAGGAGTTCATGGGCGACGTCATGGGAGATCTCTCCGGGCGTCGCGGCCAAATCCTCGGCATGGAAGGCCGGGCGACATCGCATATCGTTCACGCCGAGGTTCCGCTGTCGGCGATGTTCGGCTACTCGACGGACCTCCGCAGCATGACCCAGGGCAGGGCCAACTACAGCATGGAATTCCATCATTATCAGCAGCTTCCAGCGAGCCTCGCCGAAGAGCTCGTCGCCAAAGCCAGGGTGTAATTGAGATCGTCGGAGAGAGCAGGAGTTAAGTAGAGGCACGAAATGGGCAAGAAGAAATACCAGAGCACCAAGCCGCACGTGAATGTCGGAACCATCGGTCACATCGACCATGGGAAAACGACGTTGACTGCCGCGATCACCAAGGTCCTCTCCGAGAACGTCGGTGGCGACAACGCTTTTGTCGCGTTCGACAAGATTGACAACGCCCCTGAAGAGAAGGCGCGCGGGATCACGATCGCGACCGCGCATGTCGAGTACGAGACCGCGACGCGCCACTACGCGCACGTCGACNNAGATGGACGGAGCGATCCTGGTGGTGGCCGCGACAGACGGACCGATGCCGCAGACCCGGGAGCACATCGTGCTCGCGCGGCAGGTTGGTGTTCCGTACATTGTCGTCGCGCTCAACAAGTGCGACGCGGTGGACGACGAGGAGCTGCTCGAGCTCGTCGAGCTCGAGGTTCGTGAGCTGCTCAGCCGCTACGACTTCCCTGGCGACGACATCCCCGTGGTTCGGGTTTCCGCGCTCAAGGCGCTCGAAGGCGACAAGGATGCCGTCGACGGCGTGCTCAAGCTCATGGATGCGGTCGACACCTACATCCCGGTGCCCACCCGTCCGGTGGACCGGCCGTTCATGATGCCGATCGAAGACGTGTTCTCGATCGAAGGTCGCGGGACCGTCGTCACGGGCCGCATCGAGCGCGGCATCGTCAAGGTCAACGAGCCGGTGGAGATCGTCGGCATCAAGGACACCGTCAAGTCGACGGTGACCGGTGTCGAGATGTTCCACAAGCTGCTCGACGCGGGGGAGGCCGGCATGAACGTCGGCTGCCTGCTCCGCGGCATCAAGCGCGAGGACGTCGAGCGCGGCCAGGTGCTCGCCAAGCCCGGAACCATCACGCCGCATACCAAGTTCAAGGCCCAGGTCTACGTCCTGAGCAAGGACGAAGGTGGACGTCACACGCCGTTCTTCACCGGCTATCGTCCGCAGTTCTACATCAGGACCACCGACGTGACAGGTACCATCGCGCTCCCGGACGGCCAGGAGATGTGCATGCCCGGGGACAACGTCGAGATGGGCATCGAGCTGATCACCCCGATCGCGGTCGAGGACGGCATGCGTTTCGCGATTCGCGAGGGTGGCCGGACCGTGGGTGCCGGCGCCGTCACATCGATCGACAAATAACCACTCGATAGACAGACCAGAGGAACCACACCAACACCGTGCCCCAGAAAATTCGCATCCGCCTCAAGGCATACGATCACCGCGTCCTCGACCAGGCCGCGTCCAAGATCGTTGAGACGGCCACGCGCACGGGCACACGTGTTGCTGGACCGGTGCCGCTGCCGACCACGATCAACAAATACACCGTGGTGCGCTCGCCGTTCATCGACAAGGACTCGCGCGAGCAGTTCGAGATGCGCACCCACAAGCGGATCCTCGACATCCTCGACGCCAACCCCAAGGTGGTCGATGCGCTCATGCGCCTCAACCTTCCGAGCGGCGTCAACATCGAGATCAAGCTGTGAGCAAAGGCATTCTCGCGCGCAAGGTGGGCATGACCCAGATCTTCACACCGCAGGGCACGTCGGTCCCTGTCACGGTGCTCGAGGCGGACTCGTGTCGCGTCGTGCAGCGCAAGACGGTGGGCTCGGATGGCTACGAGGCGGTGCAACTCGGCTTCGGCGACAAGGCGGTGAAGCGCACCCCCAAGCCGATGCGCGGCCACTTCAAGCGTGCCGGACTCCAGCCGCAGTACCGGCTCAAGGAGCTGCGCGATCCTGGTGAAGTCACCGTGGGCGCACGGCTCACGGTCGACATGTTCACCGAGGGACAGCGCATCGACGTCACCGGTGTGAGCCAGGGCAAGGGATTTTCGGGGCAGCACAAGCGGCACAACTTCCACCGCGGCCCGGTGTCGCATGGATCGCACAACATCAAGCAGGCGGGATCGATCGGTTCCACCGATGCGGCGCGCGTGTTCAAAGGCCTGAAGATGGCCGGGCAGCACGGCGCGACGCAGATCACGGTGCGCAACCTCGAGGTCGTGCGCGTCGACACGGAGCGCAACCTGCTGCTCGTGCACGGGTCGGTACCCGGGCACAAGAACCAGGTCGTCATGGTTCGCGACAGCGACCGCTCGGCGACGATCGGAGAGCAGGCATGAGCACGGCGCGCGTCGTCGACCAGGCAGGCGTCGAGACCGGCAGCGTCGAGCTCCCCGAGGCGATCTTCGGCATCGAGCCCAACGAGCCGGTGATGCACCAGGCGTTGATCCGTCAACTCGCCAACGGCCGTCAGGGCACAGCATCGACCAAGACGCGCAGCGATGTCCGCGGCGGTGGGCGCAAGCCGTACCGTCAGAAGGGAACCGGGCGCGCACGCCAAGGCTCGACGCGGTCGCCGCAGTGGGAGGGTGGCGGCATCGTATTCGGCCCGCATCCACGCTCCTACCGAATCGACATGCCGCGCAAGCAGCGCCGCCTCGCGCTGCGCAGCGCACTCTCGGCCAAAGCGCAGGAAGGCGGCCTGCTCGTGCTCGAGGGTTTCGAGCTCGAGGCACCGCGCACGCGTGCGGTCGCCGACCTCATTCGCGGCGTCGACTCCCCGCGCCGCGTGCTCGTCGTGCTCGGCTCGCACAACGAGATGCTCGAGAAGAGCGCGCGCAACATCCCCGAGGTGCGCCTCACGCTCGCCGGCAATCTCTCGGTCCGTGACATCATCGGCGCGGATACCGTGATCGTCACGCGCGACGCCATCGAGCACATCGAGGAGGCGTTCTCGTGACCGCCGGGCGCAGCTTCGAGCAGATCCTCGTGCTCCCGGTGGTCAGCGAGAAGTCGTATGCATCGATGGCCGCGGGTCGCTACGTGTTCCGCTGCCATCCGTCGGCGACGAAGATCCAGATCCGGCGCGCGCTCGAAGAGGCGTTCGCCGACCAGAAGATCACCGTCATCGACGTGAACACGATCAACGTGAGCGGCAAGAAGCGTCGTCGCTCGCGCGGGCAGACGCGGGTGCTCGGACAGAGCCCCGACTGGAAGAAGGCAATCGTGACTCTCGGCGCGGGCCAGAAGATCGAAGGCCTCTTCGAGGGCGTCTAAGTGCCTACCAAGAAATACAAGCCGACGAGCCCTGGCCGCCGATTCATGTCGGTGAGCAGCTTCGAGGGCGTGACCAAGAGTGCGCCGCAGCGCCAGCTGGTCGAGCACCTCAAGAAGCACAGCGGGCGCAACGCGTCGGGACGCATCACCGTGCGTCACCAGGGTGGTGGTCACAAGAAGACGTACCGGCTCATCGACTTCAAGCGCCAGAAGGACGGCGTCCCCGGCACCGTGAAGACGATCGAGTACGACCCGAATCGCAGTGCACGCATCGCGCTGATCTTCTACGCGGACGGCGACAAGCGCTACATCCTCTCGCCGCACGGCCTTTCCGTTGGCGACGTGGTCAGCTCCGGTGGCGCCGCCGAGATCCGTCCGGGCTGCGCGCTCCCCATCACGAACATTCCCCTCGGTACGACGATTCACAACCTCGAGGTCAAGCTTGGTCGCGGAGGGCAGTTGGTGCGCAGCGCCGGGACGGCAGCGCAATTGCTCGCGAAAGAAGGGTCGTACGCGCAGGTCCGCATGCCGAGCGGCGAGGTCCGCCTCATCGACGTGCGCTGCCGGGCCACCATCGGCCAGGTCGGCAATGTCGACCACGAGAACGAGGTGGTCGGCAAGGCCGGGAAGTCGAGATGGCGGGGCATTCGCCCGTCGGTTCGTGGCATGACCATGAACCCCTTCGATCATCCTCACGGCGGCGGCGAAGGACGAAGCGGTGCGGGTGGCAACCCGCAGACCCCATGGGGCAAGCCCGCGCTCGGTTATCGCACCCGTCACAACAAGAGCACTGATCGGATGATCGTGCGCCGGCGGGACAAGTAACCATGGGTCGCTCGCTCAAGAAAGGACCGTTCTGCGATGACCACCTTCTCAAGAAGGTGCAGCAGCTCAACATGTCGCGCGAGAAGCGGATCATCAAGACCTGGTCGCGCCGCAGCGACATCTTCCCGGAGATGGTCGGTCACACCATTGCGGTGCACGACGGACGCAAGCACGTTCCAGTACTCATCACCGAGACGATGGTCGGCCACAAGCTCGGTGAGTTCGCTCACACCCGCCGCTATCGCGGGCACGGGCACCACACTGAACGCAGCACGGCGCTGAAGTAGGACGAGATGGAAGTCGTCGCAACCGCGAAATGGGTTCGCACCACCGCTCGCAAGGCACGCCTCGTCTCGGCGATGGTCACCGGTTTGCCCGTCGCAGAAGCACTGGTCGTGCTCAACTACTCGCCGCGCTCGGCCGCCTCGGACATCGCCAAGGTGATCAAGTCGGCAGCCGCCAACGCCGAGCACAACTACAACCTCGATGCGTCGTCCCTGCGGGTCGCGCGTGTGGAGGTTGACGGCGCCATGATCATCAAGCGGTGGCGCGCCAAGCCGCGCGGCATGGCTGGCAGCATCTTCAAGCGGACGAGTCATCTGCGAGCGTTCGTCACCGATGACGAGGCACCCGCCAACGTGCGCAAGCGCACGGCCGTGAAGATGCCGCGCACTGTGGTGCCGACGCCCGTCGTCACGCCCGCGGCAGCCGCAACACCGGCAGCGAGCACGGAAACGCCTGCTGCAAAGCCACGTGCGCCACGCCGCCGCGCACCCAAGCCCACCACCACGGAAGAGGCTGAGTAGATGGGTCAGAAAGTCAACCCGATCGGTTTCCGGCTCGGCGTCTATCGCAACTGGGACGCGCGCTGGTATGCCGACAAGGAGTACACGAAGCTCCTGCATGAGGACATCGCGATGCGACGCCTCATCGGCAGCCGCCTGCGCAACGCCGGACTGGCGCGCATCGAGACCGAACGCAGCGCCAACCAGCTCACCGTGATCATCCAGACCGCGAAGCCGGGCATCGTGATCGGCAAGCAGGGCGCGTCCGTCGATGCGCTCCGCGACGAGCTCGAACGGATCTCCGGCAAGAAGGTGCGGGTCACCATCCACGAGATCAAGACCCCCGAGCTCGACGCGACCCTGGTCGCCGAGAATGTCGCCTCGCAGCTCGAGAAGCGCATCGCCTTCCGCCGCGCGCTCAAGCAGACGCTCATGCGCAGCATGCGAGCTGGCGCCAAGGGCGTGAAGATCCAGGTGAGCGGCCGGCTCGGTGGCTCCGAGATGTCGCGCCGCGAGTGGGATCGCGACGGCCGGGTGCCGTTGCACACCCTTCGCGCAAACATCGATTACGGCAAGGCCGAGGCCCGCACCACGTTCGGACGCATCGGCGTGCAGTGCTGGCTCTATCTCGGCGACTACGTGACCGCCACCGGCGAGCCGATCGCCCCCGGCAAGGACCGTGCCGAGGATCGCGGCCTCGAGGATCGCGTCCCGGTGCCGGCCGCCCGTGTCGCCGAGGCCCCCGTCGAGGAGGTGACCACGGTCACCGAGGCGATCGAGGTACCTGACGTCGACGTGGAGGAGATCGCCACTGAGGACGTGCCCGAGATCGACGAGGACGAGGAGGTCATCGCGGCAGCCGGCGTGGATCCCGCGGCGACCGGCGAGAAGGTCGAGAAGCTCACTCCCAAACGAGCCGCGACGCGTCGCAAGCCGGTCGCGGCCAAGAAGCCGGCCTCGGTCGCACGCGTGCCCAAGAAGGTCATCAAGAAAGCCGACGCGCCGGCCGAAGCCGCCGAAGAAGAGGAGGAGTAGCGATGTTGATGCCGAAGCGAACCAAGCATCGCAAGCTCCACCGCGGGCGCAGGACCGGCGCCGCCCAGCGCGGCAACAAGCTCGATTTCGGGACCTACGGGCTCCAGGCAACCGAGCAGTGCTGGATGACCAACCGGCAGATCGAGGCAGCACGGCGCGCCATGACCCGTCACGTCAAGCGCGGCGGCAAGATNNCCGAGGGCTGGGTCGCCGTGGTGCTCCCCGGGCGCGTGCTCTTCGAGATGGCCGGGGTGACTCGCGAGACGGCACAGGAGGCGATGCGCCTCGCCGCCTTCAAGCTGCCCATCAAGACGCGGTTTCTCATTCGCGAGGAGACCGGTTCGGACCTCGAGGCGGCGACGCTATGACCAAGCAGACTGATGCGCTCCACGATCTGCGCAGGATGACCGTGGCCGAGCTCGACGATTACCTGAGCAAGCAGCGCAGGCGCCTCTTCGAGGTCCGCTTCCAGCAGGCAACCGGCCAGGTGGAGAACCACCGCCAGGTCCGCGAGATCCGTCACGAGATCGCCCGTGCAATGACCGTGAAGATCGAGATCGAGCGGGGCCTGCGTCCGGCACTGCTCGAGACGCCCGCACCTCGCGCCGTCGCGCCCAAGCNNTCGCGGAAACCGTCGACGCCCAGGAGGATGTCGATGAGTGATGCGACCCCGGTGACGCGCTCGCGCCGCAAGGTGCGCGACGGCGTTGTCGTGAGCGACAAGATGGAGAAGACCGTGATCGTGCTGGTGCAGATCAGCAAGCCGCATCCGCTGTACAAGAAGGTCGTGCGTCACAGCACGCGCTTCAAGGTGCACGACGACGAGAGCTGCGGCATCGGCGACCGCGTGCGGATCATCGAGACACGCCCGATCTCCAAGGAGATCCGCTGGCGGGTTGCCGAAGTTCTGGAGAAGGCTCGCTGAGATGATCCAGCAGGAATCGGTGCTCAAGGTGGCGGACAACAGCGGCGCGCGCGAGCTGCTCTGCATCCGCGTGCTGGGCGGCAGCTATCGCAAGTACGCCTCGGTCGGCGATGTGATCATCGGCACCGTGAAGGTGGCGCAGCC
>PKXZ01000004.1:0-7502 GCA_003132525.1 Candidatus Dormiibacterota bacterium | reverse complement strand
GCGCAACTTCATGAAGATCGTCAGCCTCGCTCCGGAGGTGATCTGAGATGGCCACGAGAGTCGAGCGCCGGCGTCACGCCACCCTCGTCCACGAGGGCTGGGCCCGCGGCCACCTGCGTCCACTCGACATCCGCAAGGGCGACAACGTCGTGGTCCTGAGCGGCAAGGACAAAGGCAAGCGCGGCGTGGTGGAGCGTGTGCTCCCAGAACAGCAGCGCGTTGCCGTGCAGGGTGTGAACCTGCTCAAGCGACACACCAAGTCGGGCGTGCAAGGCAACATCCAGGGCGGCATCGTCGATTTCGACGGACCGGTCGCGTACAGCAACGTGATGCTCGTCTGCAACCGCTGTGACAAGCCCACGCGGATCGCGCATGGCCTCAACGAGCTCGGCCGCCGCGTGATCGTGTGCAAGAAGTGCGGCGAGACGTACGACAGGGCCCAGGTGTGATGGCCGTTCAGACCGTCGCCGAGCTGCCCCGCATGCACCGCCGCTACATCGACGAGATCGTCCCGTCGCTGGTTGCCGAATTCCGCTACCTCAACGCCATGCAGGTGCCTTCCATCGAGAAGGTGGTCATCAACATCGGTCTCGGTGAGGCGATCGCCAATGCGCGCGCCATTGACGCGGCCATCGCCGACCTCAAATTGATCACAGGGCAGGCGCCGATTGTCATCCGGGCGAAGAAGTCGGTGGCGGCGTTCAAGCTGCGCGAAGGAATGCCCATCGGTGTCAAAGTGACGCTGCGAGGGCGGCGGATGTTCGACTTTCTCGACAAGTTGCTGAACGTCGCGCTCCCGCGCATTCGAGACTTCCGCGGCGTCGACCCCAAGGCGTTCGACGGTCATGGCAACTACACCCTCGGGTTGCGCGAGCAACTCGTCTTTCCGGAGATCGACTACGACAAGATCGACAAGCTTCGCGGGCTCGAGGTCTGCATCGTGACCACAGCCCGTACCGACGCGGAAGGCCGCTCACTTCTCACCGGGCTCGGCATGCCCTTCAGGAAGAACTGACCGATGGCAAAGAAGTCCCTGATCGCCAAGGCGAACCGGCCCGCCCGGTACTCCACGCAAGCGCACCATCGCTGCGGTGTGTGCGGTCGCCCGCGTGCCTACATGCGCAAGTTCGGCATGTGCCGGATCTGTTTCCGCCAACTCGCCAGCATCGGACAGATACCTGGCGTCCAGAAGAGCTCGTGGTGATCCATGACCAGTGACAGCATCGCGGACATGCTGACCCGCATCCGCAACGCCAACCAGGCCCATCACCGCACCGTGGAGATCCCGGTGTCGAAGATGAAGGTCGAGATCGCGCGCGTGCTCACCGAGGAAGGCTTCGTCGACGGATACGAGGTTTCCGGTGAGGCGCCGATGCAGGTGCTCACGGTCACGCTCAAGCCAGGGAGCCCGCGCGGACGCGCGCTCTCCGGTTTGCGCCGGATCAGCCGCCCCGGGTTGCGCGTATATGCGCGCAAGTCGGAGATCCCTCGGGTTCTCGGCGGCCTCGGTGTCGCGATCATCTCGACGTCTCGCGGATTGATGACCGGACGCGCGGCGCAGCGCGCCGGATTGGGCGGCGAAGTCGTCGCGTTCGTGTGGTAGGCCCTGTCTGATGTCGCGCATTGGCAAGCTTCCGATCCCCGTCCCCGATGGGGTTGAGGTCGCCCTCGAGAAAGGCAACCGCCTCAGCGTCACCGGATCGCGCGGAACGCTGCAGCGGACCTTCGCGCCCTCGATGCTCATCAACGTCGAGACCGGGGTCATCACCGTCAACCGGCCGTCGGATGCTCGCATCCATCGGTCGCTGCACGGCTTGACCCGGACGCTGGTTGCCAACATGGTGCAAGGGGTCAGCGGTGGCTTCACCCGAGATCTCGACCTGGTCGGCGTCGGCTTCCGCGCAGCCCGGCAAGGCGGGGACCTGATCCTGACCCTGGGCTACTCGCATCCCATCCGGTACACGCCGCCGGAGGGGATCGACATCGCGGTTCCCGCGCCCACGCAGATCTCGGTCAGCGGATCGGACAAAGAGGTGGTCGGGCAGGTTGCTGCCAAGATTCGATCCTTCCGGAAGCCCGAACCGTACAAGGGCAAGGGAATCCTGTATCGGGGCGAGAAGCTCCGCCGCAAGGCCGGCAAGTCCGGCAAGGCGGGGAAGACCAAGTAGCCGGATCAAGTAACCAGAACGAAGTTAGAAAGTAGAAGGCTGATCAGCATGTTCACCAAGCACGATCGACGCGCCGCCCGCGCTCGACGCCACCGCCGCGTGCGCAAGCACGTGAACGGAACGGCCGCGCGTCCACGGCTCGCGGTGTTCCGCAGCCTCCGGCACATCGGCGCGCAGCTCGTCGATGACGAGAACGGCCGCACCCTGGTGGCCGCGTCGACCACCGAGCCGGCACTTCGCGCCGTGCTTGGCGATGCCAACGCGTGCACCACTGCCGGAGCCACCGCCATCGGCAAGACCATCTCCGAGCGCGCGAAAGCGGCCGGTGTCGACACCGTCGTGTTCGACCGCGCCGGTTACCTCTTTCACGGGCGGGTCAAGGCGCTCGCCGAGGCAGCCCGCGAGGGCGGGTTGAAGTTCTAGATGGGTATGCGCATGGATCGCCGCGATGATCGCGGCAGCGAGTTTCAGGAGAAGATCGTCTCCCTCAACCGGGTCGCGAAAGTGGTCAAGGGCGGACGTCGGTTCTCGTTCAGCGCGCTTGTGGTCGTTGGCGACGGCAAGGGCCGCGTCGGAGCGGGTCTCGGCAAGGCCGGCGAGGTGCCGGACGCGATCCGCAAGGGCGTGGACGACGCCAAGAAACACATGATCACCGTGCCGATGGTCGGGACGACCATCCCGCACGAGGTCCGCTACAAGCTCGGTGCTGCCAAGGTGATGCTCAAGCCCGGCGTGCCCGGGACCGGCGTCATCAGCGGCAGCTCGATGCGTGCCGTCGTCGAGGCTGCGGGCATCAAGGACATCCTCACCAAGAGCCTCGGCACCGACAACCCGATCAACGTGGTCCGCGCGACCGTTTCGGCGCTTGCCAGCCTGCGAACCCTGGCGTCGGTCGCCGAGCTTCGCGGCCGGACACCGGAGCAGATCGTGGGCAGCCGCAAGATGGCCGACCGGATGCTCGGCCGGACCCCGGCAGCGCCCGAGGTCCCGGCCGTCGAGGTCCTGCCATGAGCACGATGAAAGTCACCTACCGCAAGAGCGCCATCGGCTACGCCTGGGACCAGAAGGCAACCCTCGCGGCGCTCGGCCTGCGCAAGCTCAACCACACTGTCGAGCACGAGGCCACACCGTCCGTTCGGGGCATGGTCCACAAGGTTCGTCACCTGGTCGCGGTCAACGGCGAGCCCGCGGATTCCCCGGCGGGTGTCGCGCTGCTCCAGGTGCTGGCCGCTGAATCGGAGAGCGCGGCGTGAAGCTTCATGAGCTGAGTCCCGCCAAGGGCAGCCGCCGGCCGCGCAAGCGCGTCGGTCGCGGCCAGGGCGCCGGGCAGGGCAAGACCAGCGGCCGCGGCCAGAAAGGCCAGGGCTCGCGCTCGAGCGTTGGCCTGCCCGCCGGCTTCGAGGGCGGCCAGATGCCGCTCAAGCAGCGGCTTCCCAAGCAGCGCGGATTCCACAATCGCTGGCGTCATGAATACGTCGTGGTGAACCTCGGCAAGCTCGTGCGCTTCGAGAAGGACACCGTCGTCGACCCCGACGTGCTCACCGAAGCCGGACTGATCCCGCGCGTCTCCTCGTCGGTGAAGGTGCTGGCAGCCGGTCATCTCGGCCACGCGCTGACGCTTCGTGTGCACCGGATCTCGGCAGCGGCGCGGGTCGCAGTCGAATCCGCCGGCGGCTCGGTCGAGCTGCTGGGCGCTCAGCCCCCGGCCGAGGGTGCGGAACCGGTCGGCAGGCGCGAACAGCGCAAGGCCGATGCTGTGGTCGCACGCGCGGAGTTGCTGAGCCGCCCGGCCACCCCGAGTGAACCGGTCGTCAAACCCGACGGCAAGAAGCGTGCAAAGGGCGCGGCCGCCGATGCGACGCCCCAGGCCAAGCCTGCACGTGGCGAGCGCGGCGGTAAAGGCAAAGCAACCAAAGCGGAGAGCACTGCGACTCCCGAAGTCGAGCAGGACGAAGCACAGGACAACGAGGCGGAGACCGAGGACACGGAGTGAACCTCCTCGAGGCGCTCGGTCAGGCGATCCGCATCCCGGAGCTGCGGCGGAAGCTGCTCTTCACCCTCGGGTTGCTTGCCGTGTTCCGGGTCCTCGCGGCCATCACGATCCCGGGCACCAATCCGACGGCGCTCAACGACCTCTTCTCGAGCAACACCTTGCTCGGCCTGCTCAATCTCTTCAGCGGCGGCGGTCTCCAGCGATTCACGATCGTCGCGCTTGGGCTGAACCCATACATCAACGCCACGATCATCATGCAGCTCATGACGGTCGTCTCCGTCCGCCTCAAGGAGCTGAGCAAGGAAGGGGAGATCGGTCGCAAGAAGATCACCCGCTACACGCGTTGGCTCACGGTGCCGCTGGCGATGCTCCAGGCCTTCGGCTATCTCGCGCTGTTCACCAATCCAACGGTCACCAACGCTGGCGCGATCATCTCCAATCCCACGCCGGCGACTGAGATCAGCATCATCCTCACCCTCACCGCGGGCACAATCATCGCGATGTGGCTTGGTGAGTTGATCACCGAGTACGGCGTCGGCAACGGGGTGTCGCTGATCATCTTCGTCGGCATCATCGGGAGGCTTCCGGCGGCCATCGTTGGGTATGGCGGCACCGGCGGCACCGCCCACATCGTGCAGATCGTTGTGATGGCGCTGATCGCGGTTGCAGTCACGGCCGGTGTCATCGAGGTGCAGCAGGCGCAGCGGAAAATCCCAGTGCAATCGGCGCAACGAGTGCTCAACGTGCGAACAGGTCAGGCCTCTCAGGGGAGGCGCAACTTCTTACCACTGCGAGTTAACGCCGCGGGCGTCATCCCGATCATCTTCGCCATCTCGATCATGACGTTCCCGACGATCTTCGCCAACCTCTTCCAGAGCAGCACCGGCTGGACATTGACGGTGTCCACCTGGATCACCACCAACTGGCAGGCGACCGGCGGCACCATCTATCTGAATGTGGTGTACAACGCCATCTACTTCCTGCTTGTGATGGGGTTCACGTACTTCTACACGGCCATCGTCTTCGACCCCGTGGACGTGGCCGACAACCTCAAGAAACAGTCGACGTTCATTCCGGGCATCCGTCCCGGCAGGAGCACCTCCGAGTACCTCGGCAAGGTCATGGGGCGGATCACGCTGGCAGGCGCGCTTTTCCTGGCGCTCATCACTGTCGTGCTGCCGCTGCTCACCGCCGTGCTCACCGGAGTACCGTCGACCAGCCTCTACCTCGGCGGCACGGCGATCTTGATCGTGGTCGGCGTTGCCCTCGACACCATGAAACAGATCGAGACCCAGTTGCTGATGCGCCAGTACAAGGGATTCATCAAATGATCGCCTTGATGTTCGGGCCGCCCGGAAGCGGCAAGGGGACTCAGGCGTCCCGGGTGGCGGTGCGCCTCGGCATTCCCCACGTCGCCGCCGGGGACATGCTGCGCAGCGAGGTGGCTCGCGACACGGCACTCGGCCGGGAGGCCAAGCCGATCATGGATGCAGGCGGACTCGTCCCTGACGACCTGGTCGTCCGGATGATCGAAAGCCGCCTCGACCAGCCCGACGCCGCCAACGGCGTGCTCCTCGACGGCTTCCCTCGCACCGTTCCCCAGGCGCTCGCGCTCGACGCCATGCTGGCGGCCCGCAACGACCGCGTTGCCTGGGTGGTCTCGCTCGAAGTTCCCGACGACGAGCTCAAGACGCGGATCCTCAAGCGTGCCACCACCGAGGGACGGAGCGACGACACGGCTGAAGGGCTTGCTCAGCGCCTGATCGTCTACCGCCAGGACACCGCCCCCGTGCTCGAGCACTACCGTGGCGCCGGCACGCGAATCGCGGCGATCAACGGCGTCGGTGACATCGACGCGATCACGGAACGGATCATGCAAGCGCTCAGCCACGACGGCGTCGCCGCGAGGACAGCATGAGCTCCCGGGGCATCGACAGCTTCCGCCTCAAGCGACCCGACGAGATCGAGAAGATGCGCGTCTCCGGGAAGATCCTCGGTGCGTGCCTCGCGCAGCTCGCCAGTTCCGTGCGGGCCGGGATGACCACCCTCGATCTCGACCGCGAGGCCGAGGCCTTCATCCGGGACCACCACTGCATTCCTGGGTTCCTCGGCTACGACGGATTCCCCAACTCGCTCTGCGTGTCCATCAACGACCAGGTGGTCCATGGCATCCCGGGTCCACAGGTCATCAATGACGGCGACCTCGTGTCGCTCGACTGCGGGCTCATCCTCGACGGTTGGTGGGCCGACAGCGGGCTCTCGGTCGCATGCGGAGAGGCGTCGCCCGCGGTGATGCGGCTGATCGACACGACCCGCGAAGCCCTCGATCTCGGCATCGCAGCGGCCCGGCCGGGCAATCACATCGGTGACATCGGCGCCGCCGTCCAGGGCTTCGTCGAAGCCAGGGGCTACTCCGTGGTGCGCCAGTACGTCGGTCACGGCATCGGCCGGGACATGCACGAGCTTCCCCAGGTGCCGAACTACGGCAAGCCGGGGACCGGCAACCTCATCAAGCCTGGCTACGTCATCGCGATCGAGCCCATGGTCAACGTGGGCCGTCCCGAGACGCGGGTGCTCGACGACGACTGGACCGTGGTGACCTCCGATGGCAAGCTCTCCTGCTACTTCGAACACACCATCGCGATCACCGAGTCCGGCCCCGAGGTGCTGACCCTGCGGCCGGACCCCGTCCTCGCCGACGTGCAGTCGTGAGATCGGCCGATTTGCCTGCTGGACGAGGCGCGGTTTATACTCAACACCTCGGGCTCTCGCATGAGCCTGGTTCGGCGCGCACGCAACGGGGTACCGCCGGCACCAGCGTCACGGATCGCCCCCGGGACGCATCGAGCATTCGCCATCGGCTCCCTACGCCGCCAACCATGAGGAATTCGACACCAGGATGAAGGTCAGAGCATCGGTCAAGCGCCTCTGCGAGCACTGCAAGGTCATCAAGCGCCACGGCGCTGTGAGAGTGATCTGCGAGAACCCGAAACACAAGCAGCGGCAGGGGTAACGGCGCGCAATGGCACGTATTGCCGGCGTCGACGTCCCTCGTGACAAGCGGATCGAGATCGCCCTCACCTACATCTATGGGATTGGCCCCACCACCGCAAAGCGAATGCTGTCGCTCGCCGGCGTTCCTGCCGATACCCGGACCAAGGACCTGAGCGACGCCCAGGTCGCCGCCGTGCTGGGCTGCTCGGCCGGCACCGTCCGCAGCCAGGCCTCGCGTGCGCTAGCCAAGCTCCGCGGCAGCACTGCCCTGGCGGACACCGGCGCCCCGCGGCAGGCCGGGCCGGTTCCGGGCCAGGGAGGTAAGCCGTGAACAGCACCGAAGAGCG
>PKXZ01000005.1 GCA_003132525.1 Candidatus Dormiibacterota bacterium | reverse complement strand
AACCATCACATAACGACCTACCTGATCCTCTGTGTTGCATAACCCATGAGGGAAGCGCTGCGAGGTCGAATTCAGGAGGAGGCGTGGCGACTCGATCGAGTAGGCGCACACCGCCACAACACGTGCGCGCTGATAGCGCTCCTTGCCGTGCTCCTCGTCGATGTAGGTCACACCTCGTGCCAGACCTGTGGCGTCATCGATCTCTACTCGCACCGCCATACTGCCGGCGCGTACCTCCACGCCATGCGCGAGGGCATCCGGCAAGTGGGTTACGTAGGGACTCGCTTTGGCATTGACCTTGCAGCCCTGCAAGCAGTAGCCGCGGTAGATGCAGTGGGGGCGATTGCCAAAAGTGCCGTTGACGATGCCTACTGGTCCGACGCGCATCTCGATCCCGCATGCCAGCGCACCCTTCCAGGTGATGGATGCGGCGCCGCTCACCGGATGCGGTGAGAACGGGTACGAGTGGGGGTCTCCCCATGGCCAGTTTTGACCCGCGACCGGAAGCTCGCGTTCTACCTGAACATAGTGATCGCGCAGATCTGCATAGGTGATTGGCCAGTCCGCCCCGACACCATCTCGCCTCAGTGTCTCGAAATCTGATGGGTGGAACCGAGGCGTGTACCCGGCGTAGTGGATCATTGAGCCGCCCACCCCCCGGCCGCTGTTGTTCTTGCCCAACTCGATCGGGTCGTCACCGCCGATGATTCGCTTTTGCGTCCAGTAGAGGTCATGCGATCCCGCCTCGTCGCTGACCCAGTCATCATCGGGATGCCAGAATNNCCAGCCACGTCGTGCGAGACGCTGCGCCAGAACGGATCCGCCAGCACCGGCCCCGACAACAACAAGATCCACCTCGTCATCGGTTCGATAACGTCGCATGGTGTCTTCACCAGGCAGATCACGACGGGCAACGTCGAGGAGAAACCTCGATTCGTTGTCTTTGGGCGCTCTAGCACCCTTGAGCAGATTTGTCCTCATGTCCCGTCCTGACTGATCACGCTCACGGGGTCCTCCTTGGTTGCCTCCGGCTTCTCGTGCGGTTCGCGTACGGCCATGGGGCCGAGGCGCATGTAGCCTTGCGGATACGCAGGGCCGCCGAAGCCGATCTCGTTCCACCCCCACGGGTGGGAATAGAAGGCCGCAAGGACAGCGCGCATGCATATCGAGAATGCGCGCTTGACGTTGATCGCGTCCCAGCTGCCGCCGCGGAGACTTCCTCCCGCGAGCTGGCTGACGATCGCTTCACGTCCCTCGTCGTCGAGGACCGAGAAGTCCCTGCCGGCATAGCGTTCGTGAGTCGTTTCGTCGAGGCCACGAAGCACGATGCGCCAGGTTTGACCGTCGTCTGGCATATCGGCATATTGGTACCCATCGAGACGACCTGCGCTCAGCATCTCGTCGACCATCTCGGCGACAGGAACTCGCGGTTCGCCGTCCTGCGCTGTGACGACGTCGCAGAAGGCGTGGAGCGTTGCAGATTGCGCAGCGTCGAAGAAGGTGAGGCTGCGTTCGCCGAGGAGCATCCGACGCTCGACCACCTTCCGGGTCGCAGCGTCCCACTTGCTCGCGGCGTCGAAGACGTTGTAGTCGGGATAGCGGCCGACCATCTGTGGTGTGGTGCCGCGACGCTGCCGCGGCAGCCAGGATTTGTCAGGAGGTTGCCGGTTCGGACGAAGGTTGGGCAAATGGTCCGGGCGGGAGAGATCGGGCACGGATCAGCGCNNACTGCTCACGCCGCAGGATCGCGGCGAGCAGGCCCATGCCGCCAACGATGGTCATGAGACCCGGCGCCATGATCGGTGGTCCCATCGGAACGTTGTACGAGGCCATTCGCCAGCCGCCAGGTTTCCGTGCCACGCCGCGTGCGTGATAGTACTCGCCGATCACGCCATTGAGGGTGTAGATACCGGCGCACAGCGGGAGCCACGTCTTCGCCCACTTCTTGCTGAAGATCCCGCCAATCCCAGCCACGACCANNTACCGAAGCTGGCCTTGTAGTGCTCGACGTAGATCTCAGCCGTTGTCACCAGTGCGGCGACAGCGGTAAGGCCGCAGAGCGCGCGTTCGAATCGGCCATGCTCTACGTTGCGGACGAGATGATCGATGAGGTGTACAGATTCGGCTCCAGACGTTGATCGCTGCGAGTGCACCTCAACGTCCCGGTACGAACTCATTCACTTTCTCGCGCACGGCATTGACCACACCGGGCAAGCCATCGGACGAGTCAGTAAGAAACGACTTGGCGAAGGCTTCCGCTTGCTTGAAGGTTATGTGCGGGGGTAGTGGCGGCTCTTCGGGNNCGAGGCGTGATCGACCTTGGTGCCACCTAGTCCGATCAGGTGGGCGTATTCGTGGAATGGCATGTAGGGAATGCTCTGTGATGCCTTGAAACGCGGGTTCCCCTCCATCACCCGTTGTTCCCACGTCACCTGATTGAGGTCTTCGTTGTTGAGTACCAACACCACCATCCGGGGATCCACCCAGGTCCGGTAGTACTTGGCCGCGGTTAGCAACTCAGCCATGCCGCCCATCTGCATTGCGCCGTCACCAATGGTGCCCACAGCAACCCGGTCGGGGAAGGCGAACTTGGCAGCGATCGCGTACGGTACTCCCGGCACCATGGTTGCGAGGTTGCCCGAGAGCGAAGCCTTCATTCCTCGACGCATCCGCACGTGACGGGCGAACCAATTGGCGGCAGAGCCAGAGTCGCTGCTGACGATCGCGTTGTCAGGGAGGTGCCGCGAGAGCGCGGCGAATAGTGCTTGGGGACGGACACGATTGCCGTCTCGATCTTCCGGTTGAGCTCGATCGTCCATGAGGCGCCACCAATCGGCGACGTTTTTGATGACCGTCTGCTGGAACGACCGGTCCTGATTGCGTCGGAGCAGCGGCAAGAGCGCTTTGAGCGTCGCGCGACTATCGCCGAGGAGGTTGACCTCCATTGGATACCTGAGGCTGAGCATCCTGCCAGAGCGGTCAACCTGTACGCCGCGGGCTTGACCGATGGGTGGAAGGAAGTTGGCGTACGGAAATGAACTTCCGACCACGAAGAGGGTGTCGGCGTTCTGCATCATCTCCCAGCTCGGCTTGGTTCCCAGCAGTCCGATCGAGTTGGTGCAATACGGAATGTCATCGGGGACGGCCGCCTTGCCCAGGAGAGCTTTGGCAATGCCGGCACCGAGGGTGTCTGCCACGGCGAGCAGTTCATCCGTGGCGTCGAGTGCGCCGGCGCCGACGAGCATCGAGACCTTCTTCCCGGCGTTCAATACTTTAGCCGCCTTGTGCAGATCCTCCTCAGTCGGCAGGCCTCGATCGCGGACGTAGCCGATGCCCGTGTGGACCGACTTGGTGGACTGCGGCTGCTCGACCGCCTTCATATCCTGGACGTCGGCTGGAATGATCACCGCCGTCACCGTCCGCTCAGCAGCGGCGATGCGCATGGCTCGATCGATGCAATGTTGCAGCGCCGACGGCACGTTCACCTGCTGCACGTATGCGCTCGCAACATCCTTGTAGAGACTGAGCAGATCGACCTCTTGTTGCTGGTCTCCGCCCATGACGCTGGCGAATGTCTGCCCAACGATGGCGACGACAGGCTGGTGGTCGAGCTTCGCGTCGTAGAGGCCATTGAGGAGGTGGATGGCACCCGGGCCCGATGTCGCCATGCAGACACCGACCTCGCCGGTGAACTTGGCATGTGCGCAGGCCATGAACGAGGCCATCTCCTCGTGGCGCGTCTGCACAAATTGAGGCTTGTCGTGGTTCCTTCCGAGCGCACCGAGGATGCCGTTGATGCCGTCGCCGGGGAAGCCATAGATGCGGGCGACTCCCCACTCTTGCAATCGCGCCACCAGGGCGTCCCCAACCGTCTCCGCCATCTCGATCTCCTCTTGAGGGCATTCGCGACGCGTGGGCAGACTGCACCGCCCGCGTCGCTGTGACTGCTCTAGTGCGTCTTCAGTCGACCGCCGTGCCGGGCCGCAAGCGGCACCGTGACACCGCCCAAATGCGTGTGTACCCGCCTGGAAACACTCCGTGGGGCGGCGTGAACGGATGTGCCTTGGCGCTCTGTGGCTGGTCGTTTCACAAAGAGCATCAGGATGGCAGCGCCGAGCAACGCGGCGGCCATAAAGACGAACGCACTACCCGATTTGGTACCGCCGCCGAGGACACCGACGATGTACGCACCGGCAAAGCCGCCCAGTGCACCAAATGCGTTGATGGCACCCATCGCCGGCCCTGCGACGTTGGCCGGCAAGAGTTCTGGGACGAACGCAAAATACGGCCCGTAGGGCGCATACATCGCGCCTCCGGCGACGATCAGCAAGATGAACGATACGATGAAATTCGACGTGCCCACGGCGTATGACGCATAGAAGGCAGCGGCCCCGATGAGAAGAAACGGCCATACGAAGATGCGCCGGAGGCCGGTGCGGTCAGAAACGTATGACCCAACCAACATCAGGATGATCGCGAGCGCGTAGGGGACTGCCGATAGTGCGCCCGTCGACCCGATCCCGTCGCCGGAAAGGGACTTGACGATGGTAGGCAACCAGAACACGAATCCATAGATGCCAATGCTCCAAAGAGCGTACTGGAGCGCAAGAATGATGACAGTGCGGGATCGAAGGGCCTCGCGGTAGCCGTGCCCCTTCGGGAGTGCCGCTTGTTCTGCGGCGAGTTGACTTTCGATGGCCGTGCGCTCAGCTGGGTCCAGCCATTTGGCGTCGCGCGGTCGGTCGGCTACGAGAGCTCGAAAGACGAAGGCCCATGCGATCGCCGGTAGTCCCTCGATGACGAACATCCAACGGAAGCTCGTGGCTGCGATCAGATAGCCGGAGATTACTGACATCCACAGTAAGGTCACCGGGTTTCCGAGGATGAGGAAGGTATCCGCTCGCCCGCGTTCGGAGTCGGCGAACCAATGGGTGAGGAACACGAGCATGGCGGGGATGACAGCCGCTTCGACCACTCCAAGGAGGAAGCGGTCGATGAGGAACAGCCAGAACCAGGGGATGACGCCTTGTGCGGCGGCGAAGATGCCCCAGAGAATGAGCGACCAAAACATCAGCCTCTTCACGCTGCGGCGTTCGGCAAATCCCGCAGCCGGGACCTGGAACACAAAGTAGCCGAGGAAGAAGAGGCCTCCGAGGAGGCCGGTTTCAGCCGAGGTGATGTGGAGAGCACTCTGGAGGCCACCGGCGGCTCCGAGTGAATAGTTGGATCGGTCGAGATACGCGAAGCTGTAGGTGAGGAAGGCGACTGGGATCAGCCTACGCCAGCGGCTCGACGACAGTGCGCTCACGGTCACCGGAAGGTCTGGATGGCCGCGCTGGAGATGCCATTCTGCATCCAGCAGGCAATGACATCGGGTTTGTCACTCACGCTGCTCTAGCGTCGAGCCGGCGCTTGTTCTTACGTTGACCCTCAGCGACCGAGGTGCAGGCACCGGGAGCCATGTGGCGGCGAGACCATGTTGAAACGGCGAACGGCGTCTGACGGTGACCTCCCGCATGCCGCCTCGGACGGCTTCTCGCCCCCACCATTGACGCTGGACGCGTCGGGCTCGTGGTCTGGCTTCGTCGGAGCACTCATGACCGCTCGCGAGGCGTCAGCTGAGCGGCCGCGATCACCAACGTCTGGCAAGCTGTCTGTGTACACGCGGTGTGGCGCCCCGAGCCTCCGTACGTTGGCGCACCGACCTTGGTCATGACCGGCGTTCATGCTCGATGTCGACGACGAGCGACGTGGCCAAAGTCTGGTATGACGATAGGAGACAGACATAACAAAGGCACAGACCACCCAACACGCCTCAACTCCGCGCATCGTCGTGGTGGACGATGATATCGACATGCGCGAATTGATCGCGCTCACGCTTCGCCATCGCGGTTTCGACGTCGTCGCGGTCGGGGACGGCACGGCCGCTATGGCAACAATTGTGTCCGACGGCGTCGACGCGCTCGTGACAGACCTTCAGATGCCGGGCTATGACGGCGTCACGCTCTGTAGAAGTCTGCGGGCCTTGCGCATCTCTCCGGCACTTCCGATCGTGGTGTTCACTGGCGTGGGAAGGAACGATGCTCGCTTAGATGCGCTGCGTGACCTGAGCGACATCCGCGTCCTACACAAACCGATGGGATTGGGTCAGATTGCGCCCACACTGATCGAGATGATTCCGACGGCTGCACTGGATTCTACGTCGCTACGAACGCTCGCTCATCTATCGGGAATGCGCGCGTCGCCAACGTGACCTCGCGTGAGCACGGCGTCGTTGACAACAAGCTAGCTCGTTGCGGGTGANNTTCGCCGAGCGGACTTCCGAGGTTGCCGATCTTCGCTTCTCGGCAGCTGGCGGCGCGGCGCAATCTTGTTGATCCTGAGGGTGATCATCTGCTGGTTCTGCCGTGCCAGCCTTGCGATTCTGATACCGGGATCCGCATGGGGCCGATCACTCGACGACTCGCTGACCCATTGGGGAACGAGGGTATTGGGACCGCACCGCGGTTTGCGCTAGGCGACGAGTGAACTGAGACGACAAGAGCCGGCCCGGCTGGCAAGATCGTATGCACGCGTGTTCGGTGATTCGAACGGTGGACGTGGCTCACAAGCAGACCCTATGTCCCTGGATGAACTGAACACGGGGAAACACTTGAACCTAAGTGCTAGGAAAGCAGCGACCTGCGCCCCGCTCTCGATCAAGGTCGGCGCATCGGCCGGTTACGCCAACGTCTCTCGGTCGAGGGTGGCGCACTGGTCGCAGAGTTCGCGTTCGATACCCCTCCCGGCGATGGCATTGCCGTCGTTGGCGACTCTCTTGCCGTAACCACACTCACTTTGGTCGTGATAGACGCTCCGCTCCTTCTCCGAGTACGTCAGGGACTCAGTGTGAAAAGCGCTCACTTTGGGCATCCGGTACCTCCTGTCCGTGACGAGGAAGAAACGTGAGACCCCATACGATCGGGCGGCTCAGGTCCGGGTTCGCCGGATGCCATACCGTCGAGTGGCTCGGGCCCGGATTTGCCGGATGCCATGCCATCGAGCGGCACGGCCCCGGGTGTGCCGGATGCCATACCGTCGAGAGGCTGGGGCCCCAGGACGCCGGATGTCATGCCGTCAGGTGGCTCGGGGCCTGGGATGCCGGACGCCATGCCATCGCGAAGTTCGGCTTCAGAACGCTCCTGTCGATTCATATCAATTCTCCGATGCTTGTCTTCGAGTCTTTTTTCGCCAATCGAATCGTCGACTGATCGAGAAGTCGGCGAGATGGGGCTACGCGAACGACGGAAGGCTCCCTCGTCCTTGTCTAAGACGGGCGCCTTTCCGCTGACCCGCCGCAAAACCGCCCCTGTTCTCAAGAACCTCGGGATGTGGGTCCTCGTGCTCCTGCCCCTCGGCGAAGGTCCCTTGGTGGGCCTGTAGCTTCAGGGCTACACCCGAAGCGAAGCTGCCTTTCTGATCTAGGAGCTCCGCGTGATGCTCCGTCAGTTCTTGTCCGACAGCGAAGTTACCCTCGCGCCGATGGGCAGCGTGGTCCTCCCAACCGAGATCCCCGGTCACCTGCGACAGCGATCCACGAGCCCCTGCATCTTGTTCGGTGATTCCGTCCACGTCGATCCTCAAGGGCCTGATGATGACCGTACCAGCGCGCCAGACCCAAACAAACTGCTCGGTATGAGTACTAAGCTCAGATCCTACTCCTTCGGACCGGCAAATGCTATCTCGACCGAACGCCTTACACGGTGGTGGGTAGCTGATTGACCTCCGGGATCCGCGGAGACTGATCGGTCTGCTTCGTGATAGCCTGACAGGGTGCCAAAACTGCTTGAACGCACGCGGGAGCAGCGCCGCCGGCAGCTTCTCGACGCTGCCTGGCGCTGCATCGCGCGGGAGGGATACCGCGATCTGACCGTCGATGATGTCTGCGCCGACGCCGGGCTGAGCAAGGGGGCGTTCTACAGCCACTTCGTCTCAAAAGAGGAACTCCTCCTGGGCTTGATCGCGGACGATGCTGCCTCGATCGCCCGCGTTGCGGAGGACCCGGCGACACTGCAGCTCGGTCCAGTCCAGCGGATTCGCAAAGTGACTGAGTCGATGCTCATGCAAGGAGCGGAGCCCGCACGAGTCCAGTTGCNNATATCCAGCTATACGTGCCGCGGTCACGGCGGTGGTCGCCGAGCGGCAGCGCGTGCTCCGAGAATGGGTTGAAGAGGCGGTCACTATCGGCGAGATGTCGATCGACTTCCCGCCCAACGCCTTGGCCGCGCTACTCCTCGCCATCAGTGATGGGCTCGTCTTGCACTACGCGCTCGATCCCCACGCCTTCCGCTGGGGAAAGATCAGCAAGGCTGTCGATGGGATGCTTGACGGCTTCGCAACGCAAAGGCACCCGGTGAATGTCTGATGAAGGCTTCGGGGGTACTTCGCGTGAGGACCATCTGCGCCGGTCATCGAGTTCTGTAAGGTACCGTCGGCAAACGGACGCGTCGGTTTTTATGGCACAACTGTCCTCCCTCCAAGAGCGGGTGGCACCG
>PKXZ01000072.1 GCA_003132525.1 Candidatus Dormiibacterota bacterium | reverse complement strand
CCGTGAACGTGACCGTGCCGGGAACCTGGAACCCGGACGGCAACGCGGGCAGCAACATCACCTCGACGACCTTCACCAACCAGGCTGAGGGCACGATCGAGATCTGCAAGAACGCCGCGGACACGGAGACCCTGGGCAACGGCAAGAACCCGTTCCAGTTCGTGGTCAATGGGTCGATCGACGTCACGGTGAACGCCGGGCAGTGCTCGAACGCGATCAACGTGCCTGCCGGCACGGCAACCGTGAACGAGCTGCCGTCGGCGAACTTCCACTTCGTGTCGGTGACCGCCACCGGCCCGAGCCTCAACAACGTGATCGTCTCCGGACCCACAACCTCGGCGAGCGGCACCTCGGTGACCGTGAGCGTGCCGTTCAGTGGCGAGTATCTCGACGGTAACGAGACCCTCGTGACGTACACGAATGCGGTGAACACCGGTGTGTTCAAGATCTGCAAGACGTCGTCCAGCTCGTCGCTATCAGGTTCGGGCTTCACGTTCAACTGGAGCTACACCCTCAATGGCACGACGGTGACGGGAGCAGTCACGCTGGAGCCCGGACAGTGCGGGTTCGTGAACGGCTCTTTGAACGGGACCAGTGGCCCGATCCCGGTCGTGGACAACAAGGGCAACCCGGTGGTCATCTACGTCAGTGGCGACCTCGACAACGGCGCGTACGTGCTGAACACCGACTACTACATCAGCTCGATCAGCTTCACCGGCCCCGGGTCGGTCACGTATAGCAACACATACCTGGCCCTGGCGGACTTCACGATCGGCCAGGGGACGAACGCGCTCACGTACGACAACGAGCAGTGCAACGAGAGCGGTTGCCCGGCCCCGGTAGGAAATACATCGACCCGGTAGGGTGAGGAAAGACATCGAAGAGAGGTCACGCCTCACATAGCACGACCCTAGAGAGAGGTCCCCGCCGTTGCGGGGGCCTCTCTCAACCGGGAACCAACCTACAGTCACCTACGCTCAGCCTGACTGAGCAAAGGTCCCCTCTTTGAGATGGGGTCCCCGCCACGGGGGCCCCATCTTCTTTTGACCGGGGTTCGGTCCCGGTGCAGCTACGTACAACGCGAGTACGCGTGCGGCCCTCAGTCAGTACTCGACGCGAAGAAAATTCAGTACAGGTACTGATGTGGCGACGGGATGCGGCCGTCTACCATTCGCAGCATTCAGGCCAACTGGTGCAGCACTGGCGCAGCCGACTAGAGGAGGGGCGTTCCAATGCGACCGTGGGCAAAGCCGCGGAGCCTTCGCGCGTTCGCTCTCGCCCTGGTCGTCGCCCTGGGCTCAACGGCCGGCACCCTCGCAACCTCGGTACAGGTCCAGGCCGCCGCGAAAGGGACCATCGAGATTTGCAAGTCGGCCAGCAACGGTATGACCGGACGCTCCTTCTCGTTCACCATCAGCGGCGTTGGTGGGTCGGTGAGCGTGGTCGGCGGCGGCTGCAGTGCCCCGATCAGTGTCACCGGTGGCAACCACGTGGTCACTGAGGCAGCAACCGGCACCACCGTGGTGCAGTCGATCACGCTGTCGCCGGCGGGGAGGAAGGTGTCGCTGGACGTCGCCAAGGGGACCGTGACGGTCAGAGCTCCGGCGGGTCAGACCGAGACGGTCGTCACGTACGTGAACAAGACCACGGCCGCACAGCTCACGATCTGCAAGCAGGCTGCCTCGAACAGCACCCAGCTGATCGGGGAGCCGTTCAGCTTCTCGATCAACGGCGGGGCGGCCTTCACAATCGATGCCGGGAGGTACGGCTCGCCGAGGTGCAGCGCCCTGACCACGTATGCGGCCGGTACGAAGGTCAGCGTGCAGGAGCTCACGCCTGCGCCGAATGTGTCGGTCAGCGCGATCGCGGTGACACAGCCGCCGGCGTCGAACGTCGCAACCAATCTGAGCGCCCGCACTGCGTCATTGACCCTCGGATCTGGCGTGAACGCCGTCACGTTCACGAACGAGATCGTTGTGGCCCCGCAGCCTGGCTACATCGAGGTGTGCAAACAGGGGGCTGATCAATTCGTCTCCGGCTACTTCTTCTTCTCGATCGTCGATGCCGCCGGACTGAGCTACGGTCCATACAGCGTTCTCGTGGGCCAGTGCACGTCGGCCATCCAGGTGACCCCAGGCACGGCGACCATCACCGAGAGCGCCCAGTTCCCCTACGCGCTGGACGAGGTGTACACGTACCCGACCAGCCGTTTTGTTTCGGACAATCTGATCAATCAGACGGCACGCGTGACCGTCGTCGCCGGTAACACCAACACCGAGACTGTCGCGACCTTCGTCAACGAGACCAACCTCGGCCTTGTCAAAGTCTGCAAGACGCTGGACAGCGCGAACAGCGATGCACTGGCTGGCAGCACCTTCACCTTCGACTACAGCGATGCAGCCGGCGCCGGTTCGACGAATATCGTCGCCAACACATTCGAGAACGGGCCCGCCTGTGTCTTCCTCCCGACGCCCAACGGCGCCGGACTTCCGCTTGGGAGCAGCGTCACGATCACCGAGGACACGCCCGCGAGCGTTTCGCTCGTCGGCGTGAGCGTCTCACCCAGCGGAGGCGACGACGGCAGCACGGACACCACGGCGAAGCTCACGGTCCAGCCGGGCATCACATCCGCAACGTTCACCAACCAGGCCGAGGGCACGATCGAGATCTGCAAGGACGCGGCGGACCCGCAGACCTTGGGTGATGGCAGTAACCCGTTCAACTTCACGGTGAACGGGTCGATCAACGTCACCGTGGATGCGGGAAAGTGCTCGACGGCAATCGTGGTGCCGGCCGGCACGGCAACGGTCCTCGAAGGACCGTCGGCAAACTTCTCCCTGGTGTCGGTGACCGCCACCGGACCGGCTCTCGACAACCGGATCATCTCTGGAACCAACCCGGTGACCGTCGACGTGCCCTTTGGCGGGGGTGCGAACGAGACGCTCGTGACGTTCACCAATGCGGTCAACACCGGACAGTTCCAGATCTGCAAGGTGACGTCGCTTTCGGGGTCACTCATTGGAAGCGACACGTTCACCTTCACGTGGTCGTACACCGTTGACAACACCACCTACACCGGGAGCGTGGGTCTCGAGCCGGGCCAGTGCTCCGATCTTTCGGCCGACATCCCGGATGTGGACTCGTCCGGCAACCCGGTCCTGGTGAGTGTCACTGAAACACCGACCGCCGACGTTGCGGTGGCGTCGATCACGTACTCCGGAAACGGCTCGCTCGATGCTTCGGATACCGGAGCCGGTACGAGCTCCTTCTACGACGGCCTTGGGATCAACACGATCACCTACGACAACGAGGTCGTGCTGCCCACGCTGAGCATCTCGACCGATACGTACGACTGCACGCCGGATGTCTGCTGGGGGACGGTCACCGGATCCGGCCTGTTCCCTGATGCGTCGATCACCTTCTCCTCGGACTCGGGCGGACTCGGTAGCGGTGTCATCGGCAGTGACGGAACCTTCTCTGCGCCGTTGGACATCCCCTGCGGCGACGGGTTTACCGGCGTCTACGCGTCCACGTCGGACTTCGACGGAAACCCGATCAGTTCGATTCCCGT
Source organism: Candidatus Dormiibacterota bacterium (assembly GCA_003132525.1). Classification (GTDB taxonomy): domain Bacteria; phylum Chloroflexota; class Dormibacteria; order Aeolococcales; family Aeolococcaceae; genus Palsa-851. Next base: position 1,404 of record PKXZ01000072.1, on the reverse strand, counting down.
GGATTCGGCCTGTGGTTAATCACGAGCGTCGCGTTATGGTCGGAGAGCGGAGAATAGTGCAAAATGTGCGCGTGGAAGGGAATGGCGCGGCTGTCCAGAATGCCGTGACTCGGCATTGATCGCCGTCGGCATCAGACAGCTGCAGGGCAGCGGTTGACGCGTTGATCGTACGGGGCGGCGCGGTCATCACCAGGAAGCTGGCGAGGAAGGGTGCTGCGGTATTCCTTCTGGTGGCAGTCCTGCTCGTCGGCGGTTTCACATTCATCCACGCTGCGGCACAAGGCACCAAACCAGCGATCCACGGGCTCCTGAATCGCGACGGCGCCACCATCCCATCCGGTTATCGGGCGAGCCTCGCCGGGTACGTGATCACGGGTAGCGCAACCGGACTGGTTGGCTGGAACCAGTTGCAGTCGTCGCCTAGCGGTGCGATCACCGCCAACAACCCGATTGATCAGGCGATCACCGAGGTCGACGCATGGAATGCGGCAAACCCGGCTGATCAGGAGCTCCTCAAACTGCGAGTGGCCGCCGGCTCGGACACGCCGAGTTGGGCGCAGAACCTGGGCGGGAGTTGCGTCGAACTCGTCAATCCACAGGGCACCGGTCAAAAGGCGTGTATCCCGCGCTTCTGGATGCCCGCCTTCCAGGAGGCGTGGTACGCATTCGTCAGTGAGCTGGCCGCCAAGTACGACATAGCTCCGGAGATTGCCGAGGTGACGATGACGCCCAACATGACGTTCACCGTCGAGCCGATGATCCGTGACGTCGGGACCACCTCAGACGTCTCGGCCCTGGCCGCCGCTGGCTACAGCGCGAGTGTCGACGAACAGAACCAGCTCTGCGACATCGGACCGGTGACGAGCGGCTGCGCCGGCGGTGCGATCGGGAGTTACTGGCCGCATACCACCGTGGACTACACGTTCAATCCGTACCAGGTCATCACCTCACGCGGGACGACCAGCACCGACATGGCGTTCACGCAAACGGCGATGAACGCCGCCCGCCGGGCTGGTCTGGGATTGGAAAACAACAGTCTCACTCAGAGCTATCTGACCGGATCGGGCAACTACCAGACGATGTACGGAGCCATCAGCGCGGCCGGACCCACCATCGCCTATCAGACGGCAACCATCAGCACAGTCGGGTCGCTCTCCAACGTTATTCAAGCTGCGGGCCAGTGGGGCGCCAACTCGGTGGAGTTGCCGGATGGATACGCGTGTCCCAATTCGTATGGCAACTGCTTGACCGCGGCGCAGGTCGCGTCCTTGGGCGCAGCTTTGCCTGCCCCTCCGGCACCTACTGGAGCACCGACGCCGACGCCATCGTCGACGCCGACAGCCACGCCCACCCCGACCCCGACGGCTACGCCCACGCCCACGCCCACACCCACACCCACACCCA
>PKXZ01000101.1 GCA_003132525.1 Candidatus Dormiibacterota bacterium | reverse complement strand
GCGTGCCTGCGCCCCGGTCCGGACGTCACCCCCGCTGCGGCAGTGAAGCTGGCCCTCAAGTGTCTGGCGCAGCGCCACCAGCAGCTCGCCGCCGAAGTTGTGACCTTGGACCGCGACCTGGATCGCCTCGTGGCTGCAGCTGCACCAACACTCTGCGCGCTGAAAGGTGTTGGTACCGATGTTGCAGGTGCCGTGCTGGTGGCTGCAGGCGACCATCCGGAGCGACTGCGATCAGAAGGTGCGTTCGCGAATCTCTGTGGTGTGGCACCGCTGCCGGCGTTGTCCGGAAAGACCACCGGTCGCCATCGGCTCAACCGTGGCGGCGATCGCTCCGCCAACTGCGCGCTCTGGCGTGTCGTCATCGTGCGACTCGCCACCCATCAGCCGTCGGCGCACCCAGGAGGGTATGTCGAAACCGGAGATCATCAGGTGCCTCAAGCGCTACGTCGCTCGCGAAATCTATCGCGAGCTCATACCTCGAGCTGCCCTCGCCGCAGCGGCTTGACAAACAATAGAAGCATCACTTGAACTGAGAGCTTTCCGGAGTTGGCCTTGAAGTTGCCCAGACGCCACCAGACCTCGGAGGGCTACGGCTCGATGCGGGCCGGTCGATCGTTCCGAGGAGTTCACGGTGCGAGAGATCCTCTGATTGTCGTGTCTGTTCCTGACTGACTGGGAAGGACGCGGGTCCATTCGTGCAGGGGAAGGATTGGCCTAGAGGAAATGAGCCTCGAAAGGTCAAGCGGAGGTGGGTGGGGCGGCGGCTGATCGACCGGGGCTATGCCTTCGCGCGACCTAAGATTGCCGGCCGTACGGTTCACACTTCCGTGAATGCGCCCGAGGGCGAGGCGAGGATGCTTATGGCTGACTTGCGGGTGGCGGCACCAGTAATTCCTGCGCTCGAGGATCGCGGCTGGAGCCGCTTCGTGTCACCTTCGCGCGAGGACAGAGCTCGCGGAACCGCTGTCACGTCGGTCGTTTGTAATGGGTGACCGAGCATGGCTCGATGGCGGACGCGGAGGAGGCCCCGTAGTTTCCCGGTCGTGCCGCATCCACGGGGCGCATCGTCATCATTGACTGCGATGGGAAGGCGTGTGTGGACTGTGATCGGCGCCGTGGTGCTGGTGGTCGCCGTGGTGCTGGTCGTCATCAAGGCGACAGGGATGAACCAAACCGACAGACGCTGGTCCGCGACGATCGTGGCCATTGCTACCGATGAAGGCCGTTTGACCGCCCATCCCGTGCGAGCAAGCAACAGGGATTCCGAAGACGACCAACTACGAAGGGCACAGGAGGAAGCTCAACAGGCCGGCTATCTCGGTGGCGGTCACACCGTGGTCATACGTCTTTTCGAGACGACGGACGCCGCGGTGGCGGAGCTGACCTGGCGGTGGGACGCGACCCGAGGTTGGGTGCAATAGAGCCGGATATACCGAACTGACGAGCGGCGGGCGCCACGAATTGACTCACGTCTGTCCGGCGGAAGACGCAGCGGGTCTATCGGCGGATCAGCCGACGCCACCACGGCCGCTCGACATACCGGCAGGTCGCATCGAGCTAGGCTGTCGCACGTCTGGTGGTCGCGTCGTGGTTCGCCGGGCCCGGGCCCGTTGTAGGATTGGGCGCCGGCCTGGTGGAGGTAGGAGGCCGATGACAGTCGCACCACTGGCAGGAGTCAATCGACCAAGTTGGATCGCGGCTGTCCTTGGATCGATCAGACTCGCGGTCACGATCGGGATCCTGTTTCTGCCTCAGAGTTCGACGGCCGCGAATGCACGGTCCGTTCTGTTCGGCATCTTGACGTTCGGGCCGTCGGTGGGGTGGCTGATCTGCCTTGTCGTCGGTGCGATCGCTATCGCGTTCGGAACTCTTGGATTCAGGCAGGCGAAGCGTCTGCGAACCAAGGGCCGAATGTTGTCGACCATCGGCCCGTCTGGGTTGAGCCTCCAACACTGCAGCCACCAACCTTTGCTGAATCGCCAGGTCGAGATGTGTTCTCCCGAAGGCGAGCGCCCGGATTCGGACGGAGGTGCTGTTGGCGCAGCGCGGTAGTCCACGCCGTCAAGCGCACGTCGCAAACGCCGCCACTCCCAGCGCGCGGCCTGCGCCCCCCCGCGCGCGCGAAGGGAGTGCTGTCGCAATACCGAAAACGCCCCAAACGCCGTCGTAACGCGTCAATTGCTTGCACGTCGGGTAGCCTCGCCGACCGATCGCGCCGAGCGCGCCTCGTTAGGTCGTGGATTGCGCAAAGTGGACAGGTCCCCGAGCGCAATCACGCCAAAGAGAGTGTCTCGTCAGCGAAATCGCGTCAAGCCGATCTTGCCGCCCAGCGGGAACGCGCCAAAGTGGGGTCGCCGAGGTCCGCCGTGCTCGCTAGGGTGGCGACCCGGATTGTGCGTCGCCAGCCGAAGTACGCCGCAAACAGAAGGGACGAGGCTTGCGGGTCTTTTCGACACCCTCCAACAATCGCGGTGTAGCTCGTCGGCCGTCTCGAGGTCGCCTCCGGCCGAGCGACCTGGGCGCCAGACCTTGAGCCCGTTTTGGGTCGAGCCTACGACCTAGCGCGAAGGCTTCGGAGGACGACACCGACGGCCACGCGAGCGTGCAATTAACACACCTGAGCGCCGGAGCCGGGGCGGCCGCCGGCTGTCCGGCGGCCGCATCCCTTCTAGTTCGGGTTCAGACCGAGATTACGAACCCGCGAGCGCGGGAACGAACTGGGCAGCGTCGATCGTCCCCCAGCCGGTCGCGTCGTTGTAGCTGCCGTTGGCTGCGAAGCCGTGCACCGTCACGACCTTGCCCTTGGTGTTGACGAAGCTGTAGGTGTTATTGCCGCTGCTGATCGGGACGATCCCGTTGTCGCCACCCGCTTCGGCGAGAGCGTAGAGCCTGGGGTTGAGGTCGCCGAGGCTGTGTCCCGCCACCTGGTCGGCCAGTGCCACGATGCCGGCGAACTCCGGCGATGCCTCACTGGTGCCGCCCACGACGCCCCAGCCACCACCGGCGGGCGCGGACTGGTAGAAGTCGACACCGCCGTTCACGGCCGCGCTCATGCTGATGTCCGGTGTCCCGCGCGAATCACCGACGACGCTGGCGACCCCGTTCTGAAAGGCGGGTCTGGAGAAGAAGGTTGAGTGTCCGCCGCCGCTCGCACCCAAGGTGCCTGGCGTGCCGGGGTAGAACAGTGAAAGCGGGTCGTTCCAGACGCTGGCCGGTGAAATGGTCTTGCCGGAGTCGCTGAGGTGGAGCTGGGTGCCGCCCAAGCCAGTCACCAGCGGATCGGAAGCGGGCCACTCGGTGTTCGCAAAGGAGTAGCAGCAGGGGAAGCTCGCGCAATCCCTATTGGAGGGCGAGCAATAGGATCCGGTGTCACCGTCATCGCCCGAGGAGCCGAGCACGGTGACGTCATGCTTCGCGGCGTTGATGTAGGCGCTGCGCAGCCCATACGCTGCTGGAGGCGCCACGAAGGTCTGCTCGGTGGCAGCGAAGCTCTGGGAGATGACGTCACCGAGGTGATGATTGATGACGTAGTTCTCCGCTGCAATGATGTCGGGGAAGCCGTTGACCCCCTCGGTTTCCGAGGAGGGCGACTCGACCAGCACGATGTTGGCGTTAGGGGCGATCACATGGGACCACTCCACGTCCAGGCTGGTTTCGGTGCCCCAGCCCTCGCAGTCGCCAACCCCGTAAGGGTCGGCGGTGCACGGCGGCACGGGTCCCACCGGCTGGATGATTCTGAACGAAGGCGGCGCCGGCAACCCGAAGGCCTTGTCGAAGGTCGCCAGGTCCTGGCGGATGGTCGGCGAGCCAAAGGCGTCGACGATGACGATCGTCTCGCCACGACCGTTGATCCCCTTGGTGTAGAGCTGTCCGAGGTGGTAGGCGTCCCTCACCTGGAAGGGTTGGTAGCAAGCGAAGTCCACCCCCGGGACCACCGCACCGCTCTCGCATTGGGCGGTGGTGGACGGTTGCGCCGGGTGAGCACTGACCAGGACATTCCCCGTGGACAACGGCACCATCCGCAGCGCTGCCACCGCGGCCGGGGCGGCAGCGGTGGCGCTCGCACCCATGACCACCACGCCGGCGGCCAACATCTTGATAACGGCATTCGCGCGCATATCTCGTCCCTTCGCCTCGATGGTGCCGTGTTACTTACAAACGGCTCGATTGGGAGGTTACCGCCGCGAGAAGGTCCTTCGCAAGCGCCCGGCAACTGTCGTGGGTGCGCTCTCGATCAGCGGGGGCGTTCAACCTGACCGACATGTCGGCAGCGTCAGTCGTCTGCTCGCTGCGAGCCCAACTGGGCGAGTTCGATCTTCAGGTCCCTCTGGGTGTGCTTCACGTGGTCGACGCTATTGCGAGCGGCGGCTGAGCCAGACACGCACCGAAGACACTCTGAGCAGGCCAAGAGAGCCGTCTTCGCGACGAGGCGTTCGCGTTGTGCAGCGAGGTTCGCGACCTTGAGAAGCAGCTCCATGGCCGCCTGCGCACCAGCGCACCGACTGCGAGGTTGGACGGCTCGAACGTTACCCGGACGACGGGCTGTCCGAGGGTGACCGCCGCTGGCTCCGCTCGGACTAAGATTGGCCCCTAACACCGAAGCCCCCAAATCCCTTCCTGATGAGGAGACCCCTGGCATAGCGCCGGGGGTCTCTTCGTTTACAAAGCAACCTAGATCAGCATTGCGATGCCGGAGCCTTTTCGGCAGGGCGTTCGCGGTTTCGTGCACGAAATCCGTATGTATGTCGTCCCATGGGGATTCGATCCATCGGCGATCGAGCGTCCGAGCGGATCCCGAACAGTTTGCTGATCATTTACCCAGGCGAGGCCCACGTGCTCCTTCCCAAGCATTGGGACGATGTCGTGGCCAAACTCCTGGCCACCGCATAGGCTCGAGCGCTTCCCAAGAATCAGCGCTGCGAGGGACGCGCCCGGTGCGACAGCCGAGTGATCGCGCTCGGTTGCGGCTCGCGGGGGCCTGAGCCACTTCAAGGCCGAGCACTGTCGTCCACCCCAGCGTGCAATTAGCACACCAGAGCGAGACATCTGGACTGCGCCCTCGTTCGAGTCCGATTTCGAGCGCACGCCTGGAGCCGCCCGACGCATCTATATACCGTGCGCCTGACCATCCGACACACACCCTCTAGGTCAAGCCATAGGAGTCCAAGAATCCGACTCGNNCCCAAGCCCAGCGCCGTGGGACTGCCAGCACTCCATGTGCAAGGATGCGCACGTGGAGCAACGCATCAGTCTCGTGACCCTCGGCGTCAACAATCTGGGCAGGGCACGGGCGTTCTATGAAGCTCTCGGTTGGCGTGGCGCCCAACAGCCTGACGACGAAGTCTGCTTCTTCCAGGCCGGAGGAATGGTGTTTGGCCTTTGGGCGGCTCTCGGCGGACATGGTGCGCCTGGTATCGAACTCGCCTACAACGTCCGCTCCCCCGACGAAGTCGGCGCGACACTCGAAGACGCCCAACGCGCAGGGGGCACGATCGTTCGCCCAGCGGCTAGCAGAGTGGGGCGGTACGTCCGGAGCTTTTGCAGACCCCGACGGCTACGTGTGGGAAGTTGCTCACAATTCCGGTTGGACGCTGAGCGATGACGGCAGCATCCACATCTAGCGAGCCAGCCGGACTCGAACGAGTCGAACATCTTTGTGATTGAAGTCGGAGGGTGACATCTCGCAGATCGATGACCTGCTCAGTCGCATGCGCAGCAACGTCGCGACCCCGGTGGGAGACCGCCATGCAGCTAGTGAGTAGCGAACTGCCAAGTACGTCCGTTTACGTTCAAGACGGCCATAGGAAACGAGGCCTAGCTTGGGCGATCTCTAGCCTCAGCGAAGGGGCTCGGGTGCGTAGCGCGCGAACCTTGTTCTGGGCGGCCCACTGGCGGCCGGCGACCGGGTTGTGCACGTCGTCGAGGCCGAGTCGGAGGACGCTATCCGCGTCACCCTGGGGCGTGATCCGTGGAGCGAAACGCATCTGCATATCGACACCATCGACCTATGGATGATCCGCCTCGACCGGCGCCGCGCCCGGGGGTAGGGCTGCCGCGCGCTTGGCGGCCTCAAGGACACGCTGAGGAACATGACGGTTCCCCACCCCAGGCGTGCAGTTAACACACCGGAACCGAACCAGCCGTGATCCGTCACCC